>CAZVWB010000020.1:0-83447 GCA_964631045.1 uncultured Planctomycetales bacterium
TGCCGATCTGCATTCGATCATCGAAGTTCGTCGACAACCGCGAGGTGGCACATGGACCGGTGGGCGTGTTCGATGACTGCCGTCTTTCCGCATCGCGAACGGCCGCTGTAACGCCTGCCCATGAACACACATTCATTCGAAACTGCAGCCCGGGATTTTTCATCGGTGCGGGGCGGCCGTTTGCGGTGTCATCGGATGACCTGATCTACGTGCGCGCCGCCCGCGACGCGAACCGCACCGGCGATCCGCTCGCGGATCGCATGCTGAAGCTGCTCGATTCGCGCGACGACCCGCGCTTTTGGCTGGCGCTGCTTCGCAGCGAGCATGCGGAGGTGCGCGCCATCGCCCGCAAGATGCTGGAGGCGCGGGGGCTCGGAAAGGCGCTGCTCGATCCGTTCGACATTCGCGCCGCGCTCGCACAGATCGCGGAGAACGCGCCGGAATCTTCCGAGCTGCGCTTGCGAATACTCGCATCCGGCGACGCGGGGCTGCCCCTACTCGACGAGTCCGCGCGAGCGGGCTCTGCGGAGGTCGCGGCGGAGGCGCGGGAGCTGCACGAAATCCTGACGATCCACCCCGAGATCAGCCGGGAAGCCCTGTATTCGATATTCGCCCGAGAAGTGGACCGCCCGCAGTAGTCTCGCGTCTCCCTGCGAACGTCGATGTCGCCGCGAGGCGTCAAAGCTGCCGACGAGCCGCCGCTCGCACTCGGGATGCCTACGCGTGACGGCGAAAGCATGCCACACCAAGCTCTTGGGCAAGCCGCCGTTACCCCGCAGCGGGCGCGCGGCTGCGCGCAGAAAACTACTTCGGCTGATATCGGATCAACGGTCGCTGGATCATCTCTTCACTCGCGATCGCCGCGTGCAGTCGCTCGGGGTTCTCAAGCACTTCGCGATTCGCGTCAAACAGCCGCCGAAGCATGCGCCAGTCGCGCACGATGACCGCGTGCGCGCGGAACTTGTTGTCGTCGGCGTCGTCGATGATGACCGTCAGCAACCCGCGCTCGGCGTATGCCTCCGAATCCGTCCCGGCATTTCCGATGCCGATGCCCACGCTGTGCACCGCCGCCTGAATCTCGCGGATGACCTCCATCTTGTAGCCCTGCGCCCGCAGCACGTCGCGGCGGCGGGGCGTGGTGATCAGCGGGGCCGGCGGGAAGCCATGCCGCGCGAGCCAGCGCTGGGTTTTGTCTCGCAAGGTCACGGGGCGGGCCGTGAGGTAGATCAGCTCGAACCGCGTGGTTAGTTCATGCAGCGTCTCCGCCGCGTGCGGGAACGGCTCAGACTCGTCCTCGTCGGCGTCGCCGAAGACCAGCGTGCTGAAGTCCGTCTCGGAGATCGTGCCGTCGATGTCGCAGAATACGACCGTGCGGTCCGGCGACCAGTTGAAGACCAGCCCGGTGGCGGCGAGCGTCTCGTCGCCCAGCGGGACTTCGACGCGAAACTCGGTCGTGCCGTCCGGCAGGGTGCACATCAGCCGGGCCTCGCCGGCCGCGTCGGTGCGCGACTCGCCCAACAGCCGCTCTCCGGCGAAAAACCGCACCGGCTGCCGCGGCAGACCCGGATTGTCGCCGATGCGGCGCTGCTCGACCCGCGCCAACAGCAGGCTCTCGGCCCCGCGCATCATGTACGAGTCGCTGACGGCCAGCCTGGCCGCCTGGCAACCGGGCAACAGCAGGACTGCCGCCGCCATTAGGATCAGTGGGTATCTGTGCATCGGTCCTGGCGATTGGATGCCGGCGGCGGCGGCCGGGTTTCGCGGAAGACCCTCACTTCACGTCGAGCCCGGCGATGAACGCGGCAAGTTCGTCGCGCTTCGCATCCGCGGACGCGCGCTTCTGTTCCACTTCGTTCTTCAGCGTTTCGATCTGCGTCTCCAACTCATCGAACTTGCGAAGCTGCCGGGCGTAAACGTCGCCGCCCTTCTCGATCGTTCGCAGGTTCTCGCGAATGCGGCCCTGTTCGTTGGCGGCTTCGGTCAATCGCTGCTCGACGGCGGTCCGGGCGCGGTTCAGCGCTTCCAGTTCGCCGCGGAGCGCCACGACGCGCTCCAGCGCCGCCTTCAGCGCCGGCGAGATCACCCGGCCGCGGATGTGCAGCGCCAGCAGGTCGAAGTGCGCGTCAAGCAGCGTGATGCGCTCGGAGGCGACGGTCTCGGCCCGCACCTTCAGCGATTGCTGCTGACCGCCGGGAAGTTCGAGCTTGAAGCGGTATTGATCCTCGGTCTGCTCGAACGCCTGCGGCGGCTCGACCAGACGCCATTCGGCGATTCGCGGATGCTCGATCAGCAACGTCCTGGGCCGCTCGCTCTTGTTGCGGGCGTTGTAGACAAGCTGCGAGATGTAGCGCTTCTCCACGATCAGGACGCCGTTGGCGGCCCGCAGGCTCACCACTTCGGCGGTCTGCGGCTCGTCGCCGCTTTCGGTCGTGACCTCCACGGTCAGATCGAGCGCGTACGCGATCAGTCGTTTCTCGGCCGGCTGCAGATCGGGCAGCTTGGCGTCGCCGGCATAGACGCCGTCGTCAAACAGCGTCACCGGACCCTGCATCAGGTGCAGCTTCGTGGTGTTCTCGACCCGCAGGGCGTTCAGCGGATGGCGCTCATGCGTTCCCTCGCTGTAAATGCTCAGTTTCTCGCCGGCGATCTCTTCGTTGACGATCGGCAGCATGGCGGAGTGCTGACGAGCGATGCTGACTGGCGCGTCGATGCGGTATTCGAACAACTCCCCGGCCTCCGCGGTCGTAGCAATGGAGCGAACCGAATCGCCGCGCAAGCTCGCCGTGCTGCCTTCGTCGCCGTCCATCTCGGCGGCGGGGGCGTCCGCCTTGGAGAAGAGCAGCCGCAACGGCCGCCCGCCGGCCCCGCCCGACGGGGCCATCGTGTGCCTCACTGCGGCTGCATCCTTCAGCTCCGGCGCCCGCAGCGACGCATAGAGCTCCAGTTCCTCATGCGGCCGCGGCACATACAGCGGCGTATACAAATCCATCGTGAACGAAATCGGCCGACCGCTGACCAGCGAGAGCTGCACGTCCTTCCAATCCTCCTCCGTCGCGTTCTCGACCGTCGCCCAGCCCTGCAGGAACGGCTTGCCCTCCTTCGACAGCGCCAGCCGGTAGCTCGTCTTCCAGATCGGCGCTTCCAGCAGATACGCCGCCTTCACCGTGCGCTTGCCGTCGCCGTTGAACGCGATCAGCACCGTCTTCTTGTCCGCCGAGTGCCCGGCGGCCAGCGTAGCCAGCGCCTGCCGCAATTCGCCCGCGACTTTTTCGTTGGTGAGCTTCAGGCCGCGCAGCTCGTCGATGGCGACCTGCTCGATGCCCGCATCGGTCAGCAGCGTCAGCGCGTCATACTCGATCGCCGTGTCGCCCACGGCCTTCTTCTGCTTCTCGACGCCGACGATGACGCCCCGCAGCGACCGCGGCGCGGCGATCTCGACCGGCTCGCCGCGAAGCTGGTCGAGAAGCTGCGCCAGCGTCGGCTTACCGGTGATGTCGACGCCGAAGCTCCGCAGCGTCTTCTCGATCGGATCGCGCGACGCGTAGCCCACCACGCCGACCTGCCCGCCGCCGAGGTCGCGCACGATCAGCGATTTCAGGATGTCGTTGATCTGATCGGTTCGGAAGGTCAGTTCGGCCGCGGCATTGCCCTGCACCTCGGCCTGGCTTTCGAAGTAGCCCACGCCGCTGCTGAACAGCGCGATGCGCTGCACGCGCAGGTCGGTCCGCGGCTTGTCGGCCGGCGGCTGGGCGATCGCGGCCGCCCCACCGATGCAAACAGCCGCGCAGACGCTCCACGCCCGCCACGTTCGCTCGATCGTGTGCATCTCAAGCTCCCTTCTGATCCGCGCGGCGCGCTGGGCCGGCGTCAGGCGATGGTCGCGATGACCTTCAGCTCGATCGCGATCGGCGTCGGCAGCGCCGTCACCTCCACCGTCGTCCGGGTCGGGTTCGGTTTGCCCGGGCCGGCGAAGTGCGCGGCGTACACGCGGTTGTACACCGGAAAGTCCTTCATGTTCGTCAGAAAGACAGTCACGTCGGCGATGTCTTCCCAGCGTGCGCCGGCGTCCTCGATAATGGTGCGCACATTCGCAAAAACCGATTCGCACTGCGCGACGATGTCGTAGGAAGCCACGCGGCCATCCGCGGCGAGCGTCACGCCGGGGATTTGCGCGCTGCCGCGCTGCCGGGGCCCGACGCCCGAAAGAAACAGCAGGTTGCCGACGCGCTTGGCGTGCGGATACGCCCCGACCGGCTCCGGCGCCCGCTGACTGTGGATCGAATCGCTCATGCGGATTCCGCTCCCCGCGCTGTGGCGCGCGCACGCTCTTCCTCGCCGCCGGGCTTGCGACCGCGCTGCAGCGGCGGCCGCAGCAGACCGCTGCGCGGCTCCAGGTCGAGGCCGCCCAGCCGGCCACCGCGGAAGCGATGATAGCCGAGCGCGGCGATCATCGCGGCGTTGTCGGTGCAGTACTTCATGGGCGTCAGATGCAGCGTCAGTCCGCCGGCCGCACACGCCGCGGCCAGCCCGCTGCGCAGCCCGCCGTTCGCCGCCACGCCGCCGCCGACCACGACCGTGCGAACCCCCGTCTGCCGCGCGGCGGCGACGGTCTTTTTGATGAGCGGCTCGACCAGCGCGGCCTGAAAGCTCGCGGCCACGTCGGCCAGTTGCTGCGGCGACAGGTGCGCGGCCGAGCCATACTTCCGACCCTGCCCGTAGACGTGATAGAGCACTGCGGTTTTCAGCCCGCTCAGCGAGAAATTCAGGTGCGGCTCATTCAGCCAGGTGCGCGGAAATCGGATCGCTTCGGCATTGCCCTGCCGCGCCAATCGATCGATCGCGGGACCGCCCGGAAAACCGAGGTCCAGGATCGCCGCCACCTTGTCGAACGCCTCCCCGGCGGCGTCGTCCACGGTCTGTCCCAATAGCGAGACATCAAGCGGGTCGCGCACGAGATAGAGCGAAGTGTGCCCGCCGCTGACGACCAGCGCCACGGCCGGCCAGAGCGCGGCCAGTCGCACGACTCGCCGGGTTTCGTCGCCGAGCGCGTCCGGCTCGCGCTGTCGCAGTTCTTCGGCCGCGCCCAGCGCCGCGCTGACGGCGTGGGCCTCGATGTGATCCACCGGAACCAGCGGCTTGTCGGCCGCCAGCGCCAGCGTCTTGGCCGCCGTGACGCCGATCAGCAGCGAGCCGATCAGCCCCGGCCCGTCGGTGACCGCGATCGCATCCACATCCGCCAGGCCGATGCCGGCGTCGCGGAGCGCCGTCTCGACGATGGGGCGAACTCGCTCGATGTGCGCGCGGGCGGCGATCTCCGGCACCACTCCGCCGTAGCGCGCGTGCAGGTCGACCTGCGAGCTGACCAGATTCGAGCGCACGTCCCAACCGTCGACCACGACGGCCGCAGAGGTCTCGTCGCAGGACGTCTCGATGCCCAGGATGGTGCAGCGTGTCGTGCTCATGTCCGGTTGCGGTCCGCTCTCCGCTGCCGCGCATGATACGCGCTCTGCGTGCGGCCGCATGCCGGCGGAATGGCGGATGTTGTCGGGCGTGAGGCTTGCCGACGGCCGGGGAGGCGGCGCCGGGCCGGGGAGTCTTCGCTACGGCACAGCCGCCCAGGCGAGCACCTCATCCAGCACGGCCAGAAACGGGCTGCTCGACGGCTCCTGGCCCGCTTTCATGTAGCCGTGGTCGCAGCCCGGATAGCGCCGCACGGAGAAGTCGCGCCGGCCGCGGCGCAGCAGCTCCATGACCAGGTAGTCGAACGACTCGATCGGCACGGATGTGTCTTCGGACCCGTGCGCCAGAAAGAGCCGCGCTCTCGTGCGAGCCAGGTGCTCGGCCGCCGACGTGGTCGCAAACGTCGCCCAGCGTTTGTAAGCATGGCCGAGCCAGAGTTTCTCCTCGTTCCCCGGATCGTCGAGCACCGCGCGAATCTCATCGTCCAATTGGGCGATCGCCGCCTCGATCTGCTCCGGCGCGGCGCCCTGTTCCCGCATCTGCTTGCGACGCATCACATAGAAATCGAAGAACTGGGGCGGACCGCCGCCGGAGAGAAACGCGACGTGGGTGATGCGCGCGTCCTCCGCCGCGGCGACCGCGGCGACATCCGCGCCCTCGGAGTGGCCGACGAGCAGCACGCGCGAAGCGTCGACGTTCGGTTCGGCCAGCAGCGCGTCCAGCAGCAGCCGCACGTCGGCCACGCGGTCCTGGATCGTCGCGTGCCGGTTGTACTCCGCCGATGCGCCCTGCGCGGCGCCGCGCGTGCTGTTCGCAGCGAACTCGACGCCGCGCTTTTCCGCCGCCGCGACGTGATACACCGAGGCGTGCGAAGCGATCAGGCCGAAGATGCTGTAGCCGAGCTTGTCGCCGACGCGGATGAAGTGCGACTGCGCGCCGGAGCCATCCAGGAAAATCAGCAGCGGCTTGCGGGCGTTCAGCCCGTCGTTGAAGTTGCCCAGAAAAAACGTGAGGGTGCTGCCGTCCGGCCGCTGCGCCTGGCCCTGACGGAACATGGGCGGCAGTTGTTTGTTCTCGGCCGGCGTATAGCGCCACGCCGCCGCAGTGCTCGTCGGCGCGGACGCAGCCGCAGTGCTCGTCGGCGCAGGCTCCGCCGGCTGTGCCGTTGCGGTGGTGCAGGCGGCAAGCGAAAGCGTCGCGGCCAGCCACGTGAGCAAGCGGCGACTTGCGGAAATGGCGGTGCGAGCGGCGCGGGTTGGTCTGTTCATCTCGTCTCGTTTTCGTGGTCCATGCGGTTAAGGAGGCGCTTGTTCACGCAGACGAAGATGAAACAATCGGCCTGTCAAAAACTCGACGTGTCGCCCGCGAACGCGCCCCGCCCACCCCCGCGAGTCACGACATCCCCCGCGCTCCGTCGATTACTGTTCTGCTCTGTCGCTCCGGGGCTGCATCGCTCCGTCGCTTCGTCGCTCTATTTTCTGCTTCGTCGCTCCGTCGCTCCGTCGCTTCGTCGCTCTCCTTTCTGCTTCGTCGCTTCGTCGCTTCGTCGCTTCGTCGCTCTCTTTTCTGCTCCGCCGCGCCACCTCTCAACTCCCGCCTCCAGGCGGCGACGGAGCCGCTTGCGCATCCACCAGCTCTGGCAGCTCCACGACCTCCACCCGCCGGTTGCTCTGTGCCGCGGCCGCGTCGTACTCCGGCGTCACCGCCCGCTCGTTGTCGCCGGCGGCCGTAAGGCGAATCTGACGCCACTCGATGCCCAGGCGCACCAGCTCGGCCGCGACGATCTGCGCCCGGCGATACGACAGGTCGAACCCGTGATCCGCCGCGCGGTAGCCCTCCGCGGCGCTGACGTGCCCGCGCACCTCGATGCGGTTGTTCTTGCCCCGCAGCCGGTCGGCGATCTCCCCGACCGCGGCCCGCCCCTCATCGGTGATCTGGCTCGATCCGCCGCCGAAAATCACCACGCCGCCCGCACCCACGTAGTCCGACGGGCGGATGGTCTGCACCTCGTCGTGATCGCCTTTCTGGCCGGGGTCGACGGCGTTGCCGCGCGTCAGTCGTTCGCGCAGCCGTTCGACCAGCGCGGCCTCGCGCGGATTGGTCGAGTTCATCTGCACCGGGTTGTTGAACGCCTCGCGCACCGCCAGAGCCCAGTCGAGCATCGCGGCCTGCTGCGCGCCCTCGCCCTCGGTCTCGCCCCCGCCGCCGTTCGACGGCGGCGGCGGCTTCTTCATGTTCATCGCCAGCAGGATGCAGAAAAATCCCATCATCAGCGCGGTGTTGTCGGCGAACGAGATCAGCCACTCCGGCGCGCCTTCGTGCTCGCCCTCGTGTCCGCCCCCGCCGCCGTGGCCGTGGCCGCCCCCACCGTGGCTGCTCTTGTGCTCTTCGTGATGATCGTGGTCCGCCACGAGAACCCTCCCTCAGTCGAGGCCGCCGACGCGCAATCCGGCGTCGCCGACACCGGCGCGTGCCGCGCGGCGCGTGCGCTGTGCTACTTCGTCCGCAGCTTGTCCCGGTGCGGCGCCGGCAGGAACGCGAGCATCTTCTCGATCGTCATGCGCGGATTGTCGCCGGCCTGAATGCTGAGCACGCCCTGTAACATCATCTCGCGGTTCAGAATCTCCTCGCCGGAGCGCAATCCGAGTTTGTCTCCGATCGGACCGGCGATCGCGTTGGCCACCACCGCACCATACATGGTGGCGACGACGGCGACCGCGAGCATCTTTCCCATCTTTCCGATGTCGCCGCCCTCGAGGTTTCCGAACATGCCGACCTGTCCGACCAGCGTACCGACCAGTCCGTAACCCGGCCCGTACAGCTTGATCAGGTCGAAGAACTTCTTGCCGGCCTTGTGACGCTCCTGCATCGCGAGGATCTCGAGCCGCAGCGTCTGCTCGATCGTCTCCGGCGCGGTGCCGTCGACGGCCATGCGCAAACCGGACGCGAGAAACCGGTCGCTGATCTTGCTGACTTCGCCCTCGAGCGCCAGCATCCCGTCGCGCCGCGCCTTTTCGCTCAGCTCGCTCATCATCTTGATGAGTTCGGTAATGGGCATCGCCTTGTGGAACATGAAGCGGCGGATGAAGCCCGGAACCGCTTTGATCTTCTCCATCGGCATCGCCATCATGCAGACGCTGATGCTGCCGCCGATGACCATCAGCACGCCTTCCTGCGAATAGAACATCTCGAAGTGGCCGTGCGAGACTTCGTAGAACACGAAGCCCAGACACCCCGCGCCGATCAGCACGCCCAGCAGGCTGGCCATGTCCATGAGTCGTCGACCCCCACTCCGGCGAACGCCCGGCCGCGATCACGACTTGCGGCCGACCGACGCGAATCTGGTCCACATCACTCATCGGCCGGGGCCGCCCACGCATTCCGGCGAAATCGCCTCGAACTCCGGCGCCGCCGCCCGAAGACTGCACGCCGTTTCCGGCGACGCTTACTACCGGACAGCCGCCGGGCAATTCTGTTTTGCGACGGCCGCACGCCCTGCTACATTGTCGCCGGCGAACGCGTCTCCCCGGAATCGTCCGTAAACTCGAAGCAGGTGGTTTCATGTTCTCGGCCGTGCACGCCGGCGCCTTTGCGGACCCCGTGCCGCGCGCTCAGATCGCCGCCGCGGCCGAGGCCGGGTTCGCGGGCATCGAGCTGGTCGTGTCGGAGACCGGGCCGCTCACGCCCGAAACGCCGCCGTCCGAGCTCGCGGCGCTACGCCTTATCGCGGCCGATCGCGGCCTGCGGCCCGTCGGTCTGGCGACCGGCTTGTGGTTTCAATGCAACTACGCCGCCCCGGACGACGCAATCCGCGCCCGGGCCCACGAACTGACCCTGCGGCTGCTGGACCAGGCCGCGGCGTTTTCGCCCGGCGGCAGCGTGCTGGTGATTCCGGCGGTCGTGGGACGGCTGACCGACGCGCGTCCCGCCGTGGCCTATTCCGATGCGCTCAATCGCACCTACGAAGCCCTCGCGGCGCTGCGCTTCGAAGCCGAGCGCCGTGGCGTAGTGCTGGCGCTGGAGACCGTCTGGAATCGATTCCTGCTGTCGCCGGTCGAGGCCGTGGAGTTGCTCGATCGGGTCAATTCGCCGGCCGTCGGGATGTACGTCGACGTGGGCAACGTGCTCGCATATGGCTATCCGCAGGATTGGATCGCCACGCTCGGCCGCCGCGTGGCGCGCGTCCATGCCAAGGACTATGACGTAAACCGGCCGGGCCGCGCGGGCTTCTGCGGCTTGGGCGAAGGCAGCGTAGACTGGCCGGCAGTCCTGGCGGCGCTGCGCGACGCGCACTACGACGGACCGCTGACTTATGAGGGCGGCGGCGACCTGGCCATCGTCGCGGCGCGACTGAACAACATCCTGGCCGGGCGGTCGCCGCTCGCCACGAGCGAAGCACGAGCATGATGCGAGGGCGGCGTGGCGTTTGACCCGTCGATGTTGGCCGGCGCGCGCTGGATCGCCGATGGCGCCTGGTCCACCGAGCTGCGGGCACGCGGCTGGCCGGCGGACCAGGCGGCGGAGCTGGCGACCGCGACGCGTCCGGAGATGGTCAGTCAACTGGCGGGCGAGTATCTCGCGGCCGGGGCGCGCTTCTTGTGCACAAACACCTTTGCCGCGAATCGCCTGATGATGCAGCGGCGGAAGATCGCCGCCGATCCGCGCGAGCTGAATCTGCGCGCCGCCCAACTCGCACGGCAGGCCGTGAGTGCGGCCGGTGCGGCGGCATGGGTGTGCGGTGCGATCGGGCCGAGCGGGCGCATCCTCGCGGTGCGCGAAGCGGGCGAGGCGGAGCTGTCCGCCAATGTCGCCGAGCAGGCTGCGGCGCTGCGCGACGGCGGTGTCGATGCGATCCTGTTCGAGACTTTCTCCGAACTGGCCGAGCTGCTCATGGCCGTGGACGCCGCACGATCGGCGGCGGCCTTGCCCATCATCGCCTGCATGTCGTTCGACTCCGGACCGCAACGCACGCGCACGATGATGGGGGCCGAGGCCGCGGCCGTCGCCGACGCGCTGACCACGCGCGGGGTCGACCTGATCGGCTCGAACTGCGGCTGCGGCGCGGCGGAGGCGCTGCCCGCGCTGGTCGCGCTGCGGGCGCATACGCACCTGCCGCTGTGGGTCAAACCCAACGCCGGCCTGCCCGAACTCGATGACGGCCGGCTTGTGTATCGCCAGACGCCCGACCAGTTCGCCGATGCGGCGGCCCGGTTGCTGGAGGCCGGCGCGAGCGTCATCGGGGGCTGCTGCGGCGCCGGGCCGGAGCACATCCGCCGAACCGCCGCGGTTGTCTCCGGCGGTCGACCGCGCGCGCTGCGGGCGTGATCGCAGCGCGGCGCGCCCCGGCCTTGCGGGCGCCGCGCCGCCGCGGGTTTTCAAGCAGCAAGCGCACCGGTACATTCAGGCAGTCATGGCGATCAAACCCGCTGGTTGCGTCGCTCCGCCGTCGCTGCTGGCGCTGCGCGCGTTCGCCCCGGCCGATGCGACGGGCGTGGCCGGCTGGTCGCGCAGCCCGGGGGAGACCTTCTGGCTGGCTCCGCGGACGCCGCCGCCGATCACTCCGGAGAAGGTCGTGAACTGGGCCGCACCGGGGCGACAGCAGTTGGTCATGACGCACGCCGGCGAGGTCGTGGCCTACGGCGAGTTGAACGTGCTGGTGCGCGAGGCGGGCGAGTATTGGCTGGGGCACCTGGTGGTCGATCCGCAGCGGCGCGGCCAGGGGTTGGGGCTGGAGTTGACCCGGCGGCTAATCGACCGGGCGTTCAACGTGCTCGGGGCGCGGCGGGTGTCGCTGGTTGTCTTCCCGGACAACCGCGCCGCCGTGCGCTGTTATCAATCGGTGGGAATGCGGCACGAAGGCTTCGAGAGCCACTACTTCCCGATTTACGGGCGGCGCGCCCGGCTGTCGCGGTTTGCGGTCCTGGCGTGAAACCGGGGCGGGCGAATCGCGCGAATCAGCAATCTGCGGCCGATTGACGCATTCGGGTGGTTGGGTATACTACCGGATTCTCGGCAGTAGCCGGGGATGCAACCGTCAGTCGACAGGAACGGCAGCGATGAAAACCGCCAACAAGTGTTTCCAGGCTCGCGCCGAGGATGTGCAGCGCCGCTGGTACGTCGTGGACGCGACGGACAAGGTGCTGGGCCGGCTCGCCGTGCGGATCGCCAACGTGCTGATGGGCAAGAACAAGCCCACCTACACCCCGCACGTCGATTGCGGCGATTACATCATCGTTCTGAATTGCGATAAGGTGCGCGTCACCGGGACCAAGCTCGACGACGTGGTTTACCAGGATTACACGGGCTACCCCAGCGGCTTGCAGGAGCGCACCATGCGGCAGCAATTGGCGCGCCGCCCGCAGCGCGTCTTGTTCGACGCCGTCCGCCGCATGATGCCCAAGAACGCGCTCGCCAAGCACATGCTGCTGAAGCTGAAGATGTACACGCAGGATTCGCATCCGCACCAGGCACAGATGCCCGAACCGCTGCCGCGGGCCTGATCGCCGCGGCCGTCGGGCCCTTTTCGCCCGGTGCATCAGTCGATCAATTGGTAGATGAGGAGCCGCCGAACGTGACCGATTCGATTCAGCCGGGCGACGCATCCGCCGTGCAAACGCCGGACTTCAGCGCCCATGCCGTCGTTCCCGCTCGCGGAACGCGTTTCCTCGGCACCGGCCGCCGCAAGACTGCGGTCGCCCGCGTCCGGATCATGCCCGGCAGCGGGAAGCTGAAGATCAACACCCGCGACCTGGGCGAGTACTTCAGCGAGGTTCAGGATCGCGACGCGGTCACCGCGCCGTTCACGGTCACGAACACCGTCGGCGTGTGGGACGCGCATGTCACCGTTCACGGCGGCGGACACACTGGCCAGGCCGGCGCGATCCGCCTGGGCATCGCCCGCGCGCTGCTCTCGGCCAACACCGCGCTTGAAGAGCGGCTTCGTGATTCGGGCTATCTGACGCGCGACTCGCGCGAGGTCGAGCGCAAGAAATTCGGACGCCGCAAGGCCCGCCGTCGCTGCCAGTTCTCGAAGCGCTGAGCACAGCGGCCAACGTCATTCGCTTTTGATATCCACACGCGCCGCGGGCCGGCTGCCCGCGGCGCGTTTCTTGTTTCGGGGTTACCCCGGCCTCCGCGTACGGCGGTTTCCCGCAAGCGCGGCCTTCGCCCGATGATCGCCGCGCGTGGCCGCTGAGTGCGGAATGAGTTGCGGAGGCGGCCTGGTGATCCGCATGTCGCCCGCCGTCGTGTTCGACGTACGATCGGCGGCGCGGGCCGCGGCCCCGCGCGAGTGCTGTGGTGTACTCGGCGGGTACGAAGCGCCCGGCCAGAGTGGCGAACGCATCACGTGCATCGACACCGCGATCACCGTGCCAAATCGGTCTGAATCACCAGCCGCCTTCGAAGCGGACGGCCTGTCGCTGGCGGCCGCAGAGCGAATTCTTCGCGACCGTGGCCTGCGGCTGCTGGGACATTTTCATTCTCACGTTTTCGGTCCACCGCAACCCAGTCGCGCGGATGTTCGCGGAGTCCTCTGGCCCGGCGTGGGGCCGCCGTTTCACCTGATCGTCGCGGCCGACGGCGCCTGGCGGCTCTTCCGCGTGACGCCCCGGGCGTGGCTTCCGATGGCGTGCGCCGTGCTTCACGACCTGTTGCGTCCCCGCGGCGCGGATCGGTGCAGCTTGACGCTCTGCCCCGCGCAGATACCATAGACAGTCGAGTTTGCCGCAGTCCCTGTAGCTCAATTGGACAGAGCGTCGGCCTCCGGAGCCGAAGGTTGTGGGTTCGAATCCCGCCGGGGACGTTGAATTCTGGGGGTGAGTAGGTCGATTTTCTATCCGGGTTGCGCTTCCTCCCCCGCTCGTTCCGCTGGCTGGCTCCGCGGGTTTCCCGCGCCGACTCTGCGCCGCAGGCGCACGGGCCGCCGCGCTCGTGGACTTGTTGGCTTCAGTCACCCTCGTCAGCGGTTCATGCGCGCCGCGGGGGGGGAAGAACGCCCGCCCAAAGGGTCCTTTGGGGTGGGGTGGGCATTCTGCCCGCCCAAAGGGCTCTTTGGGGTGGGGTGGGCATTCTGCCCGCCCAAAGGGCTCTTTGGGGTGGGGTGGGCATTCTGCCCGCCCAAGGATCTCGCGAGCCGCTCACGAAAGCGAGTGAAGCCAAAGAGTTCACAAGCACCCCCAAGGTCGGCGCCCTCGCGGCGACCGAATGGTCCCGGAAGCCGCGCCGAAGGCGGCGCGTTGCTGGCCGAGATCACTGCCCCGCGAGCCGATACGGTTTCTTCTGCCGATACAGCTCGCGGCGGGCCTGGAGCTCGGCGCGCAACGTCGCCGACTCGAACTTCTCCACCAGCCGCAGCGCCTGTTCGATCGCCTGCAGCGCCGCGTCGAAGTCGCCGGCCTCGGCGCAGGCCATCGCCAGCGTGTCATACGCCTCGAACGACTGCTCCTGCGTCTGCCGCACCAGGCTCTCGGCGATGCGACGGGCCTGGGCCGCGTTGCGGAGCGTGTCCACCGGCGCCGCCGCCAGCAGCCGCGCGACGAGGTTGGCCATTCCCAGCCGCTGATCGGCCGCAACCATCGCCGCGGCATTGTTCAGGTGAGCGTACGCATCGGCGTAGCGGCCGGCGGCAATCATGGCCTGGGCCAGCCGCTGATGCGCCCGGGCATAGCCGGGCTCGATGGCCACGGCCTTCTGAAAGCTCTCGATGGCGCCCTTACGGTCGCCGCTGCGCTCCTGCGCGGACCCGAGGTTGCTCCAGGCCAGCGCATCGCGCGGATCGAGCACCAGCGCCCGGCGAAAGGCGCTGGCCGCCTCCCCATCGCGTTTGAGCTCCAGGAGCGCGCATCCCAGGTTATTCCAGTAGTTGGCGAGCGACGGATCGACCGCGATCGCCGCCTGATACTGCTCGATCGCTGCGTCATACTTCCGCTGGCGGAACAGCACCACGCCCAATCCGTAGCGCGCCCGCGCGTCGTTGCCGTCCAACTCCACTGCCCGGCGAAAGGTCGACTCCGCCTCGGCCCCGCGACCGGCCTCGTCGAGCATCGACGCCAGCAGCGCGTGCAGCGGGGCGCTGCGCGGACGCGCCACGGCGGCGCGCTGCGCTGCGGCGACAGCGTCATCCGGGCGACCGGCGCTTTGGTGATGGCGCGCCAGCATCGTCACCGCAGGGAGACACCCCGGGTCGAGGCCGAGCGCCGAATCCAGCTCGTCCAGCGCTGCCGGCTCGTGCCCCAGCCCGAACTCGGCCGCGGCCAGCGCGGCGCGCGTGCCGGCGTCAAAGGGATCGAGCCGCAGCGCCGCGTGCAGCACGCGCGCCGCCTCGACGTGCTGGCCGACGGCGGAGAGCGCTTCGCCGTATGCAGCCAGCGCGGCACGCGCACCCGGATCGCGCTCAAGGGCGGCGCGAAAGTCCGCGAGCGCTTCCGCCGGACGACCGAGCGCCAGTAGCGCTTCGGCCCGCACGGCATAGCCGCCGGCCGCATTCGGATACGCGGCGATCAGGCGCACGGCGTGCGCCAGAGGCTCCGCCGCGGATGCGAAATGGCCGCCGCGCGCGGCGGCGAGCGCCGCGACGATGAACAACCCGGATGCGCTCCGCCGCATCGGACCCGCACGGCGATTCATGTCGTCGCGGCTCCTGTCTCCATCTCGTCCGGCGTCGCACAGGCGGCGCCCGCGCGGCGCGTCAGCAACCATTCCAGCCGCCGACGCACATCCGGCCACTCGCGATCAATGACGCTGTAGTACACCGAGTCGCGCCGCGTCCCGTCGGGCCGCAGGCGATGGCAGCGCAGCACGCCCTCGCGCGTCGCGCCGAGCCGTTCCAGCGCCCGTTGCGAAGCCTCGTTGCGGTGATCGGTCTTGAACTGCACGCGGACCGCGCCCAGCGTGTCGAATGCGTGGCGCATCAGCAGGAGTTTCGTCTCGGTGTTGAGCGCCGTGCGCTGGTGCTCCGGACCCACGATCGTCCAGCCGATCTCCAGACTGCGATGCGGCGGGCGGATGTCCATGTAGCGGGTCGTGCCCGCCAGCGCGCCGCTGCCGCCGTCGAGCAGCGCAAAGGGCAACTGCGGACCCTCGGGCGAGTCCGCGATCGCCGCTGCGATGAACGCGGCGGCGTCAGCCGGAGAGGTGAGCGGACCGCGCGGCAGCCACGTCCACAATCCCGGCGCGGCCAGTGCGGCGAAGAGCGCCGCCGCGTGCCTGGGGGCCAGCGGCTCGATCCGCACCGCCTGTCCCGCGAGCGTGACCGGGGCTACGTGCATGCTACAAGTTCCTCTTTCGCACGGTGCTTTCGCGCCATCGGCCGCGTGTGCCGCGCGGCGCGACTAGATTCCGCCGTCGGGGTCGGATGCGATTCCCGAACCTGCGCCTCAAACCGCACGACCCGGTCACCGGTCGATTTGGCGGCATGATTCGACAGTTCGCGGCCCCTGAGAAATCCTATCTTCGGTCGGATTCGATGCGGGTCAAGGCCGAACACGGACCGCTTGCAGCGCCGGGTGCATCTCGCCAGCGGTTGCATTTCGCAGGGTGGGGCGGGCATCCTGCCCGCCGCACGGGGTTGTCTGGCCGGCGCGGGCAGAATGCCCGCTCCACCCGGTGCGCCGGAACCGAACGCGAGATGCACCCCGGCGCGTCCGGCTCGACCGCGCAGTGCAGCGTCGGAGCACGCCCGCGACGCGATGCACCTTCTCGTTGCCAATGCCCACCCGTATACTCTCGTTGTCAAGGGACGCCTGCGCGCGAACGTGGCGCGGTTCGCCGCACGCCCGGAGAATCTGGAGAGCATCATGCGAACCACCATCCATCTTGTCTTTTGCTCGCTCCTGGCCGCCGGCATCGCGCTGAGCGGCGGGTGCGCGGGGACCAATCGCTACCAGTCGTACGGCGAGCGCACCACGCTGGCCGATTCCGCCGCCGTTCCGGTTGCGAAAGTCGTCAAAACGCCGGAGTCCTACGTCGGCAAGAAGATTCTGGTCGGTGGCGTCGTAACCGAGGTGTGCCAGCCCAAGGGCTGCTGGATCAAGGTAGCTGAGACCCCGGAAAGCGCCGAGGCGCTGTTCGTGAAGTTCACCTGCCCGGTCGATGGCCGGCTGATCCCGCTGGACGCCGTTGGCCGCCGGGCCTGGGTCGAGGGCGAGTTGGAGTTGGAAGAGGTCTCGCAGGACGACGCCCGCCACTACGCGGAGGACTCCGGGGCGTCGGCAGAGGAGATCGCCCGGATCGTCGGCCCGCAGAAGCGGTTGCGGATGAAGTCGCCCGCGGCGCGGATCGCCATGCCCGCGGCGGGTGCGTCCGAGGGCCAGTCGGGATAAGGTCGCGCGGCGTTCGACTTGTAACTGCCGGGTGTTTGGTGCGATGCGGCTCCGGAAATCCGCCGCCGGTGGATTTCCTGCAATTCGGCCGCGGGCCGGACACATTTGAAGGTGACCCAGCAGCATGTCGCAGGTGGATACCTCTCGCCGGCCCGCGGAAGAAGCTCCGACGCCGGGGCTGGCGGAGGCGGAATTTGCGACGCTGTTGTCCGGGGCCTACCGAAAGTTGTGGTTAATCGCCGTCGGGATTATCGGCGATGCGGCCCTGGCTGAGGACGCGGTTCAGGATGCGGCGATGACAGCGCTGGGCAAGCGCGCGCAGTTCCAGCCCGGCACGAACTTCACCGCGTGGATGAGCCAGATGGTGCGGTTCGTCGCCCTGAACCAGTATCGAAAACAGCGCAAGCGCCGCGCGGCATCGCTCGAGTCCGGTGCGGGCGACATGACGGCCGCACCCGATCCGGTCGAGCGCGCGACGCCGCACATTTCAGCCCGTGGCGAAATGCCTTCCGACCAGACGCATTTCGACGATCGCATCATGAACGCGTTGCGCGGCGTGAGCGACACGGCGCGGGCCTGCCTGCTGCTGCGTACGATTGAAGGACTCGAGTATGCGGATATCTCCGCCCTGTTGAACATCCCCGAGGGGACCGCGATGAGCCACGTTCACCGCGCGCGGCAATATTTGCGCGAACGGTTGAGCGCGGCCTACGGTCCCGCCGGTGCGAGCCCGGACACAGACTGGCGCAACGAATGAACAGGCCGCTGCCACCCGCTGACATCGAAGCGCTGGACGCCTACTGCGACGGGCGCCTTAGCGGCGCCGCGCTGGCCGCGTTCGAGGCCCGCCTCGGCGCGGAACCTGCGCTCCGCGAGGCCCTGGCGCAGCAGCAGTCGATCGACGCCGCCCTGCGGCGCTTGTTCAAGCCGCCGGTCGCGCCGTCTCTGGAGCGGCTGCGCGGCCAGCGCAGCGCCGCCCCACCGCGGGTCATCCGCTCGCCGTGGCTGGTTTGGCGTCCGATCGTGGCGGCCGCCGCCGTGGTTCTGCTGGCCGTCGGCGGCTGGTGGCAATGGAACGAGCTGAACAGCCAGCCGCCGGATCCGTACCAACTGCCCTCGGTGAAGGAGACGATGGTCCAGGCCTTCGAGCGCGAGGTCGCGAGCGGCTTCAAGGAGCTCTGGCTCTGCAAAGACGAAGCGGAAATGGCGGTGACGTTCTATCGCCGCTTCGACGTCGGCATGATCATGCTGCCGCCGCCGCCGAACGTGCGGATGCTCGGTCTGGATTATGCCTGGGTCATCAGCAACTACACGACGCTGCTGCTGGCGCGGGTGGATGATCAGCCGGTGCTGGTGTTTGTCGACCGCATCGAGCGCGAGTCGCAGCCGCCTGCGACTTGCGGCAGCCAGATGCACCTGCATCGCCGCGAACTGGCTTCGCTGGTTCTGTATGAGTTGTCGCCCTTCGACAAGCCTCACATCCTGCCCTTGATGCAAACGACCGAAGTGAAGCCCGAGTGGCTCGATAAGTACAAGCCGTACTAAGCGCGGCGACGCGCTACCCCGCGGCGCTCTTCCGGTTTATCACTTTCGCTTCCGGCCGACGCCTGCGCCGCGTCGACCTGTAAGTGCTTTGCCTCTCCAATCGGCGGGCGCGGTTCGCAGGAGCAACTGGCCGGCAGAAGGCCCACGCCATGCGAAGACTCGCAAGCGCGCCGCCCGCTTGCAGCTCGCTCGACCGACCGGCGGCCATTCCCGACCCGCCGCCTGATTACGGGCAGTTCAGCGTAAACAAGCACTCGATGAACGGATCGATGTCGAAGAAGTCGATGCTCAAGTCCGCGTTCAGGTCGGCCAGCCCGCTGTTGCACTGCGGATAGGCCGCGGCGTACGCCGGAGCGTCGAAGAGCGCCAGCAGAAACGCGTCGATGTCGAAGAAGTCGATCGCGCCGTCGCAGTTCGCGTCGCCGCGCGTGCGCACGGCCACCGTCGCGCCGCTGCTCGCCGTCGCGCCGCAGGGGTTGCTGACGAGCACGTCGTACACTCCCGCGTCGGCCTCGGTGACGCTCGGGTTCGTGTACAGCGGTTGGGTCGCGCCCGAGATCGGCGCGCCGTCCTTTCGCCACTGATATCGCCGCGGACCGCTGCCGCCGGCCTCCACCGTCAAGGTGAGCGCCGCACCGCGGATGGCGACCTGGGAATCCGGCGGCGTCGCGATCGTGGGCGCCGCCGCGCCGCGCGCCCAGCACACCGCGTGCTCCAGCAGGTGCTCCGCGTCGTGCGTCGCGGACAGGAAGCTGGCGTCCTCGAACATCAGGAACACGCGCCGCGCCGGGGCCACGTATCCGCCCAGCAGCACCGCGCCGGCCTCCGCGGTCAGGATCGCCGGCGCGCCCGGCTGCCCCAGCGCGGTCGCCAGCACCCGCGCGTTGCCCGCGATCGTTCCCCCGCCGACGCTCATGTTCGCCGGCGGCGCGAAGACCGTCAGCGGCCCCGCGGGGACGTGCTCGGTGATCGGGTGCGAGTTATCGACGACGTCCACAAAACTCGCCCCACCCAGCACGGCGCCGCCATCCGCCAGTGCTTCGCGGTCGGTTCGCAGCAGCGCCTGCTCCCAGAAGATCAGCGGCACGCCGACAGTGCGGAACTCGCCCGCGATGTTGCCCGAGCTGACCGTCGACGACACGATCACCAGATCGGACGACGCCGCGAGCGCGGCCGCGCTGGGCCGATTGCCCGGTTCATCGTCGTACACCGTCACCTCATAGCCCGCGGCGCTGAGATGATCCGCCACCGCCTGATCGGAGCCGCTCGGCGGCTCGCTGCCGCCGACCAGCGCGATCCGCGGAATCGCACCGACGCGAATGAACGCCGACCGCCGCGTCGTGATCAAGCCGTTCGCACCGGTCACACTCAATTGCACGTCATACGCGCCATCCTGCGAATACACGTGCTGCGGGTTCTGCTGCGTGCTGGTGGCGCCGTCGCCGAAGTCCCAGAGCCACGCCGACGGCGACACCACCGTCGAGCTGTCGGTGAATCGCACCGCCAGCGGCGCGGGGCCGCTCGTAACATCCGCAGTGAAGTCGGCAGCGCCCACGAACCGCACGCGCAGCACGTTCGCCCCGCGATCCACCGGCGAGGCGTAATCCTGATCCTTGTACAGGTCTGTGAAGTAAAGCCCGTCCGGCCCCGCCGCCAGGCCGACGCAGCTCGCCTTGCCCGCGCCGACGTACTCGATCAGCGGCGTCGGTCCGCTGACGAGATTCCCTCCGGCGTCGAGCACGAACTCGCTGATGCGCTTCCCGTTGCCCACCGGCCCGGTCGCCCACGTCGGCCCCGACTCGCTGACGAACGCGTGGCCCTGCTTATCCGGCGGAAACTGACTGCCGCCGAAGGTCTGCGGCTGCACGAACGCGAGATTCACCGGACCGGTGGCGGGCGACCAGTTGTAGATCGCGAAATTGGCCATGCTGGCGTCCGAGCCGTCCCACAGGAAGTTCCGCCCCGCCACGACCTTCGCGAAGCGGTCCACGCTCGGGCCGTTCTCGACCTCATAATGCAGGCCATCCGCCGCGCGCCAGGCGCCGCCGAACGGATTTCGCAGACCGTACGCGAACACATAGTCGCGGGAATTGATCGGCGCGCCGTTGTAGAACGGGTTGTCGGTCGGCGCGCTGCCGCTCAGGTTCAGCCGCAGAATCTTGCCGCGATAGCTGCTCAGGTTCTGCGCGGTTGACGCGTTGAAGCCGTCGCCCATGTGTACGTACAGCTTGCCGTCCGGCCCGATCGAGAGATTCGAGATCTGGTGAGACTGGCCCTGCGTCTCGCCGGTCATGTTCAGAATCGTCGTGCGCGTCGCCGCGGTCAGCCCGCCGTCAGTGCTGGTGAAGCGATCAACCTTGGGATAGGCCGGGCCGGACGGCGGGTTGGACGAATAGAGCATGCCCGCATACACGTCGCCGGTGGCGGGGTCGACGACGATGCCGGTCAGCCCCTGCTCGCCGGAGCCCGGAAACGCCCCACCGGGATCGTAGTTCAGCAGGTTCGTCGCGTAATCGCGCACTTCGCCGCTGCGCGTCACAACCTTGATCGCCCCATAGAGCTCCGTGACGTAAAACTGCGGACTATTCGGCGCCGCTCCCGGGTTCGGCACAAACGCGATGTTTACCGGCAGCTTGAACCCCGTCGCGACGACCTCGATGCGGTACCCCGGCTGCCGCGGCGACCACGGAACCGGCGCGCCGCGCTCCAACTGGCCGAACTCCGGCGTGCTCTGAGCCGCCGCCCCGGCGTATGTCGCGCCCGACGTGGCGACCCAGAAGAAACGATCCGCCCCGGCGCTCACGCTCATCGCCGGCAGATAGATCGTCTGCGGCTGCCCCTCGTCATCGGTAAAGACCAGGTCGCTGATCGGCAGCACCAGCGGCGCAGCCAGGCTGCCCGCCGACACCCGCACGCGAACAGGTGTGTGCACACTCAGCGCCGCCGGATTGATGCGCTGATTGCTGCCGCCGTTCTGCCCGCGGAACTCCAGCAGCAACTCGCCCGCCGACGATTCGAGCCGCAGCGACGGCTGCACTGCGGCGGCCGGCAGGATCAGGTCGCTGCCCTGCGGCGTGCGCCAGGTCGGCGGCGGCGGCTCAACCACGTCGTCGATGCTCAGCGGAAAGGTCTGCGTCTGCGGCGCGGTGCGAAACGGCCGCGACGCGTACGCGCTCCACTCGGTCGCCGGATCGCCGCTGCTGTCGCGGTGTCGCACGCGCAGCAGATAGTCGGTGTCGAAGAACAGCTCGCTGCGTCCGGCATGCGACGCCTGGAAGACGCCGTCGCCCAGGTGCGTGTGCAGCCGCTCCACGCCCCCGATGCACGCGGTGAACCAGACCCGCTCCGACGGACTGATCGTCCAGATTTCCCAGTCGGTGCAGGCGTGCTCGTCGCCGGGGTTGGGATCCGCAAACGGGGCGCACTCCATGTGAACGTCGGATGGAAAGACGATCTGCCCGCTGTTCGCCGGCTCGGTGATCGTCGGTGTGTTGGGCGGATCATTCGCCCCGGCCCGGGCCGCCGGAATCGCAATCAGGAACGCCGTCAGCAGTGCAACCGGACGAAACATCACCGCAACCCTCCAGCGTGGCGCGTACGATTCGGACACGCCCCCCATCTTACCCGCTGGCGTCGCAATCCGAGCGTTACGTGGCAGCAGGCGCTGTAGCGTGATTGCGCGCTGGAAGCCGCGGCGCAGTTTCGCGATGATGTGCGGCGTACGCGGCGGCGCTGGCCGCGGCGTCGGCACGAGGCCCCGCACTATGCCGGTCACATTCGTTCTCGGACGCGCGGGCAGCGGCAAGACGCACTACTGCCTTCAGGCCATCCTCGATGAACTCCGCCACGAAGACCGCAGCGCGCCGGCGATCCTGCTCGTCCCCGAGCAGGCCAGCTTTCAGATGGAGCGGGCCTTGGCGCTGGGCAGCGTTCGCCGCGGATTTTTGCGGGCCGAGGTGCTCAGCTTCTCCCGCCTGAGCCGCCGGGTGCTCGCCAGCGTGGGCGCGCCCCTCGCGGAAGTCGATGCGGCCGCCCGACAGATGCTGGTGAAAAGCGTGCTCGCGCGCATGCCCGCGCCGCTTCCGGCGTTCGCGCGGGCGGCGACGCTGCCCGGCTTTCACCGCGGGCTGGCGCGCCTGATCGAAACGCTGATCCGCGAGAACGTGCCCGTGGGACGGCTGCGGTCCGCTGCGGCGACGGAAGAGATCGACGAGGCTACCGCCGCGCGGCTCGCTGCGGTCGATGATGCCTACGCCGCCTATACGACGGCGCTGGGCGACCGCATCGACGTGCTGCAGCGCCCCGCGCGCATGCGCGATGCGCTGCACCGGGCGACGTGGCTGCGCGGCGCCCGAATCTGGGTCGACGGCTTCGCGGGGTTTACGGGCCAGGAACTTGCAACGCTCGTCGCACTGGCCGGCGTCGCGGATGCGCTCACGATCACGCTGCTGCTCGAACCGGCGCAGCCGGTGCCGATCGTAGCGCCCGGCGGCGGCGACACCACCGCGACCGACTCTCTTCGCCTGTTTCGCCGCACGCAGCAGACCTACGCCCGCCTGCGCAGCGACCTGGTCGCCGCCGGCGTGTCCTGCGCGCCGCCGGTGAAACTGGCCCCGGCGCTGCTGCCGCGGTTCGTGTCCGCGCCGGCGCTCGCCCGGCTGGAGCTGCATCTCGCGATGCCGGATGTGGCGCCGGCGAACGCTCCGACGGCCGCCGCATCGCCGCCCGCCAGCGTCGCGCCCCCGGCCTCGCCCGCGAGCGATGTTCGCGTGCTCTCCTGCGCCACTCCGCTGGAAGAGCTGCGGGCCGCCGCGCGCTTCATTCGCGCGCAGCGTCTGGCCGCGTCCGGGCCTTTGAACTGGCGCGACTTCGCGTTGATTACCCGCGACCTGGAGCCGCTCGCCGGGCGCATCAGCGAAGTGTTCGACGAGTACGAAATCCCGTACTTTCTGGATCGCCGCAGGCCGCTGCGCGCCCATCCGCTGTTCCGCCTGATCGACGCGCTTTTCGAAGCATTGCTCGAGGACGGACCGGTTGAGGTCTATCGGCGGCTGCTGCGCACCGGCCTGCTGCCGCTATCACGCGACGCCGCCGAGCGACTCGAAGAGGTCGTCATTGCCCATCGCGTCCGCGGACTGGCGCGCTGGCTGGCCGATCGCTGGGACTTCGCGGATGAGGCGACTGCGCGGCGCGAGTCCGGCCCGCGGCTGACGGCGGCGGCACAGCACGCGCGGCAGTCCATCGCCGCGGCGCTCGCTCCCTTCTTTTCGCCGGTAGATGGCGGCGCCGCCGGTGCGGCCTGGTCGCAGCGCGTGGCGCGTGCGCTGGAAGCACTCGATGTTCGCACGACGCTCGCGCGCTGGGTCGAATCTGCGCAGGCCGCCGGCGACTGGGAGGCGGCGCAGACGCACGGACAGGCATGGGAAGCGGTCCGCACCGCGCTCGACACCGCCGCAGACCTGCTCAGCGACGTGCGACTGAGCGCCCGCGAGTTCGCCGCCGTGCTCGTGGGCACGCTTCGCGACGCGACGCTGGGGCTCACTCCGCCCCGGCTCGACCAGGTGCTGGTCACCTCGATCGAACGCAGCCGCCATCCCGACGTGCGGCACGCGTGGCTGCTGGCGTTCAACGAGGGAGTGTTCCCGCGGCCGCCGGCGGACGACGAGGTGCTCTCCCGCGCCGATCGCGAGCAGGCCGTCGCCGCGGGAATCGACGCACTGACGCCGCGCCAGGAAGACGTCTTCGGCGAGCGGCTGCTGGCCTACATCGCCATGACCCGCCCGTCGCAGTCGCTGACGATCAGCTACGCGCGGGCCGACGACGCGGGCGAGCCGCTCGCGCCGTCGCCGCTGCTGGACGAGGTGCTCGCCGCGGTCCCCGATCTGCTCCCGGCGGATGCGGATGCCGCCGCGCCGCCGGCGACGCTGCGCGAGTTCGCCCGCGCCTACCTTGGTGCACAGGACGAACCGGACGCCGCGGGTGCGCGCGTCGCGCGGGCGGCCGCCTGCCGCCGCGTGCGCGAGGCGCTAGCCGGCGGGCCGCACGCCGCGACTCTCGACGACCTGCTGCGCGGCGAGAACTACAGCAACGCACCCGCGCCGCTGGAACCGCCGCCGAGCGACCGCACGACGATTCGGCTGTGGAGCGGCACGCCGACCGAAATCGAAGACTTTCTGCGCTGCCCGTTCAAGCACTTCGCGGCGCGGCGTCTGAGCGTGCGAAGCGCCGTCCACACGCGCCCACTCCGCTGGGACCTGGGCGAAATCGCACACACGCTGCTCGCGGCGGTCACGCGGAAAGCCGTCGCGCGCGCCGGCGACCTGAAGACCACCGACGACGCCACCTGGACCGCGTGGCTCGACGACGCGATCTCCGAGTGGCGCGGCGACCAGACGCCCGATTTCGCCGATCGCCGCGCCGACCTGGCGCTCGGTGTGCACCTGCTGGACCCGTTCGTGCGCGAAGTGCTGCTGGTTCACGCCGAGCGCTGGCGTCGCGGTGCGTTTCGCCCGCTAAGGGTCGAGGCGCCGTTCGCCGCCGCGCGCGGCGCGCCGCTCGCGCCCCTGCGGATCATCACCGACGACCGCCGGCTGATCGTCATCCACGGTCAGATCGATCGATTGGACGTGGTCGAGCATGACGGAGTGCGCTGGCAGCTCGTCTATGATTACAAGACCAGCCCGACGCGACCCGGCGGCGTACTGATCGGCCAGTGGCTGCAACTCCTCACGTATCTGCTGGCCGTCAACCCACGCGGCCGCGGCCGGCGACGCGCCGCCGGCGTGCTGGTCGCGCCGCTCTTCCCCGATTTCAAGGCCGATCCGCCCCGGTACGTCGCCACGGCGCCGCCCGCAGACCTGCGCCTTCACGCCTATCGCCCGACCGGGATCGTCAGCCGGCCCGCCGTAGACCTGCTTGATCCCGCAGCGACAAAGTACTCGCCCATCGCCAACATCACGCGCACGCGCACGGGGTTCGACCGGCGCTGCGGCGTCGTCGAACAGGAGCGGATCGACGACTTGCTGCAGCAGACGCGAGAAATCCTCGTCCAGGCGGCGCGCGGCATCGCCGGCGGCGAGGTGTCCCCATCGCCGCTGGTCGAGAATCGCACGCTCGCATGCGGCACTTGCAGCTTCAGGCCGATCTGTCGCTTCGAGCGGCCGCTCAATGCCGTGCGCGCCGCGGAAGCGCTCCTGCCGCGACTGTCCGGCGGCGACGAGGGGGACGGCGAGTGAAGCTCACCGCGCAGCAACACCAGGCGATCACGCAGCGCGGGACGACGCTGCTTTTGAGTGCTTCGGCCGGTTCGGGAAAGACCGAGGTGCTCGCGCGGCGCGTCGCGGCGCTGATCGCCGATCCGCACGATCCGTGCCCGGTGAATCGCCTGCTCGTCGTCACGTTCACACGCGCCGCCGCGGCGGAATTGCGCACGCGCACCGCACGCATGCTCCGCGCCGCCGCGCAGGACGCGCGCGATCCGCCGCTCGCGGCCCACCTGCGGCGACAGGAGGCGCTCCTCGACAGCGCCGACATCGGTACGCTGGACGCCTGGTGCGGCCGGCTCGTGCGCGAGCACTTCGCGGAGCTGGGCGTCGATCCCGCGTTCGCCGTGCTCGCCCCAGCCGACGCCGCGCTGCTGCGCGCCCGGCAGCGCGAACGGCTGATCGACGACATCCGCCGGCCACAGCAGAGCGAGCAGCCCGATCTCTTCACCGCGGTGCAGCGCTGGACCGCGCGGCTGCCCGGCGTCAACGACGCCTGGTTCGCCGAGACGGCGGACCGCCTCAATCGCTTTCGCGAACAGCTTGTAAACCCCGGGGCGTGGTTCGCAGCGCAGCGGCAGCGCTACGCGCCGGGTTCGCCCGCGCAGGACGCACGCGCTGCTGCCGAGCTGGCCGCGGCGCTGCAAACCGAGTGCGAGTTTCAGTTCCATCAGGCCGGGCTGTTGACGGCTCGCGGTGCGACTGCGACGGGCCTGAGCGCGTATGGCGCGCAGGCGCGTGACTGGGCGGCCGCGCTGGCCGACGCCGCGCGGCTTCGCGAGATCGTCTCGGCCATCGCCGCGTTCAAGCTCGACGCGGGCGGAGACGCGCTGCTGGATACCGTCAAGAAGCGCTGGCTCGACGGCCGTTTGAAGCGCCGCTGGAAGCCGGAGCACGTCGAGAGAATTCTGACGGGCGCCGCCCCCGTGGCGGAATTGGTGCAGACGCTGCTCGAAGTCGAGACGCGGCTCGACACCAGTCTCGCCGTGGAGAAGGCGCAGCGGGCCGCCTACGAGTTCGGCGACATTCAGCGGCTGGCGCTTGATCTGCTCGGCACACCCGGCAGCGGGCAGCGCCGCACGCCGACGCCGATCGCCCTCGCACTGCGCAACCGCTATCGCCACGTCCTGATCGATGAGTTCCAGGACACCAGCGCGGTTCAGGTGGAGCTGCTGCGGCTGGTCTCGCGCGAACCCCCGGGCGCCGCCGGCAACGCCTTCATGGTGGGCGACGTGAAGCAGAGCATCTACGGCTTCCGCCGGGCGGAGCCGCGCCTGTTCGCCGCGCTGCGCAATCGGTTTTCGCAGGATCCGACGATCGGCCGCGTGCTTTACCTTTCCGACAATTTCCGCAGCGCCGCACCGCTCGTCGCCGGCTTCAATCGTCTCTTCGCCGCGCTGCTTTCGCAGGAGCTGGGGGGCACCGACTTCCCGGCGGATGAGCACCTGGCCGCCGCGCGCGACGAACTGGCGAACCCGGCGCTCGACACGGCGCCGCGGATTCGCATCGACGTGTTGGAGCAGCTCGACGACGGCGACGCAGAAGAGGAAGCCGCGAAAACCGACGATGCGGCGAAGGGCCTTGACGATCGCATCGAGCGTGAAACGACGTTGGCCGTGGACCATATCCGGGAGCTGCTGAATCTCGGGCCGTGCGTGCCCGAGCGCACCGCGGACGGCCGGCTGCAACTGCGACCCGCCGCGCTCTCGGACTGCGTAGTCCTGCTTCGGGCCGCTGCGGGCAACGCCCCGCGCGTCGCCCGCGTGCTGCGGGCGGCCGGGCTGCCGGCGCTGACCGCGGGGCGCGAGGCGTTGCTGGACGAAATCGTCGTTCAGGACGTGCGGAACGTGCTGGCGCTGCTGGCGATGCGACGCCGCGACATCGAGCTGGCGGCGTATCTGCGCAGCCCGCTGGTGGGCCTGAACGAACGCGAGCTGCTCGCGCTGCGCGCCGCCGATCCAGACGGAACCTGGGCGGACGCGGTGTTCGTCGCAGCGCGCGCGCGGCGCGACGCCCTCGGCGACCGCGTTCGCGCCGCCCTGGCCCGGCTCGATCGTTGGCTGGACGCCTCGCGCTGCGAGTCGCTGCCGGAGCTGATCCGCCGCATCCTGCGCGAGTCCGATCTGCTCCTGATCGCCGCGGGCATGCCGGGCGGCGCGCAGCGCGTCGCGGCGCTGCGCGCGTTCGAGCGCTACGTGGCTGAATTCGCCGAGGCGGGGCAGCGCGGCGTCGCCGAGCTGGTCGAGCAGCTCGACGAGCTGCAGCGCGAGGACTTCGAGCCGCAGGCGCCGATCGCGGCGAGCGAACAAGCTGTTCGCGTCATGACCATCCACCAGGCGAAGGGGCTTGAGTTCCCATTTGTGTTCCTGCTGAACTGCGGCGCGCGTTTCAACCGGCGAACGCTCGCGGCTGACCTGCTATGCGACGAGCAGGCGGGGCTGTCGCTGCGCTTCCGCGACTATCGCGGGGGGACGGAGCTGCAAACCGCGTGCGGCCCGCGCGTGCGCGCGGCGGTCGCGGAGCGCGAACTGGGCGAGGGCCTGCGCCTGCTGTACGTGGCGGCCACTCGCGCCCGCGAGCGGCTCTACATTTGCGGACACGCGCCGCCGGGCTGCTGGGACGCGCTGCGCACCGCGCACGCACCGCCGGCCGGCGCCGCGCCGCGCGACGCCCAGCCGGCGTTGCCCCTAATCACCCGTCTGGCCGCGACCAGCATGCTTGATTGGGTGCTCGGCGGCGCCGCGGCGGCCGCGCTCGATGCCCCGACGGACAGCGGCGCGAGGCTGGCGCAAGTAACCGTGCGTCGCACGTCCGACGCCCCCGCATCCCCCACGCGGCGGCCGCCGGAGCCGGTCGAACCCGCGCCCGACCGCAGCGCAGTCGACGACTGGGTGCAAGCCACGGTTCGGTGCGTCAGCGCAAGCGGCCCCGGCCCGAGCGAGCGGCAGCGACAGGCACTGCCCAGCGTGCTCTCCGTCAGCGTCCTGAAGTCGCTGGCCGCCGCCGATCCGGAAGCCGACGTTGCCGCCGTGTTGCACCCCGCCGAAATCGCGCTGGCGCCGCCCCGCTGCATCGCCCCGGCCGCGGAACGCGGGCGAGTTGTCGATCCGCGTGCGCTCGGCACCGCCACGCACCGCTTTCTCGAACTGGCCGACCTCGCCGCGCTCGCATCGCCGGCGGCGCTGGCCGACGAGATCGCCCGTCTGCGCGACGCCGGGAAACTCACCGCGGCGGAGGCCGAGTGCATCCCCCTGGACGACGTCGCCTGGTTCGGACGACAGCCCCTGGCCGGGCGACTGGTCGCCGCCGCAAACACGGCGCGGCGCGAGCTGGCGTTCGTCTGCGCGCTCCCGGCGGGCGGCGACGACCACATTCTGACGCGCGGCGTGATCGACTGCCTGTTCGACTGCGCCGCCGGATACGTTATCCTCGATTACAAGACCGACCGCATCGACTCGGAACCAACGCTGGCACAGCGCACGGAGCTGTACCAGACGCAGATCGGCGCATACGCGGCTGCGATCGAATCCCTGCTCGCCCGCCCGGTCTGCGAGGCCCATCTGGTGTTCTTGACCGCGCGGCGCGTCGCGTCGCTCGCGCCGCCGTGGCCGGCGCTTGGCGGCCTGGTGTCGCGGCTTTTCAACCCGCAGCCCGGGAGTCCGGCGGAATGATCACGAAAGCGACGGTGGTGGGCAGCGGTGCGATGGCGACGGTGACCGCCCAACTGCTGGCCAGCGCCGACGTGCACGTCGCGATGCTGACGCAGAGTAGCGCGCGGGCTCAGGAGTTGCTCGTCGCCCGCGAGAACCGCCGCTACCTGGCCGGCCTGCGCTTCGCCGACCGCATCGTACCGACGGCGGACGCGCCGGCGGCGTTCGCCAACACGGAGCTGGTCGTCTCGGCCATCCCCTGTCAGCACCTTCGCGGCGTCTGGCAGCGCTACGGGGCGCTTGTGCCGCCCGATGCGCCGCTGTGCAGCGTCACCAAGGGCCTGGAGCTGCATACGGTGCGCCGCCCCAGCGAGATCATCGCGGAATACGTGCCGAACAACGCCATCGCCGTGCTGTCGGGGCCGTGCATCGCGGCGGAGCTGGCGCGCTGCCTGCCCGCCACGGTCGTGGTGGCCAGCCAGTCGCCGCAGGTGGCGGCGTTCATGCAGAGCGTCTTCTCCACGTCCTGGTTCCGGGTCTACACCAACTCCGACCTGCTGGGCGTCGAGCTGTCCGGGGCGGTGAAGAACGTGATCGCTCTGGCGGCCGGCATCCTCGACGGCCTGAGCGCCGGCGACAACGCCAAGGCGGCCCTGATCACGCGCGGCCTGGTCGAAATCACGCGGCTGGGGACGGCGTTTGGGGCCCGGCCGGAGACGTTCGTGGGCCTGGCCGGCATCGGCGACCTGGTGACGACGTGCGTGTCGCCGCACGGGCGCAACCGGTCGGCCGGGCAGCGGATCGGCGCGGGCGTGCCGCCGGCGCAAGTCGTGCGCGAGAGCGTTTCGGTGATTGAGGGCATCCCGACGACGCAGGCCGTACTGGGTCTGGCCGGGCGCGTCGAGGTGGACATGCCCATTACGCGAGCGGTTTATGAAGTTCTCTTTGAGGACAAACCGCCCCTGGCCGCCATCACCGAGCTGATGAATCGCCCCCCCAAATCCGAAAGCGGCCGCGCGCCGAACTGAAGCGCGTCGCCGCCATCGCCGGTCTTTCATTGCTGAAATGTAAGGAACGCTTAAACCCGCTTCGGAAAATCGGAAATGTCCGCAATCTAGAGCATTTTATGCATACCGGGGAATGTAGCATCACTACGGATTCTTGTTGACAGGATCGGCGAATCCTGCGTATTCTCCGCCCGGGTGCGTTGGTGGTTTCTGAGCGGCCGGCGCCGGTTGTGACGGTGCGCCGGAAAAACGACCAGACGAGGAGCCGCCATGCAGGCCATGTCAAGTCGCGCGCCTGTGGCCAATCCGACCTTTGTCGAATGCGGACGCGACACGCCGGTCGTCGCCGATGCCGCCACGGCCGCGCTGCTGTCCAATCTGATTGACGAGAACGCGGCGCTTCAGCGCCTCGCGCTGCTGGGGTCGCGCGCCGCCATCATCGCCCATGAGATCAACAACCTCATGTCCCCGATCGTGACCCGCGCGCATTACGAACTCGGCCGCGGGGAGGGCGCGGACCTGCGCCAGGCGCTCGAGCGCGTCGCCGCCAGTTCGCAGAAGGTGATCGAGATCATGAAACACCTTCTGTCATTCTCCGGCTCCTCCGCGGCTGAGGCGTCCCGCTTCCGCGTCGCCGACGCCGTCGACGAAGCCCTGACCATCGCGCGCGCCGCCGGCCGCGAACGCGTCGAGACCTCGGTGACCATCGAACCCGACCTGTGCGTCTCCGCCCGCCGCGTGCTGTTCGAGCAGGTGCTCCTCAATCTGATCCTGAACGCCCGCACCGCCATGAAAGACACCGGCGGCATCCTCACGCTCCGCGCCCGCCGCGACAACGGCGTCGCGCTGATCGAGGTCCGCGACACCGGCGTGGGCATGACGCCGGACCGCATCGAATGCCAGGTGAACCCCTTCCTGGCCGCCGCGCCCGATGACCATGCGGACGACTGGCGACACATCGGACTCGGGCTCGCCTGCTGCCGGCGGATTGTGCACGAAAGCGGCGCCGCGCTCCGCGCCCGCCAGAACGAGGGCCGCGGCTGCACCTTCGAGCTCCGCTGGCCGGCCGCCTGATCGCGACCCATCCGCCGCCGGCGGGCGCAACCGCCCGCCGCGCCGCCATCAATCGCGAGACGCCCACGGCGGACTTTCTGTTTGATGCCCCCCAGCGTCGCGGATAGCGCCACTCTCTGCTCGCCATTCGCTATTCGCAATTCGCTATTCGCTATTCGCCATCCGCTATTCGCTATTCGCCATTCGCTATTCGCGCATCGCTCTCCGCTCCCAAACCGCCGCAATCCCGAGCGCCGCCAAGGAAAAGCCCGTCAGCGCCGCTCCAGCCCACAGCCCGGGCGGAAAATAGCTCCACTCGATCTCGACCGCGCGGCCCGCCGGCACGTCCACGGCCATCGTTCCAACCGGCGTACTGCTGATCGCCGCAACCCGCCCGTCCACCCGCGCCACCCACCCCGGCACATGCGCCGCGGCCAGCGACACCCGAATCGCGCGGCCGGGCGCATCGCCGCCGTCGAACGTGTCCACGTGCATGCGCCAGCGATACGGCGCGATCTCTTCCGTGCGAATCGCCCCCGTGACGCCGGGTTCGACGAATACGCCGAAGCCCGCGGCCAGCTCGTTGCGATACAGCCGCCAGCCCTGCGGCGTGGTCAGTTCTAACGCCCCCCCCACGGGCGACGGCAGCACGCTGTCGCAGACGAGCACCCATTCGACGTTGCACAGCCGCATCCAATCCGTTTGTTGCAGCAGCGCGGCGGCGCGATCCGTGACACCCCACGTCGTAAACGCGAAGAACCTGTGCATCGCCAGCGGTTGCAGCGGGCTATAGTCGGTCAACCCGCGCACTCCGAGCAGGACATTGCTGTTGGCCGCCCCCTTGGCGAGCGAATCGTGATAGACCCCGTGCGTCCCGGTGGCCACCCAGATGCGGCCCTGCGACTCGCGCACGCGCTCGAGCCACGGCTCCGCGGCCGCCGCGGAGCGCACATTCGCCCGCGCCTCGCGATCATACGGCACGTCCAGCGTCCACCCGATCAGCCCCAGGTCCGCCGCCAGCAGCGCCGGCAGCGCCCACAACCAGCGCGGCGACTCCCAGCGCCGCGCCACAAGCCGCAGCAGCGCGAGACTCGCGATCAGAAGCGCGGCCGGCGCCCACACCATCGGCCGCCAGGGAAGCAGCGAAGCCAGCGCCGCCCCGCGCTGCTCCGCCGCAACCAGCGGCAGCCCGACCAGAAGCAGCGCAGTCAGACCTAGCACGATTCCGATCCCCACCGCCAGCGGCCGTCGCGCCATGTCGAGGAGTTTTGCCCGCAGCCGCGCCCGCCGCGGCGACAGCGCCGCCGCCAGATCATGAATGGCCAGCGCCGCCAGCGCCGCGGCCGCCAGGTTGCAGAGCAGCAGCGCCCGCGCCGGCACGCGAAAGGTGTTGCTGCCCGGAATCCAGTACAGCAGCGGGCAGACCGGCCCGTACTTCCCGAGCGCGGCCAGCAGCGCGACGCCCAGCAGCACGACCCACCCGCGCCGCGCCGCGTCTGCGCGCCAGCCCACCCGCAGCGAGAGCGCCGCGAGCAGCAGACACAGCAAGCCGGGATACGCAAACTGCTCCACCTGGTGCGACGGCCCCCAGTAGGCGTCCCCGTAGAGATTCGGCACGCGCGTCCCCAGCACCATCGGCAATACCCAGCCCACTGCCGACACCGGGTTCCACGAGTTCTCGACAAAATCCCAGTAGCTGCGATGCACCCGCGTGCACTCGACCAGGTACGCGACCGTCGGCACGGCCTGTACCCCGGCGATCGCCGCGCCGCATACCCACGCCGCGCCCCACCGCACCAGCCGCGCCCCGCCGACGCCATGCTCGGCCAGCAGCCAAACGAACGTACCGAGCGCCGCGAGAGCGGCGATCTGCACGTGCCCGGACAGGCACTGGGCCGCGATCACCGCCCCGGCGGCCAGCAGCCGCCCGGCGCCCCCCGCCGCGCGATAGCGCGACACCCGCCAGAAAACCCACGGCAACCACGCCGCCGACGCCTGCATGGCGTAATGCACGCGATGCGCGAGCATGAACCCGCAGAATGCAAACGCGATGCCGCCGAAGACGGCCGCACACGCGCCGAGCCGCCGCGCGCGCAGCAGCCGGTACATCCCCCAGAACGCCAGCGAGTAATGCCCCCACAACACCAGCGGATACGCCGTCTCGACCGGCAGCGGGATGAAGAGCCACGTCGGGGGATACAGGTATGACGCCTGCGTGTCCGCCAGAATCGGCCGCCCCATGCCCGTGAACGGGTTTAGCCACGGCCAGTATCCGGCGTTCACGCAGTCGTGCAAAAACAGCCGCTGCGGCCAGTAATAAATGATGTCGTCTTCGCCCGCCCCCAGCCCGCTCAGCGGCCAGACCGGCGCGAGCACAACTCCCGGCAAGACCATGCCGGCAACCGCGACCCAGACGGCGGACATTCGCATCGGCGGCGATGGTAGCAAGCGGCGGGCGCGCGTGCATTCGGAGCAGTCGGATTTCGCACCGCCGGGCCGCATGCCCGCCCCGCAGCAACACGCGACCGCGCGCATGCCGCGCCCGCCGTTGACTCCCCCACCGCCCGCCTGCGCCGGCTGCTCGCCGGGCGGCGTCAGGCCTGGCGCGGATCCGCATCGTCTCGGCGGCGCGGCTGGTCGCGCGCGGCCTTCTTGCGCGGCGGCCGGCGGCCCGCGGCCACGTCGGCCTCGAACGTGCGCTTGCGCCGCAGAACGTGGTGATAGTGCTGCGCGAAGCGGTGCGCCTCATCGCGAATCTGCTGCAGCAGCCGCAGCGCCTCGTTGTTCCGCGCGAGCTTGAGCGGCGCGCTGCGGGCCTGCACGTAAATCAGCTCCTCGCGCTTGGCCAGCGACACGACCATCGCCGGCCGAACGCCCGTTCCGCCGTCCGTCTCCGTCGCGGCCCGCAGCCCCTCGAAGGCTTCCATCGCCGCGTGCAACTGTCCCAGACCGCCGTCGATCAGGATGACGTCGGGAAAGAGCTCCTCGGACGCGGCGGCATGACGGTAGCGGCGGGCTACGACCTCTCGGATCATCGCGTAATCGTCGACGCCGGCGACGCTGCGGATGCGAAAGCGGCGATAACCGGCCTTGAACGGACGGCCGTCGATGAAACACACCAGCGAGCCGACCGATTCGTCGCCCTGAAGCGTCGCGATGTCGATGCCCTCGATGATTCGCGGGCGCTCGGGCAGTTCGAGCAGGGCCTGCAGCCTGTCGAGCCCGGCGGATGGATCGATGTAAAACACTTCCGGCTGCACGTCTTCGTCGACCGAGCCGGAAAGCGACAGCGCCTGGATCGCCTTCATCCGATCGCGCAGCACCGCCGCGTCTTCGTAGCGCTTGGCCTCCGCGGCCTCCTTCATCTCGCGCTCCATCTGCCGCAGCAGCACGCTGCGCTTGGAGTTCAGCAGCTGCACGAGGCGCTTGATGTCCTGACCATATGCATCGGCGCCGACCAGGTCGGCGCACGGCGCGGTGCATTGCTTGATGGCGTGCAGCAGGCACGGGCGGAAGAAGCGCCGCTGCGGGTCATCGGCGCGAATCTCCAGTTCGCAGGTGCGAAAGCGGAAGATGCGCTGCAGTGCGTTCACCGCGTCGCGCACGCCGGCGGCGCTGGTGAACGGGCCGTAGAGCTTGCTGCCCTTCAAGCGCGGCTGCCGCGTGACGTACACCGCCGGGAAGTCGTCGCGCATCGTGATTTCGAGATACGGGAAGCTCTTGTCGTCCTTCAGCCGCGCGTTGAAGGGCGGCTGGATGTCCTTGATGAGCCGGTTTTCGGTCAGCAGCGCGTCGACTTCGGTCTCGCAATCGAGGAAGTCGATGTCCTCGACCCGCGCCGCCATGTGGGCGATGTCCGGACCGCGCGTGCTCAACAGGTCGGCGGCGTCCTGGAAGTAGCTGGCGACGCGGGCCCGCAGGCTCGCGGCCTTGCCGACGTAGAGCACCGTCCCGGCGGCGTCTTTCATCAGATAGACGCCGGGCGTCTGCGGAAAGTGCGCGATCTTCTCGCGCAGCCGCGCGATGCGGGGGTCGGGTGGATTCGACATCGTCCGAATTATACGAACGCGCGACGCGCGCACGGCCGCGCAAAGAAGAGGCAGGCCGACGGATCGCTCCGCCGGCCTGCCGCACGAGACCTCACTACGCAGGCGTTACACAGCCCGCGGCACGGCGCTGCTTACGGGCAGGCCGGGCAGCCGTTCACGTCGAACAGGCACGCCAGGAACGGGTCGATGTCGAAGAAGTCGACCTGGCCCGTGCAGTCGATGTCCGCCGCGCAGGTCGAGCCGCCGCAGAACGTCGCCTGGTACGCGGGCAGATCGAACAGCGCCAGCAGGAACGGATCAATGTCGAAGAAATCGATATTGCCGTCGCAGTTGGTGTCGCCGCGCTCGCCCGGGCAGGGGTTGCCGACCTGGAAGCTGAACCACATGTTCTCGAAGTCGCCCTCGGCGAAGAGCGCCGGCACCTGCACAGCGCCTGCACCGTCGATGATCGAGAACGTCACGTTCAACCCCGCCGCGTTGGTGTCGCCGTTGGCGTTCGCATCGGGGAAGTCGAGCAGCGTGCCGGTGCGGAAGTCGTCGTCCGGCGGGCTGCCGAGGTTGTTGGCGTTGTTGAAGTCGCTCATCGAGATGTAGTACAGACCCGCGGCATAGTTGCGCCGCAGAATGCTCTGCAGCGTCGTGCCCGTGCCGCCGCCGGCCACCGACTCGTCGTCATTGCCCGCGTCGACGATCGCGTTCAGATTCGAGTCGTAAACCCACAGATCGGTGTCATTCGAGTGACCCTGACCGACGGTCGTGATCGTGATCTCGCCGGGGATGAACGTACCGGGCACCGCCGTCGGCGTCACGGGAACGGTCTCCAGCGTGAACTCGTACGGCGCGGTCGTCGTCGACAAGCCCGTCACGCGGAAATAGATCATCTCCTGCTTGCCGAAGCCGTACCACTGCACGTGCCGCGGCGGCGTGCTGGTCGCCGATGCGGTCTGGAACGTGGCGTCGGTGCCGGCGTTCGGGACGCCCGCGGTCTGCGTCAGACCGCGCAGCGTGGCGCCGTTCACGGTGCCGCCGGTGCTGATCAGTCGGTGGCGGTAGATGCCGAGCGGCGCGGCCGCCGTCGTCACCTTGAAGTAGTCGGCCGAAGCGTTGCCCGGCGTGACGGTCGATGAGCCGGTCGAGGTTCCGGTGATGCGGCCGCCGGCCCCCATCGGCGCGTCCTGCGCCTGACCCTTGTTGTCGTTGGGTTCCTGATCGACGATGTCGTCGCAATTGCCGCAGGCCGAACCGACGCCGCGGAACAGACCGCCGAGCGTCGCGCACTGATCCGGCGACTGATCGGCGACGCAGGTGTCATCGGGCAGGCAGCAGGCGCCGGTGCAGACCGTGCTGCCGCAGTCGGTCCCGGTGCCGCGGAAGTTGCCGCCCAGCTCGCCGCAGCGCGCCGCGGTCACATTCTGGCAGGTGCCGTCGCTCAGGCAGCAGGCGCCGGCCGGCGGGCAATTGGCGCTGCCGCAGTTGGTGCCGTCGCCGCGATAATCGCCGCTCAGCGAGGCGCAGTTCGTCGCGGTCGTCTCGACGCACGTCCCGTCATCCAGGCAGCAGGCGCCGATGCAGAAGTTCGGCGTGCAGTCCGTGCCGTCGCCGCGGTAGGCGCCGCCGGCGGTCGCGCAGTCGGCCGCCGACTGGTTCTCGAGGCAGGTTCCGTCGCTCAGGCAGCAGGCGCCGAACGGGGCCGGGGCGGCCAGTTGGAACTTGAACCAGAGAACCTGGAACGGCTCGGTCTTGGTTCCCGGAACCTGCTGCGAGTTGGTGAACTCGTCTGAAATCGTGAACGTGACGTTGATCCCCGTGGTGGTGCTGGAGTTGATCGCGGCATCCGGGAAGTCCAGCACGGTGCCGGTGCGGAAGTCATCATCCGCCGGGCTGCCAAGGTTGTTGGCAAAGTTGAAGTTGGTGATCGCCAGGTAGTACGTCCCGGGTGTCAGCGTGCGAACCAGCCGGCTCTGAAGCGTGGCGCCAGTGCCGCCGCCGGCGACGGACTCGTCATCGTTGCCGGCATCGACGATCGCGTTCAGGTTTTCGTCGTAGAGCCACAGGTCGGTGTCGCTCGAGTGGCCCTGGCCGAGCGTGGTGATCACGATCTGGCCCGAGATGAAGTTGCCGATGTCAGTGGCGAGGATTTCTTCGACCTCGTGCGTCGCCAGGTACGGCGACGTGGTGGTCGAGGTGCCCGTGACCCGGTAGTACAACTGCTCCTGCTTGCCGAAACCGTACCACTGCACGAAACGCGGCGGCGTGGTGGTCGACGAGTTGGTCTGCGCGGTCGAGTCGGTCGTTCCCGGCACACCCGCGGTCTGATTCAGACCGCGAATGGTCGCGCTGTGAAACAGCGTGTCCGAGGAGAGCACCAGGCGGTGCCGGTAGATACCCAGCGGGGCCGCCGCAGTCTGAACCAGAAACGTATCCGCCGATGCGTCGCCAGGAACCGTTGTCGAGGAACCGGTGGTCGAACCGCTCAGGGTGTCCAGCGGAGCCAGCGGCGCGGCGACTGGCGTGGCCTGGGCCTTGGTCTCGTTCGGCTCGACTTCAGGGGTGTCGGCCGCCAGCGCGACGCTGCCGACGCCGAGCAGCATGGCTGCCACCGGCGCGAGCCGTCGGTGTATGAACTTCCAGTTCGACATTCTCTCTCCCTTGCCGTGTCAACGTGATACGCAACGGCCGGGCCCCACGTGTGCCCACGCCGCTACGAAAAGTCTCATGCCGCATGAAGTCGGCCGCGACGCGCGATTCGCCCCGCCCCGGTCTCGCCCCGGCGGATCGCAGCGATGGACAATCGGAACCGATTCCTGAGTATGCCGCATCGCGCCGCGCAAGTCAACGACAACCGATCGTCGCGATCTGTCGTCGCCGGGGCGGGGCGCCAGACACGCTGAGCGAGTCTCTGCGCCGCCAAGTTATCGCGCCGCCGCGAAGGGACACACCCGCCGTCTGCCCGGAGGCCCATTCCGGTAAGGCCCCGTCCGCGTCGATCGCTACAATCCATGGACGCCGCGGCGAAGCTACGGCGCGCCCTGCACGCGCTGCTCCGCCAATTCGCACACCAGCGGCTTCTCCGCGATTTCTTCGAGCACCTTGAGCGCTTCTCGCAGATTCGCGAGTTCCTCCGGCGGCACGCGGTGCTTCTTCACGTCAACCCGGCACTGAAGCGACAAGCCGCCCTCCGTCTGCTCGACAGAGAAGCTCAGGCTCGCCGCAGGCCCTTCGATCTGCCTGGGCGGCGGCAAGGCCGCGACGCGCCACCCCGCCGGCAGCGTCAGCTTCTCGCGAAACTCCATCCGCCGCGTGGATCGCATTCGCAGCGGGTGCTTTCGTGACTCGGGCTCCATCACGCCGAGAACATCGCCGACGGCCGCGTCCGAGAAGATCATGCGCAACACCGGCAGGCGGACAAAGCGATGTTTGTTGTCGCCCAGTGCGAATCCGTCCGCAACCACCGCCGTCGAGATGCGAAACGGACCGGAGAAATCCTCAGGGTCTTGCCACTGGCTCGCCGTGACAGCGGCGCCGGGGGCGATCCGCGCCGCGGCGGCAGCCACGAGGTCGCCGCGCTCTTCCGGTCGGGCGCGGGCGAACGCGCGCCGCAGCGCCGTGTCCGGCGCCCCGTCGGCAGTGATCTCAACAGTCCCGCGCAAGCCGCCGTCGACCGTAATCTCGCTCTGCGCCACCCAGGAGATCGCGTTTTCCTCCGGTCCGCTGTAAGGCGAGCGCGTCAGCGGCGCGCCTTCCGGCACGCCGTAGACGACGTGCTGCAATTGCTCCGCACTCGACCAGTTCTCGCGGCTCTTGGGCATCCACGTCGGATCGAGCAGCCGGAACTCGCCTTTGGCGTTGCGGACACAGGCCACGGCGTGATTGAACTGATCGGCGGGCACGGGCATCACGTCCGAGCCGGCTTGCGTCATCACGATGTACGCATCGAAGCCGGCGACGCGGAGCATCGCCACGAGCAACCCCGCCTTGTCCTTGCACACCCCGCCGCGGTCGCGAAACGTCTCGATGACGTTGTGCGTGGTGTAGCCCTCGCACGCGCCGCGACTGGTGCCGACGTAGCGGATGTTCTCGGCCACCCAGTGGTTCAGCGCCGTGATCTTCTCGTCATCGGTCTGCAACCCCGCCACCACCTCTGCGACGGTCGCGCGAATTTCGTCGTCCACCTCGAACGCCGGCTCGTTTTTCTCATGGAACCAGCGCGACTTGGCGCGCCAGTCATCGAGCGTCGCCAGCACGAGCTTGCAGGCCACGTCGGTCGTCGCGACCATGCCGCCTTCGCCCGCGAACGCCGGAATGTCGCGCTTCTCGAACGTGTACACAACGCTATCGCCATCCAGCGCTTTCGAGACGCGCAGCTCCCCGTTGTAAACCTCGAACTGCAGCGTCCGCTCCCTGGCGATTCGCACCACGTAGCGCTTCTCCACGATCGGCAGCGACGACCAGAACGGGACTTCGTCGTACCAGTGGCCCGGCATCGGCGGCTGGAGCGAGTCCGGCGCGGGAATCGCGGGCGCGGCGGCGTCATCGACCGCCGCGCGCCGCAAGTATGCGACGTTGAAACCGGTCTTGCGATACTCGGTGGCGATGCTGTCGCCGATCGCCAGCCGGGGCACGCCGATCAGCGCCTGCTGGCTGCCCCAGAAGATGACCGACTGCGGCTCGGGCTGCACGGTCAATCCGGAGAGCGGCACATCGTCGATCGCGCCGTCCGCCCGAAACACGCGGACCGAGAGCGGCTCGAACACGTTCGTGGTCGGATCGAAGCTGAATCGCTGCACGCACTCCCGGCGGATGGCCGAATCTCGCAGGATTTTCACGACCCGGCGGGTCGTCGATTCGCCGATGCCGTCCGGCCGGACGAGCACCACCGTCTCGTCCAGCACGACTACGCTGTCGGCGTCGTACTTCGCACCGTCTCCCACGGCCTTGATGCGGGCCAGCAGTGCATCGTCATCTGCATACGCCGCCGCGGGCGACCACAACGCAGCCAGCAGCACGACCAGGGCAATTCTGACGAGCATGTCGCCGGACTCCGCGCCTGTGAGTTTTCGGGGTGGGGGCGGCATTCTGCCCGCGCACGGACCTCGCGAACCGCTCACGAGAGTGAGTGAAGCCAGAAAGTTCACAGGCTCTCCGATCCAGAGGGGGTGCGATTCGGCCGGACCGACTGCAGGCCGCACCCGCCCGACGCCGCACGCGGGGGGCTTGAGAGCACATCAGCATCGGTCCTGACGATGACCACATGGTACCACGCCGCGCGTGACCCGCTCGGAAATTCCGGGGTCCACAACACTCGACAGGACGAGTTGTGATATTATCCGCCGCCTATGGCGGGGTGCCCGACAGATCAGGCGCTCGAAGCGTATCGCACCGGCGAATGCGACGCGGAGCTCGCGGCCCAGATTCGGGAGCACGTGCAGTCCTGCGCGCGCTGCCGCGAAGTCCTCGCTGCGACGCAGCGCGACGACGACGCGACGACCCTCGGCGCCGCCGCGGTAAACGCGTTCCTCGCCAGCTTCCCGTCGCTGGAGCTCGATCCGCGCGAAAAGGCGCGGCTCCTGCCGCCGCAGATTCCCGGCTACGAGTTCATTCGCGAGCTGGGTCGCGGCGGGCAGGCCCTGGTGTTCGAGGCGATTCAGCACCCCACCGAGCGCAAGGTCGCCGTCAAGGTGCTGCTCGACGGCCAATACGCCGGTAGTCAGGCGCTGGCGCGATTCGATCAGGAAGTCAAGATCATCGCCCAGTTCCGCCATCCGAACATCATCACGATCTTTGAAGCCGGAACCACGCAGGACGGCCGACCGTTCTACGCGATGGACTACGTCCGCGGCGCGCCGCTGCATCAATGGGTGCGCGAGAACCGGCCCGCCCCCGTGGACGTGCTCCGCATGTTCACCCAGATCTGCGACGCGCTCCACTATGCCCACGAGCGCGGCATCGTGCATCGCGATCTGAAGCCGGGGAACATCCTGGTTGACGAGCAGGGCGTGCCGAAGGTCGTCGATTTCGGCCTGGCCAAGCGCCTGGCGGCGCCGTCCAACGTCGATCTCTCCACCAGCGGCGCGATCCTCGGAACACTCCCCTACCTCGCGCCGGAGCAGACGCGCACCGGTGCAGTCATCGATCGCCGCACCGACGTTTACGCCCTCGGCGTGATTCTCTATGAACAGTTGGTCGGCCGCCGGCCGTACCCGACCGACGGCGCCATCGCCGAGATTCTGCACAACATCTGCGAACTGCCGCCGCAGCCGCCGGCGACTGCCTGGCGCGAGATTCACATCGGCAAGGAGCGCTCGGGGGCGAGTTCGCAGTCGGAGTCGAAATCAAAAGTCGGCAGCCGCGCGATCGCGTCCCGAAGCGTTCCGAAGTGCCCGATCACGCGAGACCTCGACGCGATCCTGCTGGCGGCGCTGGCCAAAGAGCCGGAGCGGCGCTACGCCACGGCGGGGGCGCTCGGCGCCGATATCAGCCGCTACCTTACGGGCGAGCCGATCGAGCGCTACCGCGAGAGCTGGTGGTACGTCTTTCGGCGTTACGCGGCAAAGCTGATCGCGCGACAGACGCTGCTGGCGAGCGTGGTCGTGTTTGTGTTCTCGGCAGTGATCGCCCAGGGTTGCGGCGTGCCGATCGTGTACTTTCTTTCGCCGCTGCACTCCTGGTATGTGTCCATGCACCAGCCGGTGGCGCTCGCGACCAGCCAGCCGGCGAGTAGTCCGGCGGGTGCACCCGCGGTGGGAGCGGAAATCGAGGCGCCGCCGTTTAAGCACGTCCGCATCATCGCGATCAACAGCAACGACAGCCTGAAGCAGGCCGCGGCGGATGCCGGAATCACGGACCTCTCGCCCACCAACCGCAAGCCGCTGCGGGCGGTGCACGGGGCAATGCTGGAGCGCCTGGCGCAATCAGGCGCCCGCGTCATCGGTCTCGACATCATGTTCAGCGATCCAGACCCGGCGGACGAGCGCCTGGTTCAGGGCGTACGCACAGTGCGCGCCGCCGGCATTGAGGTGGTAATCGCCGTTCGGTACTGGGAACTGGACCCGCACGCCAAGCCGCAACTGACGCCGGCGCTGGAAAAGGAGGCCCGGCGCGGGTGCATCGAGGCGCATATCCAGGCGACAAACCTTTGGCAGGTGGCTCTGGCGGTGCAGCGTCCGCCTTACGCGCCCCGCCTATCCTTCGCCACGGCGATCGCCGGGGCGTTTTTGCATCCCGACGCGGAATTGGAAGTCACAATCGACCTCGACCGATACGAATTCACGGGCAAGTTCTCGCGTATCGAGCCCGCGTCGCGCGAGCGCAAGTATCTCGAAAGCGAGGACATTCGCCTGAAGCTCACCGGAGCGAACCGCGATACCGGCTCTGCGGACCCGAACGCTACCGATATTCGAGCCAATGACATAGAAGGGCGACTAGTGTTTCGCCTCCGCGATCGCGCGCAGTACGCGGATGTGACGTACGACTACGCGCACGTGTACGCTGCCTCACCGGACCAGTTGCGCGCCTGGTTCAAAGACAAAGCCGTGCTCATCGCCGATTTGCGCCAGAAGCCGGAAACCAACAACCCGGACTGGGGCGACAGCCCCGACGGCTCGCGGCCAAAGGTCTACGTTCACGCCGACGCGGTCGAGACGCTGCTCGAGAGCACGACGAACCCCGCTGGGGTGAATGTCCCGCGCGGCACGCTGTTCCATCCGCGACCGCATCAGCAATACACGTGGATTCTGGTAGGCGTGATCGTCGGGACCGTGCTGGGGCGGCGCTGGAGCGATCGTGGCGCGGTTCGCGCCGGCGGCCTGATCATCGCCGCCGCCGTACTGACGGCGGCGGGCCTGACAGCGCTCCGATCGTTCCAGTTCATCCTGATCCCGGCGTTCCCGATTTTCGGCGCTGTCCTGGCTAGCGAGCTCTCAGCCTGGGTCGGCCGCGTGGCCGCCCGGCAACGGAATGCCTCCCTGTCCTTCCGGAGTACCTGATGAAGAAGACGACATCGGTGAAGCTCGCGGTTGCGGGCGCCGCCGCGCTGCTCGCCACGGTTGCCTCGACGGGTTGCGGCGAAGGCGGCCGGCGGCAGACCGCCGTGCGCGTCGAGCAGGTGCTGATCGAGGACACCGGGGCCCCAGGAACTTACGACACCGTCGATCTGACGGCCATCGACGACTCCGGTCTGCCGCTCGCGACCGATGGCAGCAAGATCACCACCGACGAATACGTGCTGCTGCACATCACCGCCACCGGCGGCCCCTTCGGCGATTGCGAGTATGACGTGGTGTTCGGACCCGACCCGAGCACAACCGAGAGCGGGCAGGCCTGGATCGATCGCGCCACCGGCGGTTTCATGCTCGGTTCGGGCTGGGCCGTGCTCAGCGGCACGATGCCGTGGGGCCGCACCACGCGCACGTCGGCAGCGGCTGACGGAACCAAGTTCCTGATCCAGATCGACAAGAGCGGCCCGGCAGTCGCCGATCGCGTCTATCTGCTGGAGGTGGGCGCCTCAACGCGCACGAAAGTCGAGCCGCGCTCCAGCGGCGCGTCGGTCGATCTGCGCACGGCGAACACCTACGCCGAGAATACTTCCCCCTCCGGACCGGTGACGCTCGGCGCTGGTTCGCTCACGACGGGGCCGCTCGCCGATTTTCTGAATCGCGTCAAGCCGATCGCCGCGCAAGCCGGACTGGGCTGGTAACGGCGCGCCCGGCGCGTCGGCCGCGACCGGCATCCGAGCCGCTCCCGCGATCCGCGGCCGCACGGCTGACGTGGGCCTCCGCGCTTCTGCGAAACACCCATCGCACGCGCGGGTAGCATGGGCGTCCGCGCGTGTGAAATCGTGGCGGCGCCCTGGCGGGTAGCATGGGCCTCCGGCCCGTGCGTTTTTGGGGTGGGGCGGGCATTCTGCCCGCCCAAGGGGCTCGCAAACCGCTCACGAAAACGAGTGAAGCCCAAACGTTCACAAGCTCTCCGGCCCGTGCGTACCGCGCGCAACCACATCCAAGCTCGAAGAGTTCTGGGGCGCTCCGGCCCGCCGCACCCGGACTGGACCAATAAGCTCGCCGCACGCCGCACGAATCCGCACAAGCGGCGCGCATGCTTCGCTCGCCACCTGCCACGGCCGTAACTCGCGTGCATTCCATCTGGGACGATGCTCCCGCCGCGCAGCGCCGACCGCGCAGAGTCGCGCAAGCGCGCGGCCGGCTTTAACAAGACCATGCGCATTCTGTGCGAAACCATAACACGAATCGGGGATCGTCCTTCGCCCCAGGTCGGCCAGGTGTGTGAGGCCCGTCAGGGGAAGCAGCTCTTACTGTCCGAAGGCGAAAGAACAAAGGAGGAAGAGGATGCAGCGTTTCTTGATTGGCGCGTTCACGATCGCGGCCTTGGCCGCCGCGGCTGACGCGCAGATGCGGATCACCGAGTGGTCGTACAGCAGCACAGACGGCGAGTTTATCGAGTTTACCAACGTCGGCGAGGCCGCGATCGACATGACCGGCTGGAGCTACGATGACGACAGCCGCCTGCCCGGCGCGTTCCCGCTGACGCCCTTCGGGCTGGTGCAGCCCGGTGAGTCTGTGATCCTGAGCGAGCTCTCCGCATCCGACTTTCGCACGAATTGGAGCCTGCCGCTGGGCGTCGACGTCATCGGCGGAAACACGGTGAACCTGGGACGCAATGACGAAATCAACCTGTACGATGCGAGCAACGCGCAGGTCGACCGCCTGACCTATGGCGACCAGAACATCCCGGGAACCATCCGCACGCTGGAATTCAGCGGCAACCCGAGTTCGCCCGCGGTGCTGGGCACGAACAACGTCGCGCAGTGGTCGCTCTCGTTCGTCGGCGACTCCTTCGGCTCCTACACCGGCCTGGGCGGCAGCGTCGCCAACCCCGGCCGCTACATTCCGGAACCGTCGGCGCTGGCCCTGCTGACTCTCGGCGGCGCGGTCCTGCTCCGCCGCCGCTCGTAGAACCTGTGAACTCTTTTCTTCACTAACTTTCGTGAGCGGTTCGCGAGCCCCGTGGGCGAGTTGAGTACCCGCCCCGCAAAAAACCTCACAGGCTCATAGAACCACAGCGGGCCATTGTTAATTTGGCGTTAATACCGCGCGGCGGCTCTGCCCGTCGCGCGGTTGGCTCGTTACCGTTGCCGCGCCTGGGCGGCGTCACCGGCGCGGGACGCCGCGGTTCGAAACAACTCGCAATGCGTGGGAGGATCGCGATGGCGCGACGCGCCCGGTCTGTGCGCGGGTTCACGCTGATCGAATTGCTGGTCGTCATTGCAATCATCGCGCTGCTGATCTCGATTCTGCTGCCCGGACTGCGAAACGCGCGCGAGCAGGCCAAGCAGACTTCCTGCGCCGCAACCCTGCGCGGCTTCGCCGTCGGGTTCCACGCCTACTCCGCCGAGAACAACAGCTATTCGTGCAGCGGAGCGTTCGACCCCGAGGTGTCCAACGGGCGCGACGGCCCGGTCGATCGCGTCGGCTGGGTGGCCGATCTCGTCAATAGCAAGACGGCGTTCCCGGCGCAGCAACTCTGCCCGTCCAACCCAGCCCGCTATAACCAGAAGCTGGGCGTCGGTGCGGCGGGCTCGAACTCCTACACGCCGGATCAGGCCACCGACCTGATCCGCCGCGGGTACAACACGAACTACACGCAGTCGTGGTACATGGGCCGAACCGAGTGGAACCCGGCGTCGAACGATTACAACGTAAAGCGCGTCGCGGCCACGTACGGGGCGTTCAAGCTGGGCCGCTGGGTAAAGGTGGCCGACTCGCGCGTTCCGTTCATCGGAGACGGCCGCACGGATGAGGACAACGTCGTCCTGGGCGAACGCAGCGTGAAGACGATGACGGACGGTCCCTGGGACGGCCCGTACGGAACGCAGAACTACCGCGATTTCGGTCCGGCGCACGGTTTCGGCAAGTACATCGGCGGAAACAAGGGGCACAACCGCGTCCGCGCCAACGTACTCTTCGCCGATGGCAACGTGCGCGTCTTCACCGACAAGGATTCCGACGGCGAATTCAGCCTCGACGGCAACGTAATCCCCGCACAGCAGCGGGACTTGCAGGAATCCGTGGTTTTCGACGGCGTGTTTTCGCTGGGTCGTCGCTCGAACGACGCCTGGGATCTTCAGTAGCTCGCACCGATTGAAGCACGATCGCGCCGCTTCACCCGCGATGTTTGCGGTCGACCGCGGCGCGCTCGGCAACGACTAACAACAGGAGTGTGGAAGCATGCGAGTGGCATTGTCTGCGCTGGTCGCGGTCTCCCTGGCCCTGCCGGGCGCGGCGGCGACTGTGATTATCAACGAAGTGTTCATCAACCCGCCGGGCAGCAGCCTGGACGACACGCGCGAGTACATCGAGCTGCTCGGCACGCCCGGCAAGAAGCTCGACGGCTATGCGATCGCGCTGCTCAGCGGCACGCAGGCGCGTTTCTACACGCTCGGTTCGATTCCGCCCCGCCCCGCGGCTCAGGAGATCGACGAATTCTTCAGTCTTGACGGCCTGCAACTGGGCCCGAACGGGCTGCTGGTCATCGGGATCGGAGCGACTGCGTTCTATCCGCTGCGCGTGCCGGATACGAACTTCCAGCAGTGGGACGTGCTGTGGAACGGCTATCGCGATACGGTCGGCAAGCTTAACAACGACGGCTCGAACACCATCCTGCTGCTCCGCAATCGCCCCGGACCGACGCAGGCCACCCATCCCCTGCCGCCGGCCGCGCCGGACCTGATCTGGGGCAAGGATCGCAACATCGACGATGAGCTGCTGACGCCGGTCATCGATCCGCAGGATGGCCTGCCCTACGATCAGTACGGCGACGGCAACATCGACCGCGGCCAGCCGAACAACATCGACGGCGGAAACACGTTCGATGCCAAGGGCGCGTTGACCCTCGCCGACCTGAGCGACGATCTCGAAGTGGTCGATGAAGTGAGCTACGAACACGACCGCGGCTGGGAGTACGACCTGGACGGCCGCGTCGTGGATCTCGGCAGCCCGATGGTGGGCCTGCCGGAGCGAAACGTGCACGCGCTCGATGACCCCCAGGGAATCAACCCGGATATTCTCGTGCGCGTCGACTACCGCACCAAAGGCCCGGGCTGGCCGCCCGCCGCGGGCGCGACCGGCGCGCTGCCCAACGGCAACAACTGGCAAGACACCGCGACCGAGCAGTGGATTCGTGGCGAGTCGGTCATCGGCACGGGCGGCCAGGGCGCTGCCCCGCAGATGTTCCTCGACAACGCCGCCAATGCAAATGTCGACGCCATTCAGCCCTACAACACGCAGACGCCGCTCTGGCTCAGCGACGGCGTCGGCGTGGAGTACAACTTCGCCGCTCTGAACACCTACCAGATCATGGCCGGCCGGCTGAACCCACTGGCCACTCCCTACATTCCCGGCGACAGCGATCGCGATGGCGACGCCGATATCGACGACATCCTGAAGCTCCGCGCGGTGTTCGGCGATGACGACTGGATCTTCAGCAACAGCTTCAGCGAGGCGCCCGAGGGCGACGGCGGCGACCCGGCCGCGCAGACGCGGCCGTGGGACGTGGACGCTACGGGCGATAACGGCATCGAAGCCAGCGACCTGCAATGGACGCTGAACTTCCAGGGCAGCGCCAACGGCCGCGTCGTCGGTCGCACCTACGACAGCTTCACCCCGGAGACCTCCGGCGTCTACCTGAACCCCAGCCTGCCGGTCGTATGCGAGGTCACTGTCAGCGCCAATGTCCCGAGCGGCCGACCGCTCACCGGGCTGCATGTCGGCGACACCTTCGACATCACCGTGTCCGGCCGCGTCGCCGGCGGCGCGAATCTGCTGCCGGGGCAGGAAAACGGCATCATGCAGTTTGTGAATGACGTCACGCTGGCGGCCGGCGGCATTGTCCGCGCCACCGCCGTCACCCCGCTCGGGCTGTACAGCACGACGCGCGAATCCCTGCAAACGCCGGCCGGCGTCAGCGGCGATCTCGGCGTGCGCACGATCAACGGCTTCTCGGTGAACTTCTCGCAGGGGCTCAGCGGTCCGGTGGCGCTCTATCGCGTTTCGTTCGAGGCGATCGGCGCGGGCGCCACGACCGCGGCGCTGAGCGCTGCGACGATGCCGAAGTTCGCCGCCGGCACGCCGGGCGGGCTGAAGGTCGGGCACACGGACAACAACGGAAACCCCGGCGCGGTGGCCTATCCGATCATCGCCATCGGCGTGATCGACGCACCGGCATTCGAGCGCGGCGACGCCAATTGCGACGGCAGCGTCGACTTCTTCGACATCGATCCGTTCCTGGAGGCGCTCTTCGATCCGATCGGCTATGCGGCCGTCTACTGCGGCGGCTCGACGGACACGGTCGACGTCGATTGCTCGGGCGGCGTCGATTTCTTCGACATCGACCCGTTCCTGGCGTGCCTGTTCTCGTCGTGCCCGCCATGCCCGTAGTGCGTTTCGCGGAACGCGTCGCAGTCTGAGACAGCGGCGATCTCGCGACAGCGCTCACCGGATCGCGGCGTCAGCACGGAAGTGAACAAGAAAGACGCCGGTGCGCCGCTTCTGGCGCACCGGCGTTTGTGTTTTCAGAGTGCGCGCTATGCGTGTAACCGTCTGCACTACGGCGCGCTAACCGCCGGCAGAAGCATCGCCGCGACCTCTTCGTCCGCAGCCGCGGTCTTGATCGGTCGCGCCGGAACGCCCACCACCGTTGTCAGCGGGTCCACGTCCGCGGTGACGACCGCGCCCGCTCCCACGATCGCCTCGAAACCGATCGTCACGTTCGGAACCACCGTCGCACCGATGCCGATGAACGCGCCGCTCTCGACCTTCACGCGGCCCGCCAGGCGGACGCCGGGGCAGATGTGGCTGCCCTCGCCGATCATGGTCTGATGGTCGACGATGCACCCGGTGTTCAGGATCACGGAGTCGCCGATCTGACAATGCGCGCAGACCACCGCACCCGCCGCCACCACGACGTTTCGCCCCAGCATCGCGTTGTGAGCCAACGCCGCGGACGGGTGAACCGCGCTGACGAGTTGCAGGCCCAGACGCTCCGTTTGTCGCGCAAGACCGCGGCGGGCGCCGTTGTCCCCGATTGCGATGATCGCCCCCCTGGCGGCGTGCTCCCCCGCGATCACGGCCAGTTCCGCGACCCCGCCGAGCACCGGAAGCCCGTCGACGCGCCGACCGTGCATGGCGGCGTTGTTGTCGACGAACCCGACCACATTGTAGACCCCTGCAGCGGTGAGGATGTCGAGCACCACCCGGCCGTGGCCGCCGGCCCCGACGATCAGGATGTTTTCGACAGCGGGTCGGTGCAGCGGGTTCATGCGCACCCTATCGGGTCGCGCCGGCGGCGACTCGACGGGTTTGCGGCCGAAAGTACCGACCGGAAGCGAGCCGATAATGTCTGGGTCGTGTTCTTGAGGATCGTTGTTGAACCAAGCGACGCGCAACGGCGTACCTGATCGTATCTGCGCGAGCGTGGGGACGGCGGAGACAGTGCGGACCGGAGGCGGCCGGCATGCGCATTTAGATCGCGCGTCGAACCCACGCGGGACGGCGACAGCGACGCCGCCCGGCTCGGCTGCCCGGACCGCAATCCGCGGCGGCGTGGCAGGTCGGAAAATTGACAGGTATTCCGCGGCTGCGTTAGAGTTTGGGGCAATCTTCCTAAGCTTCCGAAGCGCAACGGGTTGCCCAACACAGTGCGGTTCAGCCTGATTCGGCTGGTCGGTGAGGAACCGGAGCCGACGAACGCTCGCCGACTCAGCGTTTCGGCAAGCGATCGGTGACACCGGCGAAGTCAGCGGAGCCGTCGGGCACGCCCGCAGGCCCGGAACAGGAGTTCGGGATGCAGTCCTTTTTCGATTGGCGTCGGACGATTGCCGCCGCGTGTCTGGCGGCGCTCGGAATCGCGCCGCTTGCCGGCTGTTCATTGCTGAACGGCTTCCTCGATCCGACCGCGCTGGGATCGTTCCCGCTCGAATACCGCGAGGGCGGCATCCGCCGGGTGCTGACGCCGCGCGAAACCCCTCCCGGAATCGCAAACGCCACGGAACCGACGCCCGAGGACCTTGTTCCCGTTTTCGAAGACTATCGCCTTGGACCCAACGACCAGGTGGCGATCTCGATCGACGACCTGACGGCCCCGGGCTCCGCGGAAGCGGCGGCGCTCGAAGTCTCGCCGACGGGTTACATCCGCATGCCCATCCTGGGCGCGTTGAAAGTCTCCGGCATGACCGAGCAGGAGCTTGAGCAGGAACTTCGCTCGCAGCTCAAAGAGCGGAACATCCTGCCGGACCCGATCGTGCGGGTCTTTGTGCAACTCAAGCGACAGCAAATATTTACGATCATTGGCTCAGTCACCCAGGCCGGCCCCTACCCGATCACCGATCCGGATATGCGGATTCTGGATGCGATCGGTCTGGCGCGCGACATCACCCCGAGCGTAAAGAAGGTGTACGTCATTCGGCGCGAGGCCGCCCGCAACGGCGAGAACGCGGTGCAACCCTACGACGAATCGAGCGGCAGCAAGGGACTGGTGATCCCCCCGCCATCCGAAGAGGAGCCGCAGGAGCAGAACTCATTCCGCAGCTTCTTCTCCCAGAGCGGCTCCGGCCGTGACGAGCCGCGGAGCCGGCCGTCGCGCGCGGACGATGTCGACGCGGAGCTTGAGTCGATCATCGCGCCCGATCGCGACAAGGCAGCGCAGCAAAAGCCGAACTACCGCCGCTCCGGCGATCGGCCGTTCGACCCGATCATCTACGACCCGCAGACGGGCGACCCGATCGAAGTGAAGACCGAAGAGACCGACGCCCCCGCCGAGCGCACCAGCGAGCCGCCGCCGGAGCAGCCGGGGTATAAGTGGGATGACGTGCCCGAAGCGGAGGCGGCCCAGCGCGTAATCGAGGTCGACGTACAGGCGCTGCGCAACGGCGACCCGCGTCAGAACATCGTGATTCGCAACCGCGACGTCATCAACGTGCCGACGGACGTGGGCGTGTTCTACATGATGGGCGAGATCAACCGTCCGGGCGTGTACGGGCTGGGCGGCCGCGACATCACCATCAAGCAGGCGGTGGCGATCGGCGGCGGGCTGACGCCGCTGGCGTGGCCGCAGCGCTGCGAGATCATCCGCCGCGAACCGGGTACGGACAAGCAGATCACGATTCCTGTGAACATGGACGCGATCTTCGCGGGGCTGGAGGACGACTTGCTGCTGAAAGACGACGACATCGTGAACGTCGGCACGCACTTCGTCGCGCCGTTCCTGTTCGTGATTCGCAACTCGTTCCGCTTCACGTACGGCTTCGGCTTCGTGTACGACCGCAACTTCGCGGACAAGGATGCGTACGGCTCGCGTCCGAACCCGCAGATCACCGAACAGCAGCGGGCCCAGAGCCGCGGGCTGCCGTTCTAGCCCCGGGGACGGAGGAATCCGCATGTCCGCTGCCCCGGCCGCGAGCGCTCCGTGGCGCATCGAGTTCGATCGCACGGCACAACTCAAGGCGGGGCTGATCGCCCTGGCGTTCGTCGCCGTGTTCTGGGATCTGTGGCCGGTCCTGATCCATCCGTGGATGCACGAGGCGGACTGGTCGCACGGGCCGATCATCCCGCTGTTCAGCGCGTATCTGATCTACATGCGGTGGGACCAGGTCCGCCGCGCCCCCATCCGGCACACCTGGGTCGGCCTGGCGCTGATGATCGCAGCGGTCGCCCTGTACCAGTACACGATCTGGGGGCTGCGGGTCGGGTACATCAAACCGATCTCGATGCTGCTCTGCCTGCTGGGCGTGGCGATCTTCCTGTGCGGGCTTCCGGTGCTGCGGCACGTGTGGCTGCCCTGGCTCTACCTCCTGTTCGCGATTCCGCTGCCCAAGGGCGTCTACTTCGCGCTGACCGACCCGCTGCGCCGCATGGCGGCCACCGTCGCCACGGCGGTGCTCTCGCTGGTGCCCGACCTGACCATCCAGCGCAGCGGTTCGACCATCGAGTACTTCTACCAGGGGCAGTACGACGGTATCGACGTGGCGGACGCGTGCAGCGGCATGCGCAGCACGATCACGCTCTGCGCCCTGGGCGTCGCCGTGGCGTTCATGTCCGAGCGGCCGTGGTGGCAGCGGATCATCATGGTGGCCGCGTGCATTCCCATCGCCACGCTGTGCAACTTCATCCGCGTGACCGTGACGTGCTGGCTGCACATTTTTGTGGACCCGGCCTACGCCACCGGGCAGTACCATACGGCGCTCGGGCTGGTGCTGCTGCTCGTGGCGTTCGGGCTGTTCAGCCTGCTCGGCTGGGCGCTGAGCAACCTCTTCGTCGAAGAGCGCGAGCCGGCTGACACGCCGGCCTGAGCCGCCGGCGCTGCCCGGCAATCCCGGAAACGACATGGCGACTTCTACGCTCGACAAACCAGACGCGGCGCCGCCCGCCGCGGCGCGATCGGCCGCATCCGCCGGCGCGTGGCGCGCGAGCTGGCGCTTCTACGTTTGCCTGGGGCTGCTCGCAACGACCGCGCTAACCATGCAGGGCCTGGCGGCGGCGCTCGGACAGTACTTCCGCAAACAGGCCGCGCCGCTGAGCAAGCCCCTGGCCGCGGCGGACCAGCGCCGCCTCAGCCCCGAATACACCCTGCACCCGGTGCCGCCGGAGCCGATCAACCACGAAGTGCTCGAAACACTCGGCACGGAGGAGTACCTGAGCTGGCGGATCGTCGATCCCCGCCGGGCCAAGGACGACCCGCTCGCGATGGCGCACGTATTCGTGACCTACTACACGGGCAAGCCCGACATGGTGCCGCACGTACCCGACGAGTGCTATCGGGCCGGCGGGGCGATCGCGGTCGGCGCGCCGCGCACGGTGAAGATCCCGGCGGCCGGCGTTCGGGCGGCCGGCGACCAGGTCCCGGTGCGGGTGGTCACGTTCCAGCCGAAGCAGGGGCTGCGCACCGCCGGCCAGCCCATGCAGATCAACATTCTGTATTTTTTCCACTGCAACGGCCGCTATGTGACGACGCGCGACGATGTTCGCTTCGCGCAGGCAAACTTATTCGATCGTTATGCGTACTATGCAAAAGTGGAGCTGAACTTCACCGACTACGAGGGCCGCAAGAGCGCGGACTTCGAGAGTTCGGTGAAGGCTGCGGGGCCGCTGCTCGAGAAGCTGATGCCGATCCTGCTGGAAGATCACTTCCCGGATTGGGATGCGCTCAGCCGCGGCGGCAACGTGGCGGGCGCGGGAAAGGGCGAGGGTAGTTGACGATGGCCAAGCAGAAGAAGCTCAACAAGAACCTGGTCGCGTTTCTGACCGTGATGGGCATCGTGCTCACCGTCGCGGTCGTGGCCATCGCCACGATGCAGACCGCCAAGAAAGACCCCGAGACGTTCGCGAAGGCGGCGGCCGAAAAGGAAAAGGCCGGCGACCTGCAGCGGGCGATCGAGCTCTACAAGCGGGCGTTCGACGTCAGCAAAGACCCGAAGTACTTCGTGGACGCGTCGAAGTGCGCCTGGGGCATCGGCGAGATCGGCCTGGCGCTGGGCCTGCTCAACGACGCCCACAACGCCGCTCCGAGCGATCCGCTGGCGCTGGGCGAACTGCTGCAGCGCTATTGGGAGATCAAGGACTACGGCCCGTTCACCGAGCCGCTGCGGCAGCACTCCGACACCATGTTGCGGCTCAACCCCGATGACGTGCTGGCGCTGCTGTGCCGCGCTGTGGCGCTGAACCGCATGGCGCGCGATGACGCCGCGCTGGCCGAGCAGGCCACAGCCGCGCTGGATCAGGCCATCGCCAAGAAGCCGACCGACCCGCGCGTGGTCGAGACCCGCGCCGTGCTCGAGATCGAAGCGTTCCAGCGCAAGATCATCGCGTCGGGGGTCACCTCGCTCTCCCGCGAAGAATTCGACAAGCAGGTGCGCGAGTATCGCGAGCGGGCGTCGCAGTACCTGGCGGACGGACTCAAAGCCAACCCCGGCCATGCCCGCCTTTCGATCAGCCAGGCGGCGCTGTTTCAGGACATGGGTCGATCGGAAGAGGCCGGCGCTCTGCTCGAGGCGGCCGCGGCCGCCAACCCGTCCGACGCCGACGTGCAGGTCAGTCACGCCCGGCTGCTGCTGGCGCGGGCCGGGGCGCTGCCGGCCGAGGCCGAAGCCGCTGCACGCGCCGCGCTGCTTGAGAAAGCCGCCGCCGCCTGCCGCAAGGCGATGGAAATCGACGCGGCGACGTACGACGCCTACATCCTGCTGGCGCAATCGCGGATGCTCGCGGGCGGCGGCGACGCGCCGGAAGCGGTCATTCAGCGCCATCAGGGGGCGATGGCCGTCTACGACGACGCGCTGCAGAAGACCGTCGGCGTGCGTTCCTTCCGCGCCCGCATCGACCCGGACGGACGCGAGCGGATTCTGTTCCAGGCGTTTCAGACCGCGCGAATCCTGCAAACGCGCGTGACCGACGCCGCCGCGCGGGCCGATTGTGCGGAGCGCACCCGGAAGTATCTGAGCGCCGCGCAGACGGAGTTCAAGGACCGCCCCTACACGTTGACGATGCAGGGCGAGGTGGCGCTGGCCGAGCGCAACTATCGCTCCGCGATCCTCGCGTTCGCCAAGGTCGAGGAGCAGACGCAGGCCGATCCGCGCTACCTGCAGCTCAACCTGATGAGCAACGAGTACCTCGCCGGGCTGTATCGCGAGGAGAACGAACCCAAACTCGCGCTCAAGCACGCCGATCGCGCTCTGGCCACCTACCAGTCGCGCGGCCTCGCCCCGCGCTCCGGCGTGTTGCTGGCGCGGATCGCCGCGCTGAGCGAGCTCGAGCGGCACCAGGAAGCGCTCGACCTGGCCGAGGCCGTGCTGCGCGAACAGCCCGACAACCGCGACGTGCTGCGGCTGAAGGTCGCGGCGCTCACCCGCCTGGGTCGCGGCGAGGAAGCCGAGAAGCTGCTGGCCGAGAACACCGCGGCCGGCGGCGACGTGGCGACGCGCGTCATGCAGGCGCTGATCCTGGCGAACAACAAAGACTACGACCGCGCGTCGGGCCTGCTGCGCGAGATTCTCGAAAAGAACCCCAACCAGATCGACGTGCTGCAGCACTATGTTCGCATCATGGCCGCGGCCGACCAGCGCGCCGCTGCGAACACCTTCCTCAACACGATCCGAGCCAACGTCACCGACGAGCGCGCCAAGCGGCTCATCAGCGTCTACGACGTGTCGCTGACGGTCGACGATCCCGAAGAGCGCTTCACCCGCCTGAAAGCGATCATCGACGCCATTCCCGATCCGGCCACGCGGCTGTCGGAACTGTTCAGCCTCTACAGCGAGCGCAACGACCTCGTCAGCGCCGCGGCGGCGCTCGATGAGCTCGAGAAGCTGCAGCCGCAGAGCCCCGCCGTGCTCGAGTACCAGCTTCGCACCGCCATCCGCCGCGAGCAGTGGGACCGCGCCGAGCAGTACTGCTCGAAGCTCGCCGCCATCAACGGCGACCTGGCCGGCGGCGCGGTGTTCCGCGGCGATCTCGCGATGGCGCGGGGCGACGCGGAGCGCGCCATCCAGCAATTCCGCATCGCGTCGACGGCCCTGCCCAACGACTCGGACATTCGCGTGCGACTGGCGCAGTCGCTGCTTTCGATGCGCCCGCCGGCATTTGCCGAGGCGGAGGAGACGCTCAAGCAGGCGCTGGAGACCAGCCCGCAGAACTTCGTCGCCAACCGGCTGATGTTCATCGTCATGGACGAGCAGGAGCGCACCGAAGAGGGCCTGCCCTATCTGCAGACCGCGGCCCGCATCAACCCCGCCGACGACTATATCCGCAGCAAGTCGGACTACATCGCCGAAGAGGCCGACCCGGCCGCCGGCATCGCCAAGCGCGAGCAGACCCGCGCCGCCAGCCCCACGGACATCGACAATCTCATCCGCCTGGCCGAGCTCTATGGCAAGAGCAAGCAGCCGGACAAGGCCGCGGAACTCTACCAGGCCGCGGCCGCGATCGACCCCGCCAGCCGCAAGCTGGCCCGCTCGGGCGGAACGTTTTATGCAAACGCCCGGCGGCGCGACGCGGGCGAAGCGCTGCTGCGCGGCTTCATCGAGGCGCAGCAGGAGCGCGGCAAGGTGCAGGGCCAGTTGATGCTGGCGCGGTTCTACGAGTTACTGGGCGACCTGACGGCCGCCCGCGACGGGTACGTCGCGGCCAAGGACGCGTGCGCCACGGCGATCACAATCCCCGCCGAGCGCCGCGAGATGCAGATTCGCACCGCGTTCGAGCTCGTCGAGTTCTACTATCGCGTCGCCCTGGTCAAGGAGATGATCGACGCCGCGCGATTCGCCCTGACGCTGCTGCAGCCCGGCGAAGTGGCGTACATGCAGAACGCCCGGCTGCGGATCATCGAAGGGCTGCTGCGAACCCGGCGGCTGGGCGATGCCGAGGGCGAGGTCAAAACCTACCTGGCCGACTACCCGGATGAGATGCGCGGCCTGCTGGCGCAGTCGCAATTGCAACTGGCGCAGAACAAGGTGCGCGAAGCGCGCGACGTGCTCACCCGCATCCTGAACGCCTCGCCGAATCATGCCTGGGCGCTGTTCACGCGCGGCACGATCAACATGCAGATGCGCGACTATACGCAGGCCCGCAACGACCTGCAGAACGCCAAGCGGCTGGCCCCGACGGCGTTCGACCTGGCGCACCGGCTGCGCCTGGCCCAGCTTTACGAACAGATCGGCGAAGTCTCGCTCGCGGAAGCCGAGCTGCGCGAGGTGCTGGAGCTGGCCCCCAGCAGCAACTCCGTGGCCAGCGCCCTGCTGCGCGTCTTCCAGACCTACAAGCAGTATGACAAGGCCCGCGCCCTGATCAGCGAGTTCATGGGCCGCTACCCCGACGAGCCCTACTGGCCGTTCCAGATGGGCACGCTGATGATGGAGCGCGAGGAATACTCGCAGGCCGTCACGGCGTTTCACCGCGTCGTCGACCTCACCAAGGGCGAGAACGCGGCCGCCGTCGCCTTCTGGCTCCAGGCGCTGACCCGCGCCAACCGCGGCGAAGAGGCCCTGGCGCACTTCGCCGAGATGCAGCGCAACGTGACTGTGCCGCCGGCGGTGCGCGTCGCCGCGGCCGAGGCCATGGTCGCGACCAATCGCCGGCCCGACGCGGAGCAGAACGGCCGACAGGCGCTGCTGGAAGCGGCGGCGGAGTCGATGGGCGACGCGCTGCTGGCCGGATCGCGCCTGGTTCAGGTTCTGGGCGCGGAAGGTGCCGATAAGCTCTTCAGAGAGACGCTCGCACAGGCGCCGGCCGACGAATACAGCCCGATGCGTCTCCGGCTGGTGCTGGCCGAGGCACTGGCCGCGAAAGTGAAAGACGCGGCCGCCGCGGCGGAGCCGTTGAAGATTCTGGATGAAGTGGTGGCCGCCAGCGGCGATCAGTCGCCGGAACGGCTCAAGGCGCTGCTGCTCCGCGCCCGGCTGCTTTCCGTCACGGGCGACGCCGACGGGATGACCGCGGCCTACGAGCAGGTGCTGGTGGCGAACGACCGCAACGTGGAAGCGCTGAACAACCTGGCCTTTTTCCTGGCGGATCGCTTCAACCGGCCGCAGGAAGCGCTGCTTTACGCCCAGCGGCTGGCGGAAATGGCCGGTAGCGACGCGAACATGCTGGACACGATCGGCTGGGTTTATCTGTTGAACGGCAAGACCGAAGAGGCCCAGGCCACGCTGCTCGACGCCGTGCGGCTCGCGCCAGACAACGCCAGCGCCCAGTATCACCTGGGCGAGGCCTATCTGCGCGGCGGGCGGCTCAGCGACGCCAGCGGACCGCTTCAGCGGGCGCTGGAGCTCGCGCGGAAGGCGGAGGATTCGGAACTGGTCGCCCGGATCGAGGCCGCGACCCAGAAGCAGCCATAGGCCGCGGCGCGGGGCCCGCAACCGGGGCGGCGGGAAAGCCGCTCGCTGCGCGGCGATGCAAGTGTCTGAGGTGAACGATGAGCAGCTACGCAGACTCGCAACAGATCGTGCGGCAGCCCGGCGGACCGCTGGCGCCGCCGCCCACGCTGACGGTCGCGGGAGGCGACAGCGCCGCCGGTCTGGGGCCGGCGGACGCCTGGCGGATCATCAAGCAGCGCAAGTGGCTGGTGCTGATCACGTTTATCCTGCTCTATTCGCTGGTGGTGGCGACCACCTTCGTCGTCTATCGCTACTTTCCCGCTTTTTCGAGCGACCTGCTGCTGCAGCTCATCCCGCCCAAGGAGGATCCGCTCAGCATCAGCGCCGGCCGGCTGGAGCCCAACGTAATCAAGAGCCAGCTCGAGACCGAGGCCCGCAAGCTGAAGTCGCTCGACCTGGTCGGGCGCGTGCTGGCGTTGCCGCAGGTCAAGCAGTCCGAGTTCTATCGCTGGTATCAGGACGATTTCCCGCGGGCCCGCGACGAATTGGCCGCGATGCTCAGCAGCGCGCCGATCCCCGAGTCGCAACTGATCAAGGTCTCGCTCTCCACGCGCAATCGCAAGGACGCGAAGCTGATTCTCGACGAGTTGGCGCGGCTGTATCTCGAAGGCACGCGCACCGAGATGTCGAGCCAGGACCGCGAGAGCGTCAAGCGGCTGAAGGAGACGCTCGACGCGCTGCGCCGCGACCTGGAAGTCAAGCAGCTTGAGATTTCGCGCTTCCGCGAGAGCGCCAGCGCCCCGCAGCTCGAAACCGAACGCGAGCGCACCGGCTACAACATCAGCCAGCTCTCGCTGGAGCTCAACAAGCTGCAGGTCGAAGCCGCCGGCGTGCAGACGCAGCTCAACCAGCTTCGCTCGCCGGGCAGCGACCAGGCCGCGCTCACCGCCGAAGCCCGCATCATCATCGAGGCCGATCCGGTGCTGCGTTTCTGGCGTCAGCAGGTCGAGGCGCTCGACATCGAGATCATGGTGGCCCGCAAGCAGTTCGGCGAAGGCCACCGCAACTCGCCCCTGCTGACCACCCGCCGCGACCTGACCTACGAAAAAGAGGTCGCCCGCCGCGAAGAGCTGATCGACGAGCTGCGAAACCGTCAGCTTGAGACGCTCACGCAGCGCCTGGCCGAGCTCAACGCCCAGCAGTCGCGCATGCAGGAGCAGCTGGCCGAATACGAAGCCCGGCAGCGCGACGTCGACAAGAACCTCCTGAAGTTCAACACCATGCAGGCCGAGGAGCAGCGCCTGTCGCGCGAGGTCGAGCAGGTCGGCATGCGCGTTCGCGAAGCCGAGCACGCCGCCCGCGACGCCGCCGGCCGCGCCGGCATGCAGCTCGCGCAGGGCGCGATCGAGGCCGTCAAGCCCTCGCGGCCCGACCTGGTTTTCTACCTGGGCGGCGGTTTGGTGCTGGCACTGCTGGGCAGCGTCGGCCTGGCCTTCCTGCGCGAGCTGACCGACACGGCGGTTCGCACGCCGCTGGACCTGACGCGCTACGCGCAGGTTCCGGTCCTGGGCAGCATCCCGCGCATCGACGACGAAGAAGCCGACGTGGAGGACATCGAGCAGGCCACGCGGCTGGCGCCGAACTCGCTCGTGGCCGAGGCGTTCCGCCGCGTGCGCACCAATCTGCTCTTCAGCGGTCCGCCCGAATCGCAGCGCTGCCTGCTGGTGACCAGCCCGCGCCCGGACGACGGCAAAACCGCGGTCGCCATCAACCTGGCCGTCACGCTGGCGCAGAACAACCAGCGCGTGCTGCTGATCGACTGCAACTTCCGGCGACCGGCGGTTCGCAGCGCATTCGCCAACGCCCGCGCCGAAGGGCTTTGCAACATCCTGATCGGCCGCGGGCGGCTCGAGGACTTCGTCACCCGCACCGAGCTCCCCAATCTCGACGTGCTCAGCAGCGGGCCGATGCCGCCAAACCCCGCCGACCTGCTCGGCAGCGTCTACATGCGCGACCTGATCGCCGCAGCGCTGCAGCGCTACGACCGCGTCGTGCTCGACGGCCCGCCGACGCTGCTTATCACCGATGCGCTCGTGCTCGCCACCATGGTCGACGGCGTGATTCTCGTCGCGCGGGCGGTGAACAGCTCGCGCGGCGCGCTGCGGCGGGCTCGCGAGCAGCTTGAGAGCATCAACGCCCGCGTGGTCGGCGCGATCCTGAACGGCGTGCAGGCCCGCCCCGGCGGCTACTTCCGCCAGCAGTACCGCGAGTTCTACGAGTACACCAACGAAGAACAGGCCCCGGAGGAGCTGCCGGGCGCTTCGATCACGACCACGATCAGCGGCGATCCGCCGGCCGACGCGCCGCCGCCTGATCCCGAAAATCGTCCGCCGCAGTGATTCCCGCACCGCGCACGCTGCGCCTGCTGATCGCATACGAAGGCGCCGGTTTCCATGGCTGGCAGCGGCAGCCGGGCGTGCGTACGGTGCAGCAGGAGCTCGAAACGGTCGCGTCGCGTGTGCTGCGCGAGCCGCTGAGCATCGTGGGCGCCAGCCGCACCGATGCTGGCGTTCACGCCCGCGGGCAAACGGCGCACGTGGTGCTGCGGGGCGGCGTGCCTCTGGCGCGCGTGCAACCCGCCGTCAGCTATCGCCTGCCTCCCGACCTGGCGCTCTTACAGGTCGCCGACGCGCCCGATGGGTTCCACGCCTCGCGCGACGCGCGCCAGAAGCTGTACCGCTATCGCATCTTCAACAGTCGCCGCCGGCCGGCCGGCGTGCTCGAAGCCGCCCGCACGTGGCACGTGTACTATCCGCTCGACGTGGAACGGATGAACGCAGCCGCCCGGCGTTTCGTCGGAACGCACGATTTCGCGGGCGTCGCGAATCTCGGCAGCCCGCGCGAGACGACGGTCCGCACCATCGCCGACGTTCGCGTGCGCCGCGCGTTCGAGGAAGTGCAGATCGACGTCGTCGGCGACGGGTTTCTCTACAACCAGGTGCGCATCATGGTCGGCACGCTGATCGAGATCGGACGCGGGCACTGGCCGCCGGAGCGGGTCGACGAAATCCTCGCGACCCGTGACCGATCGCTGGCCGGCCCCACGTCGCCGCCGCAGGGACTCTGTCTCCAGTGGATTCGTTACGACCCGTAGCCCAGGGCGGCGCAGCATGGGTGGTGCGGGCATCCTGCCCGCTCTGTGTGGTGCGGGCATCCTGCCCGCTCTGTGTGGTGCGGGCATCCTGCCCGCTCTGAGTGGTGCGGGCATCCTGCCCGCTCTGGTGGTGCGGGCATCCTGCCCGCTTTGGGTGGAGCGGGCATCCTGCCCGCTGAAAACCACCCTGCCCGTGAACCCGTGCATCGTTCGGATTCGACCTGTGTGACCCGCTTGGAGCCGCACCGTGAATCTCAGCAAGCGCGTATGCCTGATCACCGGCGCCGGCCGAAGAGTCGGTGCCGCCATCGCCGTGCGGCTGGCCCGCGCCGGCTGCCGCGTCGCGGTTCATTACCGTTCGTCCGCTTCCGCGGCGGCCGAGGTAGTGGCCGCGTGCCGCGCCTGCGGCGTGGACGCCGCCGACTTCGCGGCGGACCTGAGCGACCCGGCTGCGCCGGAGGCGCTCGTCGCCGCGGTGCTGGCGCGGTTCGGGGCGCTGGACGTGCTGGTCAACAACGCCTCGAGCTTCGAGCGGATGACGCTGGACGAATTCTCGCTCCCGGCGTGGGAGCAGACGTTGCGCGTCAACCTGACCACCCCCCTGGCGCTGGTGCACGCCGCGCGAGACGCCCTGCGGTCGGCCCGCGGCCGGGTGGTCAATCTGTGCGACGCGGCCACGCCCCGCGCCTGGCCCGACCATCTGGCGTACATCGTCTCGAAAGGCGCTCTGGAAACCCTGACGCGGGCGCTGGCCCGCAGCCTGGCGCCGGAGGTAAACGTCGTCGGAATCGCGCCGGGAGTGGCCGATTGGCCCCCGCAATACACGGAGCAAACCCGCCAGCGGCTTACGGAGCGAATCCCGCTCGGCCGCGCCGGAACGCCGGAGGAGATCGCGGCGGCCGTCGAGTTTCTGCTGCGCGACGGCGACTACATCACCGGTGCGATCATCCCAATCGACGGCGGACGACATTTGCGCTAGCCCGGCTCGGTGTGTGTGCCGCCTTGCGCCGATCTATAATCTTGTGGATGCCGGGCAGCCCGCGCTGCGGCCGTTTCGCACCGCGCGGCGGCCCCGGATGCGGTGTGTCTGCAACACCGCCCGCCAGCATAGGAGGAACGGACATGCGAACACCGCGCAGCCTGACCGCGCCGCGGCGACCGGCCGCGCTCCGCGTGCTGATCGGCGTGTTCGCCATCCTCAGCGCCCCGCTGGCCGCAGCGCAGGAGCGCATTCAGCAGGACGGCCGCCTGTTCGACGCCAACCCCAGCCTCTCCGCCGGGCGCTACAACGGCGCCCGGCCGATCTCGCCGCTGCTGGGGGGCAACGCAGTCACCGGCGGCGTGGCCGGCGGCGGCTTCAGCTTCCGCGGCTTCGCGCCGATCAACGATCCGAACACGTTTCGCGCTCCGCTCGGGAGCGGCGCGCTTTCGAACTTCCGCCGCGATTCGTTCAGCGTGGCCGATTCGCTCTCGCCCTATCGCGGGCTGCTGGCGCGGCCGTACTACGACGCCGACACCACCGCCCCGACCGCCGGCTTCCTGCAGGGCCGCAACCCGTTCGTCTCGCCGCGGCCGCAGCCGCTTCCGGGGACGGGCGACGAGCCGAATGTTCTGCCGGGGCCGCTCTCCGGCGCTGCGCCGCTGGACATGCGGATCGATCCGCGCCTAGGCGGGTCGCGGGCGCTGCGCTCCGGCATCAGCGGGTTGCCGCCCGCGCCGCGCGGCGAACTCGGCAGTTCGATCTTCGGTCCTCAAAGCGCCGTGCGACCGACGCCCGCCGCCGAGGTGAACGCCCGGCTGAAATCCCCCGTGGTCGATCTCGCACCCCGCCCGTGGAAGCCGAGCACCGCGGTGGATGCGGTCGGCGCGGCGGATGTGCCGCGCCTGCCCGGAACGTCGGTCGGCCTCGGCACTCCGGCGGATCTTGCGCTGCGCGGCGATGCTACGTCGCTGCTGCTCGGCAACGCCGGCGTCGGAGCGACCCCCGTCGATGTCTCGGCCGTTCCGCTACGTCCGGGCGCGCTGGAGACTCTGAGACAACGAGCCGACGCCGAGTCGGCCATGATCCCCCCGCCCCGCGCGCCGCGCATCGTCGATCCCAGCGTGCTGCCGGGGCGCGACGTGTTCACCGACATGCGCCTGGCCCTGGCGCTGCAGCGCGATCCGCAGGCGGAGTGGTTCGTGGCGATGCGCGACGCGATTCGCAGCGATCCGACGCTCGCCAACGAGCTCTTCAACGTCGCCGACATGCAGGCGGCGCAGTTTGTCGAGAGCGTCGTCAACGCGCCGGTGCGCACGTTCGTCGGCCGCGACCCGTCGTTGCTGAATAGCGAACTGCTGAAAGCCGAGTCGCAGATGGAGCTCGGCCAGTACTTCGACGCCGCCGCACGCTACGAAAAGGCCCAGTACATCGACCCGGCCAACCCTCTGCCGGTGATCGGCCGCGCCCACGCGCTGCTGGCCGCCGGAGAGTACCAATCCGCCGCGCTCTTTCTGGTCCGCGGCCTGGAGCGCTTCCCGGAGCTGACCCGCTTCCGCATCGACCTGACCGAACTGCTCGGCGGCGGCGAAATCGTCGATATCCGGCGGTCGGACCTGCGAAACCGGCTTGCCGCGCGCGACGATCCGCACCTGCGCTTTCTGCTGGGTTATCTCGAATACCAGACCGGCAGCCTGGCCAGCGGCATGGCCGAACTTGAGAAGGCCGCAGCCGCGGCGGGCGGCGCGTCGATCATCGGCCGCTACCCCGCGATGCTCCGCGGCGAGGGCGTCCTGCCGCCGCCGCGCCTGGGCGAACCCGACCCGCCGCCGACGGCGAATTCGCAGCCTGCGCCGGCGGCGATTTCGTCGCCGACCGCGCCTCCGCCGGCCGATTCCCCGCCGAAGCGCGATGACAACGGCCTGACGATTCCCCCACCGGTCACGGAGAAGCCGTAATGAGGCGTGCATGGTGTCTGGCCGTCCTGGCCGCGCTGGCGGCGTTGATGACCGGGTGCGCCGATTCCGCACCCGCGCCGAGCACGTATCTTCAGCGCGTGATCCCGGGCGCGGCGCCCGAAGCCGTGTATGACGCCGCGCGCGGCATCCTGCAGCGCGAGTTCGGCCGCGTGGAGGCCGACCGCGACGGGCAGCGGCTGCAATCCGACCCGAGCGAGTTCGACACGGCCCGAGACAGCGGCACGGCCCGCGATCTGGTGGGCGGCTCGACGCGCATGCGGCGCGTGGCGCACTGCATCGTCGGGAAGCGCTCGGACGGCGCGCTCGTGCGCATCCGCGTGGACGTACAGCGGCTCGACAGCAGCCGCCGACCGGCCGGCCGGGACGAGGGCTACCGCGTAGACGATTCCCCGGCCTACACGCCGATCGACCGCGACGCCGCCACCACCGAGCAGCAAAACACGCTCTGGACCACTGTGCGCCGCGATCGCGAGATGGAGCGGCTGATTCTGGACGAGCTCGACGCGCAACTGGGCGGCGAAGTCGCCGTGCCCGCCGCCGATGTCGGCGCCGCGCCCGCCGGCCCCCCGCCGGCGACCCGCGGCGCCGCCCCATAGTCGTCCGACCCGCATGGAGAGGAACGCATGAGTTCGTCATCGCTGTCGCGCCCCCTGGCCGAGATCGACCCGCAGGTCGCGCGGATCATCGCGTCGGAAGAAGACCGCCAGCAGACCACCCTGGAACTGATCGCGTCTGAGAACCACGTCTCCCGCGCCGTGCGCGAGGCCGTCGGCTCCGTGTTCACGAACAAATACGCCGAGGGCTATCCCGGCAAGCGCTACTACGGCGGCTGCGTGAACATGGACTCGGTCGAGGAGCTCGCCCGCGATCGCGCCCGCCGGATGTTCGCCGCCGAGCATGCGAACGTGCAGCCGCACTCCGGGGCCCAGGCCAACGCCGCCGTGTACTTCGCCGCGCTGCAACCGGGCGACACGATTCTCTCGCTCGATCTGGCGCACGGCGGGCACCTGACGCACGGGCTGAAAGCCAACATGTCCGGCGCGCTCTATCGCATCGTGCACTACGGCGTCGACCGCGAGACGGAACGAATCGACATGGCCGCGGTCCGGCGTCTCGCTCAGGAATGCAAACCACGCATGATCATCACGGGGGCTTCGGCCTACCCGCGCACCATCGACTTCGCCGCATTCGCGGAGATCGCGCGGGAGGTAGGAGCGCGGCTGATGGCGGACGTGGCCCACATCGCCGGCCTGATCGTCGCCGGGCTGCACCCCTCGTCCGTGCCGCACGCGGACTTTACGACCACGACCACGCACAAGACGCTCCGCGGCCCGCGCGGCGGCCTGATCCTCTGCCGCGAGGCGGACGCCAAGGCGATCGACAAGTGGGTCTTCCCCGGCACGCAGGGCGGACCGCTGATGCACGTGGTCGCCGGGAAAGCGGTCGCCTTCGGCCTGGCCCTTGAACCTGATTTTCGCGCCTATCAGGCCCGCATCATCGAGAATGCGAAGGCGCTGGCCGAGGCGCTCAGCGGCCACGGCTATCGACTGGTCTCCGGCGGAACGGACAACCATTTGATGCTCGTCGATCTGCGGGCCGTTCACCCCGACCTGACCGGCAAGGACGCGGAGAGCTGGCTCGAAACCGCCGGGATCATCGTGAACAAGAACATGATCCCGTTCGACGAGCGCAAGCCGACGCAGACCAGCGGTCTGCGGCTGGGGACGCCGGCGCTTACGACGCGCGGGCTGGGCCCTGCGGAAATGGCCGCGGTCGCCAACCTTCTTCACCTGGCCCTGTCTGCTGCGGGAGAAGAAGCCGGCCTGCTGCGCGTTCGCGAGCGCGTCCGCGAGCTGTGCGCGCGATTTCCGGTGCCGCATTGATGCGCTTGTGTTCTTGTGGTAATCGCTCGCCCCTCCCGGCCGCCCGCCGCGCTCGGCGGCTCGGGGCGCTTCCGCTGGCGGCGCTGTTGTGCGGGCTGCTGGGGTGCTCCGGCAACGCACAACTGGAGATGGCGGCGCTCGATTTCCAGATGATCGACCCGCCCGCCCCGCGCGTGACGCGCGTCGACCTCGACCGCTGCTTCTGGTGGACCGACGACGACGGGTTCGTGTGGATCAGCATCGAGCGCGCCATGCGGCCGTTCTTCGGGGCGTTTGGCGAGGTGCTGCTGCAGTTCTCGTTCTCGCTCGATCGCCCGCCGGCCGGCAAGGCCCGGAACTACATCGTCAGCGATCGCGAGCTGCGCGGCCTGGTGCGGCTCGGCCCGGCGGAGAGCCGCTTTGTCTCCGTCAACGGCATCGTCGCCGCGTATCGCGAGCCGGGGCAGCGGCTGCGCGGCAGCTTCCGCCTGGAAGCGACGCGGCAAACCAGCCGCGTGCTCGGCGGCTGGGGGCTGCCTGCCCGGTTCCTGCTGATGGGCTCGTTCAACGCCATTCACGACGCGGCCCGCGGCCGCGCCGTTGCGGCGGCGACCGAAGAGAGCGGCTGGGAGCGCGACCCGCGACCCGTACCGCGCGGCGCCAAGCCCCGCGCCACCACCCGGCCGGCGGCGTCACAGCCCGCGACGGCCGCCGCAAAGCCCTGAGCACTGTGTCTGAGCGATGGGTTCTTGGGGAGAAGCAACCGCCACGCACCCCCCAGTTCCGCGCGTGCCACAACGCCTCCGCGCGTACTACTGCGCTGCGCCGGCGCTGCTGCTCTCCGAGCCGGGTGCTTCGGTCGTGCAAAGCCTCTCGTCGAGCACGCATCTTCAACATCCGATGCGCGGCGCGGCGCGCCGACCGTCCGTGATTCGTCCGCCCACGCCGAAGCGCTTCTTGCGCTTCCGTTTCGTCGAGGTTAGCCTGTCAATATGTTGTCTGCGGATCGCGCCCGATTGTGGCTTACCTGGCTGCTGCGCTTCATCGGCGGCGTGATGCTGCTCGCTACCCTGGCCGTGTTTCTGCCGACGGATGCAATGGCCGCGATTCATCGGCGGATCGGACTTGGCGAATTGCCCCGCGCGGCGATCACCGAGTACCTCGCGCGTTCACTGTCGGCGCTCTACGCCCTGCACGGCGCGGTGTTGCTGCTGCTCGCGAGCGACGTGGCGCGCTACCGAACGCTCATCGCCGCCGTCGGCCTGCTCCACGTCGCATTCGGCGGCGTGACGCTGTGGATCGACCTCGCCGCGGGCATGCCGTCGTGGTGGACTTTGAACGAAGGCGGCCCGGTGGCGCTGGCGGGCGGCGTGATCTACCTGCTCGCGCGGCGCGTTTCCCCGCAGAGCTGAACATCCTGGCTTGTCATCGGCGGCCCATCACTCGGCCGCGCCATTCGCTTCCGTGCTCCGCCGCCTTTTCCCTTCGTCGCTCCGTCGCTCCGTCGCTCTTTCCCTTCTTCGCTCCGTCGCCCTCTTTTCCCCTCACCGCGCCGCGTCCTCAACCGGCTTAACGATCTGGCAGATCGCGTAGCACGCCGCAACCTGCACGCGCTCGTCGTTCGACTCGGCCAGGTTTTGCAGGGCGTTCAGGGCTCTTGCATCGCCGATCGACCCGAGCGCGTGCGCCGCCAGTTGCCGCACGAGCACCTGCTCGTCGTAGTCCTTCGCGGTGTACGTCGTGCTCTGCATCGCCAGGTTGAACCCGGCGTTCACTCCGATCTTGCCCAGGCCCCGGGCGGCGATCAGCCGCGCTTGCAGGTACTGCTCGTTCTTCGACAAACGGTAGTAGAGGCACTCGCGCGCCTCTTCCTTCCCCAGCAGCGCCAGTTCCTGCAGCGCCACCGTCCGCGAGCTCAGATCGCCCTGCGCGAACAGGATGAGCTGGTCCAGCGCAGCCTTGTCGCCGAGACGCGCCATGGCCGAGTACGTCAGCACCACCACGATGTTCGATTTGTCGTTCGCGTAGCGCTTCAGCCAGCCCAGCGCCTGTTTCTCGCCCATGCGGCCGATCAGGAACACCGCGTTCTGGCGCACGGTCGCGTCGCTCTCGTTGGCCAGCGCGTCCAGCAACACCTGCGGCCCGCCCTCGCCGCAGCGATAGGCTGCGAACGCCGCCGCCAGCCGCACGCTGCGGTCCGGGTCGCGCTGGCAGCGCGCGATGTCGTCGCTCGCGGCGCAGTCGCGCGACTCGCCGATCGCCACGCACGCGGCGAAGCGCACCATCGCCGCTTCGGCGCGCGTCGCCGCGCGGAACGCCGCGCGGCCCGCCTGCGGTCCGACCTCGACCAGCGCCTCGATCGCGTTCGCCGCGACCACGTCGATGTCGGTTTCCGCGGCGCGCAGGAGCAGGCTCTGCGCCCGCTCGCGCAGCTCGATCCGCTCCTGCGGGGCCATGTCGATGATTGCCGCGTTGCAGCCGCTCAGCAGCAGCACCGCAGCGCCCAGAACCGGCAGCGCGACGCGCCGCCGCCAACCCTGCGAGTCCATCCGCATTCACATTCCTCCTGGCGGGCGCGCCCGTCGCAGCCGCTGCACCGCCGAACCGACCCACGCGGTCCCCGCGCCGATGAGCCACAAGCCTACGGTAATCGCCAGGCACGCGCCCGCGAAGATGTCGCCGAAGCGCCCGTAGACGCTCGCGCGACGATCGACCAGCACGTGATCGGTGCGATAGCCGATGACGCCCGGGCCATAGCGCCGGCCGTCCTCCCCGCGCACTTCCGAGTAAATCCGCCCGCTGGGGTCGATGAACGCGCTGATTCCCGTATTCACCGCCCGCGCGAAGCCGACGCGGTTCTCGACCGCGCGAAACACGCAGATCGCCAGGTGCTGCGGCAGCTCCGCGCTGTATTGAAACCAGCCGTCGTTGCTCATGTTGAGCAGGAAATCGACCCGCCGCTGCCCGCCGTCCCAGACGAACCGCCGAATCACGTACGGCATCACGTCTTCGTAGCAGATCGGCGTGCCGTAGCGCCACTCGCGATCGCCGCCGCTGAGTCGAAACACCGTCAGCCCGTCGCCGGCGGTCAGCGAATACTCCACGCGCCCGCCGTCGCTGAAGGGGCTGAGGCTGTTGAGCCAGCGATAGAGGAAGTGCAGCCGCCCGAAGCGAAACGGGACAAACTCGCCGAAGGGCACCAGGTGATTCTTGTCGTACCGCCGGCTCTGCTGCGTTCCATCCGGATCGTACACCACCGCCGAGTTGAAGCGCCGATGGTTCGGATAGGCCACGTCGGACAATATCTCCAACGCCATCGTCCCGACCACGACCGTCACGGGCGGGCCGGCCGTTTGCGGCGGCGTTGGGATCCGCCGCTCGGGGTCGGCGGCGCGGAAGCGCTCGATTACGGCGCTCAGCCCCGCGTAGTCGCCGCGCGCGAACGCCGCCGTGCCGTCGTGGCACAGCTTGCCGAAACGCCAGTGACCCGGAATGGTCTTGTCGATCGAGCGCGGCTCCTGCGCCAGAAACTCCGCGTTCTGCTTGGCGCCCCACGCCGTCTCCGGAAACACGATCAGGTCCGGCCGGCTCTGCGCGGCGCGGGCCGCGAGCACCATGTAGCGCGCGAATGTCACGTGCGCCGGCTCGCCATAGGGCGGCGTGCTGACCAGCGGGAAATCTTCCTGAATCACGGCGACGCGCGGGCCGCGCTCGTAGCGCTCCGGCGGCAGCCAGCGCGCCAGGCTGTACCCCACGCTGGCGGCCAGCAGTGCCGCCGCGAAAAGCGTCCCGACGAGCGCCTGCCGCCGGCTGATCGGCGTCGGCCCGCCGCCGAAGCGCGCCAGGAGCAGCGTCGCCAGCGCCCCATTGACGGCCGCCGCGACAAAACTCACGCCGTACGCGCCGACCAGGTCGCTGATCTGAATCAGCCAGAGCTGGCGATAGAACGCATGCCCCACGAACAGCCACGGAAAGCCGGACATCACGAACGCGCGCAGAAACTCGCACGCCACCCACGCGACCGGCAGCGTCCACACCGGCGCGAAACCGCGCCGCAGACCGGTGCGGACGGCGAACGCCGCCAGCGGAAAGTACGCCGCGAGATAGAACGCCAGCGCCACGAAGCCCAGGCCCGTCACCGGCCGCAGCCAGCTCAGGTTGATCAGAAAGAACAACCACCCGGCGGCGAAGCTCAGCCAGTAGGCCAGCCACGGCCGCGTCGTCCGGCAGACGGCCAGCGCCCACGGCGACAGGCAGATCAGCGCCAGCGGCCACCACGCCAGCGGCGGAAAAATCAGGGAGAACAACAGCACGCTCAGCGCCATCGGTCCGGCGACCGCGACGAAGGACTCGCGGAGCGGCGACGGCGGCGCGGAGGCCGCGACGTCGCGCACGTTCGGTGTCGCCTTCGGCCGCGCGGCGGCGGCGGACTTCATGCGAGCGGTCCGATCGGAATCACCAGCACCTCATCATTCACAGCCGCGGCGGCCGCCCGCGGGGCCCGCGCCACGAGCGCGTTCGCACCGCACAGGCCGAAGGGATCGCCCGAGCCGCGCCAGTCGCCGGGCCGCACGCGCAGCGAGCCGCCCGCGTCAACGGTCAGCACGCCGGGCTGAAAGAGCGGTCGCGCGCCATTGGCGGACATCCGCGCGTCGAGTCGCGCCGCGACGCGCGGCGGCGGCCGAACCGGCAGCCCGGCCAGCCCCGCCAGCAACGGCCCGCCAAAAAGCAGAAAACACACAGCGCAACTGACGGGATTACCGGGCAGCCCGAGCACCCAGCCGCCGCGGGCGCTGCGTCCGATGCGCGTCGGTTTGCCCGGCTTGAGATCAAGACTTGTCACGCGCCACGCGACGCCGAGCCGCTCCAGCACTTCCGGTGCGAGGTCGTGCGTGCCTTTCGACATCCCGCCGGTGACGATCAACACGTCGGCGCTCAACCCGTCCGCCAGAACGGCCGCGAGCGCCTCAGGATCATCCGGGCTGCGGCCGCACGCGATGACGCGGCCGCCGCTGGCCTCGACCAGGCTGCTGATCGAGGGGCCGTTGCTATCCGGAATCTGGCCCGCACCCGGCGCGACCCCGCTCGGCGTGAGTTCGTCGCCGGTGGCGCAGACGGTTACCGTCGGCGCGGCGTACACGTCCACGACATCCGCACCGCCGGAGATCAGCGCGGCGAGTTCGCCGGCGCGAATCACCGTTCCGGCGGCCGCGAGCCGCTCGCCGGCGCGGCGAAGCGCCGCGCGGCGCTCGATGTGCTGTCCCGCCGCGGGCGAATCGGCAAGCTCGATTATCCCATCGGGCCGGCCGCGGCTCTGCTCGACAATCACCACCCCATCCGCCCCCGGCGGCAGCGGCGCGCCCGTGTTGATCCGCTGGCAGCACCCGGCCGGAAGCGGCGGACCGCCCGCCTCGCCCGCGCGCACCGCGCCGACCAGTCTGAGAAGCTGTGGGCGCTTCACGAAGTCGCCGCAGCGCACCGCGTAGCCATCCATGATCGCGCGGTCGAACGGCGGGTAGTCGAACCGACTCAGTGCGTCGCGCGCCAGCACCCGGCCGAGCGCCGCGGCCGGCGAAAGGCGCTCGATGCGCCCGGGTCGCACCTCGGCCGCCAGCAACGCCCAGACCGCTTCCGCCGTTGCTGCTGAGAGGGGGCCGTCGTGCATCGCCGGATTGTGCGTTGCGCCGCGGGCAGCGTCAAGAAATGGCGGAGGCGCTTCTCAAGCGGCCGGCGCGGCGAGACGATGACCGCGCCGCACCCCGCGGCCAAGGAGCAGCCGATGTCGCGTCTGGAGCAATTCCGCAAGTACCGCGAGAAGATGAACGCCCGCATCTTCGAACTCGGAAACCTGAGCATCAACCGCTTCTTCTCGCTCGACACGCAGGCCTACCAGCCCGGAGCGCTCGACACGCTCACGAAGGAATTCGCCGGTCTCGCGGCGTCGACCGTCCTGCGCTGCGACGACTGTATCGCGTACCACGTCATTCGCTGCCGCGAACTCGGCGCGACGCGCGAGCAGGTGATCGAGACGCTCAACGTCGGCCTGATCGTCGGCGGGTCGATCGTCATTCCCCACCTGCGGCGGGCGATCGAACTGCTGGACGAACTGGACGCCCCGCAAGCGCCGCCGGGCGCGTAGCGATCCGGCGATTCCAACGGCCGCCGCGCGGTGTTACGATCCGGCCATCGGCTTCAGGACAGGCGACACCCAATCGTGCCCGAATCGATCGGAGGCGCATCGTGAAGATGCCGCGTATGCTCGCATCCCCGGCCGGCCTGGCGCTGGCATTCGCACTTTCCATGGCCGCAAACTTCTGCCGGGCCGAAGACAAACTGCCCGCGGATATTGAGGAACTGCACAAGCAGATCGCCGCCGCGAAGGGGCCGCTCGCGGCACAGGCGGCGCGCGAGGCGCTGGCGAAGTTCGAAGCCGCCAGGCTCGACCTGAGCACGTTGAGCGGCGTCGATCGCGTGAAGGCGCTGCAGGTCGAGGTGACGGTGCGGCTGGCCACCGGCGACGCCCGCTCGGCGCTGGCCCGCGCCGCGGAGTTGCTGAACGAAGCCGGCGCGGATGCCGACGCCCTGCGGACGGTCTGGCAGGCCGCCGCCGCCGGGGGCGACGCCAAGCTGGGCGATGACGTCGCCAAGCGCCTGGGCGCAGCCGACCCGAAGGCAAAGAAGTGGGTGCAGCGTGCTCGCCGCCAACTGAAGGCCGTCGGCCGCGAAGCGCCGGCGCAGACCATCCAGCCGACCGAGGGCGATCCGCTGGACCTCCGCGACCGCCGCGGCCGGGCGCTGCTGATCTACTTCTGGTCGCTGCGGGCCGCGCCATCGGCCGAGACGCTCAGCGCCTGGAACGAAACGACCGCGCTGCTGCTTGACCTCGGCAGCGGCGAGTTTCTGATCGTAAACGTCGACAAGCCCGCCCGTCACGAGGCGGCGAAAGCCCTGCTGGCGGAGCACAGCGCGGCGAAGAAGTCGGCCTACCCGGACGACGCGACCGTCGAAAAACTGATCGACGGATTCGACGCCGGCGTTCCGCCATTCGGCGTCGTCATCGATGCGCTCGGGTTCGTGCGCACCATCGCCGATGCGGATTCTGCCGAGCTTGCGTACGCCGCGCGCTGCGCCGCGCTCGAATCGTCCGGCGAAATCGAGCCTGTGCTCACGCGGCGGGTGGACGGCAAACAAGCCAAGCCGCCGGACAGCGAGCCGCAGGTCAGCGACGCGCCGGCCCCCGGGTCGAACCCGCGCGTCTCGCAGACGCCGACCGAGAAACCCAGCAATCCCGAAGCCGCCGAACTGCTGAAGCAGGCCCGGCTCTATCGAAAGACCGGCAAGCTCAGCGAGGCCAAGCGCATCTGCCAGGAGATCATCGAGAAGTACCCCGGAACCAAAGAAGCCGAGGAAGCCGAATACATGCTGCCGACGCTGCCATGAGGTCGGCCGCCGCGCTGCGCTCCCTGTCTCAAACAGGCGCCAAATCGTAATGGCGGCGCTCACTCCGGACTTCGACAGCTTCTCGCGGCTCGCCGCCGGCTGCACGCGCGTGCCCGTCGTGGCGACGCTGATCGGCGACGAACTGACCCCGGTCGCCGCGTACGCGCGGCTGGAGGCCGACAGCCCGCACGCATTCCTGCTCGAGAGCGTGGTCGGCGGCGAAAAAATCGCCCGCTACTCGTTTCTGGGCGCGCAACCGTCGCACGTCGTCGAAGTCACCCGCGATCGCGGACGCGTGCGCGACGTGGCCGTCGGCGGCGTGCGCGAGTTCACCGCGCATGATCCGCTGCTCGCGCTGCAAGCGGAGCTGGCGCGATACGCGGTCGCCAGCCTGCCGGGCCTGCCGCGGTTTCTCGGCGGCGCGGTGGGCTACGCGGCGTACGACACGGTTCGCTATTACGAACGCCTGCCGCACGCCCCCGCCGACGACCGCAACCTGCCCGATCTGCTGTTCGGCATCTACGACACGCTGGTGATCTTCGACCACGCTCGCAAGCTGATGATGATCGTCGCCCACGCGGTCGTGCCGCCGGGCGCTTCGCCGGCGGCGCTGCGGCGGGCTTACGAAGCCGCGTCGGAGCGGATCGCCGGCGTTGCTGCGCGGCTGGCGCGGCCGCACGCGGAGGCGCTTCGCTCGGTCGACGCCGGCGCCTGGTCCGCAGCCGGAGCGCCCGGCCCGCTCGAACAACTCGGCAGCAATTTCGAGCGCCCGGCGTTCGAGCAGGCAGTGTCCGGCTGCCAGGAGTACATCCGCGCCGGCGACATCTTCCAGGTGGTGCTATCGCAGCGCCTGCGGCTTTGCACCCCCGCCGAGCCGTTCGCCATCTATCGCGCCCTGCGCGTCATCAACCCGTCGCCGTTCATGTTCTGTCTCAAGTCGCCGCAGGTCACGCTGGTCGGCTCCAGCCCGGAGATTCTCTGCCGCGTGGAAGACGGCGTCGTCACCAACCGCCCGCTGGCGGGCACCCGGCGGCGCGGCGCCGACGAAGCCGAGGATCGCCGCCTGGCCGAAGAGCTGCTGGCCGACCCCAAGGAACGCGCCGAACACATCATGCTGGTCGATCTCGGGCGCAACGACGTCGGCCGCGTCTGCGAGCCGTCCACCGTGCGGGTCAGCGACGTGCTGAGCGTCGAGCGCTATAGCCACGTCATGCACCTGTGCAGCCAGGTCACCGGCCGCCTGGCGGCGGGCAAGACGGCGTTCGACGCGCTGCGGGCCGCGCTGCCCGTCGGCACGGTCAGCGGTGCGCCCAAGGTGCGCGCCATGGAGATCATCGACCAGTTCGAACCCACCCGCCGCGGACCTTACGCCGGCGCCGTCGGCTACGTCGACTTCGCCGGGGGCATGGATACGTGCATCGCGCTCCGCACGCTCGTGCTGCGGCCCGCGCCCGGCGGCGGCTACACGGCGGACGCGCAGGTCGGCGCGGGAATCGTGGCCGACTCGACGCCGGCGGGCGAGTACGAGGAGACGATCAACAAGGCCCGCGGAATGCTGGCGGCCGTGCGGCTCGCCGAGCGCACTTTCGCCGACAGCCGATGAGCGGCGATCGCTGCCGAATTCGGCGGCGTCACTCGGTCTCCTCATACAGCCGCAGCTCGCCCGCGACGCCGTGCACCTCGCGGAAGATCGCCACGCCGACATCCGCGGCGCGCTCCACATCGGCGCCGAAATCGATCATCACAATGTCGATCCCCGATCCGCCGTCGCGTTGACGATAGGTGAAAGTTTGCGGATCGAGTGCCAACCGCTCGAAGAGCGCCTTGGCCCGCTGCTGTGCGTCGGCCGGCATGGCGAACACGGGCAGATCGAGCATGACGCCGGTCTCGCTGGGCTTGAACTGCACGAACTGGTCGGAGTCGCGGTGCTCGAAGACCACAAACGCGCTGTCCGGATCGCGCCGCAGAAGATCCTGAAGACCGCGCAGGATGCGCATACGCGGATCCGTCGGCGGCGCTTCGCGTTCCTCGGTCCCATCGGACGCCCCCACGACGGCCCCGCGCTCGCGCGCCCACATGTCGCGCAGGATGTGCATCCACAGCAGCCCGGCGATCAGCACCAGCCCGCCGGCGACCACGATCCAGAGCAGATAGGCCGGCATCGCCCAGGACTCCCGATCAGCCGTGTCGAAAATGCGGCGCGCCGCTCAATTGACCCACATTGCAAAGGCGATGAAGCGCCCGTTGAAAAGCTGCTGCAATCGCTCCCAGACTTCCGGCCTGGTGACCGCACCCGCCTCGAGATACGGCGTGGCCGCAGTGCCTTGCGCCCAGTAGACCAGATCGAACTTCCGCGGCTCGGTGAACACGCGTTGCAGATTCACGCCCCGCGACTCTCCGACGCGCCAAAACGGAATCAGCCGCTTCCCGGCGAGGATCAGGTCGAGTTCGTCCAGAAACTCGAACCAGCCTGCGACCATTTCTTCCGTAAACACCACGTTCGGGATGACGCCCGTCTGTCCCGGCCGCGGAATCCACTCGAGATCGTTGTCGGTCTCCGCGCGGCACGCCTTCCACATCAGCCGGCTGCACGTCGACATCGCCTGAAGATGCTGCAGCGCCGCCTTCATTCGCTGCGGCTCGCGCAGTTCGAACGAAACGCCGTGAATCGCGGCGATCCAGTCCACGATTCCCGTCATGTCATCTCCGGCGCCTTCGGAGCGCATCAGGTACGAATGGGGAGTCCGCGGCTGGCGAAACCACAAGTGCCCGACGCGTTCGAAGTAGTCCTGCCAGTCGTACGCCAGAAAAACCTCCAGCGTCGCGGAGAGCAGATGGCAGTAGCCGCGCAGCCAGTAGGCATCCGCCGTGTCCAGGGCGACCTCGATTTTCGCGGGATCGAAGGGGGCGGTCGGCTGCTGGCCGGCGACGCTCGCATAGACCTTCCAAAGCGTCTCGCTTTCTTCGGCCTTGCCGTCGCCATTCAGGTCCAGCCGCACCAACCCGATTTTCAGCGGCAGCTTCACCTCGCGATCGCCGATGGGTTCGAGCAACTGCCGCACCCGCGCCAGATCGTCCAACACCTGCTGGATGATCGCGCGAAGCTGATCGGGCGTAATCTCCTCGCCGCCGCCGTCGGAACCGATCGGTAGCCTGAAGCTGAAGAAAAACGGGATGCCGCCCTGCGATCGGAGACCGTGCCTGTGCAGCGACTGCCCCAGCCGCTCCACGCCGCGCGCCAGCTCGACAACTCCGGCGGCCAGCCGGGCCTGATCGTCGCTCGGCGACGCCGCGATCCGCGCTGCAAGCACCTGTTGCGCCTCGGCGGTCTTTCCTGCGGCGAGAAGCTCATTGAATTGCCGCGCCTGCGGTTCGTCCCCGCGCGCTGCGAGCGCCCCCACAACGGCGAACACCAGAACCGTCCCGCTCCGCGCGTGTCGCATGTGCAGCTCCTCTGCCAGCCGCACGGATCGTATCGCGCGCCGCACGGCGGGGCGAGCACTTGCCATTGCCCCGTCGCAGCCGGTTCGCACCAAAAAAACGCAGCGGGCCGACGATCCACTCGTCGGCCCGCGGGGAGTGAGCTGCTGCTCGCGAGAAGTTCGAGTCGCGCGTGACGACTAGAAGTTCACCGCCAGGTCGAAGTTCGAGGCCAGCAGCTTGGCCTTGGTGATCGTGATGAACGGATCGCTGCTGATCTTCGTGACCGTCAGCGGCTCGCCGCCGACGATGTTGATCAGCGGCGAACGGCCCGGAGTCACGCCATCCTCGGGCACGCGCATCAGATGACCGCTCCAGTTGCAGATGTACGCACCGGGCTCATTCAGAGCGTCGAACGGGAACGTGGCGCCGATCTGGTAGTTGTTGCCGGTCTGGGTGTAGGTCTTCGTGTTCGTCGTCGACATGCGTGATCTCTCCTTTGATCGTTGGTTCGGAACGCTGGACCGATGGGACCGCCGTCTCACTCCCTTCCAAGGCGGGCGGCGACGGCGATCGCCACTTCCGCCGAACGAGATTTCCTATCGGACACCGCGACCGCCGCGGCACACCCATTCCGAAAAGATTCGCTGCGCCGCGCGAACGCTGCGGGCGACACGGTCGCCACGCCTCAATCCGCGGCGCAATTGCTGCCGATGAACCTGCGCAGGCGCGACGATGGATCGCCGCGCTCGACCCGCGCGCGGCGGATGCACCCCATGCTCCTGAAGCCCCCGCGTCAAGAATCGCCTTCGACCGCCGCGCTGCGCGACACCTACCTGGCCAACCTCGCCGCCCTGTACCGCGCCGACGCCGCGCTGGCGGGCGCAATCGATGCGCTGCCCTTCGCCGCCTGCCCGCCGCTGGAGGCCGCGCGCGACGGCCGGCTGACCGCACGTCTGACCGGCGACGATGGCAAGACGCTTTACGCACACAGCCGCTATGAGCCGGCCGTCGAGGCGCAGCGCGCCATCGACGCGCTGCCCGAGGTCGCGCACCCGACGTTCTTCGTCGCCGGCATCGGGCTGGGCTATCACCTCGCCGCGCTGGAGACGCGCTTTGACCGGCCGCTGCTGATCGTCGCCGAACCGGAGCTGCCGCTGGTCAAGGCGGCCCTGTGCGTGTGCGACCTGCGCGCCGCGATCGACGAGCAGCGGCTGATCCTGCTGCGCAGCGGCGACAAGGCCGAGCTGCACGAGAAACTGCTGCCGCGCTATGCGGACGTGCTGCTCGGCATGCAGTTCGTGACGCTGCCCTACACCCTGCGCCGCGGCCAGGCCCACTTCGAAACGCTGCGCGCCCACCTGGCCGACTTCGCCGCCTATGCCCGCATGCAGATGGTGACGCTGCTCAAGAACGCCCGCACCACCTGCCGCAACATCGCGATGAACGCCGCGGCATACGCCCGCTGGCCGGGCATCGATCCTCTGGAAGGCCGGGCCCGCGGCTACCCGGCGATCGTGGTCGCCGCCGGCCCGTCGCTCGCGGCGGCGCTCGATGCGCTGCCGGCGCTGGCCGACCGCGCCGTGATCGTCGCGGTTCAAACGGTGTTCAAGCTGCTGCTCAGCCGGGGCGTGCGTCCGCACTTCGTGACCAGCCTCGACTTTCACGAAGTCTCCGGCGAGTTTTTTCGCGACGTCGGCGACGTGGGCGATTGCACGCTGGTGGTCGAGCCCAAGGTCACCTGGCGCGTCGTCGATGCGTATCCGGGCCGCGTGCGCATGACGCAAGCGCGGTTCAGCGAGACGCTGCTCCGGAGCGCCGCCGGCCCCCGCGCCGCGCTTAAGGGCGGCAGCACGGTGGCGCACCTGGCGTTCTACCTGGCTCGCTACATCGGTTGCGACCCGATACTGCTGGTCGGGCAGGATCTCTGCTACGCCGATGGGCTCTACTACCCGCCGGGCACGCCGATCGAGAACATCTGGCAGCCCGAACTCGGCCGCTTTCAGACCATCGAGATGAAGCAGTGGGAGCGCATCGTCCGGGGCCGACCGATCCTCAAAACCGTCACGACGGCCGACGGCCGCTTCGCGTTCTCCGACGAACAGCTTGTCAGCTACGCTGAGCAGTTCGCCGGCGACCTGGCCGGCAGCGGCGCGCGGGTGTTCCAGACGGCGCCGGGCGGCGTGGCGCTGCCGGGCGCCGACTTTCTTCCCCTCGCAGCCGCCGCGGAACAATACTGCACGCGCGCGCTCCCGCCCAACCTCTTCCCCGCGGCCGAGCCGGCGGATGCTCGCAGCGCCGCGCGTGCCGCGGCCGAACTCGAGAGTCGGCTCGCCGAGGTGCAGGCGCTGCACGCGATCTCGCGCGAGATGCGCGCCCAACTCGAGCGCCTCCGCGACGCGGTCGAAGACCCGCCGCGCTTCAATCGCCTGCTCATGCGCATCGATGACCTGCGCACGCGCATCCGACAGTATGAGCGCACGTACGGCCTGATCGTCGAAGCGGCGCAGCTTGGAGAATTGCGGCGGCACAGCGCTGACCGCCGCATGGGCGCCGCCCAGCGCGAAACGCCGGCCACGGCGCGCCGCCGCTTGCAGCGCGATTGCGAGTTCGTCGACGCTTTCATCGAGGGCTGCACATTCATGGAAGCCATGCTGCCGGAAGCGATCGCGCGCGCCGCGCGGCCCCCCTTCGCGGGAGACGGCCGATGAAGCTCGTGGCGGCGCTTGTGGCGGACTTCGAATCGACCTTTCTGGGCGGCCGCTCCCGGTTACTGCGGCCGCTGGGCGATTCGACGGTGCTCGGCCATGCGTTGCGACGCCTGGCCAGGGTCGAGGGCGTCGCGCAGCGCGTGTTGTGCGTTCGTCCGCGCGACGCAGCGCCGGCGCAGGCCGCGCTCGCCGCTTCCGGGGTCGGCGACCGAGTGGAGTTGCTGCCGATCGACGCCGGCCGCCGGCCGCGCCGCGAGCTGTTCCGCTCGGCGCGCAAGTGGAACCTGGCGAGTTGGCGCGGCGGCCCCCTGAGCGCCACTTGGTTCGACGAGTATGTCGAGCCGACCTGCGTGGCGCAGATCATGGACGCATGCGACGCGGCCGCGGTGCTCATCGCCGACGGACATCAGCCGCTGCTGGATCCGGCCATCGGACACGCGATGCTCTCCCACTTCCGGAATAACGAGAAAGAGGCCCGGCTCGTCTTCACCCAAGCGCCGCCCGGGCTGGCGGGCGTTCTGCTGACGCGCAGCGCGATCGGCGATCTGCTGGAGCGTCAGATTCCGCTCGGAATCCTGCTCGGCTACCGGCCGGAAATGCCGCAGGGCGACCCGATCACACGCGTGGCGTGCCTGCAACTGCCGGCGCACATCGCACAGACGCAGGCCCGCTTTGTAGCCGACACACAGCGGGCTTCGAACCTGATCGAGCAGGCTGTCGGCGAGTTGGGGCCCGATGCCGATGCCAGCGCCATTTGCCTGTGGACGCGCGGGGCCGACCGCGACCGAGCCGGGAGCCTGCCGCTGGAAGTCGAGATCGAGTTGACGACCGACGATCCGCTCCCGGAGACGATTCTGCGGCCGCGCGGGCCGCGTGTGCCGCGGCGCTGCATCGAGAATCTCGATGCGCTCGCCCGCGTCGCCGCAGAGCTGGCCACCCTGGACGACCGGCTTGTGTTCCTCGGCGGCCTGGGCGACCCGCTCCTGCATCCGCAGTTCGCCGAAGTGCTCGGGATTGTTCGCCGCGCCGGCATCTGCGGCCTGGGGGTGGCCACAACGGGAGCGGCGCTATCCGACTCGGCGTTCGAGGCCCTGTTTGAGCACCGGGTCGATCTAGTTCAGGTGTTACTCGACGCGCACGGCCGGGAAACCTACGCGCGGGTTCACCGTCGCGATGCATATGACGCCGTCATGGCGAATATCGCGCGAATTGAGGCCGCTCGCCGGGAGCGCGTGCGCCCGCAACCGCTCATCCTGTGTTCGCTGACACGCCATCAGGAGACGATCGGCGAGTTAGAGCCGTTCTTCGACCATTGGACGCGGGCCGCGGGTACGGCCCTGATTTCGCCGTACCGCACATTCGGCGGCCGGCTGCCCGCCGACTCGCTCATCAGTGTGACGCCGCCGGTGCGGCAGCCATGCCGGCGGCTATCGCACCGACTGGTGCTTCTCGCGGATGGCACGGTTCGGGCGTGCGACGAACGAATCGATGACAGCATCGTATTAGGTTATTGGAACGCGCAGTCGCTCTCGGAGATTTGGACCGGCCCCGAGCTCGCGAAACTCCGGGCTCGACACGCGAGTGGCGACCTGCGGGAGATTCCGCAATGTACGGCGTGCGACCAGTGGTTTCGACCGTGACCGGGAACTTCGCACCGGTGCGTTCGCACCCCCCGTGCCCCCGCGCTGATTGGGAAGATTTTTTCTTCTTAACGCCTGTCAGCGCAGAATGTTGCCATCGCGTTCAGATTTTTATGTTGAAATCTGCGCGATACGACGATAGCTTACAGGTCGTGGGCGAAGGCTGAGCGACCCACGAATATCTTGGCACATACTTATTTGCCAGTCTCATCTCGTTCATTTTTCAAATTCGTTCTCAGCTGACAGAAAAACACGAATTTGCGGCCGAATGCGGATTCGCATTCGGCTGGCGGAGAAACTCTGACCGAGTTGCTCCGCGAGGCTCGGGCTGCGCGCCCGCAACGCCGAACGAGGTGAGCCGTGGCAGACACCATCCAATGCGCATGCGCCCATTGCGGCGCGAAGTACCGGCTTCCGATGGAGGCCCAGGGTCGGAGCGCCCGCTGTAAACGGTGCGGCGAGAAATTCGACGTACCCAAGGCGAACTCTCTCGAAGACAGCATCATGGCCTGGCTTGCCGAGCCGGATGATGCCGAGGAGGCGCTCGATCGCCCGCGGGTGGTCAACCTTCCGAGCGACAGCGAGGGCGGCCACCGCCGCAACAACTCGCCGATTCGGATGAAGACCAACCCGAACGACGACTCCAATAGCTGACCCGCGCGCGCTTTGGCGCACAGAGGTCGCACGCGCGGAGATTCGGCATTCGAATCGCGCCGCTACTGCGCGGGCCGCTGACGGGTCCGGGAGCGCTTGCGAAACGCCGACGAGAGCGCCCCCTTCGCCGAAACCGCGATCTGCGGTATCGTCTGCGCTGTGTGGCGGTTGATCTTTGCACTGGGTGCGGCGAGTGGCTTCGTCGGCGTCGCCGCCGGCGCGTTCGGTGCCCACGTCCTCCGACCCCGGCTCGAACCTGACGCTCTGCAAGTTTTCGAGCTTGCCGCGCGCTACCAGTTGACGCACGCCCTCGCCATTCTCGCCGCAGCCTGGTTTTATCGTTGCACCGCCGCGCCTGCGAGCCGGATCGCCGGCTGGTGCTTCATCCTCGGAACGCTCGTGTTTTCGGGCAGTCTGTACGCCTTGGCGCTAAGCGGCATCAAGTGGTTGGGGGCGATTACGCCGCTGGGAGGGGCCGCGCTGCTCGCGGGTTGGGCCGCCCTCGCGTGGGCCGGGTTGCGAGAATCCTCACGGGCATCGGGGTAAACAGGTCGTAGTACTTGTGAATCTTATGGGTGGGGCGGGCATTCTGCCCGCCCAAGGGGCTCGCGAACCGCCCACGAAAGTGAGTGAAGCCCGAAAGTTCACAAGCTCGTAGCTCCGACGCCGCCGAGTAGTCCCGTTTCGACCCGCAGCAGCCCTGAACATTCCCCGGTGCTGCGTTTGATCGGCGGCGCGGCGGCCCGCGCTAACCCGCCGCTCGTCGCGTGAGTGCGAGCACTGTTCGGCCCCGCATGAATCGCCGGCCGGGACTTTCGGGGCGGCGCCGTCCCAGAATTCCGACTAATCTTCTTGCATTTTTCAGTTATTGGGCTACACTCTGGATTGGCTAGGTAGATCTGACGCCCGGCTACGAGGTTGCGGCTTCTCTGAACCCCTGCCTTTTGCCCTGTTCGGCTGCTCCTACCTGCGGGCTAGTGTATGCCCCTTTCGACAGACCCGGAAAGCAACCATCGGGTCGATACGCCCTGCACAGGAGAAAGCTGTATGGGCAAGAAGTTGTACGTGGGTAATCTTCCGTTCTCCGTTTCCGACTCGGACCTCGAGCGCATCTTTTCGGCGCACGGCACCGTGCAGTCCGCACAGGTGATCACCGATCGCGACACCGGCCGCAGCAAGGGCTTCGGCTTTGTCGAGATGGGTTCCGACGAGGAAGCCTCCGCCGCGATCTCGGCGCTGCACGGCCAGCAGCACGACGGTCGCGCACTGACCGTCAACGAGGCCAAGCCCAAGGAGAGCACCGGGCGCGGCGGCGGCGGCGGCGGGCGTGGTGGCTACGGCGGCGGCGGCGGCGGTCGCGGCGGCTACGGCGGTGGCGGCGGCGGCAATGG
>CAZVWB010000021.1:0-80193 GCA_964631045.1 uncultured Planctomycetales bacterium
CCAGGTCCTGGCTGACGCGATAGAGCATCTGCCCGTGGCCGACCTCGTCCTGCACCTTGGCGATCAGGGCCAGCTTGCGCTTCAGCGAAGGGGCCCGCGTGATCCACTCGCCCTCGGGCAGGGCGCCGACGATCTCGCTGTTGGCGTGGTGCTCGGCCATCTTCAGCATGCCGACGCGGTAGTTGTGCGGCATCCAGTCGTCCGGCTCGATCAGTCCGCCGGCGTCGATATGGGCCTGAAACGCGGCCTGCTTCTCGCTGCACTCCTGGATGGACCAGTCGATCTTCAGTTCTTCGGTGGCGGCGCTGACGCTCATGATGATGCTCCGTTCGGCTGACGGGGATGATCGCTGCCCGAAAGACGCCTGGGCGGTCTCAGGTCGATCGCGCTCCGGAGGCGGAAGATTGGCCCTGGAACTGGCTGTCGTTTCGCAACGGGAGTCCCTTCACTTCCTCGACGATGAGTTGGCAGATCGGCGCGCCGGGATACAGCAGGATCGGAATGGGTCCGAGGTTGATCAATTCCAGCGTGATACTGCCCGCAAACCCGGCATGAATCGTGGGCGCCGTGAAGTGAACCAGCAGCCCGCAGCGCGCATACGAACTGCGACCCTCGATGCGAGCCGCCAGCCACGGACCGCCCGGCACGATGGGAAGCTCAATCACCTCAAGGGTTCGCGCCAGTACCAGCTTGTGCGGATTCAGGGCGTATGGCTGGTCCTCCGCAAGCGCGCGGTGCTCGGAATTCGGTCCGAACAGCGTGGCGAAGCTGCCGCGACGCAGGTCGAGATTCACAGCCAGCCCTTCGCGAAAGTAAGAGATCTCCGAGCCGAGGCGCAAATCGACGGCGGTCGTCTGGTACGGACACTTTCCACCGGTGGTGACCGTACGCGGCTGAGGCTCCGGCGTGATCTTCAACCACCCGCGATCCAGCGCTTCGTGCAAGGATGTATTCGAAAGGATCATGTCGTCAGGTCGTCGGGATTGACCGGAATGACGGTACGAACGTCGTCGGGCAGAACAACGTACGTGTGACCGTTGTCGCGGATGATGTTCACGCTCACCGCGGTAGGCTCCTGCTCACGGACCAGGGTGGCGGGAACGAAGACCGAGTACTCGTAGGGCTGGCTCGCGTAGCGGCTATAAGCGATCGCACGTTCGTCGCTGAACATCCCCTGCGTGACGGTGCATTTCAACCAGCCGCGGCTCATCGCGCCTCCTTCTTTCGGACATCCTAGCCGCGGCAGCCCGGCTGGCCAACCGCGGCAGCACTCCTGCAATGATACGCCCCAGCCGCTCTCCGGAACCCAAGCGCCGATGCCAGAGGCCGCGAATGTGCCCAGGGCCCCGCTACCCGAATCGTCCGGTGATGTAGTCCTGCGTGCGCGGGTTGCTGGGCTTGGTGAACAGGTCGTTGGTGGCGGATTCTTCGATCAACTCGCCCATGTAGAGGAACGCGGTGCGGTCCGAGACGCGGCCGGCCTGCTGCATGTTGTGCGTCACCAGCACGACCGTGTATTGCGCCTTGAGTTGATCGATCAGGTCTTCGATCTTCGCCGTCGCGATCGGGTCGAGCGCCGAGCACGGCTCGTCCATCAGCAGCACCTCCGGCTGCAGCGCGATCGCCCGCGCGATGCACAGCCGCTGCTGCTGGCCGCCGGAGAGCGCCAGGGCGCTTTGCTGCAGCTTGTCCTTCACCTCGTCCCACAGCGCGGCCTTTCGCAGGCACTGCTCGACCAGGTCGGGCAGGCTGCCGCGGTAGCCGTTGATCACCGCGCCCCACGCGACGTTGTTGAAGATCGACTTCGGGAAGGGGTTGGGCTTCTGAAAGACCATGCCCACCCGCCGGCGGAGGTCCACCGGGTCGCAATCCGCGGCGTAGATGTTGCGGCCGTGGTAGAAAATCTCGCCGCTGACCCGCATGTTGGGCACGAAGTCGTTCATGCGGTTCATCGCCCGCAGCAGCGTGCTCTTGCCGCAGCCCGAGGGGCCGATCATGGCGGTGACGCGCCGCGGCGCGATGTTCAGCGAGACGCTTTTCACCGCTGTGAAATCGCCGTAGCGGATCGTCAGCCGATCCACGCGAAACACGGGCAGCTCCGTCGCAGAGCGACCGGCGTGACCGTCGGTCGCCGGCAGCGGAGCGGACGGCGGGGCGAGCCCGCCGCGCGCAGTCCCGCCCGGCGTCACCACATCCGATGTTTCTGCTGCCACGCGCGAATCCCGATGGCCACGGCGTTGATCGAAAGCAGGATGCCCAGCAAAACGATGATACCCGCCGCCGCGAGGTCGTGAAACGCGGGCTGCGAGTGGGAGCTCCACAGATACACCTGGATCGGCATGGCGGAGAAGCGGCTGTCGAGCGCGCTGCCGACGTACTCGAAGACGCGCCACGGCCCCGGCGCGTATTCGCTGATCGATCCGCCCGGCGCGGTGCGCAGATACGCCGCCGAACCGACCACGATCAGCGGCGCCGCTTCGCCGATGGCTCGCGACAGGGCGAGAATCAGCCCGGTCATGATGCCCGGCACGGCGGCGGGCAGGACGTGGTGCCGCACGGTCTGCCAGCGCGTCGCCCCCAGCGCGAACGCCGCCTGGCGGATCGAATCGGGCACCGCGGCCAGCGCCTCGCGGCTGACGATGATGATCGCCGGCAGCACCAGCAGCGAGAGCGTCAGCGCCCCGGAGAGAACGCTCCGATCCAGCAGCAGAAACCGCACGAAGATCGCCAGCCCCAGCATGCCATAGACCACCGACGGCACGCCGGCCAGATTCGAGATGTTCAGGTGGATGAATCGCGTCAGCCGCGTGTCGCGCGCGTATTCGTTCAGGTAGATGGCCGCGGAGACGCCGATCGGCACTGAAACGAGCGTGGTCAGCACCAGCAGCCAGATCGTGCCCCACAGCGCGGAGTGAATGCCGGCCAGCTCCGGAAACGTATTCGACGGCGGCCGCGACAGGAACGCGGCCGATACGTGCGGCCACCCGACGGCGAAGACCTGTCCCAACAGGACAAACAGCGTCGCCAGCGCCGCGAGGCACAGAAGCAGGCAGACCCCGGCGAACAGCCGCCCCAGGGCGCGGCGCAGCCCGACGCGCGGGTGGAACATCGCAGCCGGGGCCAGCTCGCTCACTCGTAGACCTCGCGGAACTTCCGCAGCACGCGGGCGGCCACCAGGTTCACCACCAGCGTCATCAGAAAGAGCACCAGCCCCACCGCGAAAATCGAGTAGTACGCGATGGAGCCGGCCGGAACGTCGCCTTTCGTGACGTTGACGATGTAGGCCGTCATCGTCTGAGCGCCCTCGAACGGGTTGAGCGTCAGCCGCGGTTGCAGGCCGGCGGCCAGGGTCACCGCCATCGTCTCGCCGATCGCCCGCCCCAGCGCCAGCAGCACCGCGGCGAAAACCCCTGACAGCGCCGCCGGCACGACCACCCGCGTCGAGACCTCAAGCTTGGTGGCCGCCAGCGCGTAAGCCCCCTCGCGCAGCGCGCGCGGCACCGACCGAAACGCATCGTCGCAGAGCGAGCAGATCGTCGGCAGAATCATGATTCCCACGACGATCGCGCCGGCGGCCAGATTAAACGTCTCGGTCTGCGGCGCCAGCCGCTGCAACACGCTGGGGGTCACAAAGGTGAGGGCGAAATACCCATAAACGACAGTCGGGATGCCCGCCAGCAGCTCGAGCAGCGGTTTGGCCGCTTCGCGGAACCAGCGCGGGGCGTACTCGCTCAGATAGATCGCCGCCGCCACGCCGACCGGGACGGCGAACAGCAACGCGCCGGCCGAGATCATCAGCGTGCCCCACACCAGCGGCAGCACGCCATACTTCGCCGGGGCAAAGAGCGGCGCCCAGTCCACCCCGAACAGAAAATCCAGCAGCGGAACGTGGCGGAAGAAGTGCGCCGCTTCGCTGGCCAGCACCCAGATGATGGCCGCGCTGACGGCGATCGACAGCAGCGCGCACAAACCCAACCACCCGAAAATCGCTCCCTCTGAGAAGCGACGCCGGGAGCGGGTCATGCGGCGGCTCCGGGAGCGAGGATCATTCGACGGGGACTCCGAGCAACTCGTAGAGACTCTTGCGGCTCGCATCGGGTGCGGTGAACAGCGTCCCGATCGTCTCCGAAGCCAGCCGCCGCCGGACGGCTGCGTATAGCGGATCGCTCAGCGCGACATAGTTCACGCTGGGATGTTCGACGATGCGCTCGCCATTTTCCAGCAGATAGTTCAGGAACACGCGCACTTCGTCGCGCTGCGCCGCCGCCCGGTTGACATAGATCATCAGCGGGCGCGACAGCGGGGTGTAAATCCTCCGACGGATGTGGTCGACGCTGGGCAGTTGCGGCGGTTTGTCGCCGTGGGCGATGGCCAGGAGCTTCAGCCGCGCCTGGTTCGACTCGTAATACGCGAACCCGAAGTAGCCCAGCGCGCCGCGATCTCCGGCGATGCCGGTGACCAGCACGTTGTCGTCCTCGCTGGGGGTGAAGTCCGGGCGGCAACGATCCTCCTTGCCGCACACTACTTCGGTGAAATAGTCGAAAGTTCCGCTGTCCGCTCCGGGGCCGAACAGCCGCAGCGGAAGGTCGGGAAAGCCGGGCCGCACGTCTTTCCAGTTGTTGATCGTGCTGCCCACATCCCAGATGCGCTTGAGTTCGTCGACCGTCAGGTGCTCGCAGAAGTTGTTGGCCGGGTTGACGCAGACGGCGATGCCGTCGTAGGCCACCGGAAGCTCGATGAACTCGACGCCCAGTTCCCCGGCCCGCGCCAGTTCTTCCTTCTTAACCGGGCGCGATGCGTTGCAGATGTCGATCCGCAGCGTGGGCTGCGCTTCGAGAAACTTCTTGAAGCCTCCGCCCGTGCCCGACTCGCCCACCGAAACGTCGACCTCCGGACGTTCGTAAACGAACAGCTCCGCCGCGGTGACCACGATCGGGAACACGGTGCTCGACCCATCCACGCGCACCAGCGCGCTGCGACGCGGCGTACCGGGAATCGCGAAGCTGACGTAGGCCCACAGCGCGGCGGCGCCGCCGATCGCGAGTAAGAAACCACCTTTGCGCCAGACCGCGGACACGTGCGTCTCCCGGTGCTGCTCCGCCGCGAATCGACCCGGCCACCCTGCGGCTCGGGCTACGGCCAATCGCCGCCGGACGGGTATAGCTGGCTCACGTTAGCGTCGTGTTAACACACTGCCCGGCAGTGTACGCTGCGAGCACAGACGCATCGAACGCGCAGCGGGTGGAGTGGGCATTCTGCCCGCTCCGGTCAGGCAACCCCGTTCGGCGGGCAGGATGCCCGCCCCACCCTGCGAAATGCAACCGCTGGCGAGATGCACCCCTCTGGCGCGACCGACGGGCTCGACCGCTGGAATGCCGCGGCGGCTTGCACTACACTCCCCGGCTCGCTGCGGTCAGCCCGCAGGTTCTGCGGCGGCCGCGCGCCGCCTGCGATCCGTTTGCCCGCGACCCCGGTAAGGACGTGTATGCCTCGGATCATCGTCGACGGACGGCCCATCGAGTGCCGCGACCGCATTCCGGTCCTGCAGGCCGTGATCGAGGCCGGCGTCGAAGTGCCGCACTACTGCTATCACCCCGGTCTGACCATCGTGGCCAGTTGTCGCCTGTGCCTGATGGAAATGAAGATGGCGCACCCCAAGACCGGCGAGCTGTCGTGGGCGCCCAAGCTGTTTCCGTCCTGCCAGACGCCCGTGAAGGACGGCATGGAGGTGCGGTTCAACTCCGATTTCGTGCAGCAGAATCAGAAGCACGTGATGGAGTATTACCTGCTCAACCACCCGCTCGACTGCCCGGTGTGCGACAAGGCCGGCGAGTGCTACTTGCAGGATTACAGCGAGCGCTTCGGCAACGCGTCGAGCCGCATGATCGAAGAGAAGCACAAGAACCCGAAGAAAGACATCGGCTCGCACACGCTGCTCTATCAGGACCGTTGCGTGCTCTGCACGCGCTGCGTGCGCTTCTGCGACGAGGTGGCGGGTGCGGGCGAGCTGACGGTCGTGGATCGCGGCAACCGGGCCGAGATCGACGTGTTTCCCGGCGTGCCGCTGGAGAACAAGCTGCAGGGCAACGTCGTGGACCTGTGCCCGGTGGGGGCGCTGCTCGATAAGGACTTCCGGTTCAAGCAGCGCGTCTGGGAGCTGAAGACGACCGACAGCGTCTGCGCCGGCTGCAGCCGCGGCTGCACGATCCAGATCGATCAGACCAAAGACGCGATCAAGCGCATCCGTCCGCGGTTCAACGAAAAAGTCAACGAGTGGTGGATCTGCGATGAGGGGCGGTTCGGCTGGCAGTACGTGCACCGCACCGATCGGCTGACCCAGCCGCGCGTGCGGCGCGGCAGCCAGTGGGAGCCGCTGCGCTGGGAGGACCTGACGGCGGTGCTGAAGTTCCGCTTCGGCGAAGCGGCCAGGGCCGATGGCGGCGCGGGCGTCGCCGCCGTGCTCAGCCCGATGATGAGCTGCGAAGAGGCCTGGCTGCTGTCGAAGTTCATTCGGGGCGTCGCGCCGCAGGCCGCGCTGGTCTGCGGGCACGTACCGCGGGTCGGTCAGGATCAGCAATTCCGCAAGGGATTCGTCATCAAGGCCGAGAAAGCGCCGAACGAGGCCGGCATCAAGCGGATCCTCGCGGCGGCGGGCGGTGCGAGCCTGGCCTTCGACGACTTCGTGAAGGCCGCGGGCGATGGAAAGTTCAAGGCGGCGTTCATCAGCGGCGGCTACAGCGGGGAATGGGTAAGCGACGCCGCCGGCAAGGCGCTGGCGCGGATCGAGCTGCTGGCCGTGCATGACCTGTTTGCGTCGCGGCTGCAAACGACGGCGACCGTCGAGATACCGGCGTGCACCTGGGCCGAGCGCGAGGGCAGTTTCATGAACTGCGACGGGTTGGTGCAGGCCTTCGAGCGGGCGCTGACGCCGCGCTCCGGGCTAAAGGCCGACGGGCAGTTCTACCACGAGCTGGCGGAGCAGCCCGGGCTGTATCGTGCGCGCAAGACGCGCGAGGCATTGGCGGCGGAGATGCCCGAGTTCAAGGATACGTTTACCCCGCGACCGGAACCGGAGTACGCACACTGATGGCCCGCCAACCTGTGGTGGCCGGGTGAGGCGGGCATTCTGCCCGCGGGTGGGGCGGGCGTTCTGCCCGCCGGCGGGCAGAATGCCCGCCCCACCCAACCGGCCGTCTGCAGTTGGCGGCCCCCGGGGCCGGCCCGCCCGCGGCGGGCGGCGGCGGTGCTCGGGCGGTAACAGGCCATCGGTGGGCGTGGCCCGCCCGGCGGATTGAGGACATGTGGTGACGCTGGCGTTCATCCAGGACATCCTGGGCAATCAGTTCTGGTTCTCGCTGATCATGATGCTGGTCGCGCTGGGCGCGATCGTCGGCGCGGCTGCGCCGCTGTGCATCCTGGCTGAGCGCAAGCTCTCGGCGTACATCCAGGACCGCGTCGGCCCCAACCGCGTCGGGCCTTTCGGCCTGCTGCAGCCGCTGGCGGACGGGCTGAAGTTCATCCTCAAAGAAGACATCATCCCGGCCAACGTCGACAAGCCGATCTACGTGCTGGCCCCGGCGCTGGCGATGTTCATCGCTCTGCTGGGTTTCGCGGTCATCCCCTGGGCCGATCAGATCGAGTGGCCCTGGACGGGGCCGGACGGACAACCGGTCGTCGTACACACGCAGGTCGCCAGCCTCGACATCGGGTTCTTGTACATGCTCGCCGTCGGCTCGCTCAGCGTGTACGGCGTGGTGCTGGCCGGGTGGGCCAGCAACAACAAGTACGCCTTTTACGGCGGCATGCGGGCGACGGCGCAGATGCTCAGCTACGAGGTGCCGCTCGGGCTGGGGCTGATGTGCACGCTGCTGATCGCGGGGAATCTGCGGCTGGAGTCGATCGTCGACCAGCAGGCGGCCACGGGAATCTGGAACCTGTTCATTCACCCCGTGCCGTTCCTGCTGGTGCTGATCAGCGCGTTCGCAGAGACCAACCGCACGCCGTTCGATCTGTCGGAGGCGGAGCAGGAGCTGGTCGGCGGCTATCACACCGAATATAGCGCGATGAAGTTCGCGATGTTCTTCCTGGCCGAATACTCGCACATGCTGATCAACAGCGCCCTGATGGTGGCGATGTTCTGCGGCGGCTGGGCGATCCTGCCGTTCGTGCCCGGTCTGCTGGCCGACACGCACACCTGGTGGGCGGCGCTGATCAAATTCGGCGTGTATTGGGCGAAGATCTCGCTGTTCATCGGGTTCTACATGCTGATCCGCTGGACCGTGCCGCGCTTCCGCTTCGACCAGCTCATGCGGCTGGCGTGGAAGGGGCTGGTGCCGATGGGCATCGCCACGCTGATCGGCACGGCCGTGCTGGTGGCCTGCGGCTGGCGGATCGACGCCCGGGCCGGGCTGCTGGGCAACATCGCGCCGGCGGCGATCGCCCTGGCGCTGAACGTCGGCATCTTCGCCGGATCGATCTGGTTCGCCCGCGCGTCGCGGGCCCCGGTCACCGGGCGACAGGAGAACTTGCCCGAGGTGCAGGTGCGCCCGGCGCGGTAAGCGGGGCGGGTGCTTGGGTTTCGCGGCTTTTACGCGAGGTTGGCGATGCGCGACGAAGACGTACTCATCCTGGAGGAGCCGCAGCTCACGGCGGCCGAGCGGCTCTATCTCCCCCAGATCATCGCCGGCATGCGCACGACGCTGAAACACATGTTCAGCAAGAAGCGCCGCAACGACACGGTGGTGCAGTACCCCGAGCAGAAGCGCAAGCTGCGGATCGAGAACTATCGGGGCGTGCACCGGCTCAACAAGGACCCGGACGGGCGCGTGGCGTGCGTGGCGTGCTTCATGTGCAGCACGGCGTGCCCGGCGCACTGCATCCACATCGAGGCGGGCGAGTCGCCCTGGCCCGACCGCGAGAAATACCCGGTCAAGTTCGACATCGACGAGCTGCGCTGCATCTACTGCGGCATGTGCGAAGAAGCCTGTCCGTGCGACGCGATCGAGCTCACGCCGCAATACGACCTGGTCGGCCGTTCGCGAGCCGAAATGATCTTCGACAAAGAAAAGCTGCTGCACGTGTTCGACGAGACGAAAGACATCAAACCGCGAAAGAACCCGGCGGTCACCGACTACGGCCTGACGGGCGGACAGGAAAAAACGGTGGCCGCGCCCAACGCGCACGGCAAGATCTAGCGTGGCGCCGGTTTCCAACCGGTGAACGTGTGGCACCGGTTGAAAAACCGGGGCCACCGGCGTGCATCGGTCGAAGGAACGTCGTCCGAGCGTCGTTAGCGTAAGCCGGGCGGCGGTCGCCTTGCGGTCGCCCGCCGGCGGCCGGTATAGTTCGCGACCCCCGCGGCGCGGTCGCTTCAATAGTCGGAGTCTCGCGGGCCGGCGGCGAGACAGGTTCGGGTGTGAGCCGCGTAAGCCCGCGGTCGAGCAGAAAGTCCGATGGATATCCCTGCCTTCCTCCTGACCCTGCTGGTCGCGCTCGGCGGCGCGGGCCTCTACCTCGCGCTGCCCGGCGGGCGGCTGCAGGTGGGGCGGGCGGCGCTGGTGCTGCTGATCGGGGCGGGCGCGGCGCTGCTGGCGCTTCTGTTTCCGATGACCTCCGGCGGCGCGCAACTGGGCTGGTTCGCCGTCCTGGCCCTGATCGGGCTGATCGGCGCGCTGCGCATGGTCACGCATAAACGTCCGGTCTACTCCGCGCTCTACTTCGTCCTGGTGGTCTCATCGGTCACCGGGCTGCTCGTGCTCTCCGGGGCCGAGTTCCTGGCCGCGGCCCTGCTCATCATCTACGCCGGCGCGATCCTGGTGACTTACGTCTTCGTCATCATGCTCGCGCAGCAGAGCGAGGGCGCGGCCCGCTACGACCGCGAGTCGCGCCAGCCGCTGCTCGGCGTCCTCGCCGGGTTCGTGCTGCTGGCCGTGGTCGGCGCAAAACTACTCGGAACGCCCAGCGCCGGTGCGGGCGACGGCTCGGTCGCCCTGGCCGGCAAGGTGGCGGAAGTCGGCCAGACGCTGCTGACGCAGTACGTCATCGGCGTGCAGGTCGCCGGCGTCCTGCTGCTGGCGGCCATGGTCGGCGCGATCGCCATCGCCCGGCGCAAGGCGGACGAGTTGCCCGAGCGGGGGGGCGACTAATGCTGATTCCTTACCTGCTCGTGGGCGCGGCGCTGTTCACGCTCGGCCTGATCGGCTTCGTCACGCGCCGCAATCTGATCATCATCTTTCTGTGCACGGAGCTGATGTTTCAGGGGGTGGTCGTCAACCTGGTCGCGTTCGGCCGCTACCCGCTGCACGCGGGCCTGTCGCCGACCGTCGACGGGCAGATTTTCGGCCTGTTCCTGCTGGTCGTGGCCGCGTCCGAGGCCGCGGTCGCCCTGGCGCTGGTCGTGTTGCTTTATCGCTGCCGCGGTTCGCTCGATGCGGACACGTGGAAGCTCTTGAAGGAAGAGTAGGCGTGTTGCTCGCCGACACCGCGACGCTTTCGCTGCCCACCGCGCTCTACGCCTCGCTGCCGTTCTGGCCCCTGCTGGGCGCGGCGGCGGTCGGCGTCATTCTGGCGCTGGGAAAGGCCCGCGAGCGGGCCCACCTGTTCGTCGTCGGCAGCGTCGCGATTCCCGCCGTACTGGCGCTGCTGCTGTTCTTCGACATCGCCGGGAATCACCGCGCCAAAGCACACGAAGCGTCCCACGCCGCTCCCGCCTCAACGCAACCCGCGACGCACGCGACGCAGCCGGCCGTCGCCGGCGACCCTGGCGCACACGCGCCGGCGAATGGTCACGCCGCGCCGGGCGACCACGGCGCGACGCACGCCGTCGCGGCCCACACGCCCATCGCGCTATACGACTGGATCAGCCTGGGCAACGGGCAGTTCATCGCGATCAACTTCTTCGTCGATTCGCTCACCGGCGTCATGCTGCTGGTGGTCACGCTGGTCGGCACGATGGTGGTGGTCTATTCGATCGGCTACATGAAGGACCACCACGGCCACCCGGAACGCGGCTACGAGCGCTTTTTCGCGTTCCTGGGGTTGTTCGTCTTCAGCATGTGCATGCTGGTGCTGGCGGGCAACTTTGTTCTGCTTTATCTGGGCTGGGAACTGGTCGGCCTGTGCAGCTATCTGCTGATCGGCTTCTACTACCAGAAGCCCGAGGCCGCCGCCGCCGCCAAGAAGGCGTTCCTGGTCAACCGCATCGGCGACTTCGGCTTCGCGCTGGGCATTTTCGCGATCTACTACTATCTGGGCCTCGGGCACGCCGGGGTGGCGCTGGCCCCGGGCGAGAATCCGCTCGACTACGCGACGCTGTTCAAGTACGTCGGCGCTCTCGCGGCGACGCCGTCGCTGTGGGGCATGAACGCCGCGGACCTGATCTCCCTGCTGCTGCTCTGCGGCGCGCTCGGCAAGAGCGCGCAGTTCCCGCTGTACGTCTGGTTGCCCGACGCCATGGAAGGCCCTTCGCCCGTGTCCGCGCTGATCCACGCCGCGACGATGGTCACCGCCGGCGTCTACATGCTGGCGCGCTGCGGCCCGCTCTACGCCCACGCCGAAGTGACGATGGTCGTGGTGGCGTGCATCGGGGCGTTCGGCGCGATCTTCGCCGCGAGCATGGCGATGGCGCAGTACGACATGAAGCGAATCATGGCGTATTCGACCATGAGCCAGCTCGCGTTCATGTTCGTCGCGCTGGCGTGCGGCTCGCCGGACGCGGCCATCTTCCACCTGTATACGCACGCGTTCTTCAAGGCCCTGCTGTTCCTCACCGCCGGCAACGTGATGCACGCGATGGGCAACGTCATCGACTTGCGGCGCTTCAGCGGGCTGAAGGACGTGCTGCCCACGACGTACAAGCTGATGGGGGTCGGTTGCCTGGCCCTGTCCGGGTTTCCGCTGCTGGCGGGCTTCTGGAGCAAGGACACGATCCTGCACGCCGCCTTCTTCAGCGACATGGCCCACCAACTGCCGTGGCTCGGCTGGGTGATGCTGATTACGGCGACGATGACTGCTTACTACACCTTTCGCATGTTCTTCCTCTGTTTTCACGGGGAGCAGCGCCTGCCGGCCGAGGCGGGCCACCACCCGCACGACATGGGGCCGGTCATGCAGCGACCGCTCTACGTTCTCGCCTTCGGCGCGGTCGCGGCCGGGTACCTCGGCGTGGCCTTCAAATTCGGCGGCGAGTCGTTCCTGGGCTTCCTGTACCCCAGCGGGTTTTTCCACGGATATCTGGGATCCAGCACGCTCGTGCACGCCGCGCATCACGCCGGCGGCGCGTGGGTGATGTATCTCTCGGTGTTGCTCGGGCTGACCGGCATCGGCCTGGCGTATCTGCGCTACGGCACGGCCCCGCAGCGCGACCCGGATCAGGCGGCGCTGGGCGGCCTGTGGAACCTGTGGCACGCCCGCTACTACGTCGACGAGCTTTACCAGGCGATCTTCGTGCAGCCCCTGCGGCGGCTGGGCGATCTGTGTTTCGCGATCGACCGCGCCGGCATCGACGGACTGGTGTGGTTCGTCGCCGCGGTGCCGCGCGGCGCGGCGGCGGTGCTGCGCGTGTTCCAGGGCGGCGCGCTGCAGGGCTATGCGTTGTCGATGGTCGTCGGGCTGGCGATTCTGGCGGCCTTGTGGCGCTGGATGGATACGCCGCTGGTGCGCTAGCGGCCCTACGCCTGGGTGGGGCGGGCATTTTGCCCGTCCGGTAGTCCGCCGTCTGGGTGGGGCGGGCATCTTGCCCGTCCAGTAGTCCGCCGCCTGGGTGTTGCGGGCATTCTGCCCGCCCGCGCGCCGCCGCCTGGGTGGGGTGGGCATTCTGCCCGCCCGCGCTCGGCCGCCTGGGTGGGGTGGGCATTCTGCCCGCCCGCGCGCCGCCGAGGATGCTGGCGGCATGGCAGTGCTTTTTGGGCGCCGTGTCACACGGCGCAGCCGAGTGAGTGGAATGACAATCGGGCCTTTCAATCGACCGGATCGCCGCGGACGGCTTCGCGGCGTCGCCCCAGGGGCCCAGCCGGGCATCGGACGCAGTGCATGAGCGCCTTCGGGCTGAACATCCTGATCTTCCTGCCGCTCATCGCGGCGATCGTCGTCTGGCTGATTCCCGCCGGGCGCGAGGCGCTGGTGCGGCGGATCTCCCTGGGCGTCGGCCTGGGTTGCGCGCTGATCGGCCTGCTGCTGTGGCCGGGCCTCTACGCCGCCGGCCCGAGCGGCCTCGTGGGCGAGTTCTCGCGCGACTGGATCCGGATCAGCGACCCCGTCTACAACCTTCAAACCGAAACCACGGTCGCCCGGCCGGTATTGACGATCCGCTATCACGTCGGGCTGGATGCCATCAGCATGCCGCTGTTCGTGCTGACGGCCCTGCTTGTGCCGATGGCGGTGGCGTGCAGCTTCGCGGCGATCAAGACCCGCGAGCGCGAGTACTACGCCTGGATGCTGGGCCTGACCGCGGGCATGTTCGGGGTGTTCGCCGCCCGCGACGTGCTGCTGTTCTACATCTTCTTCGAGTTCACGCTCGTGCCGCTCTACTTCCTGATCGGCATCTGGGGCGGGCCGGAACGGCGCTACGCGGCCAATAAGTTCTTCCTCTACACCTTCGTCGGCAGCGTCATCACCTTCGCCGGCATTCTCTACCTCGCGGTTCGCGCGGCGGAGCTGTCGGGCAGCGGCGGGATCGACTTCAGCCTCGCGACGCTCTCGGCGCTCTCCGGGCTGTCCGCCGTCGAGCAGTCCTGGCTGTTCCTGGCGTTCTTCGCCGGCTTTGCGATCAAGGTGCCGTTCTTCCCCCTGCACACCTGGCTGCCCCTGGCGCACACCGAGGCGCCGACCGCCGGGTCCGTGCTGCTGGCCGGCATTCTGCTGAAGCTCGGTACGTACGGATTTCTGCGCTTCAGTCTGCCGATGGTTCCGGCCGGGGCGGTGGAGTGGGCCGGGGTGATGGGCTGGCTGGCGGTCGCGGGCATCGTCTACGGGGCGCTGTGCTGCTGGGTGCAGCGCGACATCAAAAAGCTCGTGGCGTATTCGTCCGTCTCGCACCTGGGCTTCTGCATGCTGGGCATGTTCGCCTTCCGGCCGGAGGGGCTGAGCGGCTCGGTGTTGTACATGATCAACCACGGCATCAACACCGGGGCGCTGTTCCTCCTGGTCGGCATGATGTACGACCGCTATCACACGCGTGACATGGACAAGATCGGCGGCCTGGCCCGCAAGATGCCCGTGTTCTGCTTCTTCTTCATGCTCTTCGTGCTGGCCAGCGTCGGGTTGCCCGGCACCAACGGCTTCGTGAGCGAGTTCACGGTGCTCTTCGCCGCGTTCAACTCCGAGCGGCTCGGTCCGTGGTTCGGCGCGCTGGGCGCGACCGGCATCCTGCTCGGTGCGATCTACATGCTCTACGCCGCCGGCAAGGTGCTCTTCGGCCCGGTCAAGGAGCCCGGCCACGGGGCGGAGCTGCACGGCGATCTGAAACCCGACCTCAACACCCGCGAGATCGCAATCCTGACGCCGCTGGCGGTGCTCGTGATCCTGCTGGGCTTCTTCCCGCGCATCATCACCGACCCGCTCGATCCGGTGCTTGAAGCACAGGTCAGCAAGCGGGTCGAAGAGTCGCTGACGTCCTACCGCAACGCCCGCGCAGCGCCGCCCACCCCGTCCGATGCGGCGCTGGTCTTCGGGCAGTCGTCGCCGGGAGGCCGCTGACCGTGCTTGCCGCCGCCAATACCACCGCCTTGCTCGTCGCGCTCCTGCCGGAGCTGCTGCTGATGTCCGGCGCCTGCGCCGTGCTGCTGCTCGCGCAGTCCGTGCGGGCGGCGGTGGTGCGATCGGTGCCGTGGGTGGCGCTGGCGACGGTCGCCGCCGCGGTGCTCCTGCTCGAAATTGTCCTGCCGATGATCATGCGGGCGGCGCAGCTCGACGAAGCGTCGATCGGCGTCGGCTTGCAGCTCGACTCGCTGGCGCGTTTCGTGCGGCTCAGCGCGCTGATTCTCGGCGTGCTGATCGTTCTGGCGGTCTGGTCCGCGCCGACGACTTCGGAGCAGGGCGAGTTTTTCTGCATGCTCCTGCTGTCGATCGCCGGCATGCTGCTGGTCGGCATGGCCGACAACCTGGTCGTGTTGTTCCTCGGCCTCGAACTGGTCAGCATCCCGACGTACGTAATCGTCTCGATGAGCCGCTGGAACCGTGTCGCACTCGAAGCCGGCACCAAGTATTTCTATCTGGGCGCCCTCTCCGCCGCGATCATGGCGTACGGGTTCAGCCTGCTCTATGGCGCAGCCGGAACAGCCGCGCTGGAGCCGGCGGCGACGGATCGCCTGATCGAGGCGCTGCACAAGCCCGGCACGCTGGCATACGGCATCACGGTAATGGGGCTGCTGCTCGGCATCGGCGGCTTGCTGTTCAAGGTCGCGGCGGTGCCGTTCCACTTCTACATCGCCGATGTGTACCAGGGCGCGGCGGGTCCGGTGGCCGGCATGCTGGGCTTCGTGCCCAAGCTGGCCGGCTTTGTGGCGATCGTCAAGATTCTCAGCCTGACGGGCTGGCAGATCTACAGCGGCGGGTTGTTCTGGTTCCTGTGGCTGGTGGCGATCGCCAGCATGACCGTCGGTAATCTGCTCGCGCTGCGCCAGACCAACATCAAGCGCATGCTGGCGTACTCCGGCATCGCGCACTCGGGATACATGCTCGTCGGACTGATGGCCGGGCACAGCGGCGGCGAGGGCGTGGTGGGCGACGGCGTCGCCGCGATCCTCTACTACGTCGTCATCTATGGCCTCGCGAATCTGGCCGCATTCACCGTCCTGGCGCTGCTGCGGATGAAGGGCCAGGCCTGCGAGACGCTCCGCGACGTGGCCGGGCTCCTGCGGCGGCACCCAAGTCTGGCGCTGCTGTTGGCGCTGACGATGTTCACGCTCATGGGCATGCCGCCCACGCCGGGGTTCTGGGGCAAGCTCGGTCTGTTCGGCAGCGCGCTCTCCGCCGGCACCACCGCCGGTGCGTATCAGCCGTGGCTGGTCGGCCTGGTGATCGTGGCGGTCGTCAATTCGGCCATCGCCGCGGCGTACTATCTGCGGGTGATCGCGGCGCTGCTGCTTTACGAGTCCGACGAGCCGGCGGACGTAGCGCCGCGCGAGGCGGAGCGGATGGGCGCGACGATCTGCGGATTTCTAATCCTCTTCTTCTCGTTCTACCCCAGCGCCCTGCTCGGCGCCGGGCGCAGCGCGACCAGCGACTTGCGCGACCTGCTGGTGAGCAAGCCGCAAACGGTGCAGCCCGTCGCGCGGACTCCGGTCGGATCCCCTCCGAGCGTCCCCGCGGGACTGAACTGAACACACCGGATCAGCCGCCCGCGGTCAGCGACAACCGCATGGCCCACCGCGTCGAATCCAACGCTTCAAGTATTTGAATGCGCCGTGCATGCCGGCGAAGTGGAGGGCTGCGGCGGCCGCATGCTCCGGCGACCGGCAGGCGCGATGATCGGGGGGCGTCGATTGGTGTTGCGTTACGCGCTCAGCGCCGCCGCCTGCTCGCGCGGCCCCGGCGTCAGCAGCTTCTCGCCCAGCCCGTGGCGTTCGACGTAGCTGTGCAGCGTGGCGATGTCGCGCAGGCAGCGCAGATCGTCATGCGTGTCGGTGCCGATGGAGACGGCGACGCGGTGCTGCGGCAGAATCTGGAACCAGCGATCGCCCTCGTCGAGCGGCAGGAACTTCGAGTTGACCTCGTAGAAGATGCGCGCGTTCGCGAGCGTCCGAACCACCTGCTCCATCGAAGTGTTGGGGTACTGGTCGACCACGTTGGCGTGCGCCAGACCCACCGGACACGGCCAGCGCCGCGCCTGGTTGGCGAGCTGCGTCAGCCCGGCCCAGTCGGTGTACTCGATCAGCACATAGTCCACCCCGCTGCCGGTCAGCAGCTCGCGCATCACACCGAGCATGGTCTTGTTCAGCGGCCAGTTGATCTCCGCGCCGCAGAAGATCTGCAGCTTCCCGGCCCAGCGCTGCCGCGCCGCCCGCACTTCGGCGACGTACGAGCGCAGCTCGCCGGCGAATGTCCGCTCGAACTCGCGCTCGTTGGTAATCAGGCGCGACGAAGGCGTGCAGAACAAGTGATCGCAAATCCCGACGCCGCTGACCTTTATGTCTTTCAGAGCCAGGTGCGCATCGCAGATTTCATCGATCGTGTAGGCGCCGTCGGAGAACGGCGTGTGGTTGTGCAGATTGTAAATGGGCTTGGACATTCAGCCTCCCGTGAGGAAGCGCCGCCGTTTGCGAACGCTTGCACGATCCCGTGATAAACAGTAGCTGGCAGCGGGCGCCTTCGGCACACACCAACCGAAAAGCCGGCGCAAGTGGCTGCGGCCACGCGAGTTGCGACGTTCTCTCTAGTTTTCGCTCAAAAACTGCCCCACGAGCCCGAACTCGGGCGCGGATCCAAGATACCGATCGCAGACGAACTCGTCCAGACCGAAACCGCCAATACCCGACGCTCCGGACGGTCGATCCACGGCGGCCACTGGGATCAAAATTCAGTATAGCAACTCGCGCAAGCGCCGCAAGTCCTGTGCGGGCATAGGACAAAAGCTCCAATCGGACTCCGGACCCGCGGACTTCACGGTCGAAGCGCCCCGCCGCCGGAACGCGAGCCGCGAAAAAATCTTTGCGCCGCCGCAACATCTCCGAACCCACGGCGGGCGGCGGCGTATCCAATGTGGACGATGACGAACCGACTGTGACTTGAGCTTCTCCTCCTCTCCCGACCCACCGGCGTGGCATTCGTGAAAACGAGTGCCTCGCCGGTTGCCGTTTCGGGCCGCTGCCCGCCCGCGACGCGCGTCGGCGAATTTCCGCAACACGCACCAACCCCGCGCACGCCGCCGAATCTGGGATAATGCCGCCGAACCCGGCCGTCGCATGGAAGCGATGCGGCCGTCGTCGGCGATGCGGCTCTTGAGCGGCGCAATGCACCTGAACAAACTGGGCTTTGCAAAAGCTAGCGGCCGGGCGCTGCGGCGAGGGCTCGCGGCCTGGGTCCTCTGTGCGGGCCTGCCGTTGGCGCCGGCTCAACCGCTTCGTTCGGTTCCGGTCGTACGGGTGGATCCGCTCGAGGGCCGGGTGTGGGTGGATGCGCCGCACCACCCCGCGGGCGCCCGGATTCTGCTGGCGATCGGCGGGGAACCGGTCGGTCTGCTCGACGCCGATCCGTCGGGCGATCCCGGCGCGTTCTCGCAGCCCCTGCGAAGGGAGCCGTTCCCGCCCGGACCGGCCAGCGCCTGGCTGCTGCCGCCGGATGCCCTGGCGGGCTGGCGGGCGCAGTGGCCGATCGACGCAGAACTCTTCGGCGTGATCGAGAGCGTCGCCCCCGGCAACCACGGCGTGTGGATCCGCCGGGGCGGCAACGCCGGCGTCCTTCCCGGCGATAGCTGGTTGCTGCGTGTCGGCGATCAGCCGGTCGCGCGCTTCGACGTGCGCTTCGTCGCCCCGGAGCTTTGTTACGGTCGCGCCGTCTCGCTCGTCAGCGACCCGCCGATTCGCTCCGGCGATCGCGTCGCGCTATGGCCGCGCCCGGCCGATCGGGCGCGCGGCGCCGCAGAGAGCGGCGTCGTCTTCGTCGAGTCGGTCGGTGCGGGCCGGCGGCTCTGGATTCCCTGGCCGCCGAACACGCCGCTGCCGGAGGAACCGCACGTGGACGTGTTTCGCGGCGACCGCTACGTGGGCCACGCGATCGTGGATCAGCGCGACGATCGCTTTCTCTATGCCCGCGTCATCTCCGCCGCCCGAGACAGCGAGTTCCGCATCGGCGACCGCGCGGTCGTTCGGACCCTGCCCGACGTCGCGAGTCGCCGCTTGTCCGCCCGCGTTTTTGAAGTCGGCCCCGAGGGCGCCCTCGTCACCGCCAGCGAGCAGGACGGCGTCGTCGCCGGCGACCCCTGCGCGATCTATCGGAGCGGCGTGCTGATCTTCACGACCGCAGTCAAGAAGGTGCAGCGCGAGTACGCGCTGCTGAACCCCCCCGCGACCGCCGATCTGCCCGACTTCGCGATCGACGATGAGGTGCGCTTCGGGCCGCCGCCGCGCGAACCGCTACCCGTCGCGGAGATCGCGGCGGTGGTGGAAGGCGAGCTGATCCGCGTCCGGGTGTTTCCGGGTTGCAGCGTTCCGCTGAACACGCCGCTGCGCGTGCGCGCGCGCGGCGCGGTGCGCGGCGTCGCGGTGCTGTGCGAAGTCCGCGGCGAGTCCGCGATCGGCGTGCTGCCGAGCGCCGGGCTGGCGGGGGACGTGGCGCCCGGCGCGACCATCGAGATCGATCCATGAGCGCCAACGCCGGTAGCAGCAATATCGGGAACCTCGAGCAGATCGCCGCGGCCTGCATCCACTGCGGCCTGTGCCTCGACGATTGCCCCACGTATCAGGTGTTGGGCAACGAAATGGACTCGCCCCGCGGCCGGATTCTGCTCATGCGGGCGCTGGCCGAAGAGCGCATCCCCGCCGGTCCGGCGCCGCGCACGCACCTCGATCGCTGCCTCGGTTGCCGGGCGTGCGAGACCGCCTGCCCATCGGGCGTGCGCTACTCGGCGCTGCTGGAGCACGCCCGCGAGCACATGCCCGCGGCTTCGCCCGCCCCGCCGCCATGGCGCCTGGCGCTGCTGCTCTTCTGGATACTCCCGTTTCCGTGGCGTTTTCGTCTCGCGGTTCGGGTGGGACTGTGGATGAGAGCGCTGGGGCTGCTGCGGCTTGCCGTGCGGCTGTTTCCGCGGCTCGCTGCCTTGGAAAAGATGCTGCCGCCCGCGCTGCCGTCGCGGCTGCGGCTGTCGCCCCGCGCAGCGCCGTCGAGCGAAACGCGTGCCGGCGTGTCGCTGTTCACGGGTTGCGCCACGAGCGCGCTGACCCCGCGCACGCTGGAGAACACTCAGCGCGTCCTGCTGCATCATGGCTGCGCGGTGACCACGCCGCCGCGGCAGGTCTGCTGCGGTGCGATCCACCTGCACAGCGGTCGTCCGGACGAGGCGCGGGCCGCGGCCCGCGCGAATCTGGCGGCGTTCGCGGGAGACACGCCGATCATCGCGGTCGCCGCCGGCTGCGGGGCGATGCTGAAGGGCTACGGCGAGCTGCTCGGCGGCGAAACCCCGGACCGTGCCGCGGCACAGGCGTTCGCCCGGCGCGTCCGCGACATCAGCGAATTCGTTTGCGATCTGGGCCTGCGCCCGCCGGTCGTGCGGCTGGAAGCGCGGGTGGCGTGCCAGGATGCCTGTCACCTGCTGCATGCCCAGCGAATTTCCGCGCCGCCGCGCGAGATTCTGCGGCGCATCCCCGGCGTGACGCTGGTCGAGCCGCGCGACGCCGGCCAGTGCTGCGGGGCCGCCGGCTCGTACAACCTGCAACACCCGGAGATCGCGGACGAGCTGGGTCGGCGGAAGCTGCAGAGCCTGCGTGAGTCGGGCGCTGCGGTGGTGGCCTCCGGCAACATCGGGTGCATGATGCACCTGCAGGGCTTGCAGCGCCAGGATGGCCGCGCCGCCGCACCGCTTCGCATTGTCCACACGATCGACCTGCTGCACGAAGCTTATGGGCTTGATCAGAATTCGCCGCCGACTGCCTGACGATCGCCGCAGCGCCCCCTACAATGGAATTGGGGTTGTGTGAGGGAAGTCGCCGGCCCGATGGTCGCCGCGCAGCAGCGCCGCCGATCCGCACCGGCCGGAGTAACCCGCTCGGAGCGTTGCCGAACATGATCAACCGGATTCGTCAGATCACCGCGCTCGGTCAGGCCATCTGGCTGGACTTCATCAGCCGCGACCTGCTGCACTCCGGCGGGCTAAGCAGCCTGATCCACGACGGCGTCACCGGCGTCACGTCGAACCCGACGATCTTTCAGAAGGCGATCGCCGCGGGCGGGCTGTACGCCCAGCAAATCCGCGAGCTGGCGGCCCGCGATCTGCCGCCGTACGAAATCTACGAGTCGATCGCGGTCCAGGACGTGGGCCAGGCCGCGGACCAGTTGCGCCCCGTCTTCAACGAAACGCACGGCCGCGACGGTTTCGTCAGCATCGAGGTCAACCCGCAGCTCGCGCACGACACCGAGGGCAGCGTGGCCGAGGGCCGGCGGCTCTTCGCGCGGATCGGCCGGCCGAACGTCATGATCAAGATTCCCGCGACCGAAGCGGGATTGCCGGCCATCAGCACGCTGATCGGCGAAGGCATCAACGTGAATGTCACGCTGATCTTCTCGTGCGACATGTACGATCGCGTCATGCGGGCCTACATCGACGGGCTGGGCGCGCTGCGCGCGTCGCGCCGGCCGGTGCATTCGGTCTCGTCGGTCGCCTCGTTCTTCGTCAGCCGCGTGGATTCGGTCGTTGACGACCTGCTGAAGGCGCGCAGCGCCGACGGCGAGGACGTCGACGACCTGCTGGGCCAGGCGGCGATCGCGAACTGCAAGGTGGCCTACACGCACTACAAGCGCGCGTTCGAAGGGCCGGCGTTCGAGGAACTGCGCAATCTCGGCGCCCGCGTGCAACGCCCGCTCTGGGCCAGCACCAGCACCAAGAACCCCGACTACTCGCCGACGCTGTATGTGGACACGCTGATCGGCCCCAACACGGTGAACACCGTTCCTCCGCAGACGCTGGAGGCGATTCGCACCGAGTCGGTGGTGGCCCAGTCGGTGGACCAGAACGTCGACGCCGCCTGTCTGGTGCTGGAGCGGCTCGGCCGGCTGGGCATCAACCTGAACACAGTGACCGATCAGTTGCTGGTCGATGGCGTGCGGCTGTTCGCCGATTCGTTCGAGAAGCTGCTGACGGATGTTGAAAGGGCTTGCACCGCGGTCGGCCAGGTCGCATAGAGACGATCCGGGCGCCGCCGCCGCTCACGCGACCGGCCCGCGCCGACCCGCCCGGTCAGATCCCCAGTCCAGCGGCTTTCGCGACCCTTCGCGTTTTTCCGCATTTTTTTGACTTCCGCCATTTCTGGTGTATATTCCTAGTTACCGGTAATCGACCGGGGTTTCGTCGCCGCGATGGGTGCGGCGGCTGATCCGCGCGATTACTCGAAGGGACATGCTTCGTGCAACACAGAGGTCTGGACATCCTCAAATTCGCCACACGATGGAGCGACCGATCCGGAGTCATACTCCGGTTCGGATGCGACATTCTGCCGGCTGACGCGCCACGATCGTCGCTGTTGACGGTCGACGGCGGTTACGTCGGAGGTGCGGCGAAGGAGATTACGGATACCGGTCCTCCGCGGTAGCCCTCGGGCAATTTTCGCTCGGGTGCGCAAGCCCCGGAGGCCGACAGGCCCCGGGGTTTTTTGTTGCGCAGCGCGTGCAACACCGGACGGTCTACGTTGGGTTGAATCGCCTTCGGCCGGCGGCGCGCTCCGCACCGGCGTACGGTCTGCGGGTCGCGTTCCGTGAACGGGCTCGAACCGAGGGTGTTTTGGCCGCCATAGGGTCGGTAGCTCAGCGGCATGAGCATCGGTTGCGTAAACCGACGGGCGCAGGTTCGATTCCTGCCCGACCTCCGCAGATGGCTCGAAGAGAGCTCAGGGGTTCGACTCCCCACTTGCTTTGACGCAAGAGCGTGGTCGCAGAGACAGCAGCTCGAATGGGAGGTTTGAGGCGCCGCCGCGCGAGTCGGCGGCGAGTTTGACCGCGGGCGAGCGATCGCACCGCGGCGGAACCGACGACGACGCCGATCGGACGGCCCCGACGTCGGGAATGAACAGTGCGGCGACAACGGCATTCAGGCCGCCCAGCGCCGGGGGGGTGCGCGGGCGGTCCGATTCTCTCGGAGCCGCACCGTCTCTCCCGATGCCGCCGTGCGAGCGGGTGCGCAGCGGCGTCCTCGGCCTCCTGTTCGAGCGTGTAGAGATCAACGACGCACGGCGGCGCGGCGGACGCGAAGTCCGCGGCGGGCTGCGGCGTCTCTTCCGGACACCAGACATACCGAAACGCCCGCCGCATGCGGTGCGGCTCGCTAGTCTGGTCTTATGCAGCAGAGGATTTGTCTTGTTGAGTGTTCGAATTCGTAGTCACGAGCGCGGTCTGTGGATGCGCCACGGCGAGTTTCGCGGCCTGCTCATGCCAGGTATGCACCGCTTCTGGGGCAACCTGCTCCGCCGCAACCGCGACACCGTCGAGGTGGTCAGCACGCTGAGCACCCGCTTCGAGCACCCGCTGCTCGACGCGCTGCTGGCGCACGCGGCGCTGCGCGACGCGCTGAAGGTCGTAGACCTGACCGATGCGGATCGCGCCCTGGTGTGGCGCGACGGCCGCCTGCTGAACGTGCTCGGCCCCGGCCGCCATGCGTTCTGGCGCGCGCCGTACACGCTGGACGTGGAGCTGTTCAACCTCCGCGACCCGGAGCTGGCGCACCCGCGGCTGGAGACGATCGTCAAGCACCCGGGCGCCCGCGGCCTGATCGAGACGATCGACGTCCCCAGCGGGACCACGATGCTGCTGTACCGCAACCACAGGCTGGTCGGTCCGCTGGCTGAAGGCCGCCATGCATACTGGACCGGCAGCGGTGCGATCACCTGGAAGGCGGTGGATCGCCGCGAGCAGATCGCCGACGTCGCCGGTCAGGACATCATGACCGCCGACAAGGTCACGCTGCGCGTGAACCTGCTGGTGACCTACGTGGTGGCCGACCCGCTCGCGGCGGTCGTCAATGTCAACGACGTCGCCGGCACGCTGTATCGCGAGGCGCAGCTCGCCCTGCGTGCGGTGGTCGGCGCGCGGCACCTGGACGCGCTGCTGGCCGACAAGAACGCCGTCGGCGGCGAGGTGCGCGAGGCGCTCGCGCAGCGGGCCGCGGAGTTCGGCGTGAGCGTTCGCAGCGTCGGTCTGCGCGACATCATCCTTCCGGGTGAGATGCGCGAGATCCTGAATCAGGTCATCGCCGCGGAGAAGCAGGCCCAGGCGAATCTGATCAAGCGGCGCGAGGAAACCGCCGCGGCCCGCAGCCAGGCGAACACCGCCCGGCTGTTGGCGGAGAACCCGATGTTGCTGCGGTTGCGCGAGTTGGAGCTGCTGCAGGAGACGCTGGCGGGCGCGAAGGCGACGTTCGTCTTCGGTCCGGAGGACCTCACGCGGCAGGTCCGCAAGCTGATCGAGACCGAGCCCAGCGGTTGACGCGGCCCACGGGAGCCGGCCGCGCCGCCGCACGGTTTGAGAAAGGGGGTGTGTATCGTCGCAGGGCGTCCGCGCGCCGGCAGCGCGCGGACGCCTCACTTTCACGTCGCCCCCGTCGCGAAATTCTGTTGCCCGCCCGCTCGACCCGCCGGTATATTTCTGTGCGCTCGCTGCAAGTCCGACGAACGTGGGCAGTCTATCTTTCTGTCAAGCCGTGGCCATGTGTTGCCGCGACGACCAATCGGGAGGTACAGCATGAATTCGGGGCGTGCGAATCTCGCATCCATGACCGCGTGGGCGGCGCTGGCGCTCGGCTTGGTTCCGGTCGGCGGTTGCGGCTACATCTTCCCCGCGATCCAGGGCGGCAAGATGCTGATTGACATGCGCGACGAGCGAAAGGAGCGCAAGGCTGAAGCCGCCCGCGCGGATGAGCGTCACAAACTGGACATGGAGCAGGCGCAACGCGACCAGGAGGCGCGGGAGCGCGCGGAGCAGGATCGCCGCACCGCCGAGGCGGAGCGAAATCGCAATCGGGCGATGCCGCCGGACGTGCTGGAAAACCTGGCCGACAAGATCGCCGCGACGATCGCCCACGATCTGCCGCGGACGCGTCGAGCCCGCGAGCACTTCGCCGAGCACGAAACGCGCATGGTCCTGCGTCTGAAGGACGTGCAGAACCGCACGCAGCACACGCCGACGAGCGATGTCGAGAGTTTGCGCGGCAAAGTGATGGCCCGGCTGCGCGATGATCCGGAGTTCTCGCGATACTTCCTCATCAGTGAGGATCGCGACGTGGTCGAGAGCATCCGCAGGAAGTCGGAAGGCGACGACAAGCCGATCTTCGATGACGACGCGGGTAATCAGGCGAACAGCTATGACGCCGACCATCTCTGGAACCTGCTGATCGAGGTGTTCGACCACGATCGTCCCGGTCGGACCGAGTGGCGCGCCCACCTCGACGCAACGCACATGAAGTCGCGCGAGGTAGTCCTGAGCGCGGAGATCAACCCTCAATAGTGCGGTGCGGCCCGCGGCGCGGTGCGGCGGGGCTTCTCTGATTGCGTCATTGCAGGGCGGGAGAGCGCCCGCGCGGGAGGTTCGGCATGTTCGGCTCGATTCGCATCCTGACCACGTTCCTGGCGACCGCGTTTGTGGCGGGGGCGCTCTGCGCGCAAGAGGGTGATTTGCCGCCGCCGCCCAAGGGCGACCCGGCCGACGTCAATCAGCAAGCCCGCGAGGCGCGCAAGCGCGAGGGCGACGCGGCTCTGGCTGATCTGGCGGCGGCGTGGAAAGCGTCGGGGCGGCCGTCGCTGATCGTGCTGGTCGGCGCGCCGCTTTCGATGATCGATGAGTGGACGCGACACGAGGTTCGCGTCCGCGCCAGCGGAGCGGCGCCCAAGCAGGTGACCACGATGGATGACGCGCCGGAGTCGCCGCGCGAACCACGGGAGGTGGCAGCGGCGCTCGCGCCGCTGCGCTACATCGGCGACAACCTGACGCTCGACGATCCGGCCGGTCTGCTGCAGCGCGTTTCGAACCATATTCGCACGCGCCTGGGCGAGAACGGCATCGCCAATATCGTAGACCCCGCGGCTACGGCGGAGGCCCGCGCGCGGCTGATGGCCGCGTACGCGCAGGCGGGCGAGGATGAGCTGCTGGCGAGCATCGCCGCCGAGGTCGGCGCAGAATTCGTGCTCTACGCCCGGCTGAGCAGCTTTCAGCGCGAATCGACCGAAGGGCAGCCGCCGGAGTTGCGTGTCGCGATCTCCCTTGAGATCAAGGTTCCGACGACGGGCCGCTCGCACGCCGCCGGCAACCTGCCCGATGCGCGGCTGGGCGTGGGCAACGAGTTCGTCTCTGCCTACGGCGATCGCATGACGCACGCTTTCAGCCGGCAACTGCGATCGATTCTGGATATGCGCAGCGGGGACGGAGTGCAGTACATCTTGAAGGTGCGCGGCATCGACCTGAATGCCGCCGTGAAGCTCGCCGCGGCCGCGCGCGCGGCGCTGCCAGAGGCGCTGACGACGTTCGACGTGAAGCGCACCGGCGGGGTCCGCAACGAGCCGGTCGCCGACATCGACGCCTGGTTTCGAGGCGACGCGATCGGCCTGTACACCGCGCTCCAACCGGTCTTCCGCGAGAGTCTAGGTCTTGATGTATGGTCGCCGGACATGGCTCCCGGCAGGCTCACCCTGGTCACAGCGCCGGCACGCGAGCAGCCCACGCGCCGCGAACGGTGGGAGCTACTGCTGCAACCCGGCGAGGCGGGCGGCGCGCAACTTCGCACCCTTCTTCAGACGTGCTACATGGAGAAGAGTCGGCCGAAGATCGGAGTCATCATCAATCAGGAACTGTCCGACCTGAAGCGCGAGGCGCTCACGGATGCGGAACTGCAGCAATATGGACTCGATCCCGGCGTCGCGCGTGTCGTTCGGCTCATCGTTCCGCCGGGGGCCGGCGGCCTGGCGGACGGCGCGCTGGATACGGCGACGCTTCAGAACCACATCATCGGCGAGTTCACCGAGTTTGGTCTCACAGTTCACGATGCCGCCGAGGCGCAGGCCAAGTGCCTGCAAGAGGCCGACCGGACGGGCAAGCTGATGGAAGACGCGACGCTCCGTCAACTGCTGCGCAGCGCCGACGGCGTCGATGTCCTGGTTCGCGGCCTCGGAAAGCGAATCGACGCGAACCAGCCGCGGTTCGCGTTCACCTTCGACGTGATCGAGACGCGCACCGGGCACATCCTGGCGGTCGCCAGCGACTCGGTGCTCGCGACCGAGTTCGTCGATGGCCGAGACGCGCTGACGCGGCTCGCCGAGCGCGTTTCGGCGAAACTCGCGGATCAACTCATCCTGAAGTGGCACCCGCCGCAGACCATCGAAGTAACCGTGTATGGAGCGATGTCGCAGGATCATGTCTTCGCCGTGATGAACATGTTCAAGGACGACATTGACGGCGTCCTGCGCACCGGCTTCCGCGACTTTTCCGCGGGGGACGCAGCGGTCGGGCGCTTTTGGATCGACTACAACGGCACGTATCAGTCGCTGATCGATCAGATTCGCCAGAAGAGCGACGTGCTGAACTTCACGATCAAGACGGACACAGCGCATCGGTCGATACTGAGTATTCAGGTGAAAGAATGACACGCCCCGCGCGGTTCACGCCCTGGCACGGCGGCTCGCTGAGCATCGGACTGTGGGTCCTGCTGCAGGCGGGATGCGTGTCAAACCCAGCCCGCATGGAGGCGGCGCCGGGCGGCCCTGGCCTTGCGGCTGATCCCAGCCCTGTCACGCCGCAAAGATGGGAGACGGAGTTTCCCGGCGTCTGCCTTGACGACATCGAACGAACGACCGATGCGGCTTCCGCCGAGCTCTGGGGGGCACTGGTCAAGTCGCCGACCGTTCAGAACATTCGAGATACCTACGCTCCGAGCCTCGTGCTTGCTCCGCGCAATCTTACAAACAGCTCCCGCGTCAAGACGCCTGCGCTGATGCGCTTTGTAAAGAAAACGCTGCGGAAGCTGGACCGCAGTGCGCAGGAATCCGACTTTCCGATCACCGTGCGCTACAATCAGTTTGCGACGGGCGGAACGTATCGCGATCCAGGCGTGCTGGCGCTCGATCTCGAGTTGACCGGCCACGAGCGGCCGAGTGAAGCCGCGGCGTCGCCGCCTGTAGTCGACTACAACGCCGTCTTCGAAGTGATGTGCGAGAGCGCCGGGCAAGTGGTCGCCGCCAGCGACAAGAGACTGCCGCCGCGCCCCGATCCCACCCTATCGCCCTGACCCGCCCGCCTTGATGCGCTCCATGATCGCCGGCAGGTTGCGCGCCTGCGCGGCCGATTCCGGCGTCGCGCCCGCCTCGTTCGCCAGCCGCGGATCGGCGCGATTCGCCAATAGCAGATCAATCACGCGCACCGCCGGCCCGAGCATTCCCCCCTGAGAAACGCCGTCGATCGCCGCGTGCAGCGGCGCGTTGCCCTGTTTGTCTTGCGCGTTCGGGTCCGCCCCCGCGCTCAGCAACGCCTGAACCGCGACCGCCGCGTGAGCCCGCGCGGCGACGTGCAGCGCCGTGCGCCCGCGCTGATCGCGACCGTCCAGCGCCGCACCGGCGGCCAGCAGCAACGGAATCACATCCGCGGCGCGATCGTGATCCGCCACCAGATGAAGCGCGCTAAACCCGTGATGAACCACCTGACCATCGACCCGCGCACCCCCGGCGAGCAATTGCCGCACCACCGCCGTACGCCCGCGCTCGCAAGCCATGTGCAGCGGCGTGTACTGATTGACGTCCTGCGCGTTGATCGCGGCGCCGGATCTCAACAGTAGCGGCACGACGCTCGATGAGCCTCGGAATGCCGCCCGGTGCAGGAGCGACTCGCCGCCGGTCCCGCGGGCGTTCACTACGCCGGCAACCGCCAGCGCCGTCGCGAGCCGCGCCGGATCGTCTTCGTTCACCGCGATGAGCGCCAGCGCCTGTGCACCGGCGAGATTCAGCGCGGCTGCGGGCGCACCGCCGGCTGGGCGCTGCGCGGCCGCTGCCGGCGGCGCGCCCGGGGCGTCCGGGGCAGGCTCCGGCTTCGCTGCCGCGTCCGCCGCGGGAGCGATTCGCCTGCCGAGCGCGATCTCCTTACTGGCCAGATCGGTCGCGATCACGATTTCCGGCTTCTGGACGCGGCCGATCTGCCGCGCGTGCTCGCGCGTCCGCTCCGCCGCGTAGTCGAACGCTTCACGCGCGTTGACGATGTTGTCGCCGTTCGAGTCGGCGGCGCCGGCCAGCGCTTCCGCGAAGTAGTTCGTAAACACGCCCTGCCGCAACTCCGCGCTTTCGTTCGAGCGCTCTCCGCCCGAGCACGCGAAAATCGTCACAAAACTCTTGCCGGCGGCCTGTTCGCGCCATTCGCGCTCCAGGCCGCGCGTGCCGCGCTGCTCGCCCGACACGTCGTTGCGGCACGCGTCCAGAATCAGCAGCTTGTTCTGCGCCGGCGAGCGCTCGAACGCCTCGCGCAGTTCGTCGATCGCAATCGCCGATTGCTCGCTGGCCCCGTCGATCGGCAGGATGTAGCCGCGCCGCCCCTTATCGGTGGCGTACTGCACGCCGTGCCCCGCAAAGAAAACCAGCACGGTGTCCTCGGGCCTGGCGTCATCCAGCAGTTGCCGCAGGCGGTCGCGGATGACCCCGCCGGTCGGCTGGTTGTAGCGATCCGGCGATTCGTCGAGCAGCAGCGTGATGTCGCCAGGTGCGAACTCGCCGCAGCGCACCAGTCGCTCGCGCAGCAGTCGTGCATCATTCGCGCAATAGGCCAGCGGCGGCTCGCTGACGTGCTGATTGACGCCGATCAGCAACCCCAGCCGCCTGCCCTTCTCCACCGGCGGCTGCGCCGTCGCTCCCGCGGCGCCCACGGTAAACAGTAGCACGGCCAGACAGGTGCGCCGTATCCAAAACGCCGCCATTCGCGTCTCCCCGGACTTGTTGGCACGGCCGCGCCTCGCACATGCGCGCGCCGTCCCGCGCCGCATAGTCTAGTCGCTGGCAGCGCCGCCGGGACGCCCGCCGCAAGGAGAAACCCGGGTGCCTCGCGTGGCTTGGCGCCGGCGGATACGGCCGATGTCGACGAGCCAGCGCGTGATTCTATCTTGCGAGCAGCGCCTTCTGACGCGCCACGACGGCAAGGAAAGGACCACGCTCGACAGCTCGAAAAGCGAGTCGCGGATTGCGCTCGCGTCCCCGGCGGCCCGCGAGCGTCGCACGCTTTGCCGTCCGCCGCACCCGTCGCCCGCACTGCCCCTGTGCCGCCGGCGGGCGTATGATCGGAACATGACTCTGCCCCTGGTCGCCATCGTCGGCCGCCCGAATGTCGGGAAAAGCTCGCTGCTGAACATGCTGGCCCGCCAGCGGATCAGCATCGTCGATCCGCGCGCCGGAATCACCCGCGACCGCGTCAGCGCCGTCATCGAGCAGGATGACCGCTACATCGAGCTGATCGACACCGGCGGCATCGGCATGGTCGACGACGATCAGCTCGAAGCACACGTCGAGCACCAGATTCGCTTCGCGATCGACCGCGCCGACCTGGTGCTGTTCGTCACCGACATCTTCGACGGTCTGACGCCGATGGAGCAGACCATCGCCGAGGCGCTGCGCAAGCTCGAAAAGCCCGTCATCCTGGTGGCGAACAAGGCCGACTCGCCCACGGCCGAGCCGCAGGCGGCCGAGTTCGTGCGGCTGGGCTTCGGCCTGGCGATGTGCGTGTCCGCCCTGCACGGCCTGGGCCGCACCGATCTGATGGACCGCATCCTGCGAACGCTCGGCGGCGCTACGGGCGAGGAGCCGCCGCCGCCGGTGATGAAGCTGGCGATCGTCGGCAAGCGCAACGCCGGCAAGAGCACGCTGGTGAACGCGCTGGCCGGCGAGGAGCGCATGATCGTCAGCGAAGTGCCCGGCACCACCCGCGACGCGGTCGACGTGCGCTTCGAGAAGGACGGCCGCAGCTTCATCGCGATCGATACCGCCGGCGTCCGCAAGAAAAACAAGATGCAGGACGTGGATTTCTACTCGTACACGCGGGCGCTCAGCGCCATCCGCCGCGCGGACGTGGTGATGCTGCTGATCGACTCGACCGTGCCGATCGGCGAGGTCGACCTGAAGCTGTGCCGCGCCGTGCTGGACGAATACAAACCGGTGGTCATCACGATCAACAAGTGGGACCTGGCCAAGGAGCGGGCCACGGCCGAGGACTACGGCGACTACCTGACGAAGGTCATGCCGCTGATGGACTACGCGCCGATCACGTTCATGACCGCCACCGAGGGCAAGAACGTCGACGCCGCGGTCGACGTGGCCCTGAGCCTGCACAAGCAGGCCCACACGCGCGTCACGACCGGGCGGCTGAACGCCGCGCTCGAGGCGCTCCTGGCCGGCCGCGACCCGGCGCCCAAGAGCGGGCAGCGCTCGGTGAAGATCTACTACGCCACGCAGGTGGGCGTGGCGCCGCCGGCGTTTGTGTTCTTCTGCAACGACCCGGAGCTGGTGACCGAGAACTACCGGCGGTACATGGAGAACCGGCTGCGCGAAATTCTGCCGTTCCCCGAGGTGCCGCTACGGCTGATGTTCCGGCCGCGCGGCGCGGGGGCGCGCCGCGAGGAGCGCGGCGGGTAACGCGGCGATGCGCTGCTTTGTCGCGGTCGAGCTCGACGCGGCCGCCCGGCGGGTGCTGGGCGCGTGGCTGCGCCGGCAGCCGCGCCCCCGCGGTCTGGCCTGGTGTCGGCCGGAGCAACTGCACATCACGCTAAAATTCCTGGGCGAAATCGCGGAAACACAGGTTGCGGGCATCGCCGCCGCCCTGGCGGAGGCCGCCCGCCGCGCGGCGCCGTTCTCGCTGCGGCTTGCGGCGCTCGGCGCGTTTCCGTCGCACGGGCGGCCGCGCGTGCTCTGCTGCGGCGTCGCGGATGCGGGCGGCGCATGCGCAGCGCTGGCCGCGCGCGTCGATGCCGCGTTCGAAGCGCTCGGCTTCGCGCCGGAGGCGCGTCCCTTCGCGGCACACGTGACGCTCGCGCGGGCACGGGGGCCCGATGGGGAGGCGGCGCTTCGCGATCTGCTGGCAGCCGAATCCCGCGCGGAGTCGAACCCCTTCGCCGGCGCGGAGCCGTTCGCAGTGCCGCGCGTCGTGTTGTTCGAGAGCCGGCTCGCCCCCGGCGGAGCGCAATACGTCGCCGCCGCCACGGCGACCTTGCGCAGCGCGGAGTGAGCCGCAAATCTCAAGACGGGCGACCAGCCCGCGCGGTCGCCGGGCCGCGCGGCGGCTGCGCGCGGGCGCCTAGTATTCCAATCGGGCGAGGTGCCGCGCGCCCAGCCACATCGCGGCGCCGGCGACCAGCACCGCGCTGATCAGCAGCGCCGCGGCCATGAGCGAGGCGGCCGGGGAGAGCGCTTCGGGGAACGTGAGCGCCGAGCGCGTCTCGTTCAGACTGAGGGTCGCGACTGCGGACATCTGCACGAAAACGAACACCATGCTGACGATCAGGTTGGATGTGCCGCCGAAGCCCGACGCGATCCGCGCCGGGTTGCGCTGTCCCATCACCGGAAAGCGCGCCCCGAACCCGACCGACAGGCCGCACAGACCGATGCACACGGCCAGACAGACGAACAGGTGCAGCCGCGCCCACGGCGCGGGCAGGCCCAGGACGTTCACCGACAGGGTCATGACGCCGATCGCGGAGAGCCCGGTCACGGTCAGCGCGAAGAGGAACTTCACCAGCAGCAGCGTCGAGCGCCGCATCGGCAGCAGCCCCAGTAGCCACAACTGCTGCGTTTCCAGCGACAGCAGGGGATAGACGAAGCGGCTCGTAAAGGTCGCGAGGATCAGGCTCACCGTCGTCAGGTTCAAAAAGGCGATCAGACCCTTCATTCCGGGCGTGCTCAGGTCGCCGGGCAGCGCGTGCATGTTCAGCACGTAGATCACCAGCAGGCCGAACATGATCGCCATCTGGGTCCACTGGCGGGCGTCGCGTGCGAAGCCGCGCAGATCCTTGAGCATGATGACGCGCGCGCGGTGCGGCAGGTAGAAGAACAGCGCCCAGCACAGGCCGGAGGTGAACCACCCGCTGCGGATAATCGGCTTGAAGCGACCCTGCTGCGCCCGGCTGTAGGCCTCGGCCCAGCGCCAGGAGACGACGTTGATCGTCAGCCACGCCAGGAAAAGGGCGTTGCCCAGCACGACGCCGAGATAGAAGAGACTCTCGCCGACGCGCTGGCCGATCGCCGCGACGATGCCCTTGGCGGTCCAGGTGTGCGGCATCCAGGGCCGCTCGGCGGCGCTGACCTGGGTGAAGACGACCTGCAGCCAGTCGTCGGACTCCATCGCGGCGTGCGAGACGCGCGAGATCCACAGGATCGCCACGAGAATCAGAACGCAGCCGGCCCAGATCGCCGTCGCCAGCGGGCGGCGCGGCGCATACATCGCCACCAGCCACGCGACCAGCACGCCGAGCGTTCCGGGGATGGCCACGAACCCCACGAAATGGCCGAAAAACAGCGGGTAGTAGTACCACGCCACGTCTTCGTTCGACGCGACGGCCATCATCAGCGGCACGCCCAGCAGCAGGAACGACCAGCTCGAAAGAAAGATGCCCTCGACCCACTTCACCAGCATGACGTGCCGCGCGTGCAGCGGCAGACTGAGCAGGTGGGCCGGTTCGGAGCGGCCATACATGCTGCTGAACGCGATCACGGCGTTCGAGAACGCCAGCATGATCGCGAGCACCAGGAAGAAGTACACGAAGATCTGCTGATTGGCGACCAGCGCCACCAGCCCCCAGTTCCGCACCTGCATGAGAATGGTGCGCAGCATCAGATACAGCGCCGCCCAGATGAACAGCAGCAGGCCGAGCGTCACCAGCGTGCGCCACGGCGCGTCGCGCAGTTGCTGATCGATCGCGTTACGCAGTTGCGCCGCGCGGCAGCGCGCCAGCGTCCAGGCGTCGAAACGCGGACCGGAGCGGGTAAGCGCGACAGGCGTAAACATCGCAGCCAAGCATAGTCAGGATGCCGCGCCGCGGGCAATGGCGCTGATTCAACCGGCGGGCGATGGTGGTAGCTCAACCGGCGCGCGATGGTGGTGATTCATCGGGCGGGCGCGGCGTTCTTCAGCGTGGGGCGGGCATCCTGCTCGCCCAGTTTCCGCCCACTCACCGCGTTGTTTGGGGGCGCGGGCAGATTGCCCGCTCCACCCGCCCCGCCAGCCCCACCCGGCGCCGCAAGGCCGCCGCAGCTCCGGTCACCCCAAAACACCGCGGCGGCCGATGCGGGAGACGCATCGACCGCCGCAGCACAGCTTGACGCGAGTGGTTGCTCAAGCGGCCGAGGCCGCCGGGCAGCGTCCCCGCGTGATTAGTCGTCGTTGAACTGCGCCCAAGCACCCTCCCAAGGCTTGTTGGGCCAAGTCGTCCAGCCGGAACCGTCCACATAGCGCGTGTCATACTTGCTGTACGCAGCACGGCCGTCGAGGAACGCCGCCGAGTGATAATCGCGCTGGCGGTGCCAGCCGACCAGGCTGCGGAGCGGGTTGTTCGGCGCGCCGCGCGGGCGGGCGTCGGCCAGGGCGTAGTTCATCCGGTTCTCGTAGAAGATGATGAACTCGGACGAGTAGCGCCCGGCCTTTTTCTTGATCATCTGGCCGCCCAGACCGGCGACCGGACCTAGCGGTGGAGGCGTGGCGCCGATCCGCTGCAGGAAATTCGTGTAGGGCGCCTGATTACCGGGCGGTGCGAGCTGGTAGTAGTTCGGCCAGTACCAGTTGGTCGCGTAACTCGTGCCCCAGAATTCCCAAGTGCGGAACGGCGTATCGTCCTCGAGGTCGTCATTCGCCGTTCCACCGCCGGCTTCCGGCACGGCTGCGGTGATGTCCGACGGGCACTTGAACACACCCGGCGTCTCCGCCCGCACCTGAACGCGACGCGCCGGTGTGTCGCGGTCGCCGTTGTCCCAACTGACCGTCGACGAGATGAACTTGTTCATCGGGCGATAGCGAGGAGGTACGACGGAGATATCGCCTGAACTCGGCGCGCGACCGCCATAGCGGGTCTGCAGCCAGTCTGAAGCCGACTTGTCGGGCATCGCCCCGCCCCAGATGAACTCCGTGTACAGGCCAAAGTTGTACTGCACGTCGCCGACGTAGTACGGCGAAGGAACGACCCAGGGGAGATCATCATTCTCGAGCAGGTAGCTGGTTGCAGCCAGGCCGATCTGCTTCAGGTTCGACGTGCAGACCGCGATGCGGGCCTGCTCCTTGGCGCGATTCAGCGCCGGCAGCAGAATCGACAGCAGCAGGGCGATGATCGCCACCACCACCAGCAATTCGATGAGTGTGAACCCCTCCCGCCATGATCTGCGGTTTCTCATGCGTAGGTCTCCTTGCTCTGGGCCTCATTCGACGCAGCCCCGCCACCACGGTCATGGGGCCCGCGGCGCGACAACGTAGGACACAGACAAACAACGAATGACGCCATCATCAAGTTTACCACGATATTATGATCGGAACAAGAATGTCCTTACAATCTCGCGCAGATCCCGCGCGAGATCCCGCCGCCGCGCGCCGTGGCCAACGATCGCTCTCCGACGCGAAGCTCATAAGAACTTTTATCTGCTGGGTTTAGCGAGTTTCTCAGGTGGGGAGCGCACCCTTGGCGGCCCAGGCGTCGGGTGATCTTCTACCTACGAATCCGAGCGGAAACCGCGGCGGTTGACACGCGCAGATCATGCCGGTCCAAACGGCGGCGTCCCCGGCGCGGCCGCCGCGTCAGCGACTGGCAACCACAACGGGCGAGCCGGCGCCCATCGCCAGGCGCAGTTGCCCATAGCGCGGCGGCGTGGCGATGATCTGGAACTCGCACTCCAGGTAGTTGCGGCCGAATTGCAGGCAGGCGGACCGCTCGGGCATGAACAGATCGACCGTGTTGTGGCGGAAGCGCTCGTGTGTGCGGTCCGTAACTACAAACGTGCGATTGAGTTGCGGGATGTAGACCAGCGAGCCGAACGGGATGTCCGCCGGCGCCGCACACTGTCCCAGGCCGGACGGCACACCCGACGCCGTCAGGCCGCGATCGCAGTAGGCGGTCACGCGGCAGATGCGGCGGACGCGATGGCTGGCGCGGAAGCCTTCGACGACCAGCTCGGCGTCGTCGCTCGGCGGGCCGACGACCTCCGCGGCCGAAAGCTCCCAATCCGACTGAGCGCCCCATGCCACGGACGCAGCGGGATCGGGTCGCGCCGGCAGAAAGTCGCGAACATTTGACAGGTTCCGCGGCGTGCGCGGCGACATGCCCAGCGCGCCGAGAAACACGAGCGCGCAGCAGGCCAGCCGGCCTGCGGCCAGAGTGGTGACCATATTCGATTTCTCCGTGGGGCCCTGGAATCCGTTCCCACGACCGGAGTTGCGAATGCTCCGGCTCTTCGACCGCGACCGCCCATGTCGCGATCCACGCCAAGTCAGGGTATGGTAGCGGCGCGACCGGCCGTGTCCAGCAAAATCACCGTGAACGCGCACGGCTTGCGCTTCTTTTCGCGGTTATTGACAGGTGTCGCTTATGGGGCAGACGGAGGCGCGCTGCGATCGCAGATATTCTCAGGCCAGCCCGCTTGCGGCGCGGAAGCTGCAAGCATGTTGAGATCGCGCAAGGACGCGGCGAAGCGTCACGCCGGCGATTCGAGCCGCGCCAGATTTGGCCGTAGCGACGGGAGATAGACGTGCCGAAGTTTCTGATCGCCGGTAACTGGAAGATGAACCTGAACCTGCGCGAGGCGCGCGGTCTGCTCGCCGAACTGGCGGACGGATTGCGGACGCTGGGCGACTTCGCCGCCCGCGCCGCGGTCGCAGTCTGCCCTCCGGCGATCTACCTGTTTCCGACCGCCAAGGCGACCGAGGGGACGCCAATTCAGATGGGGGCGCAGAACGCGTACTTCGAGACCGGCGGCGCATTCACCGGCGAGCTCTCGATCGCGATGATCAAGGAGACCGGGGCGCGCTTCGTGATCCTCGGGCACAGCGAGCGGCGGCACACGATCGGCCGCGGCGAAGACGACTGGATGATCAACCGCAAGGTGCTCGCGACGATCGCCGGGGGCTTGACGCCGATCGTCTGCATCGGCGAGACGCTGGCGCAGCGCCAGGCGGGTCAGGCGCTGGACGTGCTCAGTTTTCAGTTAGCCGCCGGGCTGTCGTCGGTGAAACTGGCGCAGCGGGAGAGTCTGGTGATCGCCTACGAGCCGGTCTGGGCGATCGGTACGGGCCAGAACGCCACGCCGCAACAGGCGCAGGAGGCCCACGCTCACATTCGCGGCGAGCTTCGCCGGCTGTTCGCGTCACATGCCGCGGAGATCCGGATTCTGTACGGCGGCAGCGTCAAGGCCGACAATGCCGAGGCGATCATGGCCCAGCCGGACGTCGACGGCGCGCTGGTAGGCGGGGCGAGCCTGAAAGCGGACAGCTTCCTGGGGATTCTCCGCGGGGCGCTGGCAGTGCGGCGGTAGGCTCGCTATCCTACGGGGCTTGGCGCTGCGCGCGGCGCTCGACGCGCGCGGGCGGCGGCTTCGCGGAGAAGAAGATCATGATCCTGGCTGCGTTCTATCACCCCATCGTCGCCACGCTGTTCGCGCTGATGGCGGTTCTGCTGATGCTCGTCATACTGCTGCAGCGCGGTCGCGGCGTCGGGTTGCAGGGTGCGTTCGGCGGCGTCGGCGGCCACACCGCGTTCGGCTCGAAGACCGGCGACATTCTGACGTGGATCACGATCGTCGGGGCCGGCGTCTTCCTGTTTTTCGCGGTCATCCTGAACTTCGTGTTCGTCAAGAAGCGTGCGGCGGACGATCTGCCCACGCCGCCGGCGCAGACGCCGGGCGGCGGCGCGGCCCCGGCCGGGTCGCGTTTGCCGGGCGAGGTCGAGTCGCCGCGCTACGCCGGGGCAGCGATCTTCGGGGAAGACCTGCTCTAATCGCGACCGGCGGCGCGATCGGCCGCGAAACCACGCTAACGAGCTGCGGGCATGGTCCTGTCCATGACGGGTTACGGCGACGCGCAGCTCGAAGAGGCGGGGCAGCTATATCACTTCGAAGTTCGCACGGTCAACAACCGCTATTTCAAGTGTGCCATCCGGCTGCCCGACGAGTTCGCGTTTGTCGAACCGGAGCTTGAGACGCTGCTGCGGCAGCGCATCACGCGCGGCAGCGTCACCGCCCGCATGTACGTCCGCGACCTGAGCGCTGCCGCCGCCCAGGACATCAACCCCGCCGCGCTGCAGCGCTACGTGGATCAACTTCGTTCGGCGGCGGGTTCGGACATGCGGCTGACGATCGATCTGGCCGTACTGGCGACGCTGCCGGGCGTCTGTCAGCCGCGGGAGCTCGACGAGAAGCAGCGCGAAGCCGCGTGGGCGATCGTGGAGAAACTCGCGAAACAGGCGCTTGAGCGGCTGCTCGCGATGCGTGCGGCGGAGGGCCGGGCGCTGGCGGACGACCTGCGGCAGCAATGCGGGCGGATGCGGACGCACCTGTCGGCGATTCGCGAGCGCGGGCCTGGAGTGGTGGAGGAGTATCGGGCACGGCTGATGTCGCGGGTCAACGAACTGATCGCGGGCAGCAGCGTACGTCTGGCGGAGGAAGACCTGCTGAAGGAAGTGGCGATCTACGCGGAGCGCAGCGACATCGCCGAGGAGCAGTCGCGCCTCGCCGGGCACATCGACCAGTTCGACGCCGGCATCGCCAGCAGCGAGCCGGCCGGGCGGAAGCTGGAGTTCATCGCCCAGGAAATGCTTCGCGAGGCGAACACGATCGGCTCGAAGGCCAACGATTCCGAAATCGCGCGGCACACGATCGAGATCAAAACGGCGATCGACCGGCTGAAGGAGCAGGTGCAGAACGCCGAGTGAAATATGGAATAGCGAATAGCGAATGGCGAATGGCGAATGCAGTACTCCGACTGCCGCTTGGTTTCAGCATACCACGACGAAGGACGGAGATCCGCAGGAGCGTATCCCACAACCGGACCGAACTGACGGAAACCCATCATCCGGGCCTGGTTCCGGGTGGCGATGGAAGCGCTTTTAACAGCTAGCGCCGAGAGAGTTTGCGGCCGGCAAGAACCGTAACCGACCGGCGGAGTGCAACCCGCCGCGACCCCGGCGACTCTCGATCGGTCTGTCGCAACGTAACGGCCGCGCTCGAACGACTCGACTGCCCGTAATTCGCTCTTCGCAATCCGCTATTCTGAACTCAATGCTCACCGACACCCACTGCCACCTGACCAGCGCCGAGATCGCGCCGCAGCTTGTTGGCGTCATGGCGCGGGCCGCGGAGGCTGGCGTGCGCCGCATGGTCACCGTGGCCACCACGCCGGACGACGCCATCGCGGCTGCCGCAATCATGGGGGCACATCGGAACGTTTACCTGTGCGCCGGGGTGCATCCGCATCAGGCGCAGACCTGCGGCGATGACGACCTGGCGCGGCTGGCGGCGATGCATGAGGGACGCGAGGCCGCGCTGGCGGGCGCCGCCGGGCGGCTGGTCGCGGTGGGCGAGACCGGCCTGGACTTCCACTACGACTTCGCACCGCCGGCGCGGCAGGAGCTGGTCTTTCGCTATCAGCTCGAACTCGCGCAGCGCGTCGGTCGTCCCGTGGTCATTCACGCCCGCAAGGCCGAAGAGCGGGTGTGCGATGTTCTCGCAGAGTATCCCGCGCTGCGCGATCGCGTCGTGTTTCACTGCTTCTCCGGCGGTGTGCCGCTGGCGCGGCGCGTGCTCGACGGCGGCCACTGGCTCTCGTTCACCGGCGTCGTCACGTTCAAGAACGCCGGCGACGTGCGCGACGCGGCGCGATTCGCACCGCTGGACCGCGTAATGGTCGAGACCGATTCGCCCTACCTCGCGCCGGTTCCCCATCGCGGCAAGCAGCCCTGCGAGCCGGCGTTCGCAGCGCTCACGGCGCGGTTTCTGGCCGAGCTGCGCGGCATGCCCTACGATGCTTTCGCCGCGGCGACGACGGCCAACGCGATCCGATTCTTTCAATTGCCAGAGGATGTTGCATGAGTCGCTGTCTGATCACCGGCGGGGCGGGGTTCATCGGCGGTCACATTGTGCGCGGGGCGCTGGCCCGCGGTTACACGGTGCGCGTGCTGGACGATCTGAGCACCGGCAGCCGCCGCAACCTCGAAGAGGTCGCCGCGAAGATCGAGTTCGTTCAGGCCGATATCCGCGACCTTGCGGCGGTGCGCAACGCGATGGAGGGCGTCGAGGTGGTGTTCCACCTTGCGGCGCTGGGCAGCGTGCCGCGCAGCGTCGACGACCCCGCGACAACGCACGACGTGAACATCACCGGATCGCTCAACGTGCTGCTGGCCGCCCGCGACGCGAAGGTCCGCCGGGTGGTGTACTCCGCAAGCAGCAGCGCCTATGGCGACACGCCGACGCTTCCGAAGCACGAGGCGATGGCCCCGCAGCCGATGAGCCCGTATGCGGTCAGCAAGCTGGCGGCCGAGCACTACTGTCTGGCGTTCGCGAAGTGCTATGGCTTGCAGACGGTGTCGCTGCGCTATTTCAACGTGTTCGGCCCGCGGCAGGATCCGAGCAGCACGTACGCCGCGGTGATTCCGGCGTTCGTCAGCCGCATGGTGCGCGGGCAGCGACCGATCATCTACGGCGACGGGGAGCAGTCGCGCGACTTCTGCTATGCGGACAATGTGGTCGAGGCGAACCTGCTCGCCGCAAGCGCCGCCAAGACCGCCGGCGAAGCGATGAACATCGCCTGCGGCGAGCGGACGACGCTGAACGAGATCGTCGCGGTGATCAATCGCAGCCTGGGCACGCAGATCGAGCCGGAGTATCGCCCGGCGCGGGCGGGCGACGTGCGTCACAGCCTGGCCGATCTGGCGGAGGCCAAGCGCGTGATCGGCTACGAGCCGAAGATTTTCTTTGCAGACGGGCTGCAGCGCGCGATCCACTGGTATCGCGAGAACGCCTGATCGAGCGCGGAGCACGTCGGGTGGGTTTCGCTGCGCTCTACCCACGCTGCCTAACCACGCACCATCCGCGGGCGTCTATGGGTCGCCGTCGTTGCTCAGCACCTCGAAGTCGATCCGAAATCCGCCGGCGGCGTCGGGGTCCTGCACGAACGTGAAGATGAGCTGGTCGCCGCAGGTGTAATCCACGCCCAGCAGCACTTCGCGACCGGTGGCGGTGCCTTCGGTCGGCAGCGCGGCCAGGTCGGAATCCGCCGGGGCGGACGAGAAGTTGACGTTGATCGCGAGCGCGTCGGGGATGAAGTTCGCGATGTTGTCCGCGTCCGTGTCGAGCACCCGGTCGACGAACTCGCGCGTGCCGATGGCGGCGTTGCGGCGGCAGGGGGCGTTCTGCGGGCTGCTGCTGACCCCGCCTTCGAGCAATAGCTGCTGGAGCGACACCGGCCCGGGCGCGCGATCAAGCGAGTCGAACGTGCCGAACGAAAACGCCGCGCGGAACGGCGTCGTATTGATGAAGACAAACGCGATGTTCCCGGAACGCTGCTCGATCTGATTGCGGAAGAGTTCGGTCGTGCAGCCGTTTGACACGCCCAGCAGCCAGACGAGCGCCAAGCTCGCCGCGGCGGCCGTCAGCGGACGAAAAAGTCGCAGAGTCATACGCACGAACGCCTTACGCCGGTTCGCGACCCCGGCGGTCTCCTGAGCCCGATTGACCGGTTCGGGCGGCCGTCGCGCGACCGCCGCTTTGACCCTATCGGCACGGACGAGACTATACCGGATGCGCCGCCGCGGCGGGGGAAAACCGCGCCGCGCCCGCGGGCGGCGGCACGGCCGCTTGCGTGCGGTCGCCCGCCGCCGCCGTGCGTGGGCGCGTGCGACCGGCCGCTGTGTCACCCGCCCTGATACTCGGCCCAGGTCTTTGGGGTTTCGTAGACGCGCACCGTGTGCAGCCGCGCCGGCCCCAGCGAGCCGCCGAGCATCTCCCAGACCACCCGCGCGATGTTCTCGACGCTCGGATTCACCTCGGCGAATTGCGCCGTGTCCGCGTTGAGGTGCTTGTGATCCAGCACGTCGATGACCCGCCGCTTGACCGTCTCCTCGAAGCGCGGCAGCGGCAGAACCACCCCTTGCCGATCGTCAGGCTCGCCCGCGACGGTGACTTCGAGCACATAGTTGTGCCCGTGGCCATTCGGGTTGTTGCATTTTCCGAACGTCCGCCGGTTCTCCTCGTCGCTTAGCGCGGCGCAGTGCAGGCGATGGGCGGCGGAGAACTCAAACTGCTGGGTCAGCAGCACCATGGTCGGATCCTCGCAGCGCACCTCATATCGCAGCATCGGCGTCGGCAGCAGCGCCATCGCCAGCACGACGGAGCGTTCCGGAGCGGTCGGCGAAACCGTTTGCCAGATATCGATCAACAGGCGCTCCGCGGATAGCCGCCAGCCGCGCTCGCGCAGCAAATCCGCGGCCCGTGGAATCGCGCTGCGCCGCAGCAGCTCGTCGAGCGTCTTGATGTTGCACAGATATCCGGTGACGGCGTCGGGCCGGCCGCCGACGGTGACTTGCAGCCGCAGGTAGGGCACCAGGCCCATGGCGCTGGGCCAGCCGCCCCACGAATTCGTCACCGGGCGGTCGAACTCGACGTGACCGGCCCAGTCGCGGTCGACCGAGAAACGCACTTCGCGCGACAAACGGATCATGTCCGCAGTGTACTCGCGGTGCGGCGCAGCGCGCGCACGGCGGACTCGACGGCCGGATGAGCGCCGCGTCGCGACATTGCGCAGAAACGCTCAGCGGACTGCGAGGTTTTCGTGAGGCGTGCGTCGCCGGCGGCCGCAGCTTGGCACGGTAGATTCTGCGGCCGCCGCAGATCAAGTGTAAATACTTACCGCGAAGCCGGTTATGCGATTTTCGCGCCAGGGTCCGACATCGCGCGGCGCGGAACGCCGGATGCACCAATCGCCTACGACAGTTTCCAACTTCAACCCGGGTGCAAAAATGGCCGTGGGATGTACCGAACTGGTGGAAGAGCTGGCGACGGCGGCGCCGAACACCGAGGTGACGCTCTATGCCTGCCGAAACGGGACGCTGCTCGACGCCGTGTATCTCTCGCCGCGGGCCGCGCGCGTCATGCCCAGCACGCGCGTCGCTTCGATCATCAAGACAGCGCACGTCGAAGATCGCACGCGCGTGCGTGCGGCGCTGCGCCGCGCTGCCGACGGGCTGCCGTTCCTGGTGACGTATCGCGTTCCCACCCGCAACGGCTGGCGCTGGCTGGAGCAATTCGGGGCGCCGGTTGAGACCAAGGAGGGGAAGATGGTGGTGGGCGTGCTCCGCGACGTCACGCGGCGCGGCGCGCGAACGCCGGAGGATTGCGCCGCCCGCCTGGCGCGCCTGACGCCGCGCGAAGCCGAGGTGTTCGAGCTGCTGGCCCGCGGCATGCTCCTGAAGGAAATCGCCGGGGCGCTGGGCATTTCGATCAAGACCGTTCAGGTGCATGCGTCGCGCGTCTACAGCAAGCTCGATGCGCGCTCGCCGATTCACCTGGCGGAGATTGCGGAGTTGCGTGGGCTATAGCGCATCGCGCTCGGTGCCGCGCGGACTTTCGGGAGTTCCACGCAACCGGGAGCCGCCCTAGCGCGGCTGTGCGGTTGTTCCGCTGGCGCGCTCCGCGATCCAGGCGTCTATCCGCGTTTCCAGCACAGTCAGCGGGATGGTGCCGGCGCTGAGCACCGCCTCATGAAAATCGCGCAGATCAAACGCAGCGCCGAGTTGCTTCTCGGCCCGCTCGCGCAGCGCGCGGATCCGCAGCTCTCCGATCTTGTACGCCGTGGCCTGGCCGGGCCAGGCGATGTAGCGATCCACCTCGGCGTTGATGTTGAGTTCGCTGAGCGCTGTGTTATCCAGCATGAACTGCACGGCCTTCTCGCGCGACCAACCGAGCGCGTGCATGCCCGGATCGACCACCAGCCGGCACGCCCGCCACATCTCGTATAGCAGGCGGCCGAAGTCGTCATACGGGTCGTCGTACAGCCCCATCTCGATCCCGAGCCGCTCGCTGTAGAGCGCCCAGCCCTCGCCGAACGCGGTGAACCAGGCGTCGCGGCGAAACTCGGGCAGGTTGGGGACTTCCTGCGCCAGCGCGATCTGCAAGTGGTGTCCGGGCACCGCCTCGTGCATCGCCAGGGCGATCATCTCGTACTTCGGCCGCTGATCGAGCGCGTACGTGTTCGCGTAGAAGTAGCCGGCCTCGCCGCTGCGAATGTCGCCTCGGCTGTAATACGCCGTGGTCTGATTCGGCGCCATGAATCGCGGAATCTCCCGAACGCCGTAGGGAAGCCGCGGCAGCGTGCGGAAAACTTTGGGCAGCTCGGCATCCACGCGCTTGCAGATGTCGCGGTATGCGGCGAGCAGCTCCCTGGCGTCGTCGAAGTAGAAACGCCGGTCCGTGCGCAGGTACTGAATGAAGCGTTTGAAGAGCGCATCGTCGTCCAGCCCCGTCGCGTCGGGCTGCTTCTGCAGGAAGTCGCTACGGCGAATGACCGTCAGCATCTCCGCGCGAATCCGGGCGACCTCGCGCAGCCCGGTCTCGTGGATTTCCTGCGCGGTCATGTCGGTCGTGGTGTGCCGCCGCAGCGCGAAGGCGTAGAACGCTTCGCCGTCCGGCAGATCGCGGGCCGCGATCGACTCGCGCGCGCTGGGGATGTAGTCCTCGGTGACGAACGCGGCGAACTCGGCCAGCGCCGACCGCACGGCCGGGAGCGTCACCGTTTCAAACCGCGTGCGCAGCGACTCCTGCTTTTCGGGGGGGATCGTGGCGGGCATGCGGGCCAGCGGCTCGGCCAGGCCCTCCAGCCCGTCTCCATCCAGCAAGGCGCGGAACTGCTCCGGGAGTCCCATGAGCGTCACGCGCGGCGGCGTGCGCTTCTCCTGTAATCCGAGTTGCAGCAGCGCGATGTGGTCGGTGATGTCTTTGGGGGTCGCTTCGAGCCGCCGCAGGTAGTTGACGTAGTCCTCTTCCGCTGCGAAACGAGAGCGCACGTGCATCTGCGGGATTTCCTGGTGCGGACCGGAGCGCGGGCCGACCGCGGCCAGGAACATGCGGTATTGATGGGATTCGATCTCGTTGTTCAGGTCGAGCGCGAAGAGATCGTAGTTGAGCTGGTCCTCCGGGCTGAGGGCCGAGCGGTCGATGTCGCTCAAGCGGCCGAGGTGGCGCTGAGTCTCGGCGTGCCGCCGCTCGATCGCAGCCAGACTGCTGTCGGTGATCTTGTCCGCGTTGCGGTAATCGCCGCGGAGGCGAGCGTCCTCGGCGAACTCGTTGAGTTGCCACTGATAGCGTTCTTCGAACAGGGCGTGCAGCATCGCCGTGGCCTCCGAAGTTGCGGCGGCGGGTTGTTTGTCGTCGAGCGGGGGTGGCGGGGCGGCGAGCGCGGGTCGCTGCGCGCCGGCGGTGAGCGTCAGAATTGCGGCCAGGCCTCCGGTTGCGATCATCAGGGGGCGTGTGATTGCGTTTTTCATGGGCGAGAGAGTACCGCGCGGTCGCGGCGCTGCCGAGCGGCGCATTGTCGGAGAGCACGGCTGTGGCGCCGGTCTACTGACCGGTGTTTGTCTTTCCGGGTCTTCGACCCGGCCGAGCTGCACCGATCTCTCTCAACGTGTCGAAAACCCGTTGAAACAACCACCGGTTGGAAACCGGGGCCACACGACAGTCACCGGTCGGAAACGGGATGACTGGCGCTGGCCGCTGTCAGGCCTTGCCGGTAGCCTGACCGCATGAACCGCGCCACGCTGGCCGCCATGATCGACCATACCGTTCTCAAGCCCGAGACCACTGCGGCGCAGGTGGATCGGCTCTGCGACGAGTGTCGCACCTGGAGCTTTGCCGCCGCGTGCGTGCAGCCGCAATGGGTCAGCCGCGTGGCCGCGCGGCTGGCCGGGACGCGCACCCAGGTCTGCTCCGTGGTCGGCTTTCCGCATGGTGCGAACCGCAGCGAGGTGAAGGCGTTCGAAACCGAACAGGCCGTGCGCGACGGGGCGCAAGAGATCGACATGGTGGTCGCGCTCGGCCCGCTGCTCGACGGTGACCTGCAAGCCGTCGCCGCCGACATCCGCGCTGTCGTCGAAGCGGCTCGCCGCGTCCGGCCAGAGTCCGTCATCAAGGTGATCCTGGAAACCGCCGCGTTGACCCCCGAGCACATCCGCCGGGCCTGCGCCGCCGCGGCGGAGGGCCGCGCGGATTTCGTAAAAACCTCCACGGGCTTTCACCCCGCCGGCGGCGCGACGCCGGAAGCGGTGGCGCTGTTGCGCCAGCACGCCGGCGGGCTGCGCGTTAAAGCCTCCGGCGGCATACGCGACCTGGCGGCGGCGATGACGATGATCGAGGCCGGCGCCGATCGTCTGGGCCTCTCGGCCAGCGTGGCGATCGTCTCCGCCCTGCCGAGTTGAGCGGCTTCGCGCGAGTTTGGGATCTCTCGATGGCCTCCGACACGAACCTCGGCGGCGAGCAATTCGCCTTTCCGGAGACGCACCTCTCCGCGATGCTGGTTCAACCCGACGCCAGCCCCGCCGCCCGGGCCGCGGCGGCGGAGCGACTCGCGGCGGCGTACTGGAAGCCGGTCTACAAGCACATCCGCCGCCGGTGGAACGCGAACAGCGAGGATGCCCGCGATCTGACGCAGGGTTTCTTCGTCGACGCGTTGGAGCGTGAGCTCTTCGCGCGCTATGACCCGCGCCGCGCGGCCTTCCGCACCTATGTGCGCACCTGCGTCGACGGATTCGTGTCGAACCAGCGCACGGCCGGGCGGCGCGAGAAGCGCGGCGGCGGGCGGCTGCACTTCTCGCTGGATTTCGACGCGGCGGAGGCCGAATTGCGGTTGGCCGACGGGGGCGACGCGGACGCGGACGCGGCGTACGAGCAGGAGTGGGTGCGGCTGGTCTTCGCGCGGGCCGTGGACGCGCTCCGCGCCCGCTGCCGCGCCGACGGTCGCGAGCAACTCGCGCGCGTTTTCGAGCGCTACGATCTGCACGACGAGCAATCCGGACCGCGGCCGACATACGCAGCGATCGCCGCGGAAGCCGGCGTGCCCGCCACGACGATCACGAACGACCTCGCCGCGGCGCGGCGGCTGTTTCGCGCCTGCGTGCTCGCGAGCCTGCGCGACTTGACCGGCAGCGAAGAGGAGTATCACACCGAGGTGCGCCGCCTGCTGGGAGGCGCGCCGCCGTGACGTTCCTGTCCGATCGCCTCCTGGCGCACTTGCAGCAAGCGGCGGCGACCGACCCGATCGGGCATCCGCGATACGCGGTGCTGGAGCGCGTCGGCGCCGGCGGCATGGGCGACGTGTACCGCGCCCGCGACCGCGAGCTGGATCGCGAAGTCGCCCTGAAGGTGATGCACGCGCACCTGCTGGATGCCGATGTCATTCGCCGCGTGGAGCAGGAAGCCCGAATCATCGCGCGGCTGGAGCACCCCGGAATCGTCCCGGTTCACGACGTGGGTCGTTTGCCCGATGGTCGCGTCTACTACGTCATGAAGCTGGTGCGCGGGCGGCGGCTCGACCAGCACATCACGCCGCAGGCCCGCCTGGCGGACCGCCTGCGCATCTTCGAGCGCATCTGCGAGGCCGTGGCCTTCGCCCACGCGCGCGGCGTGATCCACCGGGATTTGAAGCCGCAAAACGTAATGATCGGAGAATTCGGCGAAGTGCTGGTGCTCGACTGGGGCATCGCGCGCCTGCTCGACGCCGCGCCCGCGGCCGCCGCGCCGCACGCCGCACCGGCCGACCCGCCGCCGCCGCGGACCGACGCGTTTGACGAGTGGGCGACGCGCACGCACGCGACGACGCCGGGCGCGGTGCTCGGCACGCCGGCGTTCATGCCGCCGGAGCAGGCGCGCGGCGAGCATGAGCGCGTCGGGCAGCGCAGCGACGTGTTCGCGCTGGGCGCGCTGCTCTATTTCCTTCTGACCGGCGAGGCCCCGGTGACGCACACGCTGTTCGCGGCCCAGCGGCAGGGGCTGTCCGGTCGCGACGATCCGGACGCCGCCGGAGACGCAGCGCCGCGCGGCGCGGCGGACGGCGCGATTCGCTCTCCGCGGCAACGGGACCGCTCGATCCCCCGGCCGCTGGCGGCGATCTGCATGCGGGCGCTCGCGCTCGACCCTCTGGCACGCTATGACAGCGCGGCCGGGCTGGCGGCGGACGTGGCGCGTTTTCGCGACGGCGCGCCGGTCAGCGCCTATCGCGAGAACCCGCTGGAACGCCTGGTGCGCTTCGGCGTCAAATACCGCACAGCCCTGCTGCTGGTCGCGGCGTACCTGGCGATGCGCGCGGCGCTCACATTTCTGACGTGAGTTGAAAATCACGCCGGCGCCGCGCTGAATGGGAAGGCGGGTTGCGGCGCATGCCGCCGATGAATGGAGCTGACAATGAACAAACCCCTGCTCGGATTGCTGCTCGGCGCTCTTCTGGGACTCTTTGACGGCGTTTCGGCCCCATGGGGGCTGGACGATCCCGAGGTGAAAGCCGGCTACCTCGGCATCATCATGGGCTCGATGTTCAAGGGACTGCTCGCCGGCGTGCTGATCGGCGTCGTCGCCCGCCGCACGAATTCAACGCCCATCACGCTGGTGTTCGGCGTCCTGCTGAGCGCGGCGCTGGCGTTTCTCGTCGCGTTTCTGCAGGGCAAGTACTACTTGCGCATCACGCTGCCCGGTGCGGTGCTCGGCGCGATCATCGGCTACGCCGTGCAGCGCTACGGACGCAGCCCGGCGCGCGCCGCGACCGCGTGACGCGCCGCGCGCATTCGACCGCTGCCGTTTCTGCGCCGCACGCAGGCCGCCGCGCCCGTTCGATTCATCACCTCAGTTTGTAATCGCCGCCGCGCGAACCCTGTGCTACGTTTCCCTCAGCGTGCGTGTGCCGACGGCGTCACCATCGGCCGCACACGCTGTGGAGCGTCGCTTGCGGTTGCATTCGGCGGCGTGTTGGATTGTGGTGGTTGCGGTCGCGGCCGTTGGGGAGGCGGCCGCGGCCCAGCCGCCGGCGCGGCCCGCAGCGCTGCGGATCGCACCCGGCGATCGACCGAGATCGACCCGTGCCGCGCCGCGGCGGGAGCGCATCATCCGCTTGCGGCGAGCTCGACCGGCATGCCCGTGATCTTGCCTTCGAAGACCATTGTGTCGCCCACAAAACCCTGGGTCTGCGCGACGAATCGCCGCGGCCGGCACTGAAGCGACTTCCCGAGGATCAGCAGCCGGCACGGCGGCTCGACCATGCCGCGATACTTGACTTCATCGACGCCCGCGAAAGCCAGAAACTGACCGGAGTGGCTGAGGCGATGATACGCGTAGCTGGAGAGCTGCGCCGCCACCTCGATCATCAGAACGCCGGGAAAGAGCGGCCGTTGCGGAACGTGGCCGCGAGCCCACCAGGCGTCGCTGCGGATGTCGTGGTAGCCGGCGAACGCGCCCGACGCCTCGTCGAAGTAGATAATCGCGTCGAGCAGTTGGAACTCGAACCGCTGGCGGTTGACCTGCTCGATGGCCTGACGATCGGCGACAATGGTGGTTTCGCGGAGCTGCGCGAGATCCAGCAGGGTGGGCGGCGGCATCGCACCTCGATCGCGGCTGTCGCGCCGCACGGGCGCGTCACGACGTGGGGGAGTCGTTACTCGGCAGGCTTGGCGGGCTGTTCGTCGGCCTCGCGCAGATCCAGCACGCGCTTTCGCACGTCGCCGGCCGCGTTCTTGATGGCTTGCATGGCCTTGCGGACGCGCGTTCCGGCCGCCTTGTTGCCGCCGGAGGCCTTGTACACGTCCTCGGCGACCTCATCCACCAGCTTTTTCAGCTTCTCGTACTCTTCCATCGTCGAGCGCCTCCACAGCGTTGGTGCGCGTGCCGAGTACCGTCTGACCGTCTACTCGCCCACGATCCAGCGGCGATCGGTCGCAGCGTGCGACGATTCTGGCTTAACAATCCCAGCAATCGAGCCGGGTTTTAACATTCTCGGAACCGGTTTGCAAGCTGGGGGGCCGTCCGATTCGACCCCGCGGCGATTTCGGACAAGGAGTGGGTGAAATGGCGGGAGCGACGCGCGTTTCCTCAGGAAGCGGCTGCGGTGGCCGCCTCGGACCGCGGGAGTACCGCATCGGCAGCGCGATTGGGGCGCCTGCGCCCGAGAACGCGGCTGCCAATCGTCTCGATCACCAGCGCGGCAAGCATGCCGCCGTTAAGGAAGATCCCGGGAACTCCGCTGCTGATCCGCGCGAGCAGATTGTCCTTCCCAAAGCAGCCGCAGTCGATCTTCAGCCCCCGCATTTCCGCGGAGACTTTGAGAATCGTGAAGCCGATCAGCATCGCAAAGAGCAGCACGCGACTTTCGACCCGCCACGGGCCCAGCAGTAGCAGCGCAGCGACGGCGATCTCCAACCACGGGACGGTATTGGCGATGACGTGGCTCAGGGCGTCGGGCACGGCCTGGTACTGGCGGATCTCCTTGGCGAAGGCGTTCAGGTCATTGAGCTTGATGACCGCCGCCGTGATGAACAGGCCGGCCAGCGCGAGCCGCAGCAGCACTGTGATGAACAGCCACGCCGCCCGCGTCCGGTCGATTGGAATGTCAGCCATGACAAAAGTCCTGCCGAGCTATTGTGCGTGCGGTTCGAGCGCCGACCACGCCCGAGCGGGCGGAATGCCCGCCCGATCAGCCAAAGTGCCAAACTCCAGGGGCGGGCAGAATGCCCGCCCCACCCACAAAACTCACAAGCTCTCCGATTCGTTCCTCGTCCGCGGGAGGCGTCAGCGCCGCCCTAGCCGCCGCCAGCCGCCGGCTTCGAGGTTGGTCCCGGCTTGGCGACGGACGGCGTCGCCAGCTTTTGCGTCGCGAGCCGCACCACCAGCTTCGGGAACTCCGAGTCGTCCGTGTAAACCTCGGCAACCGCGTCCGGCGGAAGCTCCGTGACGGGGTTGAGCGAGAACTTGATCAGGTGCGAGTCGAACAGCTCGTTCGGGTTCCGCGGCTTTCCGGGCGGCGGCGTGCCATCCGTGACGGTGGCGATCACCTCCGGCGGGTTGCAGACCACGCGCGTGACTTTCACCGGCTTGGATCCCAGCCAGGACAGCCGCACCGTGCGGTCGGCGCTGGCGGATCCGACCCGCGGAAAAACCACCATGTCCTGCGAGAGGTGCACGCGCGGCGCGACATAGCCGCCCAGGGCGATTTGCAGCTCGGGCAGGGTCGGATAGGCAGTCTCGAGAATGACGTGGCCGCTGAGGGGGCCGGGTTTCATCGGCGGGCGCGTCTTGATGACCAACTCGTATTGCGCGCCGGGCTTCACCTCCGTCAACGTGACGTCTATGGGCTGATTCTGCGGCGCCGACTTCAGCTTGATCTGTGCAGGCTCCGGGTAGAGATTTTGAATCGAAACGGTGATCGTCCGCTCGGTCTCCGCCACCATGCGGGGGAAAATCGCTCCGCCCATCGGCGACATGGTGTAGAGCGGACGCACGTTTCCGCGCACCGGAACCTGAAACTCCGGCAGCGTCGGGTCATTGCACTTGAAGCGCACATTCTGATTCGCCACGCCGATCCGGTAGGTCGTGTCGTACTTCACCAGCGCGACGTCGGATGCGCCGGCGGCGAGCGCGGCCTGCGGCTTGCGCACCGTGGTGCAACCGCACGACGCCTTCACCTCTTCAAACACCAGCGGTTGCGATCCGGTGTTCGTGATCTTGAGCTCAAAGGACACCGGCGTTCCCTGCCAGACGTCGCCGAACTCCAGAACATTCGCACTCAGCGCCACGCGCGGACCGGTCGCCGGCCCGGTGGCGGGTTGCGTGGTGCTCGCCGGTGCATCCGGGGGGAGCGCCACCGTCGGCTTGGTCGGCGCCTTCGGAAGCGGCTTGTCTTTCTTGATCGTCTGCGCGCTTGCGGCGGCGCACAGCATCAACCCCAGCACCGCGTATGCGGCCACAATCGCCTGCAACTTGTTTGTCACCGTCTTGTGCTCGCTTTGCTGATCCGGGCCGCCGGTCGCGCCGGCGGGCTCGAACGAGTCGCACTCATCGCTTCTACGCCGGCGGTCACTCGCCCGAAGTCGCGGAGAGGCCGCGCGTCGCCATGCGCCGCCGACGAACCCAACGTGTCACGTTATCTTCCGCCGCCGAGCACGCGCTCGGCAAGTGCGGAAAACAGGACGCGCCGCACCGTGTCGCGGCGACCGAAATCAGCCGAATCGGGCCTGTTGCACACTACAATACGGGAAGATGGAACCCTCCTCGGGCTTTTTGACTGCCGCCGCAGCGGAAACGCTGCGCAGCGCGAACCACGAGCGGCCCGCACCGTCGGACTCGCTCGTCGCGCTCGCCGCGCGCGCCGCCGGCGGCGATGACGAGGCCTTCGAGTGCATTTATCGGCGGCTGGACGGCGGACTGCGGCGGTTCTTCGTGCGGCGCGGGGTCTCCGGGGCGGAGCTGGGCGAGGAACTGGCGCAGCTCACGTGGGTGGATGTGTGGATGGCGCTGCGCGCCGGCCGGTACGACTCGGCCCGGGCGGCTGTCTCGACCTTCGTCTATGCCGTCGGATTCAAGGTGTGGTTGCAGCATCGCCGCCGCGCCCGGCAGGACGGACGGCGCGTCGAGGAGAACGGGATCGGCTTCGCGCTGGCCGTCTCGCAGCTTGCAGACCCGGCGGACGCGCTGGCTCTGGCCGAGCGGGTCGAGCGCGTGCGAAGCGTGCTGCACTGCGGCGGGGCGGGGCTGAGCGAAGAGGAACTCCGGTTGCTGCGGGCGGTGGCCGGCGGCGGGTCGGAACGCAGCCTGGCGCAGGAATTCGGCGTTGCCGCCAGCACAATAAACGCGCGCAAGGCCATTGTTCTCAAGAAATTACAAGCACACATCGAACCGGCTGCCGAGCGCCGCGGCGCGCCGCGCGGATAACTCCGTGGTTTGACAAGGGCGACGTACCGTGGAACGCATCGACCTGAGCGACCTGATTCAGATGGCTGCCGCCGCGGAGGCGGCGGACGCGCCGCCGGCGCGACCCGCGGCCGATGGGTCGCCGTCGGGCGAATCGGCGACGGATTGCCTGCGCATGTCGCGGCTGCACGCGCTGGCCGGCGGGCTTGCGGCGGCGCGAGACGAGGCGCGGCATCTGGCGGATTGCGTGGTCTGCGCGGGGCGGCTGCGCGCCTTTCGCGTGCGCGGGGCGCCGCGGCGCGCTGCGGTCCAGCGCTGGGGGGCCTGGTCGTGGATGCGGGCGGGGGCGCTGGGGGCGGCGGCGTGCCTGGGCTGGTTGTTGCTGCGCTCCTCGGTCGCGCCTTCGACCGTGCCACCGGCGCTCGCCGCACTGCCGGTGACGGTGCGCTACGCTCCGATGGCGGCGTCTCCGGGTGCGGCCCGCGTCGACTGCTTCCAATCGACGCCGCAGGAAACGTGCGTGATGATGGCGCTGTTCCAAACGTGGAACTCGGCGTGCGAATGCCTGACCTGGGAATTGCACCGCTGGGAGGATGGGGCAGCGCTGGCATCGGTGCGCGCGGGCGAATCGATCGACGTGCCGCTGAACGTCAGCGACGATCCGCCGGTGACGCAGATGTTCGTCGTCGCGGTGGCCCGCGAGCGCAACGCGATGCCATCCGACGCGGAGCACCTGCTGGACTGCCTGATGCGCTCCGCCCCGGGGCCGGGATCGCCGAACGACATGGCGGCGTATTCGTCGGCCGTTTCGGGTTGTCTGCCGGAGGGGGTTACGGTGGTGCCGACTTCGTTTGTGGTGAAGTAGGCCGCCGCCGGGCCGCCGGCGTTGGTCGCGCTGGTGGTTTGCTGGCTTCCGGCCGGGCGCGTCTGGCGATTCTGCGGCGCTGACTCGCCGGGACCGTCGGGGGGTCCGTGAAAGTCGGTTTCCCGCTGCACGCCATCACGGGCATGTGTTGAACAGACACTCCAGAAAACCGTCGATGTCGAAGAAGTTAACGCGATCGTCGCGATCGGTGTCGGCATATGCGCGGTCGCAAGCGGGGAACGCCGCGGCATAGGCGTCAGGATCAAACAGCGCCAGCACGAACGGGTCGATATCGGCGAAATCGATGGCGCCGTCGCAGTTCAAGTCGCCGCGCGAGCAGGCCGGCCCCCAGCGGAACCAGTTTTCCATGTTATCGTCGCCGAGGCGAACCGTTCCGGCCAGGTGCAGCGTCTGGCCCACGGCATCGGAAAAGCTGGCCATGTCTTCGATTCGTCCGATCGCGCCGCTGCCCAGGTCAGTCCACTCGCTGCCTGTCCACTTCGCGAAGATCACGGGTGCGCCGAAACTGTCAAATCCACCCGCAAAGAGCGCCGGACCGCTACCATCGTCGCAGACGCGTATCGTGGTGATTCTCGACGTGCCGGCCACGCCTAGGCCGGCGCCGACGTTGGACCACTGGACCCCGTTCCACCGCGCCACGTTCGAAGCCGGCACACCGCCGGCGTGAGTAAACGTCCCCGCGGCGAATAGCGCCGGCCCCGTGCCGTCGTCATGGACTGCAAGCTCGTACACGATGCCGCGACTACCGTCTGACGTGAGGCCGGTTCCCAGCGTGGACCACGCGGCGCCATCCCAGCGAGCAATGCTGTTGGCGACGCCGCCGCCGACCGAGTTAAAGACCCCGGCCACATACAACGCAGGGCCTCCACCGTCGTCGAAGACTGTCATGCTCTGCAGCTTGCTTCGAGCCTCCGGGCCGTTCGCGCCGAGCGGGATCCAGGCCGCACCGTTCCACCGTCGCAGAGAATCGCCGCGAGCGAAGAGGTTTTCGCCGCACGTGTATAGCGCCGGTCCGGCGCCATCGTCGAAGACTTCGACACCGAAGAGTCTGTCGTATTGGTCGGCGCCCAGAGGAGACCACGTTTCGCCATTCCATTTCGCCACCCGAGCCACGCTCGATCCAATCGTGCCGCAGGCGTACAGGGCGAATCCACTACCATCGTCGAAACCGGCCAGGTCGGCTACTGCCGCTAGCGGCGGAGCGGCGGCGGCGCCTTCGCCGAGCGGAGCCCAAGACGACCCGTCCCAACGGGCGACGTCGGTCGCCGGGATTCCCGAGAAACCAGTGAAGTTGCCGCCGGCGTAGAGTGCCGGACCGCCGCCGTCGTCGAGCGTCGTGAGCACCGTGATACTGCCGGCGGCGCTGGCGCGCCCAAAGGTTGCCCAGCCGTCGCCCGTCCAGCGCGCGATCCCGCCGTGGGCTGGGAACTCGCCGTATGCAATCAAGGCTGGCGTGTTTTGGTCGTCATGAAACGCAACGAGACCTTCGATCCCGCCGTTCGACTGGTCGAAGGTCGACCACGAGTCTCCGTCCCATTTTGCGAAGTTGCTCGCCGCAAGCCCGCCGGCGGTCGCGAAGTCGCCCCCCACGTAGAGTGCCGGCCCGCTGCCGTCGTCGAAGGCGGCGAGCGCGGTGACCGTCGCCAAGCCGCCCGCCACCCCATCGCCGAGCGGCAACCAACCCGTCCCTGTCCAGCGTGCCACGCCGCCTGCGGGCACGCCGCCCGCTGCTGTGAAGTTGCCGCCGGCGTAGAGGGCGGGCCCGGCGCCGTCATCGAATACTGCAATGACCCGAACGAAACCTGATAGCGGTCCGCCGGGCAAATCGACAAACGCGGCGCCGTTCCAGCGGAGCGCCCTGCCGTCGACGCCATACAGCGCTGGACCGTCGCCGAGATCGTAGACGGTGAGTTGGAAGACAGGGCTGGTGCGAGACATCGTCCAGTTCACGCCGTCCCAGCGACCCAACCCGAGAAGAATCGGGGGCTTGTTCGGAAGAAAGAAGCCGCCTGCGTAGAGGCAGGGACCGTTCCCGTCGTCAAACCACGCCACAGAGTAGACGCTGCACGCGTGGTATCCAGGAAGCCAGATCGTCGTCCAGCCACTTTCGTCCAATCGGTCGACCTGGCAATCCCGCCCGATGTACAAGGCCTGTCCTGAACCATCGTCAAACGTGGCGACTGCGGAAACCTCAGACCCGATCGGAAGTCCCGAGAGTCGAGACCAACGCGCCCCGTCCCAGAGCGCGGCGTCGTTTGCGGAGAGCGGTCCGGCACGATTGAAGTCACCTCCGACCACAAGCACGGGGGCCTGCGGACCGGCTCCGTCCGAATCCCACGGGGCGGCGACCAGAACTTCGCGATCAAGCCCCGGGGCGGCGCCCGCGGAAATCCATCCGGGCGGGCATTGCGCCCAAGCGGCCGCGGGACCACTCAGGAGCAGCCAAGCACTCAGGGCCGGCCAAAAGCGCGCGTCGGTTTTCATGGTTGACTCCTGAAGATCCGGAAACGAAGCATCCCGCGCGTGGTCTTGCGAATTGAACAGGGATGATACCGCGGACGAAGCGCGACGCATAGTACGTGCTGTGTCGCCGGTCGCCTCGGAAGCGTTGACGTGCGTTGAAAGTCCGGTACTGCCGTGGTACTACATCGGCGGCGCGAAGGTCGCTGTCAGCAGGAAGTCTCCGCCGATTCGCATGTCGCGCCGGGCATTTCGCGGCGAAGCGTCCGTGATCGATCGGCAAGCGAGAAACCCGGTCGATCGAACGATGGGCACGTTTGGGCGCGAATAGTGCATCGCTGCGGCTGAAGTTCCAACTACGCGCGCGAGGATTTTGTGGCATCACCTTCAAAGAGCCCGGACCGCGACCGCATCCGCATCGTCGGCGCGCGCGAGCACAACCTGCGCGGCGTCTCCGTGACGCTGCCCAAGAACAAGCTGATCTGCTTCACCGGCGTTTCCGGCAGCGGCAAGAGCAGTCTGGCCTTCGACACGCTGTATGCCGAGGGGCAGCGGCGCTACATCGAGTCGCTGAGTTCCTATGCCCGCCAGTTCCTCGGGCAGTTGCCCCGGCCCGAGGTCGATCAGATCACCGGGCTTTCGCCTTCCATCAGCATTCAGCAGAAGACCAGCGGCTGGAACCCGCGCAGCACCGTCGGCACCATTACGCAGATTCACGACTATCTGCGCGTGCTGATGGCCCGCGCCGGCGTCGCCCGCTGCCCGGCGTGCGACCAGCCGATCACCGCGCAGACCCGCGAGCAGATGATCGGCCGCATCTTCGCGCTGGGCGAGGGGGCCCGCATCGTGCTGCTCGCGCCGAAGGTGCGGGCCCAGAAAGGCGAACATCGCGACCTGTTCGACGACTTGCTCAAGCAGGGGTTTGTTCGCGCCCGCGTGGACGGCGCGACGATCGAGCTCTCCAATCCGCCCCCGCTCGATCGCTATCGCCGGCACGACATCGAGGTGGTCGTCGATCGCCTGGTGATCGCCACGGCGGCCCGCGGCCGGCTGGCCGAGTCGCTCGAAATCGCCCTGCGCGTCGGCGAGGGCGTGGCCATCGTCGTGCGCCAGGACGCCGCCGAGCAGGCCGCGCCGGCCGACGCATCGGCGGCAGGCGGAGGCGGGCCGCGCTCGAACCGGCGCGGCCCGGCGGCCGACGCGGACCTCCTGGCCGAAGTCGAGGCGGCGCAGCGCGATGCGCTGTCGGAGCTCGATTCCGGTCCGCAAGCGCGCAGCGCGCGCGGCGCCGCCGCATCGCCGCCGGCGGGCGCCCGCGGCAGTCGCCGCCGCACGCCGCGGTCGGCCGCTGCGAGCGGCGGCGGCGACGAGGTGCGGCTGAGCGCCGCGTACGCCTGCGGCGCGTGCGGCCTGAGCTATGAGCCGCCGAACCCGCAGCTTTTCAGCTTCAACAGCCCGCAGGGCATGTGCGGCCACTGCGACGGGCTGGGCACGCGCTTCGACTTCGACCCCGAGCTGCTCGTGCCCGATCCCACCCGCGAGTTTCTCTATCCGTGCGTCGCCCCGCTGCGGCACAAGCCGGGGCGCTGGCGGCGGCACATCTACGAGGGCGTCGCCCGGCACCTGGGTTTCGACCTGAAGACACCCTGGAAAGACCTGCCGCGGGCCGCCCGCCAGGCGCTGCTCTACGGCACCGGCGACGCACACATCACCTTCGAGTGGCGCGGCCGGCACGGCGTCTGGAAGCACGGCGGCGTGTACGAAGGCGTCATCGCCGAACTGCAGCAACGGCACCGCAAGGCGTCCTCCGAGTTCGTCCGCTCCTACTACGAGCAATTCATGCGGCAGTCCCCGTGCGCCCGCTGCGGCGGCGCGCGGCTGAATCCGCAGGCGCTGGCCGTCACGCTCAGCGGCCGGGCCGCACCCGGCGACGAGGTCGCACAGCTCAACATCGACGCGATCGGGAAGCTCCCGATCCACCGCGCGCTTTACCTGTTCGAAAACCTGGCGCTGGATCCGGTGCGGCAATTGATCGCGCAGGAGCCGCTGAAGGAGATCGTGGCGCGGCTGCGCTTCCTGCTCGACGTGGGGCTGGACTATCTCACGCTCGACCGCTCCGCGCCGACGCTCTCGGGCGGCGAGTCGCAGCGCATTCGCCTCGCCAGCCAGATCGGCAGCGGGCTCGTGGGCGTGCTCTATGTGCTGGACGAGCCGAGCATCGGCCTGCACCCGCGCGACAACCGCCGGCTGATCGCGTCGCTTCAGAAGCTGCGCGACATGGGCAATACCGTCGTCGTCGTCGAGCATGATCGCGACACGATGGAGGCGGCCGACGAGATCGTCGACTTCGGTCCCGGCCCCGGCGTTCGCGGCGGCGAGATCGTGGCGCGCGGGTCTGTGGCCGAGGTGGCGGCGGCGCCGCGCTCGCTGACCGGCGGTTACCTGGCCGGCCGCCTGTCGATCGACACGCCGCAGACCCGGCGACCGATCGGGCCGCGGCCGGACTTGTCGTCCGACAGCCCGCCGAAGACCGCGCGGGCGCGGCGAAAAGCGCGCTGACACCGCTTGGGCTTCCCGTCTCGAACAGCAGGCGTCGCCGCCGCACGCCGCGCGGCTACGGCCTCCACCGCCACTGGTGGCCCGTCGGAATCTGCCCGAAGGCGTATGCGGCCAGCGCGTGCCGCGTGCCGAACTTGTCTCCGCCGTATCCGCCCCACTCCACCGGACCGATGCCGCGCGTCGCATAGCAGTGCAGCGTCCCGCGGCGGTCGGCGACGAGAACGTCCAGCTTGCCGTCGCCGTTGACGTCGGCAACGAGCGGCGAGCACTCGATGGGTGCGTCGAACTCGACTTGCTTGAGCAGGTGGCCGTCGTGCGAGAGCACGGAGAGCCGCCCGCGCGCGAACCCCGCGGCATCGCCGTCCATCGAGGTCACGACGATCTCGCTTCCACGATCCGTGTTCAGGTTGGCGACCGCGGGCGTGCCCCAGATCACGCCGCCCGGCGAGTATCGCCAGCGGACGTCGTCTCCCGCGAGGGCGAAGACCGATCCCGCCGCACCGCCCGCCGTGCCCGAAGAGCACGCAAGCAGCCACGGACGGCCGGCCTCGTCGCCGATCAGCGTGCGCGGCGCGGCGACCATCGCGAGCGTCGCAGGCGCGCCCAGTTGCCAGCGCGGCAGCGCTTCGAGCGAGCGCCCGGCTTGAAGTATCGTCGCCACGCCGCCGGCGCCGTCGGCCAGCACCGCCAGCACGTCCGGCGAGGCGCCGGGGTCGAGCAGAATCGGCCCGCCGAAGCAGCCGCGCGGCAGATCGCCGCGCCAGCGGAGCGCGCCATCGGCGGCGGACAAGATGCGCACGTGCCCGTCGAGCCAGGTCGCGACGATCTCGTTGCCTGGATTGCCCAGCACGTCGCCGAGCGCCAGATTCACGCCGATGAGCCCGCTCTCGCGACGCGGTCCGCTGCGGCCGCGCGTGGCGGACCAGAAGTCGCGACCGGTCGCGCCGCTGAGCGCCAGCAGCTTGTCGTGCTGCGTCGCGACGATGACATCCGCAACGCCGTCGCGATTCACGTCGTGAACGAGTGGGGTCGAGGCGAGCGCCGCGCCCAGGTATGTCTTCCAGCGCGGCGCGCCGTCGGGCGCGACGCAGTACACGTAGCCGTTGCGGCACGCCAGGAAGAGCACCTGGTCGCCGGCGGCGATGCCTAGAATGTCCCGCGGTCCGCGGTCGGGCGGGGTGAAGATCAGGGTGGGGACGCCCGTCGCGCCGTCGATCTGCACCAATCCGTCCGACGGGTCGTCAGCGCTATCGACGCCGCCGCCCAGCGTGCCCGCGTAAATCTGCCCGTCAAGCGCCAGCAGCGGCGTGAACCACGCGGTCAGGCCGATCGGCGCGGTCCAGAGCGGTTCGAGCCGCACAACCTCATCTGCCTGGAGCCGCGGCGCTTTGCCCTCGCGCGAGCGCGTCCAGGCGTCGTGCCAGCGTGTCCAGTCGGCGGTGCGATCGCCGTAGTCCGCCCCGACCAGGCAGCGCAGGAACGCGCCGACGCGCGGGTCGCCGGGCGCGTAGCGGGCGAAGATGTGTGCGACCAGTTGGGCTTCGCGTCCGCGCCAGCGGCTCGAGGTCTCGCTCTCCCAGATCGCGAAGGCCGCGTCGACTTCCTCCGCGCGCTGTGCGGACTGCATCAGCACGATTCCGCGATGCGCCGCCGCGCTGACCGACCAGGCTCGCAGGTACCAGACGAGCCAGACCGCGCCGGCCGTCAGGGCTGCCGCCGCTAGCGATATGGCGACAAGCGTGCGCACCGGCGGTCGCCGCCGACGCACGGGGGCCGCAGTGTATGGGCCGTAAGGTCGCATTGCGGTTCGAGGCGCTCTGACACGCGGCTGGTGGCGCGGCTTCCATGCCGCACCCTGCCTGCGGGTGATAACCGCGGGCCGCGCCGTACTCAAGGCGGAGCAGGTGCTTCGCCAGACCGCGGCGCACCTGCGGAGGAAACCGCAGGTCGCAAGCCCCGCGCGGCGCGGCGCGTTGCCGATTGCCGGGCCGCCGGGGGTTGGCGATGCGGAAAGCAGCGTTCTCTGCGGTCGGAATGTGCCTGCGAGGCGCGGATGGCGTACCATAGTTGATGCATCTTCGACCAAGGGATGAGTCTCGGGCGGACCCTGGCCGATAATGTGAAAGGGTGCTCGGCCGGCCTGCCGGGCAGTTCGTGGCATCTTCGATACGCGGGAGTGCGAGCATGCGGCGATTGCTGATTGCGTGTCTGGGGCTGGGCTGCACGATGGCGGCGACGGCCTCCGCGCAAGAAACGCCGGCGACTTCGCCGGTCGGCCAGCCGCCGCCGGCAGCCCCGCTCGCGCCGCCCCCGTCCTCGCCGATCACGCCGCCGCCGGGCGACCCATCCGAGACGCCGACGGCTGCTCCGCAGCCGGCCAGCATGCCGAGCGGCGGTCCGCAGATATCGATTCCGGCGGCGCTCGAACGGATCAAGGAGTACATCGCCGCCGGGCGGATCGATCTGGCCACGCAGGGGCTTGAGACGGTTCTGCGGATCGATAAGGACAACTTCGACGCCCGCCTGTTGCTGGCGAAGATGCTGGAAACAAAGCAGGACTTCATGGGGGCCCGTTCCCTGTATCGCGAGTTGGCGCCGATTCAGCCCAACAACTTCGACGTGAACCTCGGGCTGGGTCGCATTTACGTCGCGCAGCAGTATTGGCGGCAGGCGCCGCGTTACCTCGAAGCGGCCGATCGCGTCGCGCGGCCCGAACAGCAGGCGACCGTGAAGATGCTGCTCGCCGCCGCCTATCGCGGCGCCGGGCAACTGCAATTGGCGCTGGCCGCCGCCGAGGCCGCAGTAAAGGCCGAGCCGCAGAACTACGACGCCCGCGCGGCGCTACTGGGCGTGCGGCTGGACATGAAGCAGGTGGAAGCCGCCGCGGAGGAGTCCCGCGTTCTGATCGAGATCGCGGCGCGGCAGGTCGAGTCTTCCCCCGGATCGGCGGAGCCGCTGAACCGTCTGCTGCGGGCGCATGAGGCGCTGGTCGAAGTGCTGCGGCAGAACTTCGCCTCGTTTTACGAGACCGCACCCGACGGCAGCGCGACCGACAAGCTGCGCACGGGGATGGAGTCTGGCGCCGCGGCCCAACTGAAGCAGATCGTGGATTCGATGACCAAGATGGCCGAACTGCGGCAGCGTCTGGCTTACTTCGACGCGCTTGTTTTCGCGCAGCGCGCCTCGCAGCTCGCCCCGCGCGATCCGGCCATCCTGATGACCGAAGCGGCGCTGCTGCTGAGCACGAATCAGACGGAAAAGGCCATCCAGCGCTGCCAGCAGATTCTGGAAATCCAACCGGACCACGCGGAAGCGATCCGCGTGCTCTCTCACCTTCAAGCCCCGATGACGTCGCAACCCGCCGGACCCGACGCGGCCGCCGCCGCGGGATCGCCGTCGCCGCGCAGCGCGCCGGGTTCTGCCCCGTAACTTCGCGACCGGCGTTCCTCTCCCGCATACCGTCCAACTCGTTCGCGAATCACGAACTTCGTGCTGAATGCTCGCGCGCGCCGGCCCGGTTTCGGGTCGCGTCCGGTATGGGCTGTGCGCCGGCGGACCTTATCGGGTAGCGGGGGGCGGCAGCGTCCCAGATTCAAGCGGCAGACGCGCCCCGATGCGGGCGGCGCCGCGCGCGCCGAACGCGGGGCATGCGATATTCGATACTTCCCAGCGTATAGGGGACATCCTCAGAAGGGACGCGACGTGAATCCAGCCGTGAGTGCAACATCCGAGAAAGTCGCGCCGACAGCGCCGCGCAGCCCCGGCGACCTGCTGGGCCCGTTCGGCGTCCTGGTCGTCGCGATGCTCCTGGCCGCACTCACGATCGCAACGCTGCTTCTGATGACCGTGCTGCATCGCCGGATGCACGAACGCGTCGTCGGCGGCTCGCCGGCGCTCATGAACGTCCTCGCGGATGCCGTCCGCGAGCCGCTGCGGGCGCGATCGACCGAACAACTCATGCGCGTCGCCGGCGACATGACGCGCATCCCGCAGGTGCACCACTGCCGCATCACCCCCGCGGCGCGGGCGGATCAACAACCTCAGAGCATCGTCGCGGCGCAGCCCGACCAGACCGAGGCAGCGCTGATTCATCTGAAGGCGCCGGTGCGCGACGTGGACGGCGCGCTGCTGGGGGAACTGGAAGTGGCCTACGGTCCGGGCGAGGTTCCGGGCATGGCGGCCGTTTTCTGGACCGCCAGCGGCAGCGTGGCCGTCGCGGCGCTCGGGTTCTTCGCGCTGCTGTACCGCGGGTTCTGCCGCCGCGTACGGCCGATCGCGCACGTGCGAGACAATCTCCTGGCGTACCACACCGGGCAGGAGCGCTCGCTCGATCTGCTGGCCGTCCATGACGGGCAGGCCCAGGTCGCCAGCGCGTGGAACGAGCTGATCGGCTTCGTGCGCAACTTGCAGAGCGAGGTGGACGACTTCCGCTCGCGCGAAGCGATCGCCGGTTCGGCGCATCTGTTCCAGTCGCAGGGATCGCGCGAGGTGCTCGACGCGCTGCCGGTCGGCGTGCTGCGCGTCGACGCCGACCGGCGTCTGGACTACTGCAACACCGCCGCGGCGCAACTGCTGCAGCTCTCCTGCGCCACGCCGGGCCTGGCGCTGGCCGACGCCGGGTTGACCACGGCGCTGCAGGAGTCGTTGCGGTCGCTGCGAAGCGCCGCGCTGGGCGCATCGTGCGACGTGCGGCTCGATTGCGGCGGGGGCGGCTACTCGATGTTGCGGCTGACGCGCGTCGCGGCGGACACAGGGGACGACAGCCAGACGATCATGGTTCAGGACGTAAGCCAGATTCACGAGGCGGAGCGCACGCGCGAGGAGTTCCTGGATCACATTACGCACGAGCTGCGCACGCCGCTGACCAACATCCGCGCCTACACCGAGACGCTGGGCGAAGACTTCTTCGACGACGCGCAGACGCGGCGCGAGTGCTACAACGTGATCATGGGCGAGACGCGGCGGCTCTCGAAGCTGATCGAAGACGTGCTGAGCGCGTCGCAGATCGAGGCGGGCGCGGCGCGGCTCGACAAGTCGCCGGTGCGGATCGATCAATCCCTGCGCCAGGCGGTGCAGGAGACCCAGGCCGCGGCGACGGCGAAGCAGCTCGACCTGGCGCTGAAGATTCCGACGAAGGTGCCGCTGGTGATCGGCGACCGCCATCGCCTGCACCAGGTCTGGACCAACCTGATCGGCAACGCCATCAAGTACACGCCCGCGGGCGGCTCCGTGACCGTGGACGTGTCGACGGAGGCCAACGTCCTGCGGGTGCGCGTCTCGGACAGCGGAATCGGGATCGCGCCCGAGGCCCACGAACGGATTTTCGAGAAATTCTATCGCGTGACCGACCCGGCCGTGCAGGCCGAAGAGGGCACCGGCCTGGGACTGGCCATCGCGCGCGACATCGTGCGCATCCACGGCGGCACGATCCGCGTGGAGAGCGCGGTCGGCCGCGGGTCGACATTCAGCGTCGAACTGCCGGTGGCGCGGGCCGTAAGCCGCGAGGAACGGGGGGAGCCGACCGATGGCGTGCATCATCATCGCTGAGGACCAGGCGCACATCCGCCAGGTCCTGAAGATGTGGATCAGCCGCTTCGGCCACGAAGTGATCGAGGCCGGCACCGGCGCGGCCGCGCTGGCGGCGCTGCGGGCCCGCCCGGCCGATCTGCTGATTACCGATGTAAACATGCCGGAGATGGACGGCATCGAGCTGACGCAACAGGCGTTCCGCGCGTGCCCGACGCTGCGGCGCGTCTTCGTGGTGACTTCGCGCTGCGATCAGGGCGCGATCCTGGCGCGGCTGACCGACCCGCGCGTCCAGGTGTTTCCCAAGCCGTTCAGTCCGTCGCAGTTGATGAAGGAAGTGGAGCTGGCCGCCGGCGGCGCGCCGCCGCAGGCGGCGCACGGCCCGGCGGGCGTATAAGGGTAGTTGGATGTTTCCAGCGTCCGATCGACTGACGATGCCGGCGCCCGGCGGGCCGCCGCTCGACGCCGCCCGATTCGCCACGCTCGAAGAGCGCGTCGAGGGCCTCGTCGAGGAAAACGAGGCGATGGGGCGCGAGCTGCTGCGCTGCTACGAGCAACTCAGCCTGGTCTACGAAATCACCGAGCACATTGCGAATCTGCAGGAGCCCGAGGAGATCGAGGCGGCGCTGCTGCGGCGCTTCGGCGCGATGCTCAGCGCCGGCACCGTGATCTTCGAGAACGCCCGCGGCTGCCACGCGATCGAGTGCGACGGCTCGCTGGCCCGCCCCGTGGCGCTGGAGCCGCGGATCGTTTCGGAGCTGTTCGCGGGCGAGATGCGGATCGTGCGGCAGACCGGTCGCACCTACGTTCCGACGCTGACGCCGGAGGTCGCCGCACAGGTCGGGAACGCGCACCTGCTGATGGGGGCGTTGCGGCCGTCGCGGGCCGATGACACGCAGCCCGGCGTGGTGATCGCGCTGCGCGACGCCGCCGAGGCGGACTTCGACTCGGGCGACGTACTGGCGTCGGAAGCGGTGCTGGGTTACGGCGGGCACATTCTCAGCAACGTGCTGATGCTGCGGCACCTGCAGCAAACCGCCGTCGAGACCGTCACGGCGCTGGCGAACGCGATCGACGCCAAGGACAACTACACCAGCGGTCACAGCGAGCGGGTGGGCTGGCTGGCGAAGCTGACGGGGCAGGCGCTGGGTCTGACGGCCCGCCAGTTGCAGGTGCTCGAATGGGCCGGGCTGCTGCACGACGTGGGCAAGATCGGAATCAGCGAGCGGATTCTCAACAAGCCGGGCCGCCTGACGCAGGACGAGTTCGAGGAGATGAAGCGGCATCCGCGGCTGAGCTACGAAGTGCTCAAGCCGGTGGCCAGCCTGGAGCCGGTGCTCGAAGGCGTGTTGCACCACCACGAGAACCACGACGGAACCGGATATCCCGACGGACTGCGCGGCGAGAATGTGCCGGTCATCGCGCGCATTCTGCACGTCGTGGACATTTTCGACGCGCTGACCTCGACCCGGTCATACCGCCAGGGCTTCGACCTGGAGACCGCCTTCGAGATTCTGCGCAAGGAGAGCGGGACCGTCACCGATCCCTACGTGACCAACGTGTTCATCCAGACGTTCCTGCGCTACGCACGCGAGCAGGCCGCCGACTATCGCACGCGCTTCGCGCACGTCGGCCGGCGCGGCGCGCCCGCTCCGCCCGCCCCGTAAGAGTTGCGGCGCCCCGGGGAGGATTCCGTGAGAGTCGAGAACCAGAAGCACGGCACCGTGACCGTTCTGACGCCGCAGGACGCCCTGATCGAGTCCAGCGTGCACGACCTGCACGCGGTGCTGGAGCGCGAGGCGGAGCAGCGCAACGTGCGCCTCGTTCTCGATCTCTCGAACGTGCCGTACGTAGACAGCGCCGGCATCGAGTTGCTGCTGGCGCACTGCGGCAATCCGCCCTTGCAGCCGTCGGCGCGAAAGCTGCCGCGCAGCGAGGGCGGCGCGGCGACCGAACCGATCCGGGCCCGCGAGGCGGCGCCGGGCGGCCTGCGGCCGAGACTGGCCGGACTCTGCGACACGGTGCGCGAGGCGCTCGACCTGACCGACACGCTCAAGCGGTTCGCGATCTTCGACTCGGTTCACGCGGCGGTGCGCAGCTATGTCTAAACTGCTTCGCAAATCGCAGAAACTCGGCGACCTGCTGCTGGCGCAAGGCGTCATCAGCGAACAGGACCTGACCCAGGCGCTGGAGGCCCAGAAGTCGGGCCAGAAGCGGCTGGGCGAAACGCTCGTCGAGTTGAAGATCCTTTCCGGCCAGGTGCTGGTCGAGAGCGTCGCGCGGCAGCTCGGCGTCCGCGGCTGCGTGCTGCAGCCGGGACTGGTCGACCCGCGGGCCGCGGCGCTGCTGGAGCGCGACGAGGCCCGCCAGCTCAAGGCGCTGCCGCTGTTCCTGGTCGAGGGGCGGCTGACGGTGGCGATGGCCGAGCCGCAGTCGCTGCCGACGATCGACCGGCTCGCGCAGCTCACGGGCTGCGTGATCAAACCGGTGCTGGCGCTGGAGCACGACCTCGACGCGCTGCGCGAACGGCTGCTGGGACCGAAGGTCAACGTCCAGACCTACCTGTCGTCGCTGACGCGGGCCGACGTCGAGGTCATCGAGCGCGAGACGCCCGACGACGAGGCCTCCGCCGAGATCGACCGGATGGTCGAAGGCAGCCCGATCATCAACCTGGTGAACATCGCGCTGCTCACGGCGGTGCGGCACAACGCCAGCGACATCCACATCGAGCCGGACCGCCAGGGCACGCGCGTCCGCTTCCGCATCGACGGCCAGCTCCAGCAACTGGTGAATCCGCCGCCGGGCATGCACGCCGCGATCGTCTCGCGCGTCAAGGTGATCGGCAAGATGGACCTCTCGGAGCGCCGCCTGCCGCAGGAGGGGCGCGTGCACGTCGTCGCGGAAGGCCGCGACATCGACATGCGCATCTCGACGATGCCGACGGTGCTGGGCGAGAAGGTCGTCATCCGCATCCTGGATCGCTCCAAGCTGAGCGTCTCGCTCGAGCAGCTCGGGCTGGAAGGCGCCGAGCTGGACCAGTTTCAGAGCATGCTGCGCCGCCCGCACGGGCTGGTGCTGGTCACCGGACCGACCGGCAGCGGCAAGACCACCACGCTGTACTGCGCGCTGGACCAGCTCAAGGAGCACGGCCGCAACGTTCTGACCGTCGAGGACCCGGTCGAGTACCAGCTCGACATGGTCAACCAGATTCAGATCAACGAGCCGATCGGGCTGACGTTCCCGCGGGCGCTGCGCTCGATCCTGCGCCAGGATCCCGATGTCATCCTGGTCGGCGAAATCCGCGATTCGGAGACCGCCAAGGTCGCGCTGCAGGCAGCGCTCACCGGCCACATCGTGCTCAGCACGCTGCACACCAATTCGAGTCCGGGCGCGGTGGTGCGGCTGATGGACATGGGCGTGGAGCCCTACATGCTCGCGTCCGCGCTCACCGGCGTGATCGCCCAGCGGCTGGTGCGGAAGAACTGCCCGCACTGCACGACCTCCTACTACCCGCCCGCCGCGGCGCTGCGCGACGCCGGCCGTCCGGGAGACGTGCGCCGCATCTATCGCAAGGGCGAGGGGTGCCCGAAGTGCCACCAGAGCGGCTTCGCGGGCCGCACAGCCGTATACGAAGTAATGTCGCTGGACGACAACCTGCGTCTGCTGATCCACAACGAAGCGGGCGAAGAAGAGCTGCGCCAGCACCTGCGCCGCAACGGCTGGACCGATCTGCGCAGCAGCGGCCTGCGCCTGGCGGACAGCGGCGTCGCGCCGCTGGAAGAGGTGCTGCGCGTCACGACCATCGAGACCGATGAGCGCGTCAGCGCCGAATCCGCTCCGGCCGCAGCGCCGGCGACGGTGGAGGCCGCGACATGATCTTCGACTTCGTAGCGCTCGACGGCCGCGGCGAGAAGCTGCGCGAGAGCATCGACGCCGCCGACCTTGCCGCGGCCCAGAACGAGCTGCTGCAGCGCGGCCTGTTCCTGCTGAGCATCGAGCCGGGTCGCGCGAAGAGCCGTCTGGCGGCGGTGGCCGAGCGCGTGCCCGACATCGGCAACCGCGCCGCTCCCGCTGCGCGCTGCCGGCTCTCCGAGCTGGCGCTGTTTACCCGGCAGATGAGCATGATGCTGCGAGCCGGCGCGTCGGTGGTGCCGGCGCTGCGCGCCATCCAGGACCAGAGCGCGCGGCCGCGCTGGAAAACGATCGTCGGCGAACTGGCGGATCGGGTCGAGGCGGGTGCGGCGCTGCGCGACGCCATGGCCCGCGCCCCGCGCATCTTTTCGGGCCAGGTCCGCAGCCTGATCGGCGCGGGCGAGGCCACCGGAACGCTTGCGGACGCATTCGCACGCGCCGCCACGATGCTCGCCGCCAAGGTGCGCGGCCGCCGGGCCGTGATCAGCGCGCTGGCCTACCCGGCGGTGCTGACGTTCATGTCGATCGCCGTGCTGATCACGATGACGCTGTTCGTACTGCCGCGTTTCGCGCAGTTATTCGCGATGCTCGACACCCCGCTGCCCTGGGTGACGCGCTTCATGCTGGATACGTCCGCAAGTCTCAAAGAATACTGGATGCTGATTCTCCCCGCGCCGATCCTGCTGGCGCTGGCCGCCTGGCTCTGGCTGCGCTCCAGCATCGGTCGGGCGGTTGTGGGCGTGGCCCTGGTGCGCGTGCCGCTGATCGGCCGTGTGCTGCGCGGGATCATCCTGGCGCAATTGCTGCAGCTCTGGGCGGCGCTGCTTCGCAGCCGCGTTCCGCTGCTGGAGGCCGTGCAGCAAACGCGCGAGGCCAGCAGCAACCCGCTGTTTCGCCAACTGGTCGCCGACATCGAGCAGGCCGTCGTCGAGGGCCGCTCGCTGCCGCTGGTCCTGAAACGTTCCGGGCTGGTTCCGCCGCCGGTTATCGCGGCCGTGGCCACCGGAGAAGAAAGCGGACGCCTCGGCGAGTCGATGGAGTTCGTGGGGGCCTGGCTCGAAGAAGAGAACGAGACGCTGCTGGCTACGCTGACCCGAACGATCGAGCCGGCCATCCTGATCGTTATGGGAGCGCTGGTTGGCGGCGTCGCCGTTGCGTTGTTTCTGCCGCTCTTCGACGTGGCGACCGCCGCCGGATAACGCCGGCCGCAGCCGCGGGCGTCCGGCGGCGCCTGGAAAGCCTGGGTGTGTGTGAAGCTCCTGAATCGACAGCGCGTCTCGACGATCGCGATCGACGCCGGACCGGCGAGCGTGGTCGTCTGTCAACTCGCCGCGGAAGGCGACGGCCGGCCGCGCCTGGTGCGACACGCGCTGCTGCAGGATTCGCTCCGCAGCCGGCCGCTCGAGACCGAATTCGAGTCGCTGGCGATCGATCGCACCCGCCGCATCCTGAGACAGACGCAATTCAGCGGCGGCTTGACCGGCGTCGCCCTGCGACCGCCGGCGATGAGCTTCTATCCGTTTTCGCTGCCCGAGGCGCTGGGCGGGTCGCCGCGGGCCGAGTTGCTCGCGCCGCTGCGGCTTGAGGCGGCGCGGCAGCTGCAGGTCGATCCGGCCACGATCGAAGTGGACTTTTGGGAGCTGCCGACGCGCTCGCGCCGCGGCACGGCGGTCATGATCGCGGCGATGCGGCGCGAGACCGTGGCGCAGCTTGATCGTTTTGTGGACGGCATCGGCCTGGTCCTTTCGCGGATCGAGGCGCTGCCCTGCGCGCTGATTCGGGCCGCGTGGCTGGCCGGCGCGCCCTCCACACCCGGCGCGCCGCCCGCGGCGGACGCCTTGTGGGGTGTGCTGGACCTGGGTTTCACCGGGGCGATGCTCACGCTGGCGCTGGGGCCGACGTGCGTCTATGTGCGCCCCCTGAGTCTCAGCGGCGACGGGGTGACGATCGCGCTGATGGACGCGCTGGAAGTCGACTACACCACTGCCGAAACGCTGAAGCGCCGCTGCGCCGGGCAGGCCGCGAACGCATCGGCCCCGCCGCTCGACCCCGATCTGGTTCAGGTAGTGCAGAACACGATCCGCACGATGACGCGGCCGCTCGCGGATGAAGTCGAGCGATCGTTCAGCTACGCCATCGAGTCGTGCCCCTCCGCGACGCTGGCCGGGTTGTATCTGACCGGCGGCAGCGCGCGGTTGAGCGCGGTCGCGGCGGTTTTGCGCGACGTGCTGGAGATCGAAGTGCGGCCGCTCGAGTTCTCCGCCGGCTGCGGCGCGAGCCTGTCCGGCGTCGATGGCGCGGTCTACGCCGCCGCCGTCGGGGCCGCCTTGTGCGATCTGGACGCGCAGGAGGAGCCGCGATGACGTCTGGTCGCTCCGCAAGTGCAGCGCCCCGCGCGCCGCACGCCCACGTGAACCTGCTGCCTGCGGCGGCGCGGCTGCGCATCCGCGAGCGGCAGCGGTGCGCGCGCTGGATCTTCGTGAACGTAACGGCGCTGATCCTCCTGCTGGTAGCGTGGAATTTCGCGGGCGGGTCGTTTGCGCAGATGCAGTCCGATCAGCTTCAGCAGAGCACGCTGCGCAATCGCGTAGCGCGTGAGGAGCGGATCGGCGCGGGGCTTCACGAGCGCGCCGCGGCGCTGGCCGCGGAGGTGCAGTCGCTCGAAGGCTTGCGCGGAGACGAACAGTGGTCGCAGCGCCTGGCGCTGCTGGCCGCGGCGATACCGGATGGCATGACGTTGAAAGAGGTTTCCGCGCCGGCGCCCGCCGCCGCGCCGCCGTCGCGCACCGGTCCCGCGCGGCGCGAGGCGAACGAGTCCGCCGCCGCGCCGCCGCCGCAGGTGACCATCGTGGGAATGGCGAGCGGACACGCCCAATTGGCTGCGATGCTGCGGCGCATCGAGGAATCGCGCGCGTTTCAGGCGGTGCGGCTGGTGAAGTCTGAAGCCGCCACGGTGGGCAGCGCGGCGCTGGTCGAGTTCGAACTGTCGGTCACGAGGTGACGAGTGACGCTCTGCCGCAAACCGCTGATCTTCGTCACCGACGTGGCCGGGGTGGCCGCGCTGGGTCTGATCGTCGCCTGCCTCGTGTTTGGCGTGGTGCTGCCGGTCAAGAGCGCGCTGGCGGGACGCCCGCAGGTGCGCAAGGCCATCGCCGATCTGGGCGACGCGCACGAAGCCGCCGTGCGGCACAATCGCCTGCTGGCCGAGCAGGTGCGCACTTTGAGCACGACTGTTGATGGTCTTCGGGCGGCGCCAGCGACCGGCGCGGGAGCGTTCATCGAGTTCCTGGCGTCCAGTTGCCGCGAGTTCGGGTTCGAGTTGAGCGCGCTGCGCCCCCGTCCGGAAGAAACCCGCGACGGCTATCGCTACTTCGACACCGAACTGGGAGTGAGCGGCCTGTTCTCGAGCTTTCCGCCGTTGCTGCGGCGCATCGAGGCCTGGTCGCCGTTCGTGCAGATCCGCGACCTGACGATTCGCGGCCCGGTCGCACCGGACCTGAAAGACTGTCAGATTTCCTGGACCGTGCGGGTCATCATCGTTTCGGGCGATTCGCAAGAAACGGCGGCGACGCCATGAAGCTGGGACAGCGCGAGCGAAAACTCTCGATCTTCCTGGGCGTGACCCTGCTGGGGCTTGCCGCGGACCGGCTGTTGCTGGGCAATGGTCCGCAGGCGGCGAACGCTGCGCCCTATGTCCTGGACGGCGCGCCGAAAGCCGGCGACCTGTTCAAGCACGAGCCGCCGCGGGCTCGCGCGCCGCTGGCCGAACTCGGACCGGTCGCCGATGTGTTCGCGTGGAATCGCGTGGTCGCGCAAACCGCGCCGCTGGCTGCGCCGCCGCCGCCATCGCCCGAACAGGTGGCCGGCGACTCCGTCGCCCGCTTTCAGCAGTCCTATGCCCTGCGCGCCACGCTGCACGGCCGCGAGCCCTGCGCGATCGTCAATGACATGCTGCTGCACCCGGGAGACGTGATCGACGGCTTTCGACTGATCGAGATCGGCGACCGCCAGGCGGTCTTTGACTACAAGGGGGCGCGCTGCGTGCTGCGCATCGCCCCGGCCGGCGGGGAATAGCGGACCGCGGCCTGGTGGTCCGAGTGCGCGCCTCGGAAACTTCGCGTGCTTGCCAAAGTCGAGTCGAGCGCGGAACGATGAGTGAGACGGGTGAGAGACCGCAACGCGGCCGCGAGCGAACCTTCGCCTGCAGCCGGTGATCGAAAAAATCCTGGTGGAACTGGACCTGCGACCGCATGGGAGGATTCGTAATGCGACCCAGTAAGGGGGCACGGGCGTTCAGCCTGGTTGAGCTCATTGTCGTGGTGGTGATCGTGGGCATTCTGGCGGCCATCGCCATCCCGCGATTCAGCCGCGGCGCCGAGGGCGCCGGCGGCTCGGGCGTGCGCGGCAATCTCTCGGTGCTGCGCAACGCGATCGAACTCTACTTCTACGAACACGGCGAGTATCCCGGAAAGAACGCCGCCGGTGCGGCCGCCGCCGGGTCCGAGGCGGCGTTCGTCGCGCAACTGACCAAGTACAGCGACGGCGACGGCGGCGTGTCGGACACGAAGACCGGCGCGTACATCTACGGCCCCTACCTGCGCAAGGGCGTGCCGGCCTGCCCCGTCAATCCGCGCGTCGGCAAGACCGGCGTCTACATGATCAGCGGGACCACCGCGCCGGCGTACACGTCGGGCCAGGCGAACGCGGGCTGGGTGTTCAACTACGACACCGGCGACATCGTCGTCAACTCCGACACCCTCGATCCGGACGGTGTGGCCTACGACGACTATTGATCCAGCAGCGCTGCCGGCGGACGAACCGAGTTGGATCGGTTCGTCCGCCTCGGCGTGTTGCGCCTGCTGATTCCGCCGGCGGAGCGCGGCCTGGCGTCCGTTCGCAGTTCCCACTTCTGAATTCGGCCCGTCGGAGCCGACTGTGCTGTACCTCGCGGGCGATGGAACAACTCGGGCGCTGCGGCGGCGTAGTTATCCCGGTCGTCGCGCGTTTTCGCTGCTTGAGTTGATCCTGGTCGTTTCGATCATCGGCGTGCTGTCGGCGATCGCGATCCCACGCCTGAGTCGCGCCAGCCAGGGTGCGGACTACGCCGCGCAACACCGCGACTGGCAGACCGTGCAGAAGCAGATCGAGATGTACGCGATCGAGCATTACGGCGTGTATCCCGGCGCCGCAACAGACGGAACGAACGCGGCCCGCACGGAGGCGGCGTTCATGCGGCAGATGACGCGCTACAGCGACGCCAACGGCGCCGTCTCGAACAGCAAGTCGTCGCAATACTCATATGGCCCATACCTGCGCACCGGCCTTCCGCCGATCAAGTATGGACCCAAGATGGGGCTGACCTCGCTGAAGTGCGTGAACGCCGTCGCTCAACTGGACTTTCAACCCCTGGCGAACGCCGGGTGGCTCTACTATCCCGGCACGGGCGACATCCGCCCGAATGTGCCCGGCCGCAGCGACGTGCCGAACGAAATCGTGCCCGTCACGGACTTTGGCGTCGCCACGCCCTGATCTCTGAAGCTCATCCCGGGCGCGCGTGGCCCGGCCGATGCTACGGGCTCGCCGGCGCGTCTCCGTTTTCGTCGATCCGCAGCGTCTCGGTCGCCAGCCGAAAATCGAGCAGCGCCTGCCAGCGCGATGTCTTCGCCAGGTTCAGCCGGTTGCGGGCGTCGGTCCAGTCGTTCTCGGCTTCGATCAGGTCGCGGTTGCCGATGTCGCCGTCGTAGAACTGAATGCGGGCGTATTCGCGCCGCAGGTCGCTCACTTCCAGATTCCGCTGCTGAATCTCCAGCGCCTTCTCTTCGAGCCGCAGGCGGTTGACCGCGCCGCGCACTTCCGCCCGCACGCGGTCTAGCGCCTGCTGGTGGTTTCGCCGGGCGCGATTCACGTCGATCAGCGCGCTGCGATACTGGTTCCGCTCGCGGAAGCGCTCGAGCGGCAGCCCGAGCACGATCTCCGATCGCCACGTCGCCCGCTCGTAGTTGAACGCGCCGACGTTCTTGCGGTCCGCTTCGGTATCGAAGCGCAGCGTGCTGTTCCAGTTCAAGTCGGGCAGCAGCCGGTTCTGCGCCACCGCCACGCCGCGGCGGGCGTCGTCGATCTGATCCTTGCGGTTCAGCAGGTCCAGCCGGAACTGAACCGCAACCTCCGTCGCGCGGGCCTCATCATCCGCCGCCGGGGGCTTCAGCAGGATCGGGTAGCGCCCCTGTACGATCTGCTCTTCGATCGACTCGATCCCCTCCAGATCCTCCACTCCCAGATTCTCATCCACCGGCATGCCGATCAGCAGCTTGAACTCGTCGGTGGCCGCGCGGAACCGCTCGAACAGATCCTCGACGCGGTTGGCGGCGGAGAGCGTCTCCTGCTCGGCGCGGCGGGTGTCGAGCTGCGAGCCGGTCCCCGCATCCTCCAGCGCCTGGGCCCGCTCGAAGTCCGACTCGAAGCGCTCGCGCGTCGCCAGCCCGTCGAGCACTTCCTGCTTCTGCCGCAGCAGTTCGAAATACGCCTGGGCCACCTCCACAAGCTGCCGCCGCCGAAAGCGCTCGAAATCGCGTACTGCGTACGTCAGATCGCGCTCCAGTTGAATCAACTCCTCGCGCGCCACGTGCCCGGCGTTCCGCAGAAACGGGATGTTCAGCCCCAGCTCGATCGAGCCGCTCTCCTCCGCCGTGATCGACTGCACCACGTCGCGAATCAGCGTGCTGACCGCCTTCGCCGTGAATTCGCCGCCGTAGGGCAGCCGCTGCGCCAGCGACAGGTCGGACATGAACCGCATCGCCTGGTCGAAGTTGCGGATTTCGCCGAAGTTGCCGTACACCGTGCGCAGATCGGCCGCGAACTGCGGCGTCCACAAGTGCCGCTCCAGCGAAAGCGCCAGCGCGGCCAGGTACAGGTCTTCCTTCGCGGTTTGATACTCGCGGCGGTGTCGCTGGGCGTACGCCAGGGCGTCCGTAAGCGTGAAGGGGCTCTCGCGGTAGCGCGTTTGCCGCGATGTCGGTTGCGAAGCCGGCGCGGTCGCTTCCCCGGCGGCCTGCGCCGTCGCTGGTGCTGCGGCCTCGAAGCCGGCGGGAATGGTCGTGTCGCTCGGGCTGGGGGCGTAATCGTACGCCGCCGACGTGGCGCGATCGTCGCCAGCCTGGTTGGCCTCGACCCGCGCCGGCCGCTCGTAGCGCAGCGCCTGCTGCTGGCGCTTCGCGATCGCCGCGGCGATGTCGCGATCGACGCGGCCGGCAGAGTAGTCGCAACCCGCGGCGGTCAGCAGCCAGCCGGCGAGCGCGACGAAGAATGCGACGCGGGGAAATCGGCGAAAGCTCATGGCGGGGCGATGATAGTCGCGGCGCGCGATGGTCGCCACGCGCGATCGGCCGCGCCGCGCCGGTCGAGTGCATCTCGCCAGCGGTTGCATTTCGCAGGGTGGGGCGGGCATCCTGCCCGCCGAACGGGGTTGCCTGGCCGGAGCGGGCAGAATGCCCGCTCCACCCGGTGCGCCGCAACCGAATGCGAGATGCACCCGCGCCAGTCAGGCCTGCATCGCCGCGCCGACCTTCTCGACCAGCACGTCGGCCGTGTACGGCTTCTGCACGAACCCGGCCAGCCGCGGGTCGTTGAAGCGCGTCGCGGTTTCCTGCTCGCTGTAGCCGCTCGAGAGCACCACCCGCGCGTGCGGGTTCAGCGCGACGATCTCGCGAAACACCGCGTCGCCGCTCATGCCGGGCATGGTCATGTCGAGCAGCACCACGTCGATCGCGCCCGCGTGCTGGCGGAACAGCTCGATGCCCGCCGGGCCGCTCGCCGCCGTCAGCACCCGCACGCCGCGGTTCTCGAACACGGCCTGCACCACTTCGCGGATGTCCTCCTCGTCGTCGATCACCAGCACCGTCGCGCCCTGCGGCACCACCGCGGGCAGCGCCCGCGCCGCGCGGGTGCGCGCCGGACGCGCCGCGGCCGCGGGGAAGACGACGACGAAGCGCGTGCCTTCCTGCAGCTTGCTGCGAACGCGGATGCCGCCGCGGTGCGCCTTCATGATCCCCAGGATCGCCGCCAGCCCCAGGCCGCGGCCGGTGAACTTCGTCGTAAAGAACGGGTCGAAGATACGGCTGAGCGTCTCGGCCGACATGCCGCAGCCGGTGTCCTGCACTTCCAGGCTGACGTAGCGGCCGGGAACCAGGTTCTGGTCGGGAAACTCCGCGGCGATGTCGGCCGCGCCCAGCGTGATCGCCGCCGTCGTAATCGTGACGACGCCGGAGTTCGGCGCGATCGCCTCGGCGGCGTTGATCAGCAGGTTCATGATGACCTGCTGAACCTGACCGCTGTCGGCCTGCACCATCGGGAGCTCCGCGCCGCGGTTGAGCACCAGCGACACGGTCTTGGGCAACGCCGCCCGCATGAAGTCGGCCATCTCATCGACCAGCGCCGTGAGATTCAGATCGTGAACGTCGTAGCTGGCGCGGCCCGAATATGCCAGCATCTGCCGCGTCAGTTCCGAAGCGCGGCGGCTGGCGTTGATGATCTTCTGCAACTGCTTGACGACTTCCGGGTCGCTGGGTCGCCGCTCGATCGCCAGCGACGCGTTGCACAGGATGCTCACCAGGAAGTTGTTGAAGTCGTGCGCCACCCCGCCGGCCAGCACGCCCAGGCTCTCGAGCTTCTGCGATTGCCGCAGCTCGGCCTGCAGCCGCTCGCGCTCGGATACGTCCCGCAGCAATGTGGCCACGCACTCGACCCGCCCGGCCGCGTCGCGCAGCACGGTGTTGAACCACTCGCAGGTGATCCGCTCGCCGTCGCGCCGCAGCGCCGGATGCACGGCGTGGCCGTTGGGCTCGCCGGCCAGCAGACGGTTCCACATCTTGCCGACGACGGCCCGCGAGTCGTCCGGAACGATCAGCTCGAAAGCGTGTCGGCCGCCGGCCTCGTTGGCGGCATAGCCGAAGATCGCCGCGGCCGCGGGGTTCCACTCCTGCACGTGAAAGTCCGGGGTCCAGACGATGTACCCCAGCGGCATGCGCACCACCAGCGACTCGAATCGCTCGTTGATCTGTCGAATGCGCTCTTCGGCCCGGCGGCGTTCGGTTACGTCGCGCGCGAAGCCGACCAGGATTTTCCGGCCCTCGTCGCGCAGCATGATGACGCTGATCTCGAGTTGAACCAGGTGGCCGTCCTTGTGCCGGTGGGACGTGCTGAAGTGGTTCAGGCCGGTGCGCACGTTGGCCGAAGCCGTCAGCCCGCGGGGATTATCCCGCACCTCCAGGTCGGAGATGCGCTTTTGCAGCAGCTCTTCGGCGGTGTAGCCGATCATGCTGCAGAACGCATCATTGACCTCGAGGAAGCGATAGTCGTCGCCCACCACGAAAAAGCCGTCCATCGAGCTGCGCAGGATCGCCTCGTTGCGGGCGGCCAGCCGGTCGACGCGGCTGGCCGACCGCCGCTCGTCGCTCACGTCGCGAAGCTGCACCGCCGCCAGCCGGTCGCGGCCGGTCGGCGGCAGCGGCGCGATCTCCACCACGAACCAGCGATCGTCGAGTACGAAGCGGAACTGCCGCCGCCGGGCCTCATCGATCGCCGCCCGCAGCTCGCCCAGCAGCGCCTCGCCCACGTCGCGGGGCAGGCGTTCGAGCACGCGGCGGATCGGCATGGCGGCGGAATCGGCGAAGGTCTCGCGAACGCTACCGTCGCGATCGAGGACGCAGACGCTGTCCGTGAGTGCGTGCAGCAGGTTTTGAAGGTACGTGGCGCGTGCGTCGCTCGGCGGCGTCGCGGCGGATGCGCGCTTGGACTGCCGCAATTCGCGGAACGTAAACACCATCAGCACGACCAGCGCCAGATTGGTGAGGATCAGGGCCGCAAGTTCGAATGGCACGGCGACTCTCCCAATGCGCAACGCATCGCCTTCAGCGCCGACCGACCGGGGCGGCGGCGGGCGCGCGGTTCGCCTCGGCCAGGGCGGCTTCGGCGTCGGACGAGCGCCCCGCGCGGCGCAGCGCGTCGGCCTTCTGCTGCCACGCCGCGATCTCGATCCGGCGGTTGGCGTGCAAGCGGGCCAGCTCGATGCGCTTGTCCGCGCAGCGCACCGCTTCTTCGAAGTTGCACTCCTGCATGTGCATTTCGGCGATGTGCTCGTAGGTCACGGCCAGTCCGTTCAGAAAGCGGGTCTCTTCCAGCGCGTTCAGGGCCATGTTGAACTCGTGCTTGGCGTCGGCGTAGCGGCCCTGAAGCGATGCGCAGCGACCCAGGTGCGCGTAGCACATGCCGACGTTCGTACGATCGCCGATCTCCTCGGCCAGCGCCAGCGCCCGGCGATAGTAGCCGGCGGCTTCGTCGAAACGCGCCTGCTCCAGCAACACGTTGCCCATGCCGTTGTACGGCGCCACCAGTGACGCCAGCGCACCATAACCGCGGTGCAGCTCGATCGCCCGCAGGAACGCGCGCTCGGCGTCCGGGGGCCGTCGCAGCCGGAACTGCACAAACCCGAGATTGTTGTAAATGTTCGCCAGTTCCGCGGTTAGACGCAAGGACTCCCCCATCGCCGCGGCCCGCTCGTAGAACTCCAGCGCCGCTGCATACTCTCCCCGGAAATAGTGCATTACCCCCAGGTTCGCCAGCGCCTCCACCAGCAGCCGCGAATCGCCGCGGCGCCGCGCGAGCTCTTCCTGCCGGCGGTGCGTGGCCCCGGCTTCCTCATAGCGACCGAGCCGCGCCAGGCACACGCCCACATACTGCAGCGGCTCGGCCGTCTCAGCCTCCGCATCCACCGCCGACTCCGCCAGGCGAATGGCCTCTTCGTATTCGCCGCGAAGATAGGCCTGCCGCGCGAGGGCGCACTTCTCCTGCACGCGCAGGGCGGGCGGGTGCACCACTGCGGATGTCGTGGTCGCAGCGCCGATCGCCGCCAGGAGTTGTGCGAGCAGTGCTTCCTGCCGCTCCACCAGGCTGGCCAGCGGTCCTTCCACCTCGGCGACGACGGGCGTCGAGTTGTCCGTCGACCGCACCAGCCGCGAGACGATCTGAAGCTGCGGCCCGCGGCGGCGGTACTCGCCTACGACGATCGTGCCGGCGCCGGCCAACCGCCCGGCGCTGCGCATTTGCGACGTGGCGTCCCCGTCGGCGGGCATCTGCGCGAAGAGGTTCTGGAAAGCCTGCGCGTCCACCACGTACACGCCGGGCGTGCGCGCCAACCCGCGGGACAGGTACTCGGCCAGGGCTACGCCGAGCCAGTCGTCGCCGGCGTCGTCGCCCAGATTCCGAAACGGCAGCACGGCCACGCCGCGCGGCTGGAGATTCTCGAAAGTCGCGGTGCGAACCGCTTCATTCGGCGCCGCCACCGGCTGCCGCAGGAAGTCGAGCAGCGCGTCGGTCGACTGGAACCGGTCCGCCGCCTGCGGCGCGAGCAGCCGCAGCACCGCTTCCGTCAGCCACTTCGGAATGTCCGGCGGGGCGTCGGCGGGCCAGGCGGGGGCGCCGTGCTGCGCGTCGAGCAGCGCCGCGAACAGACCGCGTTCGCCGAACGGCAAACGGCCCGTCAGCAGGTGAAACAGCGTCGCGCCCAGCGAGTAGAGATCGGCGCGATGATCGTGCGGCTCCTCCGGGTCGAACATCTCCGGCGCGGCGTAATCCGGCGTGCCCACCGCCTCGCGGCGGGGCCGGCCCGCGTCGTCGTCATCGCCGAACGCGGCGACTCCCAGGTCGCTCACCCGCACGCGACCATCCAGCCCGAGGATCAGATTCCCCGGCTTGATATCTCGATGCGCGAGTCCGGCGCGATGAATGGCGCCCAGCCCTTCCGTCGCGTTGAGCGCGAACTCGACGCCCTGCCGCCAGGGCGTGAGCACGCCGGTCGCCAGCACGTCGGCCAGGTTCGCGCCTTCGACGTACTCCATCACGAAGTACCACACGCCATCGATCGCGTCGCAATCCAGGACGCGCACGACGTTGGGGTGGCTGACGCGAAAGCCCGCGCGGGCCTCGCGCCGCAGGCGCTGCACTTCGGCGGAGGCTTCGGCGTCGCGCGCCGTCAGGATCTTCACCACGCACGGGTGGCTCAGGAAGCGATGCTCCGCGTAGTAGCTGACGCCATGCGCGCCGTGGCCGAGCTTCTCGATCAGCCGATAGCGCTCGCGCAGCAGACCGCCCGGCGCGATCCGCGCCAGTTCCGGCCGCAGATCGGCGCTCGCGTGTATCGCGCGGTGCGCCGCGGGCGCGACGGCGCCGCACACGGTGCACCGCCGCACCCGCGGAGAAACCGCCTGCACCGCGTCGCCGCGGCCGCACCAGGTGCAGCGGCGCTCGTCGCGG
>CAZVWB010000022.1:0-40384 GCA_964631045.1 uncultured Planctomycetales bacterium
CCGCTCCTTCGAGACCATTCGTCCGATCGAAGCGCTGCTTGGCGTCTTCGGTTCCATGGCGGTCCAAGGCCCGCTGCTGCACTGGGTCGCGGTACATCGCCAGCATCATCAGTTCAGCGACGATGCCGACGACCCGCATTCCCCATACGGTCACGGCCGCGGTCTCCGCGGGTTCCTTCGCGGGTTGTGGCACTCGCACACCGGCTGGTTGCTGACCAGCCAGGGACCGAACATCGCGCGGTACGCGCCGGACTTACAGGCCGACCCGATGCTGCGGCGCATCAGCGCGCTCTTCGCCGTTTGGGTCGCGCTCGGCCTGCTCCTGCCCGCTGCGATCGGCGGCCTGATCGGCGGTTCCTGGACCGCGTTCGGTCTGGGCTTCCTGTGGGGCGGCCTGGTGCGCGTCTGCCTGGTGCATCACCTCACGTGGAGCATCAACTCGGTCTGCCACATCTGGGGCGGCCGCCCATACGAGGCCCACGACAAGAGCCGCAACAACGTCGTCTTTGGCGTGCTCGCGTTCGGCGAGGGCTGGCACAACAACCACCACGCGTTCCCCACCTCGGCGCGGCACGGCCTGGCCTGGTGGCAGCTCGACGTCTCGTTCCTGGTGATCCGCGCGCTCAAGCTCGTCGGCCTGGCATGGCGCGTGCGCCTGCCCTCGGCCGAGGCCCTGGCCGCCAAGCGGGTGACCGAGCGGCGTCCGGCGAACGCTGCACCGACGACGCTCGCCGAGAGCGTCGCCGAAGTCGTCGCGCCGATCCTGGGCGCGGCCAAACCGAGCTGAGCGGCGCCCCTCGCGAGCGGCGCTGACGATCCGCTAACATTTGCGACTCAGCATGCGCGAAGGGCCGCCCGGCGGCCCTTCTTCGCGTTTGAGGAGATTGAACATGTCGCACGCGATCCCGTCCTCCACCCCTGTGACGCGCCGCGAGCTGCTGGCCGCCGGCGCGCTGGCCGCGGGCGCCGCCGTGTTGAACGCGCCCGGTCAGGCCGCGCAGCCGTCCGAGCGCGTGCTGCGCATCGCACACTTCACCGACGTCCACGTGCAGCCCGAGCGCAAAGCCGACCAGGGATTGGCCGCGGCGCTGCGCCACATGCAGGCTCAGCCGGACAAGCCCGACGTGGTGTTCAACGGCGGCGACACCATCATGGACTCCTTCGCCCGCGACGAAGCCCGCACCCGGCTGCAATGGGATCTCTGGAAGCGCGTCACGCGGGAGGAATGCGGCCTGCCGATCGAAAACTGCATCGGCAACCACGACATCTGGGGCTGGAACAAGAAGGAGAGCGGCACCACCGGCGGCGAACAGCGCTGGGGCAAGAAGTGGGCGCTGGAGCAGTTCGGCATCGAGCGCCCCTACCGCAGCTTCGACCGCGCCGGATGGCACTTCATCGTGCTCGACAGCACATTTCCGAAGGACGACGGCTACACCGCGCGGCTCGATGACGAGCAGTTCGAGTGGCTTAAGGGCCACCTGCCGACGGTCGACCCGCGCAAGCCGATCCTGGTGCTGTCGCACATTCCGATTCTCTCGGCCGCGTCGTTCTTCGACGGGGAGTGCGAGAAGAGCGGCGACTGGAAAGTCCCCGGCTCGTGGATGCACATCGACGCCCGCCGCATCAAGGATCTGTTCCTGAAACATCCGAACGTGAAAGTCGCGCTCAGCGGCCACCTGCACCTCGTCGATCGCGTCGACTATCTGGGCGTGACTTACTTCTGCAACGGCGCCGTCTCCGGCGGCTGGTGGAAGGGCGCCAACTACGAGTGCGAGCCGGGGTATGCGCTGGTCGATCTCTACCCCGACGGCTCTGCGCAGCGTCAGTATGTCACCTATGGCTGGGCCGCGCAGCCCGAGTAATCGAGCACGTCGCGCGCCCCGCGCCGCTCCGGACGGCGTGCGGCCGAGCGCCGCTGCGGCTAGGCTGTCGCGCGGTGAATGACCACGAGCGCCCCAACGTGTCCTCCCGCGATGCGGCCGCCCCGCGCCGTCCGTCGGCGGCGACGTCTCGCGGCGCAGCGCTGCCGCCGGGCACTGCGCCGCCCATCGGCCTGTTGGCCGGCGAGGGCGAACTGCCGCGGCTGGTCGCACGCAACGTCCGCGCCGCCGGCCGGCAACTGGTCGTGGTCGCGCTGCGCGGCTGCGCCGACCCGGCGCTGCGCGAGCAGGCCGCCGCGTTCTACTGGCGGGGCATCGCGCAGCTCGGCCGCTGGATCCGCGCGTTCCGCCGCCACGGCGTGACGGAAGTGGTGATGGTCGGGCGCGTTCGCAAGTCCACGATGTTCGCCGGGCCGCGCTGGTTGCAGTGGTTGCGATACGTGCCGGACCTGACGAGCATACGCGTCTGGTACGGCCGCACGCGCGACAAACGCAACGATACGTTGCTGTGCGCCGTGGCCGACGAGATGAGCCGCCGCGGGCTGACGATGATCGATTCGACCCGCTACATCCCCGAAGCGCTCGCGCCCGAAGGCGTGCTCACGCCGCAGGGCGTGCAGCCGCTGGCCAGCGCCCCGCGACGGATGCTCGACGCGGCCGAGTTCGCCTGGCCGTTGCTGCGGCAGATCGCCGGCATGGACATCGGGCAGGCGCTCGCGGTGAAGGAGCGCGAGATCATCGCCGTCGAGGCGATCGAAGGCACGGACCGGCTGATCGCCCGCGCCGGCGAGCTGTGCCCGCAGGGCGGCTGGACGCTGCTGAAGATCGCCAAGCCGAATCAGGACATGCGCTTCGACGTGCCGACGATCGGCCCCACGACCATCGAGAACCTGCACCAGGCGCGGGCCGCCGGCATCGTGGTCGAGGCCGGCAAGACCATCATCCTGCAGCGCGAGCAGACGCTGGCGCGGGCCGCGGCGCTGCGCATCGTCGTGATCGGCCGAGCGGACCCGGCGGCGCCGTAGATCAAGCGGATACCGCCGCCGCTTTGCGGTGTTGCGAAGGCAACGGCCCGCGGCCGCGAGCGTACAATCCTGCCCATGAGCTCCGCACTGGGCCGCCGCCGGTACCTGACGAACTTCGAAATCCACCGCCTGCCGCACCTGTTCACCGACGTGCTCGTGCTCGGCAGCGGGGTCGCGGGCCTGCGCGCGGCGATCGCCGCGGCCGAGCACGCCGACGTGGTGCTGGTCACCAAGGACGTCGCCGCGCAATCCGCGACGCAGTGGGCCCAGGGCGGCGTCGCGGCGGCGATCGACCCGGCGGACAACCCCGACAGCCACCACCGCGACACGCGCGACGTGGGTTGCGAGCTGGGACACGACGACATCATCGCGGAAGTGGTGCAATCCGCCCCGCGCTGCATCCGCGAACTCGAGGCCGCCGGAGCGCGCTTCGACCGCAGCGGCGCGGCCATCGCCGTCGGCCGCGAGGGCGGCCACAGCGCGGCCCGCATCGTGCACGCCGACGGCGACGCGACCGGCCGCGAGATCGTGCGCGTGCTGCTCGAACAGGCCCGGCATCGCTCGCGTCTGCGCATCTTCGAGCGCTGCTTTGCGATCGACCTGCTGACGCATGACGGCGCGGTCGTCGGCGTCGTCACCCATCATCCCAAGTACGGGCACCAGATGTTCTGGGCGGCGACGACGGTGCTGACCACCGGCGGCTGCGGCCGGCTGTATCGCGAGACGACCAACCCCGCCGTCGTCACCGGCGACGGACTGGCGATGGCGTTTCGCGCCGGGGCGGTGCTGCGCGACATGGAGATGGTCCAGTTCCACCCGACCACGCTTTATGTGGCCGGCGCCGCCCGCGCGCTGATCACGGAGGCGGTCCGCGGCGAAGGCGGCCGGCTCGTAAACCGCGCGGGGCAGCGTTTCATGGACGCCCACGACCCGCGGGCCGAACTGGCCCCGCGCGACATCGTCAGCCGCGCGATCGCCGCGGAAATGAAGCGCGATCACGCCGCGTGCATGTTTCTGGACGTGCGGCACTTCGCGCCCGGCCGCTTCGCCGAGCGCTTCCCGGGCATCGACCGCATCTGTCGCGAGGTCGGGATTCACGCCGAGCGCGACCTGATCCCGATTCGCCCGGCGGCGCACTACACCATCGGCGGCGTACGCGTCGATCGGCTCACGCGCACGTCGCTTCCCGGGCTGCTCGCCGCGGGCGAGGCGGCTTCGGCGGGTCTGCACGGGGCCAATCGCCTCGCCAGCAACTCCCTGCTCGAGGGCCTCTATTTCGGGGAGCGGGCCGGCCAGGTCGCTGCGGAAATGTCCCGCGAGCGCGGCCGGATCGACCGGCCGCTGCCGATCAATCACCTGCTGCCGCATTCGTCGCGCACCGAGCTCGACCTGCCGGACATCAACAACAGCTTGCGCTCGGTGATGTCGCGCAACGCAGCCATCGAGCGCAGCACGGACCGCCTGCGCGAGACGAGCGAGATCATCGAGTTCTGGTCGCGGTACGTGCTGGACAAGGTGTTCGACGAACCGGCGGCGTGGGAGACGCAGAACCTGCTGACGCTCGCCGCGTGCGTCGTTCACGCCGCCATGACGCGCTGCGAGTCGCGCGGCGTGCACTTCCGCAGCGACTTTCCGCAGCCGGACGCCAACTGGCGCTGCCACCTGGAGCTGCGGCGCAGCGAAGAAGGCGTCGCGGCGGCAACCGCGTCGCCGACGCCGCCGGCGGAGTGACGCGCCGCGGCGCGCGTCCCGCCGCTACTCCTCGTCGCCGACCTTGCGCTCGATCTCGGCCCCGACCGCCCGCAGCTTCTCGTCGATCTTCTCGTAGCCGCGCTCCAGGTGATAGATGCGATGCACGCGCGTCTGGCCCTTCGCGCACAGCCCGGCCAGCACCAGCGCCGCCGACGCCCGCAGGTCCGACGCCATGACCGGCGCGCCGAACAGCCGCTTGACCCCTTGCACGATCACCGTCGGCCCCTCTTTGCGGAGGCGCGCCCCGAGGCGGTTCAGCTCCGGCACGTGCATGAAACGGTCGGGGAAGATTTTCTCGGTGATGACGCTGTTGCCGTCGGCCAGGCACAGCAGGGTCATGAGCTGCGCCTGAAGGTCCGTCGGAAAGCCGGGGAACGGCTGCGTAGTGACATCCACGGGTTCCAGCCGCCGGGCGGACGAGATCACCACGCCGGCCTCGGTCTTCTCCAGCGTGACGCCGATGGCGTTGAGACGATCGACGAACGCCAGGAGATGATCCACGCGGCAGTTGTCGAGCGTCAGTTCGCCGTTGGTGATCGCCGCGGCCACCATGAACGTGCCCGCTTCGATGCGGTCCGGGATGATCCGGTATTCGCAGCCGCGGAGCTGCTTGACGCCTTCGATCACGATCCGCGGCGTTCCGTGCCCCGTAATCGACGCGCCGCAGGCGTTGAGGAAGTTCGCCAGGTCCACGACTTCGGGCTCGCACGCGGCCATTTCGATGATCGTCACGCCTTCCGCCAGCGCCGCGGCCATCATCGCGTTTCCGGTGCCCAGCACGCTGGACCCGAAGGGGCCGCCCAGGAACATCTCGCTGCCGCGCAGCCGTTTGGCCTTGGCCGCGATGTCGCCGCCGACCAGTTCGACCTCGGCCCCGAGCTTCTTCATGGCGCGGATGTGGATGTCCACGGGCCGATCGCCGATCGCACAGCCGCCGGGCAGCGACACGACCGCCTGCCGCCGCTTGGCGAGCAACGGGCCGAGCACGCAGATCGAGGCCCGCATGGTTCGCACGATCTCGTAGTCGGCGCGGAACTTCATCTCGTCTTCGACCCGCAGCGTCAGGGCGTCGTCGGATGGCCGCCGCGCGACGCGCACGCCCAGCAGATTCAGAAGCTGGCAGAGCGTGTCCACGTCGTCGACGTGCGGCACGTCGTGCAGAACGACCTCGCCGTCGCACAGAATCGCCGCGGCCATGATCGGCAGGGCGGCGTTCTTGCCGCCGCTGATGCGCACGCGGCCCCGCAGACGATTTCCGCCGGTGATTTGAAAGTAAGGCAGACCCACGGTTGGTCCTCACTTGCCAGCTTGTGGCACCGGTTTCCAACCGGTGACTGTCTTCCCGGGTCTCCGACCCGGCCGTCCTGTGTGGCACCGGTTTCCAACCGGTGTTCGTCTTCCCGGGTCTCCGACCCGGCCTCTTTGTGTGGCACCGGCTACAAACCCGTGCCACAAACAATCACCCGTTGGAAACCGGTGGCAAAATTTCAACTGCCCGCTGCGCGCCGAGCGTGAATCACGCGCTCGTGCCCGCCGCCGTCCTTGTACCCGCCGCATTCGCTCCACGACGCACCGCGCAGCAGCTCCCGAACGGCCGCCGCCTGGTTGTACGCAATCTCGACCAGCAACGAACCGCCGGCGCGCAGCACGCCCGGTGCATCGGCAATGATGCGCCGCAAAATCGCCAGCCCGTCCTCCCCCCCGAACAGCGCCACCGACGGCTCGTAGTCGCGCACATTCGCGGCCAGCGCCGGATCATTCACCGCCACATACGGCGGGTTGCTGACGATCACGTCAAACGGCTCCATGCCGGGACAGGCCGCAAACAGATCGCCCTCGGCAAAAACCACGCGTGCCTCCACCCCGTGCTTGATCGCGTTGCGCCGCGCCACCGCCAGCGCCGCCGCAGACACGTCGCTCGCGACGATGGTGCTACCCGGCAGATGGCGGGCCAGCGCCACGGCGATGCACCCGCTGCCCGTGCAGAGATCGAGGATGCGTGCGGCCCCGCCGGAGCCCTTGCGCACCAGGTCGATCGTGCGTTCGACCAGAATTTCCGTCTCCGGCCGCGGGATCAGCACGTCCGGCGTCACCTCGAACGCCAGCGAGAAAAAGTCCTTGGCCCCGGTGAGATACGCGATCGGCTTGCCCGCCGCCGCCTCGCGGACGCTCTCGCGGAAGCGCGCCAGCACGTCCTCGGCCGGCGCCTCGTCATGCCGCGTGAACAGCCGCAAGCGCTCGCAGCGCATGGCATGCGCGAGCAGAATCTCGGCGCAGAGCCGCGGCGCGTCGAGGCCGCGGCGCTCGAAGTGTTCGCGCGTCCATGCCAGCAGGCGCCCGACCGTCCAGGCGCTCGTGCTCGCTGCGTTTGCATCCATGCCCCTGAAATATAGCACAGCCGCGCGAAGACGGGGGCGCGGGCCGCCGCGGAATATCCGCCGCCGGCCCGCGTACAATCGCCGCGGGCGCGGCGCGCGTCGCGCCAGGAGCAGGACGTGAGCGAGCATCCGCCGCAATCCGGCGCGGGCGACGGCGCGGCGCCGCGCCCGCCGCGCCGCCCGCGTTATCGCGGCACGCATCCGCGCCGCTTCGAGCAACGCTACAAAGAGCTCGATCCGCAGCGATTCCCGGAGATGCAGGCCCACCTTCGCGCCCAGGGCCGCACACCGGCCGGCGCGCACGTCCCGATCCTCTGCGACGAAATCATCGCGGCGCTCGCCCCGCACCCGGGCGCGTGCGTCGCCGACTGCACGCTCGGCTACGGCGGCCACGCGCTCGCGTTCCTGCAGCGCTTGCAGCCCGGCGGACTCCTGCTGGGCTTCGACGTCGACGGCGAGCAATTGGAGCCAGCGCGGCGGCGGCTGACGGAGGCTGCCGAGCAGGCGCCGCTCGCGGAGTTCAAGCTCTTTCGCCGGAACTTCGCGGGCCTGGCCGGCGTGTTGGCCGAGACCCTCAGCGGCGACGGCTTCGACGTGATCTTCGCCGATCTGGGCGTCAGCAGCATGCAGATCGACGACCCGCGCCGCGGCTTCTCGTACAAGCATGACGGGCCGCTCGACATGCGCATGGACCAGCGGATCGCCCGCTCGGCGGCGGATTGGCTTCGGGTGCTCTCAGCCTCCGAGCTCGCGGAGATTCTGCGCGCGTACGGCGACGAGGCCGACGCCGAGCGCATCGCCGCGGCTATCGTCGCAGCGCCGGCCCACCAGCCGCTTTCGAGCACGCGGGCGCTCGGCCGGCTGGTCGCGCAGGTGAAGGGCGTCGACTCTCCGGCGGCGCTCGCGCCGACGTTCCAGGCCATTCGCATCCACGTCAACGACGAGCTGGGGGCGCTGCGCGGCCTGCTGCGCGTCGCGCCGCATTGCCTGCGGCCCGGCGGCCGATTCGGCGTTCTCACGTTCCACAGCGGAGAGGACCGACTCGTGAAGCACGCATTTCGCGAGGGCGCGGCGGCCGGGCAGTATGATGGCGAGCAGCGCGAGCTGATTCGCCCCGGCCCGGCGGAGCGTCGCGACAACCCGCGCAGCGCGGCGGCGAAGTTCCGCTGGACGCGCCGGCCCGCGTAATGCCGCCGCCATTGCTTCTCGGGGCGCGGCGCGATCACCGCTGCGGAGCACGATCATGCCCAACCGCGCAGTCGTAATCACTATCTCCGATCGCTGCAGTCGCGGCGCGGCCGAGGATCGCAGCGGACCGGCCATGCTCGCGCAGCTCGCCGGCCTCGACGCCGTCAGCGTGCACCAGGAGATCGTGCCCGATGAAGTCGACGCCATCCGCCGCGTCGTCGCCGCATGGCTCGGGCGCTGCGACCTGGTGCTCACCTCGGGCGGCACGGGCATCGCCCCGCGCGACGTCACCCCGGAAGCCGTGCTGCCGCTGATCGACCGCCACCTGCCAGGATTTGGCGAGGTGATGCGTTTGCGGGCCTTCGACCGCCTGCCGCTGTCGATCCTCAGCCGCAGCGGCGCGGGCATCGGCGGTGCGACGCTGGTGGTGTGGCTGCCGGGCTCGCCCAAAGCGGTCACCGAGTGTCTCGAGTGGCTGGCCCCGGCGATCCGCCACGCGTGCCAGATGCTCCGCGGACACACGGAGCATTGACCCGCGCGACGCACCCGCGGACGCCGCGCCGCCCGGAAATCGGCTTTTCACTATTCAAATATTGACTTTAATAAAATCAATGTCAGAATAGAAGTGCACATGAGCAATACGAACCTCGATGTCGCGCCCGACGGCTCCGAGACGCGGCACTGGCTCAGCCAGCTCGCTGATGAAGACATCGCGTTTCTCAAGCGCTTCCTGCTGGCGTCCGGCTCGCTGAAGGCGCTGGCCGAGGCGTACGGGATTTCGTACCCCACCGTGCGGCTGCGGCTGGATCGCCTGATCGCCAAGGTGAAAATCCTGGAGGATCAGCGCATCGACGACGCTTTCGAGCGTCTGGCGCGGGCCAAGTTCGCGGAAGGCGCCATCGATTCGCTCACGCTCAAGCAGTTGCTGCAAGCGCATCGCAAGACTCTGGAGAAAAATCATGATTCCGGTCGCGCGACCAGCCGCTGAATCCACTCGCTTTCGCGGTTGTGCTCGGCTCCTGCCGGCGACGCTCGCGGCGTGTCTCTTCGCCGTCACCGCCGGCGGCGCAAACGCCGAGCAGCCCGTCGCCGACGTGCCATTCGACCCGCGCATCGCCGCCGCCGGCGAAACCGCCGTGCGCGTTGTGCCGCCGGCGGCCGACGCACCCGCGAGCCTCGTCGTGTCACACGACGCGGAGTCGGTGCAGGAATACACGTTGTGCGTTCTGGACAAGCCGCCGCCGGGGCTGGATTCGCCCTACTTCGCGCTCGTCGGGGAAGTGAGCTACGCCGATGTGCGCGGCGCGGCCCACCTGCTCTCGCTGACGACGTTCGGAATCGGCGGAACGTACTTCAGCAAGGGCTTGCAGCCGGACGGCCCGACGGGCGTCATCCGCGGAACCAGCGGCTGGCGGCCGTTCATTCTGCCGTTCAACGCCGCCGCCGGCGACGCCCGCGGCGAGAACGCCCGGCCGACGCGCATGGAGCTGCGGCTGGCGATCAACGGCTCGGGCGTCGTGCGCGTGCGCGGCGTTCGCCTGATGAAGTACGCGGCCGGCGAAGGACCATTCTCCTACGCGGCGGCGTGGGCCGGCTGGCGCGGCACGAGCCTGGCGGGCGGCATCGCCGGCGGCGCGATCGGCCTCTTCGGCGCCCTCGTCGGCGTGCTTGCGGGCATGGGCCGCGCCCGGCGGTTTTGTCTGCTGGCCATCGGCCTGCTGGCCTTGGGCGGGATGATCGTATTGACGCTGGGATTGGTCGTTCTGGCACAGGGCGGCCCGTACACCGCCTGGTACCCGCTCGTCCTGATCGGCGCGATCTGCGCACTGATCGGCGTAATCAACTTCCCGATCCTGCGCCGCCGCTTCGCGGAGCTCGAACTGCGCCGCATGTCCGCGCTGGACGCGGGTTAGGCCGCGGCACGTTGGCCAAGCGCCCGATCGCAAGCCAACGGCGTCATCAGAACTCCGGGCGGCGCCGATACGCCGCGCGGGCGTACGCCGCAACCGTTCGAATCGCCATCTCCGTCGCCCGCGAACAACTCTGGAATGAGAGCTTTGTGAGAGACCCCGGCGTGCGCAGCGCGTCGGATAGCAGCGCCTGCGCGACGGAGGTGGAGAGGAACTTCACGCCATCGAAGTCCAGTACGACCTGCGCTCCGGATGCAAGCGCCGGGCCGAGGTGTTCGTTACGCAGCGCGTGCGCCGCGGCGAGGTCGTCCTGCACGTCCGCCACCCGCAACCGAACCGCGCCGTTCGGGAACTCCGTCGCAGAATCGACAAACTCGAGTCCGGCGCCGGCCGGATCGCGTTGAAGTTCATTCGCGAGTGTGTAGCAGGCGGACAACACGTCCGCGAAGTCCGAAGGTGCGCGATCCGGGATGTGAATGACGACGGTGGTGCCGTTCCATCGGTTGATCTGCCGGTACACCCGCGTCGGCCCATTGGCCTCGGTCGACAGTAGTCCCAGCAGGGCATCTCCGGACGCCAGCCAAAAACTCCCGCCGGCCCGCCAGGCGATCTCTCTGGAAAAAAACAAACCCAGCCCCATGTTCTCCGCCCCCCCGTACGTCGCGGGCGGGCGCGCACCGCTGGTCTGCGGCAGAACGGCCAGCCGCAGTGCTTCCAGTTCGGTCTTCAGCTCCGGGTAGTATGGTTTCAGCGAATCGAGCACGCCGCGACCCGCATCGCAAACCACGATCTGCACGGCCCCCAGGTTCGGAAATCGCTGCGCGAACGCGACGCCCCCGAAAGGCGCGTCCGCATGATGAATCACGTTGCGACCGAACTCGGCCACGCAGTACTTGACGCGGTCTGCGGCGCTCTCATCGACGGGGCGAATCAGGTTTGCGGCGCTCGCGGCGAACAACTCCGCTTCCCGCATGGTCCGCACGACCCGGATGCCGGTGGTGTCGGGGTCGCCGCCCGCCTCGATCGGCGGAGCCTCGCCTTCGATGACGGATCGAAGGCCGACGCGCTCGAAGAACGCGTTGGACGGGTTGTTCGCGTCGAGCGCGACGGCGACGCGCTTACCCGCGGCGCGCGCTCCGATTCCCAGGCACGCGAACATCCCCAGCGCCCACGGCTCCATAAACTCGACTTGCGTGAAATCGATCTCGACAGTCTGAGCCGCCTGCAGACTCTTCCAACGCCAGTCCCACGTTTGGAGCGTGGCGCGCATGTCCGCCGCCTGACCGCTCCAGTTCCGGCGCGGAACGCGCACGACGTGCGAACCGGCGTCGCCCGGGGTCATGGCCGCTACCGCCCCTTCGCAAAAAACGTCTTGATGCTGTCGTAAATGTCGTCCTTGGTGTTCACGCGGCTGGTGACCATGTTCTCGGCGTGGTCGAGCTGCTCGCGCAGCACGTTGATGAAATTGCCGCTGCCGTACGCGCTGGCCACCTGGCAGTAGCCGAACTGGTTGCAGCGCGGGAGCAGGTGCTCTTTCAGCAGCTTGCAGCAGTCGCGGCTGTCGCTCTCGCTGCTGTTGTCGCCGTCGGAGAAATGGAAGATGTAGATGTTCCACTCGCTGGGGTCATAGGCCTTGTCCAGCAGCTCCCGACAGCACTTGAACGCGCTGCTGATCTTCGTGCCGCCGTCCTCGCGCAGGTGGAAAAACGTCTCGCGATCGACCTCCTTCGCGTTCACGTCGTGCACGATGTAGCGGCTCTCGATCCCGTCGTAGTTGCGGCGCAGCCACGCGTCGATCCAGAACGCCTCGAGCCGCACCAGCTCCTTCTGCTCGTGTCCCATGCTGCCCGACACGTCCATCATGTAGACGATCACCGCGTTCGAGGTCGGCTTGCGGATCGGCTTCCAGCTTCGATACTGCTTGTCGCGCCGCTCGAAAACGATCGACGGATTGCGCGGGTCATACGCCCCGGACATGATCATCCGCCGCAGCGCCTTGCGGAACGTGCGCTTGAAGTGCCGCAGCGACTCCGGCCCGCTCTGGCGGATGCTGCTGTAGCGCTCCTTGACCGCGGTGATGTTGTGGTTGCCGCGCGGCTCGATCCGCGGCAATTGCAGCTCCTCGCCCAGAATGTCGGCCAGCTCGTCGAGGCTCACTTCCACTTCAAGCAGATGCCGCCCCGGCTCCGTGCCGCCCACGCCGCTGGTCTGGTCGCTGCCGTCGACCTGTTGACCGGCCTGCCCGTCGCCCTGCCCCACGCCCGAGTCCGAGTTGTCGCCGTAGCGGAAGTGCGGCAGATCGATCCCGCGAATCGGGATGCTGATGAGGTTTTTGCCCTCCTTGCCGAGCAATTCGCCGCGCGTCAGAAACTTGCGCAGGTCGTCGCGGATCTTGCCCTTGACGATCTGGCGAAAGCGCTGATGGTCTTTCTCGATCTTCAGGACCATACCTCGTCTCATCCGCCCGAGCGGCTCGCCCGGCAGTTTTCGCCTCTTCTGTCGCGCTGCGCCGCGCCCGGCGGCGCCCGCAGCGCCTCTCCATCGATTCTATGCCGGGCCGGCCGCTATCTGTGTTATCGGGAGCTTATCGGCCGAAAGCAAGCCGCGGGCGCGCGATCGGCCGGGAAACACGCCTGCCGGCCGGCTGGACCGGCGGCCGCGGGCATGGCCCGCATCGGATCGACGCACGGCCGTCCACGAAGAGTCGTGGTTCACGCGAAACCGAAATAGCGAATCACCGCGGTGATTGCGCGAATGACATACTCGCTGAACCAGATGGCCAGCAGGATGTCGATCGTGGTCACGGCGAAGCCGAGCATCACCACCAACCCGTCGTTCTCCATCAGGCCGATCGCGAAGATCAGCAGCGGGATGATGAAAAAGAGGTTGGAAAACGGAATCGGAATCGGCAGCGCCAGCCCGACGGCCATGCTGAGCACGCCGACCCCGCAAAGAATCCAGAAGGGGCCGCGCGTCAGCGGCTCGAACCGCGGCCGGACCAGCTTCTCCAGCCCGCGCGTCCAGCGATACAGGTGCTTCTCGATCCAGGCCAGCGTGCCGATCGAGATCGCGTAGCGGCGGATGCGCTGCGGAAGCCAGGGTCGGTGAAACCCGCAGATCATCTGCAACGCCCCGAACGCGATCGCCAGCCCGAACGGGACCGAGATTCCCGGAAACGGCATGGACAGCACCGCCAGCAGCGCGATCAGAAAGCCAAAGCCCGCGTGCCGCGTGCGGTCCAGAATCTCGCCCACCGTGATGTTCGACGGGATGCGATTCCGCTTGCGGCGACACTCCGGCGCCGCCCCCTCCTCGGCCTCGGGCTCATCCTCGCCGATCGAAAGAGACGATGACGGCGCACTGCTCCCCTCCGACGCCGGCACAATTGACCCCGTCCGAACAAGTTCCAGCAGGATCGTCGATAGCCGCAGGCGCTGCGGCGGCGTCGCTTCGCCCGGCGGCGGAGCCGCGACGCATTCAGGCGCCGTGGCGGCGGCGGGCAAGTCCGAGCCTCCCGCGGCCGGCACGGGCGCCGCAAGGGGGGGTGTGGCGGCATTCGCGGGGCGCAGGTGAGAGTCCTGCCCCGGCGCACCCGGTTGAGGCAATTTGGCATCCCCAGTGCCGATCACGTTTACGCCCGGCTGCGACATCGAACACATTCTACGCGATCGAGCGAACGCGATCAGCTTGCGAGCCTGGACGAACGAGCAGCGCGTGCAACCGCTCCCTGCGACACTCGAAGCACGGAGCCGCCCCGACGCACTCTGGCCACCTCGGCGCTTTCGCGCCTGCCACGCGCGTCCCGCGCCGCTGCGCAAACGATCGCGGCCGTTACCCAACCGCGATCATCTCGCGCACAATCGCCTCCAGCGCCTCCGCAGCAGCGTCCACGTCCTCCTCGGTTGTGAACGGTCCCAGCGAAAAGCGCGTCGCGCCGCCGGCGTCCGTGGTTGCCAGCGTGTGGTGGGCGAGCGGGGCGCAATGCAGCCCGCTCCGCGTCAGCAGGCCGAACTTCTCTTCGAGAACCGCCGAGAGTTCGGCCGGCTCCAGGCCGGCCACGCGGACGGAGAACACTCCGACGCGCCGCACCGCCGTCGTCGGCCCATAGTATTGAAATGCCGGATCGCCGCCGGGCGTTGGGCCGGCCGCCTCGTGCCGCGAGCGGGTGTCGTGCCGCGCCAGGGCGTCGAGCCGCGGCATCAGCCGCTCGCAGAGCGCTATCTCGTGCGCGCGGAGCCGGTCCACGCCCATCTCCAGAATCCACTGCAGAGCGACCAGCAGCCCCGCGATCCCGCATGCATTGTGACAGCCGGATTCGAAGCGGTCCGGCAGGGCGTCCGGCTGCACCGGCTTCTCGCTTGCCGAGCCCGTCCCGCCCTCGCGAACCGACTGCATTCGCTGCTCGACACCGGCCCGCACCACCAGCACCCCGGTGCCCGGCGGTCCGAGCAGCCCTTTGTGCCCCGGGCATGCCAGCAGGTCGATCGGCGTGCGGCCCATGTCGATCGGCACGTGCCCGGCGGATTGCGCCGCATCCAGCAGAAACAGCACGCCGCGCGCGGCGCAGCGCCGCGCGATCTCCTCGATCGGCTGAATCGCCCCGGTGACATTGCTGGCGTGGCTGATGCACACCAGCGTCGTCCGCGGCGTAATCGCGGCCTCGACAGCCGCGGGGTCCAGGATCGTCGTCGAAGACTCGGGCTTGACGGCATCCCACGTCACGCCCAGGCGTTCGCGTACGGCGCTGAGCGGACGCAGCACGGAGTTATGGTCCATGGCGCTGGTGACCACATGGTCACCCGGGCGCAGCACGGCCTTCAGCGCCGTGTTCAGCGCGTCAGTGCCGTTCAGGCCGAAGATCACGTGATCCGCGGGCTTCGCGCCGAAGACGCGCCGCACGGCGTCGCGGCACTGCTGCAACATGCGGCCCGACTCGACCGCCTCGCGGTACGCGCCGCGGCCGGCGCTGCTCCCGTTCGTGAGCAGGTAGTCGCGAAGCGCGTCCGCCACGCCGGGCGGCTTGGGCCAACTGGTCGCCGCGTTGTCGAAGTAACGGCGGCGTGGTGCTGCCGGGGTCTCCATGCGTGAATTGTACGCGGACGGAACGGCGGCGACGTAGGCTGCGACACGCCCTGCCACAACGTAGAGTGGGTTGAGCGCAGCGAAACCCACCCTGCACTCGACCTACGCGCCGCTGATCAGGCGATGCGTCACTTCCGGCGACATGCCGCGGCCCAGCCGGCGACGGATGGCGTCGTCGAGATAGGGCACGGCCAGCGGCGGCCCGACCCGCAGCGCCGCCCGCTCGCGATCGAGGATCGAACGCGCCACGCTGTCCGCCGCAACGGGGTCGCGCGCCAGAAGCAATCCGCCGTAGTTCTGCACGTCCGCGGGAGTGGCGTCCGGCCCGTTCCGAATGACCAGCCGAATCGCGTTCGCAAGAACGAGCCGCAGCCGACTCGCGATCAACGGCTGACCGACGATGTCGGCGACAAACGGGGTGCAGCCGTTGGCGTGATAGCGGGCCGGATGCTTGACGACGGCGTGCGAGAGGTTCTTGAGCGCGCCGGACATGCCGGCAAACTGGTGAGTCTTGAGGAACGGCACGTCGATGATCGCATCGCAACGCCGCACCCATTCGGCGACGGGCTCGATCTCGTCGCCGATCGGGATGCCCTCGCCCCAGGCGGCGGTCGCCCGCGGAGTCTCCAGCTCCTCCGCCACGTGCGGCGGAGCCTCGACGAGCAGGATATTGGCGCGCGACCAACCGGCCTTGGCCAGATCGTCTACCAGCACGCGGGTCAGCGCCGCGGAGGTTCCCAGCACGTCGGCGCCGACCTGATTGAACTTGATTGCGACCCGCTCCGCACCTTTGAGAATCGCGCTCCACGCGCCGCGCAGCGAGCTGTTCTCGGTGAGCGCCGCCAAGGCGGCCCGCAGCATCCGCCGAATCACCGTCTCATCGGGACGTTCGCCGTCGAGCACGGCGGCCTCACGCACTTCGATCACCAGCGACTGTGGATACTCCGGTGCGAGCCACCACGGCGGTTCGATTCGAGCGGCCGCGGCCACACGCGGCGGATGGTCCTCGCCCAAACCACCGGCGGCCGGCGTCAGCGCCAGTGCCGCCGCGGCCCGCAGGATCGCGCGGCGCGTCGGCCGTACGGCGGTTTCGGCGTTGCGGCGTGATTGGCTGACTTGTTCCGCCATGACGGCTCCTGCCGACTCGTGTTCCCGACGCCGGGGCGCAGCGGCGCTTGCGGCCGGCGCGGCGACCCGGCTCTTTCCATCGGAATTCCGACGCCGCAGGTTTGAGGTAAACTGCCGTCATGGATCAGCTCAAGAATCGTTTCGACGCTGTCGCTACCGTCCTCTCCGAACTCGGACAGGCGCACGTATTGGCAGGCTGGCCGCAACTCACGGACGGGCAGCGCCGGCAGCTTCTGGCAGACATCGAGCAGGTGGATTGGCGCCAATGCGCCGCCTTGATCCCCGAGTACGTGCGGTGCAAGCCGGCGGTCGCGCTGCCGAAGACGCTGGAGCCCGCGCCGACCTGGCCGGCGGAGCCAACGCCCGGAAACGAGCAGCGCTACGCCGAGGCGCGCGCCCGCGGCGCCGAAGCAATCCGCGCCGGGCAGGTGGCCGCCTTCACGGTCGCCGGCGGCCAGGGGACGCGACTCGGCTATGACGGACCCAAAGGCGCGTTCCGCGCCAGCGTGGTTCGCAATGCGCCGCTGTTTCAGCTTTTTGCCGAGTCGTTGCTGGGGGTCGCGCGGCGCTTCGGCCGCTGCCCGGTGTGGTACATCATGACCAGCCCCCAGAATCACGACGCGACGCTGGCTTTCTTTCAGGAGCAGGGTCGCTTCGGCCTGCCGCCGGATGGGGTGTACTTCTTCCAGCAGGGCGAAATGCCGGCGTTCTTCGCCGACGGGCGCGTCGCCATGACCGCCCCGCACCGACTCGCGCTTTCGCCGGACGGTCACGGCGGCAGTCTGCGCGCGCTGGCGCAAAGCGGATCGCTCGAGCGGATGCGCGCTGCAGGGGTCGAGTACGTCAGCTACTTCCAGGTCGACAACCCGCTGGTGCGAACGATCGATCCGCTCTTCATCGGGCTGCACATCCAGACCGGTTCGGAGATGTCGAGCAAGGCGGTATCGAAAGCCGCCGACACGGAGCGGGTCGGCAATTTCTGCCTCGCGGACGGGCGACTGACGGTGATCGAATACAGCGATCTGCCCGAAGAGTTGGCCCGCGCCCGCAACGCGGATGGCACGCGCCGACTCGACGCCGGCAGCATCGCGATCCACGTATTCAACCGCACATTCATCGAACGGCTCACCTCCGGCGACGCGGCGTCGCGCCTGCCCTGGCACCGCGCGGACAAGGTGGCGGCGATGGTCCGCCCTGAGTCGCCCTTCGACCCGCCGAGTCCGACGCCGATCGTCAAGCTGGAAATGTTCGTCTTCGACGCGCTGCCCCTGGCCCGCAACCCACTTGTGCTCTTCACGCCGCGTGGCGAAGAATTCAGCCCGATCAAGAATGCCGAAGGCGTGGATTCCCCCGCTACGTCGCGTCGCGACCAGCTTCGCCGTGCGGCGCGCTGGCTCGAGGCAGCCGGCGCGACGGTTCCGCGCGGCCCGGACGGCGAACCGGACGCGCTGCTCGAGATCGCCCCGAAGTTCGCGCTCGACGCGGAAGACCTGCATGCCCGGCTTCCGTCGCCGCCGCGGATCGAGCGCGGCGGCACGCTGCTGCTCATGTGACTTCGTGCGTTCCGCGCCGCCGCAAGCGCGACCGAAATATCGGTCCGATACTGTTGCTGACGTGCCTGGTGTCGGGTACCATGCACTGAGTCATTTGGATACACGGGGTGCTGGGATGGCCGTGGCCCAACCGGGTCAATCTGAAATCGAGTCGCGTTCGGCTGCTTTGCAGGCTGCGCCTGCGCCGCAGGCCGAGCGAAACCACGCGCCGGCCACCGAGCGCGCGGCCGATGCGCCCGTCAGCGATGTCGACGCCCTGCTGATGGTGGCGACCGCGAGCGGCGATGCTCATGCGGCTTCCTCCCTCTGCCGTCGCAATCTCGATCGTGTGTCGCGATATGTCGGCCGGGTCGTGCGCGACCCCGGCGTCGTCGAGGACCTGGTGCAGGACGTGTTCGTCCAGGTTTTGGCGCACGCCCGCCAGTATTCGCCCACCGCGCGCTTTTCGACCTGGCTCTACCGCGTCGCCACTAACGTAGCCTTGGATCACCTTCGGGCCGATAACCGCCGCCGAAAAGTCTCGCTCGACGCGGCCCCGCCGCCGGTGGCCCCGCAGACGGATACCCACCCGGAACGCGCGGTCAATCTTGACGAGCTGCGCCGTCGGCTTTCCGCCGCGATGGACGAGCTCCCCCCGAATCAGCGGGCGGCGCTGACGCTCTTCGAGTACGAGGGATTCTCGTATCAGCAGATTGCGACGGTTCTGGGCGCGAGCGAAGACAGCGTGCGGGCCCTGCTCTTGCGGGCGCGAAACGCACTGCGCGCTCGCCTCAACGGCGCGGTCTGATCCGCCTTTTTCAAAACGCCGAAACCGCTTCAAACTTCCCCAGTTCCCATCGCTACTTACCCGCGGCTCAGACGTTGTACACTACGCAGCGACTCGGAAATCGCCCCGCTGCGGCCGTTCTGCCGGCCGCAGCGCTCAATTCGTGGGTGTGAGCGGCACTCAATGGCCCACCTCGGCGCGGAAGAAGCGCACCGCTTCGTTCGCGGCAACGGAACCGCGGAGGAGCTACGGTCCTGGTCAGACCACGTAGCGACCTGCGTCGCGTGCGCCGATCTCGTAGCGCAGGAGCGCTCCTGGAGCGCGATCCTGCGGCTTCAGGATCTCGAGCCGCAGCCGTCGCCTGACCCGTCCCGAATCCTGCCAAAGATCGAGGCGCTCGTGCCGGCCGTGGCGCGCCGGCGGCGGGGGCGCGACCGCGTCCTGCTGGCCGCAAGCGCGGCCTGTCTGCTTACAACGATCGTCGCCGTGTACGCGCAGTTGACGATCGTGCCGGAGGAGACGGCGCTCGCGAACGCGACAGGCATCGACGTGCAGACGCAGAGCCGGATCGTGGCCAACCTCGACGCGCTGCAGGCGCTGCGGCGCGATCCGTGGCTCGCGGAGCGGCAGCGCACCGTCGAAATGCTGGCGGCGATCCTCCGCGATTACGCGGAACCGAAACCATGAGCCTGCGTCGCGGACCGGAGCTGCTCCTGGCGGTGCTGGCGACAACCGCGGCGATCGCGCTGATGAGTCTGTGGTTCGGGCGCGAGCGCGGCGGTGCGCGACGCACTCCGGAAATGCGCGTGTGGATGGCGCTCGCCGCCGAAGAGCGGCGCGGGCTGGCGGCGCTGTTTGCAGACCTGCAGCGCATGCCCAACGCGCGCGAAATCCTCGCGGACGCGCGCGGGTTTGCCGCCCAACCGCCGGAGACGCAGGACTGGAAGCGCAAGATCGACCAGGCCTTGCAGACGGTGCGGCAAGACCTGACCGCGGCGCAGCGTCGCGCGCACGACGCGCTGCCGCCGGAGGGCCGCGCGGCGCAGACGTTTCGACTGCTGCGGACCACGCGACCCGACCTGCTCGCGGGTCTGGTCGGGGCTGCGAACCGCGATTGAGGCCGGCCGCCCGCGCCGCCGCTTCCCGCATCGCACCCCAGGACCACCGCCCACGTCAGAACTTGTGAATCATACGGCTTCGATCAGTTTCGGAAGCGGTTCGCGAGAGCGGCCGGCGGGCAGAATGCCCGCCCCACCCAACAAACTCACAAGCTCTTCGAAACATGCCGAGCAGCCGGGCGCTTCGGCCTGGGGCGCACGGGGCTACAATTCGCTTCACAGCAACGCACCGCCCTCACGCGGCTGTGTCCGCCGAAGGAGTTCCGTGGAACGTCCGGCCAGCGCTGGAATCGCTCTGCCGCAGTTTCGTGCGCACGCGCGTGCGGGAGGCTGCGGCGCGGTGCGCCCGTCGCGGCGCGGTCGCTGGCGCACGCTGTCGCTCGTGCTCGTACACGTCGTGATGGTGGCGCACTTCATCCACTGGCGCGTGGCGGGCGCTACGCTGACGCCGCTGGAACCCAGCGAGGCGATCCAGACGACGCGCGACGGACTGGTGAACGCCGGCGTGGTGCTGTTCTCGCTGGCGATCCTCTCCACGCTCGTCTTCGGGCGGTTCTTCTGCGGCTGGGGCTGCCACCTGATCGCGTATCAGGACCTTTCGACGTGGCTGCTGAAGCGCATCGGTCTGCGGCCGCGGCCGTTTCGATCGCGGCTGCTGGTGTTCGTCCCGCTGCTTGCGGCGTTCTACATGTTTCTGTGGCCGCTGGCGCGGCGTTTTGGAGTCGGCGAGGGCTGGCCGCGCTTCGAGGCGCACATCGTGACCGACACATTCTGGGTGACGATGCCCGGCCCGATCATGGCCCTGATCACGCTGTTCGTGTGCGGCTCTCTGATCGTGTACTTCCTGGGCAACAAGGGCTTCTGCACCTACGCATGCCCGTACGGCGGCTTCTTCGCCCCGGCAGACGCATTCGCGCCCGGCAAGATTCGCGTGACCGACGCCTGCGAAGGCTGCGGGCACTGCACCGCAACCTGCACGTCGAACGTGCGGGTGCACGAAGAAGTGCGGCGCTTCGGCATGGTGGTCGACCCGGGCTGCATGAAGTGCATGGATTGCATCGACGTCTGCCCGAAGAACGCGCTCTACTTCGGCTTCGGCCGACCGACCGTCACTCGGCCCGCCGCCCGCGCCCAGGCCCCGGCCCGCCGCTTCGATTACTCCTGGAGCGAAGAACTGTGGCTCGCAGCGCTGTTTCTGATGGCGCTATACGCCCTGCGCGGCCTGTATGACAAGATTCCGTTTTTGCTCGCGCTTGGCGCCGCGGCGATCTGCGCGTTTCTGCTGCTGACGGCGGCCCGGCTGCTGACGCAGCCGTCGGTGCGGCTGCACAACTGGCAACTTCGCGCCGCCGGGCGCTGGAGACCCATCGGCGCGGCGTACGCGGCCGGGGCGCTGCTGCTGCTCGGCCTGCTGCTGCACTCGGCGTTCGTGCAGTATCACACGCACGAGGGCGACTACTACCGCGATCTTGCGACGGAGCAGCAGCATGCGGCGGGCGGGGCGCTCGACGCGGCGGTGCGCGAGAGCGTGGCGCGCGCCGTGCGGCATTACGAGCTCGCGTCGGGGGCGGCGCTGCTGGTCACGCCGACCACGGAGACCGCGCTGGGTGCTCTGCACCTGGCGGTGGCCGATCCGGGCAGCAGCGACGAGGCCGCGCGCATCGCCGCGGCCGAGCGGCGCCTGCGCCGGGCGCTGGCCGTCGAGCCGACGTACCACGCCGCGCTCGGCAAACTGGCCGAGACGCTGGCCCGCCAACGGCGTGGGGAGGATGCGCTCCAATACCTCGCCGCGGCGCTGGCGGCGATGCCCGAGATGACCGATGCGCCGGGAAACCTCGTCGATCTCGCGGCCCGCATCGGCCGTCCGCAGGCGGCGGTCGACGTGCTGGAGCGCGTCGTGCGCCGCCGCCCCAAGTTAGGCCCGCCGCGGATCGCACTGGCGCGGGCCTATCTGCTGCTGGGCGACGCCGCGCGGGCGGAGGCGGAGCTTCGACGGCTGATCGCCGCAGGCCGCGGACAGGACCTCGTCGAAGGGCACTTTCGCCTCGGGCTGTTGCAAGCCGACCTGGGCCAGATCGACGCCGCGGTCGCGAGCCTGAAGCGCGCGACCGAGTTGAACCCGCGCGCGGCGCCGGCGTGGTTCTGGCTCGGCCGCGTCACGGCCGGCGCGGGCCGCCCGGCGGAGGCCGTCGCACCGCTGGCGCGAGCGCGTGAGCTCGACCCCTACAACCGCGACTTTGTGAGCCTGTGGATCCTCGGCCTGCGCGAGACCGGCGGCCTGCCGCAGATGCGGGCGGCGCTGGCCGCAGCGCCGCCGGATGATGTCGCCGCGCGCTACGCACTGGTCTTCGCACATCTGGCATCCGGCGATGAGCCGGCGGCGCGAGAAGAGATGGCGCGCATCCGAGCGCTCCGCCCGAACCTGTCATCGCCCTTCCCACAATGAGCACGCACTCGGTCGAGAGCGCAGAAACCCGCGTGCGCGTCGGGATCGACGTGGGCGGCACATTCACCCACGCCGTCGCGATCGATGCCGCCACGCACGCGCTGCGCGGCAAAGCCAAAGTCCCGACCACACACCGGGCCGCGGAGGGCGTCGCCCGCGGCGTGGTCGAAAGCCTGTTGAAGCTGCTCGCCGAGTGCCGATTGTCGCCGCAACAGGTGGTCGTCATCGCGCACTCGACCACGCAGGCCACCAATGCGTTGCTCGAGGGCGACGTGGCGCCGGTCGGCATCCTGGCCGTGGCGGATTCCGGCAGCGCGTGGCTCGCGCGGCGTCAGACGAACATCCGCCCGATTCCGCTCGCGCCCGGACGGCGGCTGAGGACCATCCACCGCTTCCTGCGCGGCAGCGCCGCCACCGACGCCGCGATCGAGCGCATGCTCTGCGAGTTGAAGGAGGCCGGCGCGGCGGTAATCGTCGCGGCCGAAGCGTTCAGCGTCGACGACCCGACCCGCGAGCAGCGGATCTGCGAAGTCGCCGCGCGGGTCGGCCTGCCCGCGACCGCCACGCATCACGTCAGCCGGCTGCACGGACTGGGCATCCGGACCCGCACCGCCGTGATCAACGCCAGCATGCTGCCGCGCATGCTGCAAACCGCGGACATGACCGAGATGGCCGTGCGACAGGCCGGAATCTCGGCCCCGATCATGATCATGCGCAGCGACGGCGGCGTAATGGACCTGCGCGAGATGCGACGCCGGCCGATCCTCACCATGCTCTCCGGGCCGGCGGCCGGCGTGGCCGCGGCCCTGCTCTACGCGGGCGTCAGCGACGGAATCTTCCTCGAAGTCGGCGGAACCAGCACCGACATCAGCGCGATCAAGAACGCACGCTGCCAGGTGCGCAGCGCCGCCGTCGGCGGGCAGAAGCTGCACGTCCGCACGCTCGACGTGCGCACCATCGGCGTCGCCGGCGGGTCGCTGGCGGTTTTGCGCGGCGGCACGATCGCCGCGGTCGGACCGCGCAGCGCTCACATCGCCGGACTGCGATACCTCAGCTTCGAGCACCAGCCGCCGGCGGGAACAACGGCGGGAACGGTTGAGGTCGAGGGCGACGCCATCCTGGCCGCGCAAGCTGCGGACGCGCCGGTCGCCATCACGCCGACGTGCGCCGCCAATCTGCTCGGCCTGGTTCCCGACGGCGACCCGGCCCGCGGACGGCCCGAAGCGATCGTCGCCGGTTTTCGCGCAGCGCAGACGCGCGTCCCGCACTGCGCGGCCCCCGAAGACGTCGCCCGGCAGCTCCTCGAACGCGCCTCCGAGCCGGTGTTGCGGCTGATCGACGGCCTGGTGCGCGACTACAAGCTCGACCGCAGCCTCCTGCGGCTGATCGGCGGCGGCGGCGGCGCGGCGGCGATCGTGCCGTATGTCGCGCAGCGCATGAAGCTGCCGTTCGAGCTGGCCGAAAACGCCGACGTGATCAGCGCGATCGGCGTGGCTCTCGCGCTGCTGCGCGACAGCGTCGAGCGTACGGTGGTGTCGCCGACGCCGGAGGACATCCGCGCGATTCGCGAAGAAGTCTACGCCCGCGTGCTGCAGATGGGCGCCGTTCCCGAGACGATCGAGGTGTTCGTCGAGGTGGACGCGCTTCAGAATCGGCTCTGCGCCACGGCGGAGGGCGCCACCGACACGCGCCGCGCCGCCGGCGGGGCGCGCTCGCACGCCGCGGAAGCCGCCGAGGTGGTTCGCGAGAGCATCGCCGCGCTCGCCGCGGCGGTCGTCGCACCGCCGCGGGTGGTCGCGGAGACGCCGGGGCTGGCGGTGTGGCTGGCGGAGCATCGCGTGCGCCGCCTGGCCGGGCTGATCCGCGAGCGGCGCGCGGCGATTCGCGTGCTGGACCGCCGCAGCGCGATACGCTGGGCGTGCAACCACGCGGATGTTCGCAGCACGCAGGTGGCCGCGGCGGACCGCGAGCTGGAGAGCCTGGCGCTCTCGCACGCGCGGTATAGCGACGCCGGCGCGCGGATCCCGCGCTGCGTGGCGCTCGTCGAGAGCCGCATCATCGACCTGAGCGGGTTGATCGAGTTGCGCCAGGCGCAGGACGTGTTGCGGACGGAGCTCAAACACCGACCGCCGCAGCAACCGTGCGTGTTGCTGGCGGCGCTGGGCGAAGACTAAGGCCGGGCGGAGCGGATCGGTCGTGTTCGGCTTCGTGCGGCACGGCAATCGCATCGCACGGGCCGGAGAGCTTGTGAACTCTTGGGATTCACTTACTCTCGTGAGCGGTTCGCGAACCTCCACGACCACGAGCCTCGCTGCGGAGCTTGGCGGCGTGCGTCCGGCCCGCGCGGCCGCTAGGATGTCCGCGCGTTCCGTCTTTCGACAACTTCAAGCGAACGGTGAATCCATGTCGGACTTCGATGAACTGCTGCGTCAGGCCGAGGCGCTGGGGCAGGCGCTCGTCAAACACCCGCGCGTGCAGGCGTTCTTCGCGGCGCGGCGCGCGATCGACGCCAACCCCGCCGCGCGCGACGCGCTCCGCGAGTACTCGACGCACATGCAGAAACTCCAGCAGCTCAGCGCCCAGCAGCAGCCGATCGAAGTCGCGGACAAGCACAAGGCCCGCGAGCTCGAGGGCCGCCTCTCGTCCAACGACGAGATCAAGCAGTTCATGCGGGCCCAGGCCGATTACCTCGAACTCATGCACCGCGTGAATCAAGCGATGGAAGGCCCGGTCGGCGCGGCGATGGACGCCCCCGCCGCGTAGACGACGCGGCCCGATCGAGTTCCGCTGCCCCGCGATCCGCGTCGCGCGGCCGCCGCACAACTCACTCTTCGCATCGGGAGGCTCGGCGACACGCCCCATGAACCACTCGCCCGCGCCGATTGCAGCGCCGCTGCCGCCGCCGGCGGCGTCTCCGCAACCTCTGTCACGTTCGGGGTGGATATGGCTCGCCGCGCTGCTGGCGGCGACGACGCTGCTATGCAGTTCGAATCTCAGCGGCGGCGCCGGGTTCGAGCCGACCGATTGCTGGGTGGCGCAGACGGCCCGCGAGATGAACGAGGGCCGGACCTGGCGCGAGAGAATCGTGCCGCGCTTCAGCGGCGAGACGCGCATGCAGAAGTCCCCGGGGCCGTACTGGGCGGTGATCGCGGCGGCTGCGGCCCGCGGCGCGCCGATCGACGAAGCCGCCGCGCGCATCCCCAATGTGTTCTGGGCGGTGTTGCTCGTCGGCACGATATTCTGGCTGACGCGCCGCATCGCGGGCGAGCGCGCCGCCGTGTTCGCGGGCTTTGCGGCCGCATCCAGCGTCCTGATCCTCTACTGGTCGCAGCGCGGCGCGAGCGATCTGGGTGTGGCCGCGTGCACCGCCACGTCGCTGGCGTGCCTGTGGGTCGCCGCGGCCGATCAGCCCGCCGGCCTCAAGCGCAACCTGCTCTGGATCGGCTGCTACTTCTTCGCCGGGCTGGGCATGCTCTACAAGATGCCGATGACGCTGGTGACGGTGGGGTTGCCGGCGTTTGTGTACGTGCTGCTCACCGCCCGCTGGCGGATGCTGCTGAAGCCGATCCACGGGCTGGGCGTGCTGGCGTTCGCGCTGCCGTGGGCCCCCTGGGCGATCGCCGTTCTGCTGCTAGAACCCACGGCGTGGGACAAGTGGCGCGTCGAGTTTCTCGATCGCTTCACCGGCGACCTGCCCAATGTCGAGAATCAGCGAACCGACCTGGGACTCTATTTCATCTATCCGCTGGCCGCGCTGGTGTACTGCGCGCCCTTCTCGTTCTCGCTGTTTCCGGCTCTGGGCAAGGCGCTGCTCGCGCTGCGCCGCCCTGCCCCCGGCGGCTTGAACCGCGACGGCGTGGTGTTTCTGCTGGTCTGGTTTCTCGCGCACCTGGCCTTTTTCACGGCGTCCGCGGGCAAGGAAATGCGCTACTTCCTCCCGGCGCTGCCGCCGCTGTTCGTGTTGCTGGGCGTGGAGTTGGCCGCGCTATTCGATCCGCGCCGTGTGCACCCGCCGCGCCGCACGCGCGGGTCGGTCGCGGCGATCTGCACGCTGATCCCCGCAGGACTGGGGGCCGGGGCCTACGGCCTCTACTATTGGTGGAAGCACAAGGGACACTCCGAGGGCGTCGCGTGGGACGCGGCGTGGCCGGCCTACGCGATTTTTGCGGCGATTTTCTGCACCGGCGCGATCGCGGCCGCGTTGCTGTATCTCCGCCGCCGTCCGCACGCTTCTTTCGCCGCGATCGTGCTGATGATGTGGGCTTCGTGGTCGTACGGCTGGCCGGCGCTGGGGCCGCTGCTGGTGTCGCAGGCGCCGTTCCGCGACTTCGCCGCGCAACTTCGCGCCACGCTGAGCGCCGAGCAGATCGCGGCGATCCGGCACATCGGCGCGCAGGATCCGCGGCACACGTGGTATGGCGACGTGCGCTTTCCGCGGATCATCGATCAACTGGAACTGCTCAGGCTTCAGGGCGGCCGGCGGTCCCTGGATCGCGAAATCTGGCTGACGGCGGTCGAGATGATCCGCCGGCTTAGCGCCGCCGAGCCGGCGTTTCTCGTCATGACGCTCGAAGATTACGCGCTGTTCTCCGTCGCGGCCGATCACATCGCCGCAAAGCTGGGCGTGCCGCCGCCGCCGCATCACATCTGGCTGCGCACGCGAAAGGGGCGCGAGCATCAGCACTTCCTGCTCGTCTCGAACCGCCCCCCCGACGGCCCGCCGCCGCAGTTTGCGATCAGCGACAAACTGCGACAGCGCCTGGAGCAGCGCATGCGGCGAGTCGAGGCGGGCATCGGCGACCTGCTGCCGACCGCCTCGCCGGGCGCGACTTCGGCGACGGCGACGAGCCCCGCGGCCGGAGCCGGCGGATGAGCGTCGCAGCCTGGCGGCAGGACTGGCGCGAGGCCCGCGCCGTCGGCGGCTCGTGGACCGCGGCGCTCGGGATGCTGGCGGTCTACCTGGCGATGCGGCTCTGGGCGTGCGTCATCGGGTGCTTCCCGATCTCCGCCAACCTCGTCACCGCGCGGCTGCTGGGCGATCTCTGGTGGGCGCTGCTGCGCCGGCATCGCGAGATCGCGCTAGACAACCTGCGCCGGGCGCTGGGAGATTCCTACGGCGAAGCGGCGCTGCGGCGCATCGCGCGGCGCTCGTTCGAGCACTTCGCGCAGGTCTACCTGGTCGAGCTGGTGATGACGCCGCGGATGGTCAACGAATGGTCCTGGTCGCGCTACGTCGTCCTGCGCGATCTGGGCCCGGCGCTGCGCGAGCTGCTCGGCGACCGGGGGGTCATCATGGTGACGCCGCACTTCGGCAACATCGAGCTGCTGGGCTACACGATCGCCCGGCTCGGGCTGCCGACGACGGCGCTGATGCGCCCGCTGGACAATCCGTTCCTCAACAGCTTCCTCATGCGCTCGCGTCAGGCCGGCGGACTGTCGCTGCTGTTCAAGAAGGGCGCGATGGGTTCGGCGGACGACCTGCTGGCCGCCGGGGGCACGTTGTGCTTCATCGCCGATCAGAACGCCGGGCGCAAGGCGTTGTTCGTCGAGTTTTTCGGCCGCGCCGCGTCGACCTACAAATCGATCGGGCTGCTGGCGATGCGGCACCGCGTGCCGATCGTGGTCGGCTACGCGGCCCGCACGCGACGCGGCTTTCACTATGAAATCGCCGTGGAGCAGATCATTCAGCCGCAGGACTGGGAGCGCCGCGACGACCCGCTGCGCTGGATCACGCAGGAATACTCATGGGCGATGGAGCGCTCGATCCGACGCTACCCGGATCAATATCTGTGGGTCCATCGCCGCTGGAAGACGCGCCCGAAGGGCGAGATCGACGCCCCGACTTCACCGCCGAGCCACGACGCGTCCGACGCGTCGGAGACGGCTTGACCGCGCGACCCGGGGCGGGGTGCATCTCGCCAGCGGTTGCATTTCGCAGGGTGGGGCGGGCATCCTGCCCGCCGAACGGGGTTGCCTGGGCGGAGCGGGCAGAATGCCCGCTCCACCCGGTGCGCCGCAACCGGTTGCGAGATGCAACCCCCGGGGCGCTTCGTCATCGCTCTCAGCGCCAGGGCGGACCGTGCGACGGCTATACTCCCCGGTGCGCGGCGCGCGGATGGATCCGCGCCGCAGCGAATTCGCCCCAACACGGAGGTTTTCCATGCGTGCCTCGCTGACCGTCCATGAGGTGTGGGCCATCCTGCTCCTGAACGCGCTGCTGCTGGTCGCGCCGGGCTGCAACACGCTGGTGGGGCTGATCGGCGCGAACCAGACCACCGTGCGGCTGGTGAACAACGGCGACTTCCCGATTCAGGTCGAGGTGGTGTACAGCAGCGACCAGAACCTGCTGAAAGACGTGCTGGAACAGGTCGGCACGTCGATCGAGTTCACCATCGCCGCGGGACAGACCGCCGAGTTCTCGCGCGACTGCGACGACTTGCAGGCGGTGGCGATTCGCGCGGCCGACTTGCAGCTTGTCGGATCGATCGGACCGGAGACGGACTCGGACGTCGAGCGCGACGGCAGCGACTTCGGTTGCGGCGACACCATCGAATTCACCTTCGATCACGGACCGCTGCTGCTCGACTTCAACGTCGCCGTCCGGACCCTCGCGAATTGACCACCCCCGGAGCCTCTCGATCGAATCACCGGCGGCGCCTTCGCTGGGGCAAGTGCGGCTGGACGCGGACAATCGCGTTGCGGTGGATCTGCCCTGCGCCCGATGCGGCTACAACCTGCGAATGCTCCCGCGCGAGGCGCTCTGTCCGGAGTGCGCCGAACCGGTGCTCGCCAGCCTGCGCGTGGCCGCGGAGCGCGAAGTCGCATATCCAAGCCTGATCGGCGATGGGGCCGGCTGGATCGCGTGCGGGCTGGTGCTCACGGCGATGATCGTTCCGCCGATCGTGTTCCTGGGCCTCGGGCTGCTGTTGCTGGGGGCGTTGTTGATCACCGCCCGCGATCCTCGAGTTCGCGATGAGTCGTGGTTCTCGCTCCGGCGCGTCACGCGCATCGCGCTGGTCGCCGCGCCGACCGTGCTCGTGCTTGCACTGGTCATCCGCGGTGTGGTGCGCGCCAACACCGGCGCGCTGATCGCGCTGGCGGGCGCGCCGCCGGTTCTGCTGTTGGCGTACACGTCGCTCGCAATGCAGCGACTGGGCCAGCGCGGTTGCGCGCTGGCGGCCGCCGGCGTGGCGATCGCAACGGCGTCGGTGATCCTGAGCGCGGTGCTCCACGCGCTGCGGCGAAGCGGCGCGTGGCCGCTGCTGGCGGCAGCGCCGCTTCCGAGCAGCGCGCTTCTCGCACTGGTGGGGCTGGGCGCCGGCATCGGCGCGCTTCTGCTGTACGCGCGCATCAGCGCGCTCTTCAGATAGCAGCGCGGCGCCGCGCCGCCCGAAGGCGACGCCCGCACAGCAGCAGCGCCAGCGGCGCAGCAGCCGCCGCCGCGCATGGCGCCGGCGTCGCGCCGCCGCCGTTGTCATTTCCGCTGTTATCGTTGGCGGCGTTGTCGTTGCCGCCGCCGTTATCGTTGCCGCCGTCGTTATCGTTGCCGCCGTTATCGTTGTTGTCGTTGTTGTCGTTGTCGCCGACATCGTCGCCGGGGTCGAACGCGAGAATCCAGACATCATCCAGCGGCAGGCTCGCACCGGCCTCGCCGGCCGCAAGGAACATCTCGCCGGTCAGCGCGTCAACCGCGGCGGCGGCACGCGAGCGCGCCCGCGGCGACAAGCCGCCGGTGACGCTCACCCGCTCCCACGCATCGCCATCCCAGGACCACAGATCGTCGAAATACACAGGCGAGAGCACGGATTCGCCGCCCTGACCTGCGAACAGCAGCGTCCGGCTGGCGCGCGCGTCGTACACCAGGCTATGACCAAACCGCGCGGCGGGACCGGAGGCATCGCGCTGCGCCCAGTTCGCGCCGTCCCACTCCCAGAGGTCTCCGAGCGCGCCGCCGCCCGAGAGCCCGCCGAACAACACCAGCACGCTGCGATCGGCGTCATACACCATGCCGGCATGAGAACGCGGAGCCGGCCGCGCGCCGCGGAGCGGATACTCGAGCCACCGCTGCCCATCCCACCGCCACAGGTCGCTGCCCGTGCCGGCGGATTCGTCAGATGCGCCGTCGCCGCCGAAACGCACAACGCCCACGCCGGGAATCGCCACCATCGCGGGTGCGTCGCGCGGCGCGTCGCTCGTGCTGAGCGTGCGCCACGCCGACCCGTTCCACTCCGCCGTGAACGATGCACACGTCTGCCCGCCGCCCAGACACGTCTTGCCGAATACGACGCTGACCGCGCGCTGCGCGTCATACGCGAACCCGCGATCAGGAAACCGCGTTACGGAAACATGCGAGTGCGGCAGCCCCGCGAGCCGCAGCCGCGCCCCATACGCGGCATCGATCATCCACCCGTCGCCGCCGAACTCCCAGACCTGCGGACCATAAAGCACGAAGCGATCGCGCGATTCGTCGAACGCGAGCGCCCCGCCCCCACCGCCCGGCGGCGAGCCAACCACGCGAATGCTCCACACGCGACCATCCCAGCGCCAGGTCACGTCCTGTTCCGGCGTTCCCGGCGCCACGACCACGCCGCGATTCAGATCGAACGCGATCGCCTGCCCGCCGCGCAGCGGCGCGTCGTCGGCATCCGCCCATCCGCTGCCACTCCACTCGAAAGTCGCACTTTCGAAATACTCGCCGCGCAGCCGCCACCCAATCAGCGTCGCCACTTCGTGAACGGCGTCGTAGGACAGCCCGTGCCCGACACCCGCGAAAGGACCGTTCAGGTCGCCCGCCCACGCTTCGCGCCACGCGCTTCCGTCCCACTCCCACACGTCGATCGGATCGGGGTCGCGGGTGTCCTCGCGCGTGCCGGTCAGCACGCACACCCGCCGCACGGCGTCGAAGCACATGTCCAGGTCGTATCTCAAATCGGGCAGCAGCCCGCCTGTCGGCGACCAACTGGCGCCATCCCATGTCCAGCCGTCGCGGATCGGCGCGCCATCCCAACCCCCAAACAGCACCGCCGCGCCCGCTTCGGAGTCGAACGCGAAACCGAAAGCGCCGCGCGGCGCGGGCCCACCCGCGGCGACGAGTCGCCAGCTCACCCCGTCGTACTCCCACGTGTCGTCGAGCGCGCCGCCGGAGGAGTCGAACCCGCCGAAGAGCAGACAGACCGACCGCTGCGTGTCGAACACCATTCGCGCCAGATCGCGCCCGGGCGGACCGCTCACAAAGACCTGCCGCCAGCGATCACCGTCGAACTCCCAGGTGTCGGCAAGCCGCGCGCCATCCGGCCGTCGGCCGCCAAAGAGCACCGTCACGCGCCGCAGGTCGTCGTAGGCCAGCGCGTAGTCGTAGCGCGCCGGCGGCTCCGCAGACTGCACCCGCGTCCAGACGGCGGTCGGGCCCTGCGCCGCCGCTCGATCGGTGCTTCCGACGAAAAACGCGGCGGCGATCATCAGCGTGGGGAACAGACGAGCCAACATGGGATATCTCCGTCTCGGCCCGACACACCCCGCTCCCCATCGTGCATTCTCGATTGATCGTAGCGGCAAGCGGCGCGCCACCGCAGGACCGGCGCGGGCTCCCGGCCGGGCGCATAAACGCCTCAACCACTTATCTAACAAGCACTTACGATGGCGAAAATCTCCGCGACTTGCTCGCCTCAGACGATTTTTGCCCCGGCTAACCTGATATGCTGCTGGGTGTCTGTCCCGCTGGGGTGCGACGAGCGTGTTTGACGGGAGCGTGCAATGAAACGTTGGTATCAGAAACTCGCGATGGTCGGTCTGCTTGCCACGGCAACCGCGGCGCAGACCGTGACCTGCAACATCCCGGATATCAATGTCGCGTTCGTACCGCGATACGATCGCGACTACGACGATGACTACGTCGTCGTGGAAGAGTACTACTACGACGACTGCTGCTACGACGACGGGTTCGACTTCTGGGGATGGGGTTGGTGGTGACTCGCCGCCGGGCGAACGCGCCCCCCGTCCTGAACTGACCAACTGCACCGGCGGCAGCGCCGTTTGGTGAAAACGCCTGCCGCCGAATGACCGCCGGTCAACCGGCCGCCGCGACCGGCATACTGAGCACAAAGCACGCGCCGGGGGCGGAGCCGCGATCCAGCCGCAGATCGCCACCCATGCCGCGCGCCAGCCGGCGGCAGAGCGCCAGCCCCAACCCCACGCCGGGCGCCGAGTGCGCTGCATCTTCGGCAGACTTGTGGAAGGCGCGGAACAGCCGGCGGGCTTCGCGCGGCGAGATGCCCGGGCCGTCGTCGCGAACGCGCAGGAAAGCCAGCCCGGCCCGCCGCTCGACCTCGACGCGAATCATCGACCCACCGCGCCCCACCGCGTACTTGCAGGCGTTATCCACCAGATTGAACAGAATCTGCTCGACCGCCGCGACGTCCACACGCAGGTACGCATCGGCGAAAGCAGCCTCAGGCGTGAACAGCAGCGCCGCGCCGGCCTGCGCCGCACGTTGCTCCAGCCGCGGGCGAACGCGCTCATACAGATCGGCCGGCGTCAGATTCTCCAGGCGGGCGCCGCTGCGCCCGCCTTCCAGCCGCGCGAACGCCAGCACGTTCTCCACGAGATGCTCGAGCCGCCGCGCCTCGGTGTGCATCGTGGTGAAATAGAGCTGCTGCCGCTGCGGATCGGTGACGCGCCCGTCGGCCAGAAGCTCGGTGTAGAGCCGAAACGCAGTCAGCGGCGTCCGAAGCTCGTGCGTCACGGCCGAGACGAACGCGGCGCGGCGCTCCGCAAGCGTCAGCGCGCCCATCAGCAGCGCGGCCGCCGCAACCGCCGCGAGCAGCGCCCCACCCCAGGCGAAACCGAGCGACCACAGTAACGGGGACGCCCGCGACGCGGACGCAACGCCTACCGCCCCGGGCAGCAGCCGCACCGGCAGCGCCGCCATGCGGCGCTCGCCGGGCTCCGGCTGCGCGGCGGTCACGGGTTCGAGCATGGCCGCGGGCAGCAGGTCGGCCACCGCCCCGCACAGCAGCGTGCGAATCGCCGGCCAATCGAGCTGGCAGCCCTGGATCAGCACCCGGTCGTTGACGCGCACGCGGCGCAGCAGCAGCAGCTCGCCCTCGAACCAAACCGGCCGCAGCAGCCCCTCGCTGACTCCGGGCGGCGGCGCGAGCAGGCGATTGCCCGCCCGCTGCGCCGTCATGTTCGAGTAGGTCTGCCGGCGCGCTTCGAAGTCGGACTTGTTGAACTCCGCCTGTTGCTGCATGACCTGCGCCACCTGGCCGCCGCGCTGCTGAACCGGCTCGCTCGGCGCGGTGATCGCCACGCGCGACGGGGTAAGCGCGATCTCTTCTCCCAGCGCCGCGTGCAGCCGGGCGAAGTCCATGCCCCGGCAGAGCGCCGCGAAGCGCTCGCGCGCCGGCTGCAGCGCGGCTTCATCGGCGAATTCCCGCAGCGTCAGCGCGAGCGCCCGCCCCTCGGGCGCCTGCGGGGACGTCGGCGGTCCGGATTCGTCGAGTTGAAAGTGAATCCGCGTCAGCGGCGGCGACTCGCCCAGCAGCGGCGACGGCAGCAGCAGCTCGCCCGGCGTGAAGTCGCCGAGCATGTTGTCGTAGGCCCGCTGCGTCGGATAGAACGCGGCGTACGTGAAATATGGCCGGGCGCTCTCTTCGGCCAGCAGCGGGCCGATGGCCGACTCCATCCGCCAGAGCGCCAGGCGGACGCGCTCCTCCGAATCGGCCAGCGCGCGGGCGGCGCGCTCCGCGCGATCAAGCTCCAGCACCTTGCCGCTGACCCAGGCCATCGCCCCGCAAAGCACCGCGAGGCACGCCGCCAGAACCAGGGCCGCCGGCCACGGGCGTTTCACTGCGGCTCCCCCGCGATCAACAGCATGTAGCCCTTGCCCCGAATCGTGCGCAATACGCGCGGTTCGCCGGCGTCGCGGAGCTTCTCGCGCAGCCGCGCGACGTGCATGTCGATCGTGCGGGTCTCGACGTGTCGCGGGTCGAGCCGCCACACGCGCGAGAGAATCTCCTCGCGGCTCACCGGCTGCCCCGCGCGACCGGCGAGATAGCGAAGCAATTCGCGTTCGCGCTCCGAGAGCGGCTCGCGCGAGCCGTCGTCGAAGCGCACCTCGCTCCGCTCCAGGTCGGCCAGGCCGCCGGCGAAACGCACTTCGCGGCGATCGCTCGGGCGCTCGGGCGAGCGGCGCAGCACGGCTTCGACCCGCGCGAGCAGTTCCTTCACGCTGAACGGTTTGACGACGTAGTCATCCGCGCCCATCTTCAATCCGCGGACGCGATCGGCCTCGGCATGGCGGGCGGTGAGCAGGATGATCGGCAGCGTGGGCCGCGCCAGCCGCACGTCGCGGAGGATTTCGAAGCCGTCGCGAAACGGGAGAACCAGGTCGAGCAGCAGCAGCTCGAACTCGGACTGCACGGCCCGATCCAGCCCCGACCGGCCGTCGCCGCACTCGAGCACCTCGTACCCGGCGCCGCGCAGGGCGTCGCCAACCCCCAGGCGGATGGCGGAGTCGTCCTCGATCACCAGGATGCGTTTCGCGGGCATCGGAGTTACTCAGTCGCATCGGTCGCAAGCGGCCGGCGCGATCGCACTTCCGCGATCGCACTTGCGCCGGGCGTCAACGGCGACGCGCGAACTCGCCTTCGGCACGCGGCAGCCGGCCAATGCCCGGCTATGAGAGTATTGGCTCGCCGCCGGCGGGTTGTGTAACAGCCTTGTATCACAGCAAGCGAACCACCGCACGCGGCTCACCCGGTCTGCGATGCCCGCGAAGCGGCTTCGCGAAGCGGTAAGCCCCCCTTCACTGCGCCGGAGCGTCGCGCGGGGGTTACGAATCGGCGGTTCACAAAGCCCGGAAGGGGCGACCCAGGCGTGCGTGGGTGCGCCCCTTCAGTGTCCGGTTCGCCCGCAATCCAACTCAGGCTCGGGCGCTGCGCGCTCACACGTCGCCGCGACGCCCGCTCGCGCTTTCGCTTCGCCCCGGGCGACAGAGCCTGTGAACTTATTGGCTTCACTTACTTCCGTGAGCGGTTCGCGAGCCCTTGGGCGGGCAGAATGCCCGCCCCACCCAAAAAATTCACAAGCTCACAGCCCCGCGTCATCCGAACAGACACGCCAGAAAACCGTCAATGTCGAAGAAGTCCACATTGCCGTCCTGATTCGCGTCGTTGTTGCATCGCAGATTGCAATTGGGATGCTGCAACTGGTAGGCGATCGGATCAAACACCGCCGTCAGGAACGGATCGATGTCGAAAAAGTCGATGCTGCCGCTGCAATTGCTGTCGCACGCCAGGAAATGCCCCGGCAGAATCGCGGCGTTGGCCGGATCGCCGCAGCCCGTGACCTCGTCGTAGTCGAGCGCCCCGTCAAGGTCGCGATCAATGCCGATTCGCGTCTGAGAGCCGGCCGGAACCAGCGTCCACGTCAGTTCGTTGCCGGTCGTCGCCGCCGCCCGCAGCGCCGCAAGGCTGATCGTCTGCCCGGCGGCGTCGGCCTGGAACAGATTCGCACCGCCGTAGCGATAGCCGCGCGGCGCTCCCGCCTGAATTCCCTTTACGACCAGGCCGACCGCATTGGTGTTCGCCAGCGACACCATCTGATTGATCAGGTTCACCGCCGCCGCGTCGTTGTTGTTGACTCCGTCGAGCGTCACCTGCACGCCGACGCCCGCGTGCGTATCGATGCTGAACGAGAGCAGAAACGCAGCGATGTCACGGCGTTCCTGCATGCCGGCGCCCCCGGGCGAGAACTGGAACACGGGATTCGTCAGGAAGTTGACGAGGGTGTCCACGGAACCGTCGTGCGTGAATCCGAATCCGAGATTGTTGTTGCTCGATGTTCGCAGGAAGCCCGCTTTGTCAAACATGTTCCGAAGCTGGGCCACCTTCATGCTCTGCGCAGAGTTCATGACGCCCGCGGGTGTGATTTGACCGTTTGTTCCGGTTGCGAGAGTGTGGCACTGCACGCAGGTCAGCGCGCCGCCGTCGAATCGGCGGGTTACAAACAGGTCCAGCCCGAGGGCCGGGTTCCCGTCGCCCAGCGCCGTCTTTAACGTGTTGTCCACGTTGCGATTGGGGTTCGGCGGATACTTGATCGTCGTGAGGAAGTCCGAAAACGCCTGCATGTCCGCCGCGGACAGCTCCGCATCCGCGCCCAGCAGGCCCACGAACGCCGGGTTGAAAGCAGCCAGGTTCTCGCGATCGCCGCGCCAGTGCAGCGGCCCGGTCCCCGGCAGCCCTTGCAGCGACTGCGTGCGCATCGGGCCTTTCATCGGGTGCCAGTTCTCGCACTGACCAGGCGCCTGACAGAACTGGTTAAACGTCTTCGGCCGGCCCGACGGATCGCCCAGGTCCCACGACAGCGGATCCATGCGCGAATCAATATGGCACGACGCACACGCCGTGACGCCCAGCCCCGACGTGAGCGGCGCGTCATACAGAAACGGCCGCCCGGCGCGAATCGCCGGCGGCGTAGGGTCGTGGAACGGCACGACCGCCGCCTCGGCGGCGCTGCTCACCTGAACCGCAGAGACCGTCCCGTCGAATTTGTTCAGCACATAGAGCCGATCGCGGGCCTCATCCAGCGCCAGCCCGGTCGGACCCGCACCAACGACGATCGTCGCCAGGCGCGCTCCCGCCGCGCCAACCAGCGCGACATTGTTGCTGCCCATGCCGCTCACGTAGCGGGCCCCGTCGCTGCGCCACGCCACGCCGCGCGGGTCGGCGATCGACACCACGCGCTCGGCCGGCGGCGCGGACGCCGAATTGGCGGCGTACTCGTCCGCCAGGTGCGGATTCAGGTCGAAAATCTGCGGCGCGGTCGGGTTTGCCGGGTCGATGATCGCCATGTGGCTGCGCACGAACGTGCCGCTGATGTTCGGCTCGAAGCGAATCTCGTTGGTCGCCTCCGTGCCGACGACGGCGATCTGCCCCGTCGGCCCCACTGCGAGGTGCATGTTCAGGTTCATCAGCCGCGGGATGTAGGTCACCGCCAGCGTCGACGCATCGATGACGGCGATGTCGTGATCGTGCAGGTTCCACGTGACAAACGACGACCAGTTGCGGTCGTTGTCGTCTTTCCACTGACCGGTCGCCGGATCCTTGCGCACGATCAGCGCGACCTGCGGCGGCGGCGGATTCGGCGGATTCGTCGGCATCGGCGGGACGAACGCGTTGCCGCTGTTGGGCGGCGGGTTCTGGCCGCCGTACGGGCCGCTGCCGCTCGAAACCTGGAAACGATCGAGAATTGTCGTGCTGTTGCCCGACTCGAAGATCGCGGCGTACACCTTCGATCCGTCCGGACTGACCGCCAGCGCCCGCGGGTCCTCGCCCTCGATCGTCAGCGTCGTCGGCGCTGCGGCCAGATCGGCCAGGTCATACACCTTCACCTGATTGAGCTGCGAGAGCGTCACAAACGCCCGACCCTGCGCGAACACCACGTCGGTCGGCTCGTCGCCCACGCTGAGCGTGCCGATCACGTTCCCGGCGGCGACATCCACGCGCGAGATACTGTCGGACACGTGATTCACCACCCACACTTCCCCGGCGTCGAGCACGCGCACCGAGACGGGATCGAGCCCGACCGCAACGACCGCAATCGGCACCGGCGTCCCGGTCGTAACGTCGAAAATCTCCAGGCGATTGTCCGGCGTGTTCACCGCGAACAGCCGCGCTCCATCGGCCGAGAGCGCCAGCGGCGAAACGTGCGGCGTCTCCCAGTTCACGAATGACGATTGCGCCTCGACCAGCGCGGTCCCGCCGGCAGCCAGCAACACGGAAATGAAGCACAAGCGCCCGCGTGAGTACGATCTCATCGGTTCTGCTCCTACGTGGACTTGGTGCAAGTGAGAGCCTGTGAATTTTTGGGCTGGGGCGGGCATTCTGCCCGCCCACGGGGCTCGCGAACCGCTCGCGAATGTCAGTGAAGCCAGAAAGTTCAGAGGCTCTGAGCCGCGGACCGCGCGTCGCGCGGCGCCGCACAACGCGGCCGGATTCGACTACGCTCTACTCTACTTCGCCGCCGTCGGTGGGCGGTAGACCATGTGTCACGTCAGACAACCAGAATCGCGCCAAGGTTAGTCCGATGATTAATGACCCTCCGCAGCCGATTCCGCTCCCGATCAGCTCGCACCGCCCGGCCGCGTACGACGGCCCCAGCCGCGCGGAAATCCTGCACCTGCGGCGGACGCACGTGTCGCCCGGCGTCTTCACGTACTACGCGGAACCGCTCTGCATCGTCGAAGGTCACATGCAGTACCTCTGGGACGAGACCGGGCGGCAGTACCTCGACGCCTTCGGCGGCATCGTCACGATCAGCGTCGGCCATTGCCATCCGCTCGTTACGCAGCGCCTTCGCGAGCAGGTCGGAAGGCTGGTGCACTGCACGACCATCTACGCCCATCCGGCTATGCCGCAACTCGCCGGGCGGCTCGCCCAGACCCTGCCGCCGAATTCGCAGCTCACCACGAGCTATTTCCTGAATTCCGGCAACGAAGCCAACGAAATCGCGCTGCTGCTCGCCCGGCTGCACACCGGCCGGCACGAAGTGTTGGCGCTCCAGAACGCCTACCACGGCGGTTCCCAGGCGACGATGGGCCTGACCGCCGTAGGCACCTGGAAGTTTCCCGTCGCGCCGCCGCCGGGCGTCACGCATCTGCCGGCGCCGTATTGCTATCGCTGCCCGCTCGGCCTGACCTATCCATCGTGCGACATTCGCTGCGCCCGCGCGGCCGAGGATGTGATCCGCTACCAAACCAGCGGCGAGGTGGCCGCAATAATCGCCGAGACGGTGCAGGGCGTCGGCGGCGTGGTCGTGCCGCCGCCCGAGTACTTCCCGATTCTCTACGAGATCGCGCGGCGCTATGGCGCCCTGTTCATTGCGGACGAGGTGCAGACCGCGTGGGGCCGCAGCGGGTCGCATTACTGGGGCTTCGAGCGCTGGGGTGTGACGCCGGACATCGTGACCACGGCCAAAGGCATCGCGAACGGGTTTCCGCTCTCCGCGTGCATCACCCGCGCCGAGATCGCCACCCACCTGAAGCGCCGCGTGCACTTCAACACCTTCGCGGGCAACCCGCTGGCGATGGTCGCCGGCATGGCGACGCTCGAGGCGATCGAGGCGGACGGCATCCAGGCACGCGCCGCCGCGCTGGGCGCGCGACTGCGCCACGGCCTGCTCGCGCTCCAGGACCGGCACGCCTGCATCGGCGAAGTTCGCGGCTTCGGGCTGATGCTCGGTATCGAATTGGTCGCAGACCGGCAGAGCAAGGCGCCGGCGACCGCGCTGGCCGCTGCGGTCCTTGAAGCGTGCAGACGCCGTAGCCTGCTGATCGGCCGCGGTGGGCTTTTCGGCAACGTGCTGCGGATCACCCCGCCGATGTGCCTGAATGAGGCCGACTGCGAGTTTCTGCTCGACTGCCTGGATCGCGCCATCGCCGAAGCGCAACAGACGTGACGCGCGGCGCAATCGCCGCGCCGCAGCAGTGCCCTCGCCCCGCCGCTGGGCCGCCGCTGCGCACGCGATTGCATTACGCGTTACAGGGTGCGCCGTGCAGGGTGTGAGGCGCGTGGCGCGCCGAACGGCCCCCACCAAATGGGACGACGAGTCCCGGCGGAACGTCCGCCGCGACCCGTCGCGACCCCACGTCGGTTTCGTACCCTTTCCCGCACGCCCTCAGCAAAACTTCACGCGCCGCACAACCCTCGCACTCTCTCGACCGCCATCCGCGCCGTTGGCCGCGCAGCGAACTCGTCAAATCCCCCGGTTACGGCGACCGCGCCCGCTCCCATTCGGCTCGGCCGCCGCAACCCGCCGGCTCCATCGCATACTCCCGGCCAAACGAAGACGCACGACCGCCCCGCGCGGCTGTTGGGAACGAAAATTTTTCTCGCCGGGCCCGAGAGCGTGTGATTCTCTGGGTGCGGCGGGCATCCTGCCCGCTCCTGGGTGGGGAGGGCATCCTGCCCGCTCCTGGGTGGGGCGGGCATCCTGCCCGCTCCCGGGTGGGGCGGGCATTCTGCCCGCTCCTGGGTGGGGCGGGCATCCTGCCCGCTCCAGGGTGGAGCGGGCATTCTGCCCGCTCCTGGGTGGGGCGGGCATCCTGCCCGCTCCCGGGTGGGGCGGGCATTCTGCCCGCTCCCGGGTGGGGCGGGCAT
>CAZVWB010000022.1:40484-78994 GCA_964631045.1 uncultured Planctomycetales bacterium
CTGCCCGCTCCCGGGTGGGGCGGGCATTCTGCCCGCTCCCGGGTGGGGCGGGCATTCTGCTCGCTCCCGGGTGGGGCGGGCATTCTGCCCGCCCCGCGAACCGTTCACGAAGGTGAGTGAAGCCCAAAAGATTCACAAGCTCAGCGCCCCTCGCAACCCGTCTCGCGCCGCGTCCCCGGCTCGGCTGCGCCGCGGTGATCCGCCTGCAACACCGACCCGCGAATTCTCGTCTGCGACCCGGTCGGGCGTTGCTGAATCGTGACGCCGGGCAATAAGCTGGCTTCCGCTGCGTCAGTCTTACTGGAGCGATCTGTTACGCGACGTGCGTTCGACACAGCGCGACGGCGAGTGAGTACGCCTGTCGCTACTGACGCCGAACGTCCGCTCTTACAAGGAGTTACATCGATGATGGTCAAGCGCTTCCTGCGCCTCTCCGGGTCCATCCTGGCCGCCGGCGGGCTGCTGGTTTTGGCCGGTTGCGGCACCAACCTGCTCCCGACCTCGCTGGTCAGCAACGAATCCGCCGCCGATCCGCTCAATTCGATCGTGAGCGGTGACGTCGCCGAGGCGTTCCGGTCGTTCGTAGGCGACCTGCAAGTCGAACAGGGCCTGCCCGCCGCGTCGCCGCTGCTCAGCGATGAGGAACGGGCGACGATCGAGGCCCTTCAGACTCAGCTCGACAGTGGCGAGATCACGGCCGAAGCCTTCGCCGCCGGCGTCGATGCGGCGCTGGGCGATCGCGCCCCGCGGGCGGCGTTCGGCGGCCTGGGGTTCTTCGGTCATCCGTTCGGCCACGGTCCGCGCCGGCACGTCGGCCAGAAGCTCGGCCTCAGCGACGAGCAGCGCGCCGCCGCCGAGCAGATCTTCCGCGACACGCACCAGCAGATCCGCCTCCTGCGGCTCACCGCCCTGGCCAACATCCGGCTGCAACTGACCGACGAGCAGCGCGCCAAGCTCGACGAGCTTCGCGCCGAACGGTTCGCCTCGATCCGCGACGGCGAGCCGCTCGCCCCCGGAGCGCTGCGCGAGCGCTTCCGCGGCGGCCGGCCGTTCGGCGGGCCGCATGGCGCCGGCGGGCCGTTCGCCGGCGGGCCGCATGGTGCTGGCGGGCCCTTCGGCGGCGACGGCGAGATTCGCGAGCGCGTCCGCGGCTTCTTCGCCCGCCTGGCGACGGCGCTCAACATCACCGATGAGCAGCGCACGGCCATCCAGGCCATCCGCACGCAGCTCCGCACGGACGTACAGGCGGCGCACCAGGCGGCCCGCGACCAGTTCAAAGCGCTCCTGACGGCCGAGCAACTGGAAATCCTGGCGGAGATCGAAGCCCGCATCGAAGAACGCTTCGGCGACAAACTTGCCGACGACGAGGCCGGCGAGGACGAATCGAAGGCGGCGGGCGAGTAGACCGGCCAGCGCCTGCGGAGCACGACAACTCGCAGCCAGCGGACACCGGGTAGACTCCGGCGGTCCGCTGGCTGCAGAGTTAGGTCGGCGAAGTCGCGGTCGTGACCGGTCGCCACAGTCCGCGCCTGAGGCTCCGCCGGATGCTGGATCCGCGGACCCGGGCTTCGCGTGCGCAGCCTTGCGCACGCTTTCGATCCACGGTGCGGTCGCCAGATGTTCGAACGACCACAGTCGATCGCCGATTGCTACGGACACTCGTCCAGCAACACGCAGACGAACGGCTCTACGTCAAAGAAGTCGACCACCCCGTTTGAGTTCATGTCGGCAAGACTCCGATCGCAGCTCGGATACCGATCGGCATAGGCATTCCGATCGAACAACGCGAGCAAGAACGGCTCGATATCAAAAAAGCTCTCGCGGCCATCGCAATCCAGGTCGCCCTGCTCGAACGGGCAGCCCCAGCGCGACCACAGCGACGCGAACGGACGCTCAGAGTCGCGCGGCCATCCCACGACAAGCCGGCCGCGATGGCTGGCGATTGGAATGCTGGTCCACGTGAGTCCGTCGGCGAGCGGGCGCCATGTGGCCCCATCCCAGGATGCAATGTGACGGCTCGGAACACCGCCGGCTACGCTAAATCCGCCGGTCGCATACAATTGACCCGAATGCAGCGCAAGGGTGCCGACGAAGTTGTTCACGCCGGCGCCGACGGAGGACCAGCCGCTGCCATCCCATTGCGCAATGTATGGCACATCCGCCCCGCCCGCGTGCATGAACGAGCCACCCACCACCAGTATGTCCTGGTACACCGCGAGCGCGGAAACCCGACCATCCACCCCCGGACCAAGGGAGCGCCACTCAGCGCCGTCCCAGCGTGCGATGTTTGCGAGCGGTGTCGCGCCGGAGCGCACAAAGCCGCCGGCGACGATTAGTTCGTTGTTGTATGTGCAAAATGCGGTCACGTCGGCGGGCGACGAGTCGCCCTCCAATCCGTCGCCCACCGGACGCCAGTCGTTCGCCTGCCAGCGCGCGATCCCCAACATCGGCAGATTGTCGACCGCCGTAAAGCTGCCGCCTGCGTAGATTGCCCCGTCGTATTTCGCCAGCGCCGCAACACCCAAGCCCGAGAAGACTCCGGGGAGCGCCTCCAGCGAACTGCCGTCCCAACTGAATACAGAATCGTAACTGGCGAACAAGACGCCGGCGTCTGTCGCGGCTAGCGTTCGAACGACCTGCGGTGCCCCCGGAACGGCCGCCCAGACACATCCGCGCCAGCGTGCGATTCCTCGAAGAACCGCTTCGTCGACCACGGCGAAGTTGCCCGCGACGAAGAGCTCTCCGTTGAACGACGCCAACTCCGAGAGAGCTCCCACGACGCCGGCGCCCAGCGATCGCCACTGCACACCATTCCAGCGGCAGACGCCCGTCGCGGGAGAGCCATCGGCTGAGCCGAACGACCCGCCGACGATCAGCTCTCCGTCGAAAACGCCCAGTGCTTCGACGCCGGCGAGCGCGTAGGTGTCGGCGCCGCTCAGTGCTTGCCAGGCGCTGCCATCCCACTGTCGCACCGTCGGTGCGAAGAACAAACCCGCAACGAGTCGACCATCATGCGCGGCCAGGGCGCGGACTCCCCCCAGCAGCGAGCCCACTTCCTGCCACGCCTGCCCGTCCCACCGCATTACGCCGCTGGCCGGCAACGAATTCGTCCGCCAGAAACGCCCCCCCGCGATCAACGAGTCGTCGAAGACGCATAGCGCCTCGACCACATTCGAGCTCGATCCAGCCAACCCTGCGCCGATTGGCCCCCAATCGGAGCCATCCCACCGCGCCACGCGCGCCACGGCGGTCTCGCCGGAGCGGTAGAATCCGCCTCCAGCGACAAGGCCGGCCTCAAACTCCGCCAACGCCCGCACTGGAAAATCGAACCCGTCGCCCAACGGACGCCAACCTAGCCCGTTCCATGCAGCCACATAGTTGCAGCGAACGTCGCCCGCGAATGAAAACTCGCCGCCGGCGATCAACTCTCCCTGGAACACCTCCAGCGCCCTGACGGGCCGGTTGAGACCGCTGCCAACGGCTTGCCATACAGAACCGTCCCAGCGCGCAATGTTATGAACCGGTGTGCCCGCCGCCGAGTCAAAGTTCCCGGCAACGTACACTTCGTCGCCGAAGACCGCTGCGGCGTAAACCACGCCGTCTATGCCGGCTCCCAGGTCGGTCCAGCGCGCACCATCCCACAGCGCCAGCCCGCGGGCCGCGGTCGCTCCCGCTCCCGAGAACGACCCGCCGACGATCAAGGCCTCGGCCGCCGGGCCAGCCCGATCGGGATCCCAATTGAGCAGCGCGAGCACACTGCCACGAACACCCGGTACACCGTGCAATTCGTCGGGCAACCACTCCTGCAAACACTCGGATTGAGCGAGAGCAGTGCAAGTCAGAACCGCGGCGGCGCATGTCCGCCATACGGCACGATTGAGAGGAAGCATGTTCCGATGTCCTTGCCCAGAGCCGCCACGCGGCGGCGCAGTCGTTTAGCCAGAACTGAAACCCATCCCCTCACGGATTGACTAGCAATCCTCGTTCCACTCCCCGCGAAAGCGCGCAGAGATCGGCCGGTTAGACGCAAGCACCCGGACCGGTTGGGTAGGGCATTCAATGCCCACTAACGGCGAGCGCGGCGCATCTACTGACGCCGGCAGTCCGGACCGCGGGTCCGGCGCCGCCCGCACCGCCGCGCGGTGCTTGTGTCTATCGCATCGCGCGCACCGCCACCGACCAAACAAACGGCGGATCCGCATCGACGCGCAGCCCGTCGACAAACACGCGCTCGCCCGCCGCGACGCGCTCCAGTGCCAATCCCACGTCATTCAGGTTCATCACCGGCACCCGGTCCAGACGCAAAATGATGTCCCCCGGTTGCAGCCGGGCCGCAGCCGCCGGGCCGCGACGCTGCACGCTGCGGACGATCAGGCCAATCGGCACGTTGTAGAGCCGCCGCACTTCCGCCTGCAGGTCGGCATCTATCAGTTCCAGTTCGATGCCCAGCCGCTCGCGGGCCAGCTTCGCGCCATCCGGGATCGGGATCGACTCGAGCGGTACGCGCGTCTCGAACTCGCGGCCCTCGCGCTGAATCGCCAGTTGCACTTCGTCGCCCGCGCGGCGCGGCAGCATGTGTACATAAAAATCGATGCCGTCGCGGATCGGCTCGCCGTTGAAGCGCAGCACGCGATCGCCCGGCCGCAGCCCCGCCTTCGCCCCCGGCGTCTGCGGGCGAATCGCGGTGACGCGCGCATCGCGCCCGCTGACCTGCAAGCCGAAGCGCACCCGCTCGCGGCGCTCGACGTCCAGCATCATCGGCAGCAGCTCCCACAGCCGGTCGACGGGAATCGCAAATCCGATGTTCTGCGCATCGCCGCGAATCGCCGTGTTGATGCCGATCAATTCGCCGTTGATGTTCAGCAGCGGGCCGCCGGAGTTGCCGGGGTTGATCGGCGTGTCGGTCTGGATCAACCCGCGATAGATCAACTCGGGCCGGAACTGCAGGTCGCGCTTCAGCGCGCTGACGATCCCCGCGGTGACGGTGTGCTGCAAGCCGAGCGGATTGCCGATGGCGACGACCGTCTCGCCCACCATCAGGTCGTCGCTGCGGCCGAGTTGCGCGGCGCGCAGGGGCCGGGGCGCATCGACCTTCAACACCGCGAGGTCGTGATCGCCATCGACCGCGACAACCTGCGCCGCCAGGGTTTGGCCGTCGGCGAAGGTCACGCGCACGTCCGACGCCTGCGCCACGACGTGGGCGTTGGTCACGATGTAGCCCACCGGATGGATGACGACGCCCGAGCCGATGCTGCTGACCGCCTGATTCGGCCGGCGCGGCAGGCCGGAGTCGAAGATGCCTTCGAAGATGTCCTCCACGCCCAGCGCCCGGTACTTCACCGCCGACGTAGTGCTGATGTTCACCACGGCGTCGCGGCAGCGCTCGAAGACATCCACGATCGGCGTCCGGCGGTCGCGCCGCGGCGCGTCCTCCTGTGCCGCGGCGCCCGCAGCAGAGGCCAGCGCAGCGCCGATGATTAAAGCGATTCGCAGGCCGGGTCGCGGCGCCGGTCGCGCGAGAAGAGTCCGCATCCTGAGTTCTCCATCCGCGGCCCATACCGCGGTCCAGGGATTTTAGACGTGCCGCCCCGCCCGGACCCGCCAACGAGAGGCGTGCGGATTGTCGGGAATTGATGGACACCCCGGCCCAGGCCACAATCGCGGGCGGTTTCGGGCGCGGCTGTCCGCGCCGCGCGGCCGGCATGAAGGCTGTCCAAGCGCCGGCGGCGACGGGCCGTCCGTCGCTCGGACCGCACTCCCGGCACCACACGCCGCCCTACCGCCGATGCAGCTTGTCCACCGCGACCACCCCCTTCTTGCCGCGCTTGGCCTCATACATGGCTTCATCCGCAATCCGCAGCAGATCGGTCGCGTCGCGCGGATCGCTGCGCTGCAGCGACGCGACCCCGATCGAAAAGGCCGGCGGCTTGGCGAGCGTTCCATACGTCCGCACGCGCTGCCCGAATATCCGCACGAGGTTTTCCGCCGCCTTGGCGGCCTGCTCCAGCGAAGTGCCGACCATCACGAGCACGAATTCATCGCCGCCATAACGCACCGCCAGGTCGCCGGCGCGGCGTGCGAAGGGCTTCAGCAGCGCACCCGCAGCGCGAATCAGCTCGTCGCCGGCCTGGTGTCCGCGCGTGTCGTTAAACGTCTTGAAGTTATCCACGTCGATCCAGAGCACGCTCAGCTCGCCCGCCTCCTCGCGGGCGGTCTCAAAGAGCGAAAGCAGGTCGCGCTCGAGCGCCCGCCGGTTCCGCAGCCCCGTCAGCGGATCAGTGTCCGCCACCACCTTCGCCTGGCGCAAGGCGCGCTGCACGTCGCTGGTCCGCTCGTCCAGCCGCCGCTCCAGCGAGTGCTTCAGCGTGCCCGCCTGCACGCGCCAGTGCGCCAGCTCGCGCTCCGTCTGCCGGGCGCGATCGGCCAGCGCCGCCAGTTCCGCCGGCACGTCTGGGCCGATTGCGTCGCCCGTGCCCGCCAGCACCCGCGCCAGCCGCGCCGCCGGTCGAACGATCAGTACATAATGCAATCCGAAACCCAGCACCGCCGCCGCCAGCGCCGGCGCCCAGACCAGGTGACCGCTGCCCCCAAACGCAGGCGTCGCGCCGCTTACATCGACGATCGCCGCGAACACCGTGCCCTCGGTGTCCGCCGGCAATGTGACCAGATAAAGACCAACCCCCGCGCCGGTCGGCAATTGCAGGGGCCGCGCCGCGGGCGTGCGTCGATCAAATGCGATCTGCCCGACAATCGCCTCGCGCGGCAACGGCACGCGGCGGCAAAACTCAACCCCGGAACCATCCGCGCGCATCGCCGCCGCCCAGCGCAGCGCCTGCCCACGCTCGGCAAGCTGCGAGGCCCATTGAGGGCTGGGCGGTCCGGCGGCGGTGTGCGTGCCGATGTGCGCGGCCAGCGCGTGACTCAGCAGGGTGACGCCGGCGGTGGCCGCCAGGTTTTCATGCCGCGCAGCCTCTGCGCGAAGCATCGCGGCCATCGGCAGGGCGCACACCGCGATGGTGAAAAGGAGCAACACCGCGCCGCGCGCGGCGAGACTCATGGTGCGGCCCCCGGATGTTCGCACGCAGCCCCGTTCATGCTGCCCATATCGGCGCTGCGCCGCACGGCGGTGCGGCGCGACCGACGGGAGCTACGGAAGAGTGTGTGTTCTTGCGCGTCGCCTACGCGCCGGCCGCGGCGTAGGTCGGCGCTTCGCTCAGCGTCAGTCCGGCCCCTTGCGGGCGGCGCAGCGTCAGCGCCTCCATCGGCGGCAGGTCATTCAGGTCGGCCAGGCCGAACACGTCGAGAAAACGCTTCGTCGTGCCGTAAAGCATCGGCCGGCCCACGACCTCCGCCCGGCCGACGATCTTCACCAGGCCCGCCTCGCGCAGGCGATTGACCACGTCTCCGCAAGCCACGCCGCGAATCGCCTCGATGTCGGCGCGGATCAGCGGCTGGCGATACGCGATGATCGCGAGTGTCTCCAGCGCCGCATCGCTCAGCCGTGTCTGGCTGCGCTGCCGGGTGAGCCGCGCCAACCAGGGCTGGTAGACCGGCAGCGTCAGCATCTGGTAGCCGCGCGCGATCTCTTCGATGCGGAACGAGAGGCCGGCGGCCGCGTAGCGCGCGTTCAGTTCGGCGACCAGGTCGCCCACGTCGCCGCCCGCGTCGTCGCCGAGAATCTCGGCGAGTCGCGCCGCGCTGATCGGCGCATCGCTCGCGAAGAGCAGCGCTTCGACGATCTGTGCCGGCGTGGGCTCGTCGCCCGCGGGCGCGACACGTAGCGCGCACGGTGCGGCTGCTTCGCTCTCCGCGCTGGCATCCGCGAGCGCTTCGCCGCCGCAATCGCCGCTGATGAGCACCGCAGGCGCAGCACGTCCCGCCAGGGGCTCGACGGTCAGCGGCGCATCGCCGGGGGCGACGGCCACGTCCTGATTGCTGTTCGACATCCCCGCCTCAAGGCAGTCCATTGCCGCCTGCGGCGCATTCACATCTTCCATGACGTGTGCTCCTCGCTCGATTGTCTAACCCAAACCGTCGCAATCCTAGCATTGTGTGCTGCAGCATTCCAGAGGATTCGTGCAGAGTTTCGCGAATGCGGCGCCGCACAATCGGGCGATGTGCGCCCGCGCGAGGATCAGGCGCGCGCATCCGAAGGGGAAGCGTCCGCCGCGACCGCGCGTCACTGCCGCAGGAAGTCGGTTTCCGCAAACAGCGTCTCGGCGAAATAGCTGCTGCGCACGAACGGCCCGCTCGCGACCGCCCGGAAACCCATGCCCCGCGCCAGCGCGCCGATCTCCTCGAACTCCTCCGGCGGAATGTACCGCTCGACCGGCAGGTGGTTCTCGCTGGGACGCAGATACTGCCCCACCGTCAGCAGATCGCACCGCGCCCGCCGCAAGTCCGCCAGCGTGTCGACCAACTCGCTGCGCGTTTCGCCCAGGCCCAGCATGATGCCGCTCTTGGTCAGCATCGCCGGCTGCAGCGCCTTGGCGGTCTGAAGCGTCTGCAGCGAGCGCTCGTAGCGCCCCTGCGGCCGCACGCGCCGCGTCTGCCCCGCGACCGTCTCGATGTTGTGGTTGAAAACTTCCGGGCGAGCCTCCGCCACCACCGCGATCAACGCCGGCTTGGCGTGGAAATCGGGCACCAGCACCTCGATGGTCGCTTGCGGCAAGCGCTGGCGGACCGCCGCGATGCACGCGGCAAAGTGCGCCGCTCCCTCATCCGCCAGATCGTCGCGCGCGACCGAGGTGATGACCACGTGCCGTAGATTCAGATGCGCGGCGGCCTCGGCCAGGCGCTGCGGCTCGTCGATCTCGGGCGCTTCGGGTCTGGCTGTGCTCACAGCGCAAAAGCCGCAACGCCGCGTGCAGCGGTCTCCGAGGATCATGAAAGTCGCCGTGCCGCGCGTCCAGCACTCGGTCAGATTCGGGCAGCGCGCCTCGACGCACACCGTGTTCAGCTTCAAACCGTTTATCAGCTTCTGCGTGCGCAGGAGCGCATCCCCCGGCGGCAGCGGTTTCTTCAACCACGAAGGAAGGCGTCTGCGGGCCTGCGGGTTCTCGACGACCGGTAGCGGCTTGCTCATGCGTGCATCACTCAAGCGGCCGCACCGCCGGGCGGCCGGTCGCGCGCTTGGCGCCGGCCGAAATCGACCCGTGGCGGCCTATTCGCCGGATTCTACCGCACCTTCGGCGCTGGGACGAGGCGCGTCGCGTCGCCCGCGGCGGCGGTGCTCCATGAGAAACGAGATGCGCCGCAGCACGTCGTCGCCCAGTCGCGCCAGCTCGCGCCGCACCGCTGCTCGCGCGTCGCTGAGCGACGTGCGCCGCGACACGTGCGTCAATAGAATGTGCTCATTCCGCAGCCGCGGCACGATCGAGCGCAGGTCGCTGACGTGCAAATGCCCGCCGAAGCGGGCGCGATCGATGTGGTCCGGTTCGATGAACGTGCATTCGAGCAGCAGCACACGCGCGTCGCGCACGCACGGCAGGTCGAAAAACTCGCCCGGCCCGGTGTCGCCGCAGTACGCGACCTGCGGCAACTCGACGCGCCGCGTGATCTCCGCGCCCTTCTGCTTGAGCTCCACCAGCTCCGGCCCGGACAAACCCGCGTACTCGTCTTTCAGCTTGGTGCGCACCTCGATCGCCGAGAATCCCAGGCTGCGCACGATCGAGCGGTCATGCCGGCGACTGGGGTGATTCACCTCGAAGGGCCGCACGATCAGATCGCGGCGGAGGGCGATGTCTTCGCCGGGGTTGGCCGCGTGCAGATTCGCCGGCGGCAGGTTGCCGTCGATTTCGGCCCAGATCGCCAGCAGACGGCGGACCGGTTCCAGCAGCGGCGCGGGCGCGTAGAGGTGCCCCGGCGCGTTGTCGATGAACATCCGTTGCGAGAAGTAGTAGGCGATGCCCGCGGCATGGTCCATGTGCCCGTGGCTGAGGAAGACATGATCGACACCCAGCACGGCCCGCGGCGCGCGACCCAGATCGAAGGCCAGATTCATCTCCGGCAGCACGAAGTAGGTCTCCTCGCCTGCCAGGGAGAAGCCCTCGATGCGGATCGCGTCGTGCTGATACTCGGCATGTGAACCGGACATCGTGAGCCGTTATAGCGGTCGAGAAGTAGAATGTCTTGCTGATGTCGCTATTTTTGCTTGACACCCATTATGTTGTGTTGTATGTTTCTCTCAGTAACAACTCATTGTGGGTCAGGAAGCTACCGGCGGAACACAGGCCGGCCTGAGCCCGCGCGATCGACGCAGGGTCATTGGCGCGGTCCGACGCAGGCGGACTTCAGGTCGAAAGCGCGGTCGTATGCGGTGTCCGTTCTGCAAGGAGAACGACGACAAGGTCATCGACTCCCGTGCGAGCGATGAGGGCCGGATGATCCGGCGGCGACGGCAGTGTCTGCGGTGCAATCGACGGTTTACGACGTACGAGCGCATCGAAGAGACGATCAAGCTGACCGTCATCAAGCGCGATGGGTCGCGCGTGCCGTATGACCGCGAGAAGATGGCGGACGGCATTCGCAGGGCGTGTTTCAAGCGGCCGATCTCCGTTGAGCGCCTCGGCCAGGTGGTGGATGAAGTCGAAGAGCACATCGTAACGAACTTCGAGCGGGAGGTTTCGAGCCAGACGATCGGCGAGCGGATATCTGCGGTGCTGCGGCGAGTGGATCGAGTGGCGTACATCCGTTTCGCGAGCGTCTACCGGCAGTTTGAGGACGTGGGCGACTTCATCGAAGAGGCCAGGGACGTAATCGAGCGCTCCGCAGAAGACATTCCCGGCCAGCAGAACCTCTTCGAGCCGGAAAGGGAAGCATGAAGCGCAACCGGGCGGCCCTGATCCGCAAGCGGGACGGTAGCGTCGAGCGTTTCTCGTGTGCGAAGTTGCAGCGGTGCCTGTCGATCGTACTCGACGGAACACGACAGGATGTGCGGCTCGCCGGTCCGTTGGCGCGGGCGGTGGCGATGCACCTGGCCGATTGGTCGGAAAAAGACCTGCCAACCAGCGAGTATGTGTACCGCTGCGTGCAAGCGGTGTTCAGCCAGACCGATCTCGGCGTGTGCGCCCGGCGGCTGGCCTCTCATCGGCGGCAGCGGCGGGCGCTCCGCAAGCAGACGCGAGTCGTTTACCTGAACGAGCCGCAGACGCCGCCGGTAGGTTGGCGGAAGTCGCGAGTCGTTCGCGCCCTTCGGCGGTTGCACGGTCTACGGACGCCGGTCGCGCGGCTGGTGGCCGCCGAGGTCGAGACGCACGTATTGGGCCTGGGTTTCCAGTTCGTGCAGTCGGCGGTGGTGGCGGCGCTGGTTCAGAACGTGCTGATGACGTGGGGTTTGTCGGCCGACGGCCCCGGACGCATCGGCGGAGTAGCGGTGAGCGAGCCTGCGGCGGAGCCGCGTGCCGCGAATCGCCAGGACGAACAAAACTGAATCTCAGGTCAGTGTACGCGGTTGCACGGGCAAAGGTCGCGCCACGGATTTGCTCCAGGCATCGCGTTGATCGCGAGCCACGATGGCTTGAGGCTCGTAACGTGCTCAAGGAGGACGTGTCTCGAACTTGCCGCACCGGTCGTATGCGCAGGGTCGAGTCCGTTACGAGCCTTTCTACAAACCTCCGTTCCCCCTGATGAGGGCGAGTCGAGTCCCGCCAACGCCCAAGCTCGACTCGCCCGTTCTTTTTTCCCGAATCCCAGTAAGTTCGCGCGTGTGGGTGACCGCTCGCCGCGGGTGCGGCGGACGCTCTAACTTCCGGTGCTCATAGTTGAGCGGGCGGGCAGAATGCTCACCCCACCCGTGCCGCGCGGGAGCGATGCCAGCCCCCCAATGCAGGCCAGCGCGATGCCCACCCCACTTCACTATTGCGCGGCCGGCTCGATTCCCATGCGGCGTAGCTCGTCCAGTGCCAGCGCCCGCTGCTCCTCAGAGCCGAGTTGTGCCGCGGCTTCCATCAGATGCGGCGCCGCCCGACCCGGATCGCCAAGATATCGGTTGTAGATCAAACCCAGCAGCAGCCGCACCTGCGCCGCGTCGGACACGCCCGGGTAGTTCGCCAGCAGGGCCTCGTACGCGGTCGCCGCCGCCACGTGCTGCTGGACCTGTGCCAGATGATGCGCGAGTTCAAGTTGCGTCCGCCGCGGCAGCACCTGACGCGGATCGAGCGACATCAGCTCGTTGTACAGCCGCGCCGCCTCAACCATGTCGCGATCCGCCACGCGCTCGACGATCAGCTCGCGCAGATTCGCGACCGGGCCGAGCGATTCCGGCGGCAACGGGCGCGATTGCAACTCGCGGGCATCCACGCTCCGGGCCGCGCGGCCGCCGGAAAGCCGCGCATCGCCGCCGATCCCCGTCCGGCGGCGCCAGCGGCTCCACAGCGCCAGGGCGTCGAACTGATTCCGCGGCAGGGCCCGCACGATCAGCATCAGAAATGCGATGAGGAAACCGAACGCATAGCCGCCCAGGTGCGCCGAGTAGGCCACGTTAGAAGTCGCATTCCGGTCGAGCGCCGGCGCGAGCACGTTGTCCCACAGGATGATCTTGAAGACGATCACCACCATCGCCGGCACGTGCAGCGTTGTGACCACGATGAACCATACAAACAGCGTGATATGGACGCGCGGGTAAAGCGCCAGAAACGCTGTGGTGACCGCCGCGATCGCCCCCGACGCACCGATCATCGGGTTGTCCGCTGACCCGGCGAAAACCACACCCGCGAAAACGCCGCCGGCGGCATAGAACATCAGGTACGCGACCGCCCCCATCCGGTCGCAGACGGCGTCGCCGAAGATCCACAAGAACAGCATGTTGCCGCCGAGGTGCAGCAGGTCGCCGTGCAGAAACTGGTAGGTCAGATACTGCCACAGTTCCGGGCGGGCCGCATCGAGCGAGAAGACGTTCTTCATCTTCGCGCCCGCCGGCCCGCTGAGCACGTCTGTCAGCAGAAAAATTGCGATGTTCAGGCCGATCAGCAGCCAGTTGGCCAGCGGCGGCCTGCGCGTTCGGATGTCGGTGCCGATCGGGATAATCAAGCGCGCTGGCGTCCTGCGCCCGCGGTGCGGCCGGCCGGCGCGGCCCTAGCGCCACGCTTCGGCGCCGCGGGTGCGGAGCGCTTCGTCCGCGGCACGCGACAGTCTAGCCCGAACCGCCGCCGGAATCCCCGGTGCGGCTTCTTCGCTTAGTCGCGATCGAAGTCGCTCGCCCCCCGCGGCAATCAGGCGACCGATGAACCACAGCCCCGGCTCGGCACGATCGGATGCTTGCAGAGCCGCGATCTCCAGGTTCCCCGGCCAGGCCCCGCTCGCCGCGCCCCGCCGTGCCTGCGCACACGCCAGCGCCGTTCGCGCCAGGTTGCGAACCCACGCCGGCTGGTCGGCGGCGTCGCACCACAGCGCGAGCTGCGTCTCGGCCGGCCCGTCCCCGAGCGCCCCCGCGAGCGTGATTCCCGCCGCCAGGGCGTGCGGCGGCGCGTCATGCTGTCGAACGTCGAAGAGCCGGCGGGCCCGCGGCGTCAGCCCCAGTTCGCTCGCGAGCCACGCGGCGACCGCGTCGCGCGCGCCGTTCCAATCCGTCGCAACCCGCCCCAGAAATTCGGCTTCCCGCTGACTCCGAACCGGCACAACCCTCCGCACCAGCCGGGGCCGTTCCGGCAGCAGCTCCCGCGCCGCAGACCCCGGCCGCGGCGCAATCAGGCCCGCCTCGGCCGCCCAGGCGCGGGCCGCGGCCACGGCGGCGGCGTCCACGTCCGCCGGGCTGCTGTTCTGCGACGCCCCGGCGAAAGGCCGGCCGCTGAGCACGGCAATCGCGATGATCGTCTCGGCCAGCGCGGCAGGATTCTCCGCCGCCAACTCGCGCGCCAGCAGCGCGACGATGCGCTCCCGCGCCGATTCGTATTGCGGCGCGCTGAGCGTCAGAATCACGCCGGCCGCCGCCCGCACCGCCGGCGGGGCTTGCATAGCGACCTCGATGATGCGATCGCGCGCCCCGCGAATCTCGCCCGTCAGCGCCGCGGGCGTGTCCGCGCCGCCCGCCGCCCGCGGTCGCGCCGCGTAAAACACCGCGGCCGCATAGCCCTCGCCGCGCTCCTGCCCGAGCCACTTCCATGAATCCCAGAAGCCGGCCGCACAACGCTCGATCGCCGGCAATCCCAGCGCGGAGAGCGCGGCGCCGTCCGCCTCCGCCTCGCGCTGATATGTCCGGACCGCCTCTGCATCCACGTCGGCGACGAGGCTTTGCAGGCGGGCCGCGAAGAGCGCCGCGCGCACCCGCCCCGTCCACTGCGCGACCAGCTCGCCGACGATTCGCGCGTCACCCAGCCGGCCGCGACTGCGGGCCGCGCGAGCCCGAAGCGCCGCGACCTGGCCGCAGCGCTCCAGCACCGGCAGCGCCGCCGCCGCCGGCGCGCCGCCCAGCAAATCGATCGCCGCCAGTTGATTGGGTCGCTGCCGCGGAGATGCCTTCGCGAGCGACGCGCCGATCGCATCCGCCAGGGCCGCGCCGGCTTCGGGCATGCGCTTCACCAGCTCGCGCGCCGCCGCGTCGCGTTCCGCCGCGCTGCGGGCTGCGAGTAGAACCCCCGCCCAATTCGCCGCCGCCGCGCTCCGATCCTCGCGCGGCGGCGGCGCGAGGGTGGACGCAACCTCGGCGGGCCGCGTATCGCGCTGCAAGAACAGATTCACCCCAACCAGCAGAAGCGCCACAGCGCCCAGCGCCGCGACGGCCCACCCGAGCCGCGCCGCCAGCCCCATGAATCTCAGCCGCTCGCGCCAGGACGGCCGCGCACCGCTGACCAGGTCTGTCAGACACCGCTGGCAGCGCGTGGTGCCGGGCGCGGCCTTCGCCCCGCAGCGCGGACAGCGGTCGGCCAATTCGGTGGGAGCGGCTTCGCCCTCAACCGCTCTCCGCGGCAGCGGCACGGTGAGAAACTGCCCGCACGCAGCGCAGGCGCGTTGCTCCCCCGCCGCGTCATCCGGAACGACTTGTGCAGCCTGACAATGCGGACAGCGAATTCGCAGCGGCATCGCCGACCCTCGGCTGTCTGGATCCGGCGCGGGTCGGGCGCCGGCTCATCGGGCTCAGGCGCTCGCGCTCACCGCCGCCTGGCTCGCCGCGCGGTCCCAGAAGTTCACCAGGTCGATCCGCGTGATGATGCCGCAGATCTTCCCCGCCCGGCGGATGATGACGCCGGTGTTGCCCGACAGCAGCAGGCGATAGAGCTCGTCCACCGTCGTGCCCTCGTCGGCCTCCGGCAGCGGGCGGGCCATGATGTCGCGCAGCATGACCCGCCGCGGGTCGTGCCCCTCGTGCATCAGTCGCGCCAGCGTGATTTCCTGAATCCCCCCGACCACCCGCCCCGCATCAAGGATCGGCACCTGCGAGATCGCGGCGTCGCGACACAACTCGATCGCATCCTGCATGGTCTGCTCGGGGCTGAGCGCGTAAAGCTCGCGCACGCCGAGCAGCGCGATCACGTCCGCCGCCGTCGCCGCCTTGCGCCCGCTCTCGATGTAGCCGTTCTCGCGCATCCAGTCGTCGTTATACATCTTGCTGAGGTAGTTCCGCCCCGTGTCCGGCATGATGACCACGACAACATCGCTGGGTGTGAGCCGCTCGGCGTAGCGCAGCGCCGCCGCCAGGCACGTGCCGCACGACCCGCCGATCAGCAGCCCCTCCAGCCGCGCGGCTTTGCGGGCTGCGAGGAACGACTCGGCGTCGGACACGCGCACCCAGTCATCTACGACCTGGCTGTTGAACGTCTTGGGCACGTAGTCCTCGCCGATGCCCTCGACCTTCCACGCCTTGGGCGTGCCGCCGGAGAGAATCGAACCCTCCGGATCGGCGCCGATCACCTTCACGCGCGGGTTGCGCTCCTTGAGGTACTTGCCGATGCCGGAGATCGTGCCGCCCGTGCCGATGCCGCTGACAAAGCACGTCACGCGGCCGCCGGTCTGCTCCCAGATCTCCGGGCCGGTCGTCAGGTAGTGAATCTCGGGGTTCGAGAGGTTGGTGAACTGATTGGGCTGCCACGCGTTGGGAATCTCGTTCATCAGCCGGCGCGCGACCCCGCCATAGCTGTCGGGCGAGTCCGGCGGCACATTCGTCGGCACAATCACCACTTCCGCGCCATACGCCTTGAGCAGCGCGATCTTCTCGTGGCTCATCTTGTCGGGCAGGACGAAGATGCAGCGATAGCCCTTCACCGCCGCCACCATCGCCAGCCCCGCGCCCGTGTTGCCCGCCGTGGCTTCGATGATTGTCGAGACCCCCGGCTTGATGATCCCCTCGCGCTCGGCCTTCTCGATCATGGCCCGCGCGATGCGATCCTTGATGCTGCCGGCCGGGTTGAAGAACTCTACCTTGCCGTAGATCGCACACGGAAGCCCCGCCGCGACGCGATTCAGACGAACCAGCGGCGTGCGGCCGATGGCTTCGAGAACATTATCATAAGCTCCGATCATGACGAGTTCTCCTCGGCGCCGGCTGAGGCTCGACGCGTACCACTATCGTAACCGAATCGCGGCGTCGGCGAACGCACGCGCGACTCGCCAAATCGGTGCAGCGCGGCGTGGTCGTGATATACCCTCGCAGCCGTGCTTGTGCCTTCCCACGAACAGGTTGGCGGCCGCGGCTGCAAGCGGCTTGTCGACTCCGTTGCACTCGCGGTAGTCTCCTCCGGCCATGAAGACTTTGCCAGCTCTGTCGCTGGGACTACTGCTGGCTGCTCCACTCGCATCTGGCGCGCCGCATCCCGCACTGCTGCTGTCCGCCCGCGACCTGCCGCGGTTGCGACACGCCTGCGGCATCGAGGCGACCCCCGCGGCGAGCGACGGGTCTTGCGGCGTTCGCGCCGCCGACTTCAATGCCCTGCGCCAGCACTTCGTCGAGCGCCCCGCGGGCGAGGCCCTGCCCGGGGAGCTGGCCGCCGCCGCGTTTCTGCTCTGCGTCGCGCCGCATGAACCCGGGGCTGACCAGCGCCTGGCCCTGCTGGAAGCCGGCTGGCTCGGCGAGGGCGCAGGCTATCACGACCCGTTCGAGCAGGTGTTGGCGCTGGACTGGGCCTGGCCGGCGCTGCCGCGCGAATTGCGCGAGCGCGTTCTGGCCGCGCGGCGCGAGCGGGCGGCGCTGCTGACGCCGGCCGATTCGCCCCTGGACCCGGCCCTGTTCCGCACAAAGCTCGCCGCCCTGGCGCACGCGCTCGCGATCGACGAGCGCGACGACCCCAGCCAGACCTGGCGCATGCTGCGCGGCGAGATTCTCGATGCCGCGCGCGAGTACTTCAAGACGACCTTTCCGGCGTTCCTCGCCGCCCGCGGGCGCGTCCCCACCTGCCCGGCCGATGCCGCGCGCGAAGAGGCCGACGTCGTCATCGCGCTGGAGCTCGCCGGCATGCTTGCCGGCGGCGACCCGCGCGACGCATTCGGCGAGCACGCGCGGCTGCTCGAACATTACCTGATCGCGCACAGCACCCACCCGGCCCTGCAACACCATTTCATTCGAGACCAGGCCGGCGACGCGGCCGCCCTGCCCGTGGGCGGCTGGGATGATTGCGCGCCGCTGACCGCGCACCTGCTCGCCGCGCGCACCGCCGACCCCGCCGCGGCCTGGGTCGCGCGACGGATCGAGGCGCTGTGGTCCGGTCGGCGGAGCCCGCCGCCCTCCGCAGCCTGGCGCTTCACGCCGCTGATCTTCGACTTGTCGCAGATTCCCGTCGCCGATGTCGCGCGGCTGCCGCGCGCCCGCAATCTGGAGGGCGCACTCACGTTTCGCGGCGGCCAGGGCTTGGACGCCTGCATCGTCTGGGTGGAAGCCGCGCAGCCGATCCTCCGCGACGGCCAGCACTTCGACGCCGGGCACTTCCTCATCCGCCGCGCGGGCGAGCTGGTGGTCGCCGGCGGAGACAACGTGGGCGCCGCGGCCACGCCGCAGTTCGGCGGCCGGCAGCGGCTGAGCGACCGCGGCGCGCCCTTCGACTTCCGCCAATACGCCTGCGCGACGATCGCTCACAACGGCCTGATCGTCTGGAACCCGCACCGGGCCGCGCAGTGGAACGGGCAGCCGTTCGAACCGATCGGCGGACAGCGCGTCGTCGAGGGTCGCGCGGCGGAGTTCAGCGCGCCGCTCGATGCGACGCCGCGCCACCGGGGCCGCCTGATCGCGTACGGCGCGGACGACGCGGCGGCATATGCGGCGCTGGATCTGGCCGCGGCCTACGACCCGCGCGACGTCGCCGGCTACACGCGCGAGTTTTTGTTCTTCTGGGATGGCGCGCTGCTGGTGATCGATCGCGTCGCCTGCACCCAGTCGAGCACCGCCCCGGTCGTCACGCTACAAACCCCGGCGCGGCCGACCCTGGCCGATGCGGACCTCGACACGCAGCCGCGCCTGCACGGCCGGGCCGACTCCGGCGTCTGGGACGTGGACGACGCCCCCTGGATCACGTGGGCCGAGCGCCGCGGGCGCATCTGGTTCGCCGCCGTCGCGCCGGAGCCGATCGAGCAGCGCATCTGCGGCGGACCGGCGCAGCGGTTGATCATCGACGCAGGCCGACACGCCGGCCGCGGCTACGTGGGCGGCGCGGCCGACGGCTACGAGCGATTGATCCTGCCGGTGTCGAGCGGGCGCTTGCTGAACGCGTGGTATCGACTCGGCCAGCCGCCCGTGCTGCCCGCGACCGTGGGAAAACTCCCGCATTGGGGCCGCATCGAGCTCCGCGCGACGCGACCGGCCCGAACGCACGCATTCGTCACGGTGCTGATCGCCACGGATGCAAACGATGCGCTTGCGCCGCAGGTTTCCACCGAGGGGGACGCAAGCAGCTTCACGCTGCGACTGCACCACGCCGGAAAGCAAGCCGAACTCGCCCTGGGACCGCGCGCGGCCGCCGGGGGCGTGCTGCGGCTGCGTCGCGCGGGCGACGACGGTACGGGGCGCGAATGGCCCTTGCCGACCGCGGTCGCTCCGGATGCTCCGCTGCCGACCATCCCGCACTGATGCGCGGCGCTCAGCGCGTCGTGCCCGCCCCGCACGGCGACTTGCGCGGCAAGCAGACCCAGCCGGCGCCATGCTGCCGTGCGATCCGCGGTCCCCGCCGAGTGCGACAAATCTCATCAAGCCACAGCAACACGGCGTAGCGACAGTGCTCGCGCGCCCGCCAGTACCCGGCCGGCGCTGCCACCGCTCGTCCGTAGCGCCGCCTCAATCGCCGAAAAGCCGCCGGAGTGAGGTCGGCGAGCTCCGCGAGCCGCCGAACCACGCCGCGGGCGACAAACGGACCGCCGACCAGCTTGAAGAACACTGCATCTCCGACGGTCACCCGGCCAAGCGGCGCCCGCCGCGTGCGGGCGAAGCGTGTTTCGATCGTCTTGTCGCCGCGCAGCAACGCGGCGGCGATCGCCGGTGTGACGAGTGCGACGTGTCGTCCGCGCAAGGCGCTGCTCGCTGAGGTTTCCCAGGCGGGGCGAGGTCGGCCGCGGGCCGCCGGCTCGCGCACCGCGCGAGGCCTTTCCGCGCGCTACGATCGCCCGGTCGAGTATCGGCGATTCAGGGTGCGGGGTGTTTACCGGGGTTTGTCAGCGGAGCGGGTGGTTCGCGCCGGGTTCACGGGCGCTCGTGGCGGACCTTCAGCATCCACACTTCGTTGCCGTCTTCGTTGTAGCAGACGCGGCTCATGTAAGACTGCATCAGCATGATTCCGCGGCCGTTGGGGCGCTCGAGATTCTCCTCGGCGGTCGGGTCGGGCACGTTGGCGACGGCGAAGCCCGGTCCCTGGTCGCGAACCATGATGATCGCGCGGTCGGAATCGACGTGAAAACGAACGACGATGGACTTGCTGGCGTCGCAGCGATTGCCGTGCTTCACGGCGTTGGTGATGGCCTCTTCCAGGGCCAGCTTGATGGCGAAAATCGTGTCGGGTTCATATCCGAGCTGCTCCAGCCTGCGGAGAATCATCTCCTCCGGCTGCTTCGCGCTGCGAAAATCATTGGGCACGACCAGTTCGGTCAGCAGGGCGTCATCCACGCCAAATTCACGGGGGCACTTCATTGGCAACCTGCCACCGAACCCCGCCGGGCACCCTCAGCCGGCCAGCGACGTTACTGCGACTGCGAGAACCCGGTCAACGCGTGGTCGGAAGTGTCGTGAATGTCGAACACGCGGTTCAGCCGCGTGATCTTGAACACCTCGAAGATGTTGCGATTGATGTCCGAGAGCTTGAGCGAGCCGTTCTGCTCTTTCACCTTCTTGTTGAGGGTGATGAGCATCCCCAGCGCCGCGCTCGACAGGTGATCGACGTTCTTGAAGTTCAGGAGCAGCTTGATCCCCGGCTCCGACGAGACCACCTGATCCAGCTCGTCACCGATTTCCTGAATCGAGAGTTCCTCGAGAATCTTCCGATCCGCGAACTCGACGATCGATACGCCATCGGCCCGGCGAATCTTCAGATGCGTTGACGGCTGTTCCATCGCGCGTGTCGCCTCCAGCAAACCGGCCGACCGCCGGCGGCCCGCTTGGCCGCTGCGCTGTCCGGCGCATTCGCGGCTTGATTTCCGCTACCAGATTGTCCCGTCGTTCGCGGGACTGTCAACCGCCAATGCACGTCGTCGGCTGCACGCACTGCGCCGCCGTTTCCGCCTGCGCGTGTCGGCCGCGCCCCCGCTGCTCACTCTATCGCTTCCGCCGTAACGCGCGCTTGAGCACCGCCGCCGCCGCCGCGGCGTCTGCGGCCGTTGAAAACGCGATATAGAACACGCTCTTGCGACCGATCGTGGCTGCCGACATTCCGCGGATGTTCAGGCTGCCGTCCGCTGCCGCCCGCGCTAGCTCGGCGCCCAGCCCGGTCCGATCCGGTCCTTCGACCCGCAGGGCGTGCATGCCCTCTGCGATTCGCAACCCCACGTCGGCCGCGACGGCGTGCTGCTTCGCGCCCTTCAGCGGCGCGACGAACACGCGCGACGTATTCTGCGTCACCCGCCGGGCGATGAGAAACTCGAGCGAAGCCCCCGCCGCGGAAAGGGCCTCCAGGGTCCGGGCCAGCGTTCCCGGCCGGTTGAGGATGTCGCCGGCCCAGACCGGCACTTTCTTGATTGTGAAAGACATGTGGCGTTCTCGAAACTGAGATGCGGTTGATTGCACGGCGTGCGCTTGCCGCTCCAGCGCCGCCGTCGACCGCAGTGTATCCCCACCCGCGCCCAAGAGCGAATCCGGGGAGTCGAGCAGCCCCGTGATCGCTCCCGAGGCGCGCGTTCGTCCGAACAGTGGAAGCTTGACCGCACGGCCACAATAGCCTCGAACGCCGCCGTCCGGCGACGGCGCGCCGGGCGACCTAACGGGTGTGCGCACCGGATGTCTACGCCTTTGCGACCGCGCTCCCGGTTCTGTCTGAGTCTCAACTGGCCGATTTCGCGCGGAGCGCGTTTTTCCGCAGGCCGCCGATCGCTCAAGACCGTGATAGAGACGTGCACAGCCGCGCGAGGCGGTGCGGCCGGCTGGCGTGTCGCTTGTCGCGCTGACCACACCGCAGAATCCAAGGAGTTCCGCATGCTGCTTCGCATTTCTTGCGCGTTTCTCGCCGCAGTCGCGGTCCTGCCGCTCACCGGCTGCCTGACGTTCACGCCGGACGAACCCCGCGACGGGCAGGACGGGCGCGACGGCGTAGCGTGCTGGGATCTGGATCAGGACGGCGTGGCGGACACGAGCGAAGACACCAACGGCGACGGCTCGGTCAACGTGCTCGATTGCCGCGGCGCGGCGGGCGACGACGGAGCCGATGGCGCCGCTGGCGCGCCGGGCACGGACGGTGCGGACGGCCAGCTCCGCATTTTCGGCAACGGCTCCAGCGGGGCGCGCACCATCTCTTCGGACGCGTCGTTTGCGAGCGCGGGCGACGCGAACGACCAATACACCGACTTCATCGTGGACACGGGCGTGACCCTGACCGTGCCGAGCGGAACCGTCATTCGCTGCACCGGCCAGTTCATCAACCGCGGGACGATCGTGGTCGCCGACGGCGCCGTCGGCGGCGAGCGCAGCGGCGTCGATACATCATCGTTCGACCCCTCCGGCCGCCCCGCCCAGCCCGGCGTCAGCACGCGCGTCGCCGGCAATGGCGAAGTCGGCACCGACGCGGCCGCACGCGCCGGCGGGCTGGCAGGCGGCGGGTTGTCGGAGTTTGAATCGGCGGTCACCCTCGACATCGGCGTGAATGCCGGCGGTGCGGGCGGCGCGGCGTTCGCCGCGGGCGGCGGCGGAGGAGGCGGCTTCACGGTCATCGCCCAGGGCGAGATCACCAACAGCGGCGCGATCAATGCCCGCGGCGCGGCCGGCGCGGTCGGTGGTGGCGGCGGTGGCGGCGGTGTCGTGATTCTCGCGTCCGGAACGCGGGTGACACAGGCCGCCGGAGCATCGATTTCCGTGAAAGGCGGAGACGGCGGCGCATCCGGAGCCGCCGAAGGCCCCGGCGGCGGCGGCAGCGGCGGCATCATTCACTTCCTCGCGCCGGACATCAGCAACGGCGGCACGACCGATGTCACCGGCGGCGCCGCGGGAGCGCTGGGCGTGGCCGGGTCGGTCACGGCCGCGATGCGCAGCGGCGGCGGCGGCGGCGGGGCAACCGCCGGCAACGCGGGCGCAGGCGGCGCGGTAAGCGCGGGCGCTGCGGCCGACCCGGCCGCGGCCGAAGGCGGGTCGGCCGGGTTCATCCTGCAAACGGTCACGGATCCGAAGGCGTTGTTCTAATCCGCCGCGCCACGGCGCGACGGCTACGGTCGCGCCAGAATGCGGCACACGTCGAGCGTCAGCCCGTCGTTGCCGCCGCCGATGAGCACGGCGAACGCCAGCACCGTGCCGTCGTCGCGGGTCACGTAGCCGGCCAGGGCGCTGACGCCGCTGATGGTGCCCGTCTTGGCGCGAACCCGGCCGCGCAATTCGGGGTCGCCGTAGCGGCGTTTCATCGACCCCTCTTCGCCGGCCGCCGCCAGGCTCTCGATGAACACCGCGGCGTGCGGGTGGCGGCGCATCGCGCTCAGCAGCCCCACGACCTGCGCGGCGGTTACGCGATTCTGATGACTTAGCCCGCTGCCATCGCGCAGCACCGCCGTGGACAGGTCCACCCCGAGCGCCGCCAATTCCTGCCGCAACACGGCGTGCCCGGCATCCCACCCGCCGGGCGTCTGGCTGCGCGCGCCGTCGCGTTCATACGCGGCGAGCGACTTGAGCAGGCACTCGGCGAACAGGTTCTGACTGAACGTGTTGCAGCGCCACAATACGTCGGGCAGCGGCGTCGCGTACTGCTCCAGCAGTTCGCCCGGCGCGGCGCCGCGCGGGTCGACGCGCCGCCGCACGACCTCGCCGGCGGGCGCGCCGCGATTGGCCAGCGCCTGCTGCAATGCGTGGCCGAAGAAAAGCGTCGGACGATTGACGGTCATGGCCTCCAGCGAGCCGGATTTGTTGACCGTGCCGCTGAGTTCGATCAGATCGCTCTCGAAGTCGCGCGTCAGCCGCGGTGCGTGCTTGCCGCCGACGCTCAGGCGATTCTCGAAGAAAGCCGCCGGCAGCGCCGGGCGGGCGAGCACGATCGCCCGACCGTTCTCGATTCGGAAGCCGACATCGACACAGTTGTCGTTGAGATTCAGACCGCCGACCGGCGCCTGATACCACGCCAGATGCTGATCCGCGGGCCAGTCCGGGTGCCGCAGTTGCTGATCGAACACCGAATCGTCGATGGCGATCTTTCGCACCGCCGCGCCGGCCGCAGCGGCCGCGATGCGCTCGGCCCACCGGCGCAGAACGGCGTCCGGCGGCTCCTTGCGCCGCTCGGCCAGGCGCTCGTCGCCGATGCTCGGATCGCCGCCGCCGATGATGAGGGCCTCGCCATCTTTCCAATACAACGACGTGCGAAACGCGAACTGCGGTCCGAAGCGCTGCAGGGCCGCGGCGGTCGTGAAGAGCTTGAGCACGCTCGCCGGCTTGAGCAGCAGGTCCGGGTTGTGGCGGAACCAGACCTGCCCCGTCGCCGTGTCCTGCACAACGACGCCGACCTGCACGCCGGCGGGCAACTTGGCGACGCGCTGGGCGAGCGCCGTGGCCACGCCACCCGCCGCCGCGGGCGCGTCGTCGGGCGGCGCGGCCGGCGCGGTGTGTGGGCAGATCGACAGGAGCAGAACGATCGCTGCGGCCAGGCGTTGCATCCGTGCATCCATGCGGTGAGGAACTTGCCGGCGTGACGCGTCTCGGGCGGCGCACCCGGCGGACCGATATTACGCGGGAACCGCCGCACCGCAAAGCAATGGGGAGCAGCGGCGTCCCGGCCGCTGCTCCCCAATATCGCGCGATCGGCGTTGCAAGCGTGCGGCGGCGTCAGTCGCGGGCGCGCAGCTTGGCAAGCAGGCGAAGAATCTCGATGTAGAGCCACACGAGCGTGACCAGCAGACCGAACGCCGCGTACCACTCCATGTAGCGCGGCGCGCCCTGCTCGACGCCCGATTCGATGAAGTCGAAATCGAGCACCAGGTTCAGCGCCGCGATGATGACCACGAAAATGCTGAAGCCGATCCCGACCCAGCCGCTCTCGTGGATCAGCGGAATCTGCATGCCGAAGGCGGAAAGCAGGATCGAGACCAGATAGAGCATCATGATGCCGCCCGTCGCCGCCATGATGCCCAACTTGAAGTTCTCGCTGGGTTGCACCAGCCGTGACGTATAGACCAGCAGCAGCGCGGCGAGCGTGCCGAAGGTCAGCCCCACGGCCTGAATGACGATACCCTTGTACATGTCCTCAAAGATCGCGGACAGGCCGCCGAGCATCAGCCCCTTCAGTAGCGCGTAAATCGGGGCGGTGACCGGTGCATACTCTCTCTTGAACGTCGTCACCAGGGCGACCACGATGCCGCCGATCCACCCGCCGATCACCCACGGGTAGACGGCCTGAACGCCGTTCTGGTAGTACATGGTCCAGGTGAACCCGGCGGTCAAAATCACGCCCAGCAGCAGGATGAATGTCTTGTTCACCGTGCCCTGCAGCGTCATCGCCCGGTCGGCGACGCCCTCATAGCTCAGGAACGTGTCTGCATTCAACGCAGGATTAGCTGTTCGCATCATCTCGGATCGCTCCTCCACCCGCGGTACCCCCGCAGGGTTCCGCAGGGAGTATACCAGCGCCCCGCCGGCCGGTGTACGGTCGCGCTTCGCGGCAGCCCGAGAATGTGCCGGCCACGCCGCCCGGCAAGCCCGCCGCCGCACCCGCTGTCGCTAAAATGCGCACCCCGCGCCTGGCATTCGCGGCCGCGCGGCAATTGCGCCGCGCGAGCGAGTCTCGCCGGCGAACCGGAGGCGACCCCATGTCCCCGCGACTGACAGGATGGCGGACGATGCTGGCTGCAACCACGGCGCTTGCGATACAGGACCTCGCCGCGGCCGAGCCGTATGACCCGCGGGCCGATCCGGCGGCCATCGTCGTCGAAGGCAAGGCGCGCTTCACCGTGCTGACGCCGTCGCTGATCCGCATGGAGTGGTCGCCGGACGGCGTGTTCGAAGATCGCGCTTCGCTCGCCTTCGTAAACCGCAGGCTGCCCGTGCCGAAGTTCGAAGTGACCCGCAACGAAAGCGGCGCGATCGTGATCGACACGGGGACGATCCACCTGAAATACAAAGAAGACGGGAAGTCGTTTCACCACAACAACCTGTCGATCGTGCTGAAGCACCTGCAAAAGGGCGCCTTGCTCTGGCTGCCGATCGCCTGCCCGCCGAAGAACCTGGGCGGCACCACCCGCACGCTCGACGGCGTCTCCGGCGCGACGGCGCTCGAGGACGGACTGCTCACGCGAGACGGCTGGACGTTGATCGACGACTCGAACCGCGTGCTGCTCGACGAAAAGGGTTGGCCCACCCCGCGGCGACACTTGATCGGCGCGCCGCAGCCGGCGCCGCCCGCGCCCGGCACGGAGCCGCCGGACCCGGCGACCAACACGAAGCCGCTCGACCAGTATTTCTTCCTCTATCACGACGACTATCTGAAAGCCCTGCGCGACTTCACCGCCGTCGCCGGCCGCATCCCGCTGCCGCCGCGCTACATGTTCGGCGCGTGGTGGTCGCGCTACTGGGCGTACAGCGATGCCGAGCTGCGCCAATTGGTGGAGGACTTCGACGCACACGACGTGCCGCTCGACATCCTCGTCGTGGACATGGACTGGCACCTCGACGGCTGGACCGGCTATACGTGGAACCCACAGTACTTCCCCGACCCGGCGGGCTTTCTGCGCTGGTGCCGGCAGCACGGCCTGCGCGTTACGCTGAACCTGCACCCCGCCGACGGCGTCGGCAAGCACGAATCGCAGTTCGTCGATTTCTGCAAGGCGCTGGGTCTGGACCCGGCTGGCGCGGAGCGCGTGCCGTTCAACTGCATCGATCCGCGCTTCATGAACGCCTATTTCGAGCTGCTGCATCACCCCTACGAGAAAATGGGCGTCGATTTCTGGTGGATCGACTGGCAGCAGGGTCGCGACAGCGGACTGCCGGGGCTTGATCCGCTCTTCTGGCTCAACCACCTGCACTACAAGGACATGGCCGATCGCGCCGCGCAGAGCGGCCGCCGCCCCGTGATCTTCAGCCGCTGGGGTGGTCTCGGGAATCACCGCTACCAGATCGGATTCTCCGGCGACACGTTCTGCGACTGGCGCTCGCTCGCGTTTCAGCCCTACTTCACCAGCACCGCCGGAAACGTCGGCTACGCCTACTGGAGCCACGACATCGGCGGGCACCAGCCGGGGCCGGTGGACCCCGAGCTCTACGCCCGCTGGATTCAGTGGGGCGCGCTCAGCCCGGCGCTGCGAACCCATACCACCAAAAACCCGGATGCGGAGCGCCGCATCTGGAAGTTCCCGCAGCCGGTCTTCGACGCCGCCCGCAAGGCGTTTCACCTGCGCTACGAACTGATTCCCTATCTCTACACCGCCGCCCGGCGCTGCTACGACGAGTCGATTCCGCTCTGCCGCCCGCTCTACTATCACTGGCCGAAGGAGGAAGAGGCGTACCGCCGCGGCGGACAGTACCTGCTCGGCGACGATCTGCTGGTCGCGCCGGTCGCGCGGCCGGCCGACGCGCTGAGCGGCTGCGCCAGCGTCGAAGTGTGGCTGCCGCCGGGCGATTGGGTGAACTGGTTTACCGGCCGCACGTATCGCGGCCCGACGACGGCGTGGCTGCTGGTTCCGCTCGACGAAATCCCGCTGTTTGTGCGGGCCGGCGCGGTCATTCCCGCGCAGCCGAAGATGAAGCGATCCGACGAGCGGCCGCTGGACACGCTGGTGCTGCACGTCTGGCCAGGCGCGGACGGGGAAGCGTCGCTGTACGAAGACGACGGCGTCAGCGACGGGTATCGCGCGGCCGATTTCGCAATGACGCGCATCCGCAACACGTCGCGCGGCGGCGAGCGCACCATCTACGTTCCACGTCGCGAAGGCGGCTATGCCGGCGCGGTGGATTCGCGCGGCTACGAGTTGATCCTGCACGACATCGCCCCGCCCCAAAGCGTCCGCGTCGACGGCGCGGAACTGCTCCAGACTTCGCCACCCGGCCCCGGCTGGCACTACGACGGCCGGCAGCTCGCAGCGGTCGTTCGCGTGCCGCCTCGGCCTGTGACCGAGCCGCTGGAAGTGCGCATCGCCCTGGCGGAGCCCAGCGACCTCGACGGCTGGCTCGCTGCGGGCCTGCGCGGGCAATGGGCGCGCATCGATCAAGCCGCCAGTCTCAACCCGGGCGACTTGCCGGCCATACTCATCGACGCCCGCGCCGATCGCTCCGCGATGCAGGACCGGTTCGCCGTGCTGCGCGACGCACGACGCGTCGTCGATAGCTGGGAAGAGGTCACGAGCGCGCTGCGCAAGGGGCCGGGCGGCGGCGCGACCATGCCGGCCGCGGCTGAACAAAACCGCCTGCGCGGCGCCCTGCACCTGCTCGGCGTCGCCGTGGACGTGGCGGTAGTCGAGGCCGGGCAGGGGTCAGAGTGCGCCGTCTCGATCGTCAGCACGCACGCGCTTCCGGCGGAGCGTCGCGTGCGCGGGCATATCTCCTTACACGCCGACGGCGAAACCGCGCCGCTGCTCGATCGCCCGTTCGACGGACTCATGCCCGATACCCCGCACCGCGAGGTCGTGGCGCTTCCCGATCTAAGCGGGCAGCGCACCATTCGCCTGCGGGGCGCGGTCAGCGTGGACTCAGGCGGCGCGCCGATCGAAATCCCCATCGACCGGGTGCTGTTCCCATCGATCAACGCCTGGTGGATCGCCGGCCCGTTCGACGCGCCGTTCGAGAAAGGGCTGGCGACGGTCTTCCCGCCCGAGCAGGCGATCGACCTGAACGCGACCTACGCCGGAAAGGACGGCGACGCCGTGAAGTGGACCCAGGCGGTCCGCGCGCGAGAACCCGGCGACGACCTGACGAGCGAGTTCTTCGTCCATTTGCACGAGTTCTTCGGCAAACGACACTACGACGCGGTGGCCTACGGCCTGACATACCTGAACGCGCCGACGGACATGGATGCGACTCTCGCCATCGGCAGCGACGACGGCGTGGCCGTGTGGCTCAACGGCCAGGAGGTACATCGCAAGGCGCTCGGTCGCGCGTACCTGCCGCGCGCCGACCGCGTGCCCGTCAGGCTGCGCGCCGGACGCAACACCCTGCTCCTCAAGGTCAACCAGGGCGGCGGCGACTGGGGCTTCAGCGTCTTCGTCGAATCCGCCGACGGCCAACCGCTCACGCAGGTCACGGCCGCGCTCGACGCCGAGGAGACGCCGCGTTGAGCGCTGCGCCCGCACCGCGACGGCGGCGCTTCGCCCTCGGACAGTCCGGCGGGCTGCTGCTGGTGATCGCGCTGCTGGCGACGCTGCTGGCCGTCTTCGGCGGCAGTGTTCGCGTCAAGCAGCGCGACCCCGTCACCCGCAAGGTGACCGGCGAAGTCGAAGTCAACAAGTTCCTCCAGCCCCGCAACATCGACAGCATTCTGAAGAACGCCTCGTGGATCGCCATCATGGCGGTCGGAGCGACCGCCCTGATCATCGCCGGCGGCATCGACCTGTCGATCGGCGCGATCTACTGCCTGGCTGCGGTAGGCGGCGGCATGGTGCTCCGCTGGGCCGGCGACCCGAGCGCCTGCAACGGTGGCCCGCCCTGGTGGGGAGCAAGCGCGGGCGTGCTCGCGGCGGTGGCTGTCGGGGCGGGTTGCGGCCTCGTCAACGGCGGCCTGGTCGTCCTGCTGCGCGTCCATCCGTTCATCATCACACTGGGGATGATGCTGATCGTCCGCGGCGTCGCGTTCGTCATCAGCAAGGCCCAGGCGGTGACCGGCTATCCCCCCGGCTTCGGCGATTTCGTGCGCTACACGCTCTTCGACATCACGATCGTCCCCCTGATCGTGATGGTCGTCGTGGTGGCCGCGGGCGCGGTGCTGCTGCGGCTCACCGTCGCCGGGCGCTATCTCTACGCCGTCGGCGGCAACGAGACGGCGGCCCGCTTCGCAGGCGTGCGGGTCGCCCGGATCAAGGTGCTGGCCTTCACGCTGGCGGGGCTGACCGGCGGCATCGCGGCAACGCTCGCGCTGGGCGTGTTCGGCTCGGCCGACTCTTCGACCGGACGCGGGTATGAACTCGACGTGATCGCGGCGGCGGTGGTCGGCGGCGCGAGCCTGAGCGGCGGCCGCGGTTCGGCGCTTGGCGCGCTGCTGGGGGCGGTCATCATTCAACTGATCAACAACGGAATCGTCATCCTCGGTATCGAGTCGAACTACTCCGAGATCATCAAAGGCGTGGTCATCGTGCTGGCGGTCGTTCTCGACCGGGCCAGCGCGGCGATGGCGAGAAGAAATTCAGAATAGCGAATAGCGAATAGCGAAGAGCGAATGAGCTGGACCCAGCGACGCGCGGCCCCAGGAGTCGCGAGTGCGAATTCATGGGTGGAGCGGGCATCCAACCTATGGGTGGAGCGGGCGTCGGATCTAAGGGTGGAGCGGGCATTCTGCCCGCTCGCTGCCCGCTCCACTAGAAAGCTCAGGCCGCCGCCCCATAGGGTGGAGCGGGCGTCGAAGCTATGGGTGGAGCGGGCATTCTGCCCGCTCGATTAGAGATCTCAGGCCGCCGCCCCGCCGCTCACACGCCGCAAACCATCCAACCCGCTACACTACAAGGCCTGATCCGCGTAACACGGGAGAACTCAAAAGATGCGAACACTCATCAAGATTCTGGCGGGCGTGGCTGCGGTCGCCGGTGCGTCCCCGCTCTGGGCCGGCGAGCCGCCGACCAAGGTCTACAAGATCGGCCTGATCGCCAAGAGCGAGAGCAACCCCGTCTTTCAGGCCGCGCGGGTCGGCGCGCTGGACGCCGCCCGCGACCTGGGCCAAAAGCACAACCTCGACATCGAGATACTCTGGCGCACACCCCCGGCGGAAGACGCCCAGCGCCAGGCGGCATTCATCGAGCAACTCGCCGTCGTTGGCGTTGACGGCATCTCGATCAGTTGCTCCGACGCCACCAAGGTCAACGCGGCCATCGACAAGGCCGTCGACGACGGCATCGCCGTCATGACCTTCGACTCCGACGCGCCCCAGAGCAAGCGCTTCGCCTATCACGGAATCGACGACGTCGAGTGCGGCAAGGCCGTCGCCGCCGAACTGGCCGCCGCAATCGGTCCGGCCGGCGGCAAGATCGCCGTCCTGGCGGGCAATCAGACCGCGCCGAATCTGCAAGCCCGCGTGCGCGGCGTCCGCGAAGGGCTGGCCGCGCACAAAAACCTGACCCTCGTCGACGTGTACTATCACAACGAGACCGCGCAGGACGCCGCCGCGAAGGTCCAGGAGGTGCAGACGGCCCACCCCGACATCGTCGGCTGGGCGATGGTCGGCGGCTGGCCCCTGTTCTCCGATGCGCTCATGAACTGGAAACCCGGCGAGGTGAAGATCGTCGCGGTCGACGCCCTGCCGCCGCAGTTGCCCTATGTCGAGAAGGGCATCGTGCAAACCCTGCTCGCGCAGCGCGTCTATCACTGGGGCTACCGCAGCGTCGAAATCCTGATCGACAAGTTGCACCACGATAAGACGCCCCCGGCCGTGCACGACCGTTCGCAACTCGACCGCGTGACGAAGGAAAACGTCGCGCAGTACGCGAAGAACTGGGAAAAGTGGCTGCCGCGCGAATAGCGCACCCGCATCCGCATCCACGGCCGCGCGGCCATCGTGCGCGCGGCCCGCGACCCGCCGCCCCGCGGCCATCGGCCGCGCGGCCATCGTCCGCGCGACCCGCCGCCCCGCGGCCATCGTGCGCGCGACCCGCCGCGCGGCGACCGCCCGCTCCATGCCCCTCGTCTCGCGTTGAGCTGCATCCGCATCGCCTCGCGTTGAGCTGCATGCCCATCGTCTCGCGTTGAATCGTCGCGGTCAGTCCGCATGCCAGGCGCGGTTACGCCCGCCGTCGTCGGCGCGCCGCGCTTGACTCGCGAGCGCCCGGCCCCTACTTTGACATCGTCAGCGACTCGTTTGCTGCCGCCGGGGCGTGGCGCAGTCTGGCTAGCGCGTTTGCATGGGGTGCAAAAGGTCGCAGGTTCGAATCCTGTCGCCCCGATTTGACTGGCCGAGTTTGAACGGGGGCGGATACAATCTCACGTTAATGAAGCTGACTGTCCAAATCGAACAGGAAGAAGACGGTCGTTGGATCGCGGAAGTCCCCGAACTCCCGGGTGTCCTGGCGTACGGACCTTCCCGGGACCGGGCGATCGCGAATGCTGAGGCGTTGGCGCTTCGCGTCCTTGCCGAGCGCCTCGAGAACGGCGAGCCAATCCCGCAACTACCTATGCTGTTCGCGGTTGCGTTGTGAATCGATGGCCTGCGACGCCCGCGCGGCGCGTCCTGGCCGCGCTGCTTCGAATCGGATGGACCATCAAGCGCCAGACGGGATCGCATCGAACTCTATCGAGACCCGGATGGCCCGATTTCGTCTTCGCGTTTCACGACAGTGAGGAGGTTGGCCCGCGCATGCTCACCAGAGTCGCGAAGCGCACGGGGCTCGAACCGCATGATCTTTGATGCCGCGCACGCGGCGACCCCTGCGCGCGAGCGGTTCGAACGAGCGCAAGGCGACCCCAGGAACCAGCGAGATATCGCCCCTCCGGCCGATGCAGGGGGTTTGTCGCTGCTCACGCAGCACTCCGTTCGGTCGGCAATAGCCGACCGATTCGCGCGCGGCGGCGAATTCCCCCCGGGAGCGGCACCCGGATCTGAATCCTTGCCCGATCGCTTTTTTACCACCATCACTTATGTCGATGTCGAATCGCGACTCGTTGACAACTTCGGTCATCGCGTGCCGGTGGCAACGCACGTCCGCGGGGTGGGAGCTCTGGGTCAATGGCCGCGAGAATGTCTGCGGAGCTGGCACGACGTATGAAGCAGCGCATGAGGCGCTGATCGACGCCATCATGCATGCCGCGCCTGATCTGGACTCGGTTCTGCCAATCGTGCCCGAGTTCGATCCACCGCTGCCCGCGACGGCGTTCGCAGAGCCGTATCTCGCGCCGGAACTGTATCTGCTCCAGGGAGAGGAAGTCTTCGAACTGAGCCGGCCGTCGCGTCCGCAAGCCGAATCGCCGGAGAGCCGGGCCGCCTACCTGGCGACGCTTTTCACCGAGGGTATCTGTCCGTCGTGTGGCCACGGACGCGGGCAGCGCACAGAGGTCGCGCTGCCTGTGGACGAAGCTCCCCGACGCTGTGACGCCGGGTGGATTCGCGCCGACGGGCTACACGACGACATCAGCGTCTTCTCGGACCGATTCCTGGCCCTTTTCACGCCGCAGGAGCGAGAGCGATTCGTTTTTTGCCCCATTACGACGCCGCCCGCGTCTCGCCGGCAATTCTACGAACTTCGCGGCCGTCCGGGTGTGGACCTCGTGGGCGTGCGTAAGCTTGACGCCGACGGCCTGTTGTGTCGTGAATGCGGACATCGGACCCTGAGCGTCCTCGATCCCCGTTTGCTCGATCAGGGCTTGCACCTCACGCGATTCGTCTGTGCGGAAGACTTGCCGAACCCGCTTGAAGGCTGCTTCACAGTAGGATCGGGGAACAACCTGCACCTCTGCGTCGGGCGGGAGCGTTGGGACGCGCTGCGCGGTCATCCGCATGCGCGCGGCGTCAAGAGTGAACGCCTCGGCGTCGTGTCCGAGCGTGAGTGCGAGCGGCGGCCGCGCATCCGAGACCGCCGCGAACCATGCGAGACCTGCTCGGAGTGGCCGGAACCCCGAACGATCGACGAGCAACGACGCGCCGTATTCGATCTTCCCGCACATGTGTGCAGCCGGCGCAGCCTGACGTGGATCGCTGAGGCTGAGCAGAACGGCTACGTGCTGCGATCGCGGGCGACGATGGAGCCGAGCACGATGTGGGAGCTTGCGTTGGCGGACCAGAGGCCGCGGAAGACTGAATTCATGTCATTCCGGTGTCCCGCCTGCTGGCGCCTCGGCTGGGTGATCCTCACGACGAGCGAACTCATACTGCTGTGGAAGCACGGCCTGGGGTAGCCAGGTCGCTGGGTTGAGCGATGCGAAACCCTCCATCGAAAGCGGACGCCCGCGCGGGGTGGGCTTCGCGTCGCTCGACCCACCTTGCGAGACTCTCCGCGTCGATACGAGGAATCTCCGCGCTTCGAATCAATCGTCTCGCCTACTCTCTCGTTCCGTGGCTCCGCCGCTTCTCTTCACTCGCTACTCGCTATTCGCTATTCGCTACTCGCCACTCCCGCCGTCGCTCCGCCGCTCCGTCGCTTCTCTTCACTCGCTACTCGCTACTCGCTACTCGCCACTCCCTCCGTCGCTCCGTCGCTTCTCTGGACTCGCTCTTCGCTCTTCGCACTTCGCTCTTCAAGTCCCGCCCCCTTTTGACCAGCAGCCCTAAATCGCCAGCGCCGCCGCCGGCTCGCCGCTCGCGGCCGCGTCTGCACGCCATGTCTCCGGCGAAACGCAGAACGACCGCAGGATGCGACTGCTCTCGGCCGGACACTCCACGTGTGCCGCGTGGCCCGCCTCCACCCAGGCCACGTGCGCACCGGGTACGTGCGAAGCGAGCGCCGCACACACCTCCGGCGGCGTCACGATGTCGTGGCGGCCCCAGACCAGCAGCGTATGCGCCGTGATCCGCGCGAGTTCCGCGTGCGACAGTTCGCACCGCCGCACGCTGCGCGACAGCCCGATCAGGTTGCGGATGAACATGCGTTTGTGGGGCGCGAGCCGTTCGCGATAGACGCGCAGCAACTCGCGCACGCGGGCGTTCTCGCGGACGCGCGGCGTCGAGAAAATGCGATCGAAGCTGACGTCGAAAATCTTCCCGGCGGTGCGGAACGACTGCAGCAGGCCGCGACGCCGCGTCGCCTCCGGGTAGCCGCCGGGCGCGAAGAGCACCAGCCCATCCGGCCGCCACGCGCCGCCACGCGCCGCGAAGTGCATGGCGATGTGCCCGCCGAACGAGCTGCCGACCATGAACCTGCGAGCGGGCCCCGCCGCGGGATGCGCCGCCGCCCGTCGTCGCTCGGCTTCGGCCAGCAGCGCTTCGGTCTCGGCGATGATGCCCTCGAACGTCAGCGGTTCGAGTCGCTCGCGCTCGAAGTGAAAGTCCAGCCGCCAGCACTCGGCGTAGCCGCGCGGCGATGCGTGGGCTTCGAAGACCTCCCACTGATCGCTGTCGCCGAGCATGCCGTGGAAGAAGATGACGCAACGATCGGCGCGGCGGCCGGGCAGACGGCGCAGCGTCGCGCACGCTCCGGGGAGAACGATGGTCTCTTCCGGTCCACGCATGCCTGTACTCAGTCCGGCCGCGCCCGCATCATCGCCGCGGGCCTGTCGGCACGACGACGCGACAATCGGAGCATCGCAAAAACGCAGCGCAAGGCAGGTCGAAACGCCGCGTTCGGTTCAACCGCGCCAAAACCCAACGTGCAGTGTACGCGCTGACGATCGGACGCGAAACGGGCGTCAAGAAAAACTGGAAATCCTGAGCGGTCGGTCGCCGGCGCTCGGCGCGGTCCCCCGGCGGTGCGTGCCTGGAAGACCAAGCCCGTGAGACAACTGGCGCGCTGCGCGCGTCGTCGTGGGCCGACTACTCCGCGGTCGCGCCCGCCACCTGGTCGCAGAGGTCGAACACTTCCTGCATCAGTGCAGCGTGCAAGGCGCCGTTTTCCTCCAGCCCGAAGTGATCGACGCCGCGCAGGCTCGGACCCAGCGATTGGACGGACGCCACGATGTTCACAATCTCACTGGTCGTGTTGCCCGCGGCCGGCGCAACCGGATTCCCCGAAAACGTACCGGGCAGCGCGCTGCCGAGCGGATTCGGCATGTAGTAGTGAACGCAGCGGCGCACGTTGGCGGGGATCGCCCCCGGGTCGGTCGCGTCGATCAGCAACAGCAGCTCCACGCCGATGTCGCTCTTCTGAAGTTGCCGCGCGAGTTCGATCACATCGTCGGCGCCGTAGCTGTGCCCGCCGAGAACCAGCGGCGTGCGATCGCCCGCGTCGTGCGCCGCGATCAGATCGGCGAGCAGATCGCGCCAGGAAGCGCCGCTCAGCGCGTCCGCCTGGAAGCCCTCGGCCCGGAACTTCGCTTCCAGGTCGTTGAGGCCCAGAGAGAATACATCCCACAGCCCGCGAACAAGGAAGATGCGCGCCCCGCAGCCGTCCGCCGGCTTTCCAGCCTGGTCGATCGGCGGTGCGCCCGTCGGCGAGCCCACGCAGCCCCACAACCCCGCCGCGCACACGCCGCCGATCAGGGCGGCGAAAACCCCGCGTCGTCTGTGCCGAGCACTCACGCACTGACCTCCTGTCCGCGGGCTGCCGACTCAGCCCGACCGCATCGTCCACACATGTCGCGCTGCGCCCCGCGGCTTGCGGTCGCCCGCGCCGCCGGTGCTTATCAGTCCGGGCGGCGCGCAACCGCTGCGCACCAGCCGATCGCGCGCCGCTTCTTACGACGAGGACGGTCCGCATACGCGCCGAAGACCGCGATTCGGCGACATCGCAAACAACCGATCGTGGCGAATCTTAGAAGATTCTCCCCCTCGGTTTCAAATCGCCGCTGCCGGCGGGCGGGGCGACCCGCGCGCTGGCGGGCGGTTCCGCAAATCGCTGCTCCGTAGCGCCCGGGCCCCGTCGCCGACCGTCGCTACGAAATGATTCGCCCATCGTCAAGCCGCGCGTCTGTCCGCACACGCCGCGCGCACCGCGTGGTCAAGTCTGTTTGAGATTTTTCACCCGCTCCGCTTGCCCGCGCGCCGCATTCATTCGGATTCTCACCCATAGGTCACGCTCTCCACGTGGGGACGGGGGGACCTGGCGACACGCAAAGGGATTGCAGGGGACAGACAGGAGACCGCACCATGGCCTTGACAGTCACAAACACAAACACAATCAGCCTGCTGAACATCCTGAACCGCACGGCGACGAACCAGAGCGATGCGCTGACGCGCCTCTCGACCGGTTTCCGCATCAACCGCGGCAAGGACGATCCCGCCGGTCTGATCGCGGTTCGCGAGATCGAGAGCCAGCTCACCGGCGTGAACGCGGCGATCAACAACAACCAGCGCACCGACGCTACGCTGAGCGTCGCCGACAATGCGCTGGGCGAGGTTGAGAACCTGCTGAACGAGATTCAGTCGCTGGCGCAGAAGTCGGCGAACTCGGCCGGTCTGTCGGCCAGCGAAATCGCCGCCAACCAGTCGCAGGTCGACGACGCCATCGCGGCGATCGACCGCATCATCGGCAGCACGCAGTTCAACGGCAAGAAGCTGCTGGACGGCTCGCTGGGCATCGCCACCAGCGGCGTGGACAGCGCCGACATTTCCGACGTGCGCGTGTACAGCCGCAACCCCGCGTCGGAGACTAACTCGATCACGGTGCGCATCAACTCCGCCGCCGAGCGTGCGGAGGCCGCCAACGTGATCACAAACTCCGCCTCGGTGGCCACCACGATCTCGGTGCAGGGCGCTTTGGGCACAGCGATCATCGAGGTCGCCGCGGACGAAAACCTGTCGTCGGTCGTCGCCAAGATCAACGACGCCACCGCCACGACCGGCGTGGTGGCCTCGGCCAGCTCGACCGGCAGCGCAGTCTCGTTGCGCAGCCAGGACTACGGCTCGAACGATTTCGTCCGCATCAGCGTGCTCGAGGGCGGGACGCGCGGCGGCTCGGACGTGTTCAACGAGGCGAACGATTACGGCGTCGATGCCGACGTCAGCGTGAACGGCCAGACCGCCGGCACCGACGGCTTGACGGTCAACTTCAACGCCAACGGGTTGAGCCTGAACTTCAACCTGACTGAGGCCTTCAACGGCTCGACGGCGGGTTCGACCAGCTCGTTCACCGTCGAGACTACCGGCGGCGCGACATTCCAGCTCGGCACCGAGGGCAGCGACCGTGCCACACTCGGCATCAACGGCCTGTACTCGAACGAGCTGGGCGCCAGCTCGGTGGGCGGGTTCCTGTCCTCGCTCAAGAGCGGCGGCGGCAACGCACTGCTCAGCGACCCGAGCGCCGCGGCGGCGATCGCCGCCGAGGCCGGGCAGCAGGTCGCGACGCTCCGCGGCCGTCTGGGCGGCTTCCAGAAGTTCCGCGTGCAAACGGCGATCAACTCGCTGAACGCGAACTCGGAGAGCCTGGAGAGCGCTCGCAGCGTCATCCGCGACGTGGACTATGCGTCCGAATCGGCGAACCTCAACCGCCAGCAGGTGCTGCTGCAGTCTGCGATTTCGCTGCTGGGTCTGGCGAACCAGCAGAGCGGCCAGGTACTGAGCCTGCTGCGGTAACGCCGCCGCGACGCACGCGGTAGGCGTCATGCCCTGAGAATCCCGCCGGGGGTCGGTCGGCCGCGCGCTGACCGGCCCTCGGTTTGTTTTTCAAGGGGCAACTCCGACCAAGCTGAATGCGTCGAGATCGGCAGTGTCAGAGTGCGGCGGGGCGCTTGAACATCGGGCGCGACCGGCGCGCGGCGCTCCCGATGTGTGTGGGTCGTATGAACTTCAACGGCGACAGGCCCGCGCGGCGGTCAATCGCCACACCGGTGGCGGGTGCCAGGGGAGGCGGCGAGTCCGTGGCGTCCCCAAAAACACCGGACCGTGGCGTTCTCTACGACGAGAACGCACACGGCCGGCATTGTCGGACTTCGGTGGGTTTCTCGCGGCGGTTGTGGTGCTGCCTACCGCAATCAACCCGAATTTTTTGAACTGCTATCGCCAAGTCTGTAGCACCGGTTTTCAAGCGGTGTCAGCCTTGTGGCACCGGTTTTCAACCGGTGTCTGTCTTTCCGGGTCTTCGAGCCGGCCGAAAGCCACTTCCGGGCTTCCGAACAGCAGGTCGAAGACCTGCTGAAACATTCACCGGTTGGAAACCGGTGCCACAAAGATCTACCGGTTGGAAACCGGTGCCACAAAGATCCACCGGTTGGAAACCGGCGCCACAAGGGCCCGGCGGCCGCTCGAATCCGAGCGGCCGCCGAGGGTTGACTCAGGGCG
>CAZVWB010000023.1:0-78564 GCA_964631045.1 uncultured Planctomycetales bacterium
GAGCGACGAAGCGACGGAGGGAAGAAGAGGTGCGGCGACCGAGCGACGGAGCGAGTGGGGGATTGGAGGCGGCGGGAGTTGAACCCGCCGGCCGATGGGGGGGCTGAAGGGCGAAGTGCGAAGAGCGAAGAGCGAGTTCGGAGAAGCGACGCAGCGACGGAGCGACGAAGCGACGGAGCGAATCGGAGTCGCGATGTTATGAGCGGCGTGCGCGCGGTCGAAGACACTGCTCGCAGAGCAGTGGCACACCGTCAGTGCCGCGGGCCACACCGTCAGTGCCACTGGCCGCACCGGGTGGAGCGGGCATTCTGCCCGCTCCGGCCAGGCAATTCCGTTCGGCGGGCAGAATGCCCGCCCCACCCGGCGCGGGCCGGATGCCCGCCCCACCCTGCGCGGGCAGAGTGCCCGCCCCACCCTGCGTGGGGAGGATGCCCGCCCCGCCCTGCGAAATGCAACCGCTGGCGAGATGCACCCCGAATCGGTCAGGAGTCGTTGATTCTGTTGAAATCCGCGAATTGGCACGTACAATGCAGTTGCGCTGCGGTTTCGCTCATTTCCACGCCGCGGCATCGAGCGCCTTGAGGTCCGCGGCCACTTCCGGGCATGGGCTGCGGGTGAATGCGGAGCATGGCCATGTTCACGTGGACTCGGTCGAACCGTACGGCTTTCACGTTGATTGAACTGCTGGTCGTCGTCGCGATCATCGGCGTGCTGATCTCGATGATCCTGCCGAGCCTGCGCGAGGCCCGCGAACAGGCCAAGGTCGTGAAGTGCCTGGCGAATCTGTCCGAGATCGGCAAGGCGATGCAGATGTACTTCACGGACGAGAACAACTGGTTCCCGTTCGAGAAGCGCAACTACACCAATGGAGCGCCGCTCCACGCGTTCCACTACGGCGGGCACCCCGGGCGCAACGTCGGCGGCGGCGAGTGGTGGGGTTACACGACGCCGGCGTATCGCGATACGTTCAAGGGTCGGCCGTTCAACCGCTACATCTATCAGGACCTGCCGGCCGAGGACATCCCGCCGGCCGATCCGCGTTTTAACGTGCTGCGCAACGCGATGACCACGTTTCAGTGCCCGTCGGACCTGGGCGGGTTCTTCAACAACGAGGTGGGCGAGTCGAGCCCGCTCGGCGCGGTGCCGCTGCACTTTCAGACGGGCAGCAGCTACGATCTCAACTATCATTTTGTCTGGCGCTGGGCGGCGAACGAGGCGCTGTTCCCGGATGGGCGCACCAACTATCTGCAGCGCGGAAACAACTTCCTGTCGAAGCAGTTCCAATCGCACTCCGCCCGTTTCGTGATCCTGTTCGAAGACCCGGTCGACTCCGCGTTGTGGAACCGCATTCAGCGCCGCGGCTGGCACCGCAAGTGGAACCGTCATAGCTTCCTGTTCCTCGACGGGCACGCGGCGTACACGCTCGCGGACACGCGACAGGACTATGGGGCGAACTGGAAGGCGGCGTCGCAGCGCTTCTGGTACGACACGACCGATCCGGACTATCAATACCGCAACCTGGGGCCGCGTTAGCGCCGGCCGCCGCCGCACGCGACACGCTGCGCTTAGCTTTGCGACTGGCCGGCAAGACGCCCGCGCTGCGCGGCCGCCGGCCGCGGGACGCGCTCAACTTTCATTCGCACGTCGCTACGCGCCACGCGCCCTTCGCCGCTAGCATCCACGCCCGAGAGGAGACCGACGAGAATGATCAAGCTCGGCGTGAATATCGATCACGTAGCCACCATCCGGCAGGCCCGCCGCACGGACGAGCCGGACCCGGTGTGGGCGGCCGTGCAGGCCGAGCTGGGCGGCGCGGATGCGATCACATTTCACCTGCGCGAGGATCGGCGGCATGTGAACGACCGCGACGCCGAGGTGCTGAAGCGCACCGTGGCCGCGCGGCTGAACATGGAGATGTCCGTCAACGCGGCGATCGTGAAGATCGCACTGCGCCTCAAGCCGGATCAGGCCACGCTGGTGCCGGAGCGGCGGGCGGAAGTGACCACCGAGGGCGGACTCGACGTGCGCCGCGGCCGCACGGCCATTCGCAACGTGGTTCGCAAGCTCAAGGCGGCGGGCATCTTCGCGAGCGCGTTCGTCGAACCGGCCGATGAGCAGATCGCCGCCGCGGCCGATTGCGGGTTCGACGCGGTGGAACTCTGGACCGGGGCGTATGCCCACGCGCGGAGCGATGCGGCGCGCGACCGGGCGCTGGCGGTTCTGGAGCAGGCGATGGATGCGGCCCACGCACACGGCCTGATCATCAACGCGGGCCACGGGCTGACGTATCGCAACGTGCAGCGCGTCGCAGCGCTGGGCGGTTTCCACGAGTTTCACATCGGGCACAGCATCGTCTCGCGGGCGGTGCTGGTCGGCATGCGCGAGGCGGTTGCGGAGATGAAGCGCTTGCTCGAAACTGCCCAGCGGCATCAGATCGGATTCATAGATGCCGGCGATCTGGACGGGCAGCCTGAGTGAGCCGGGCGAAGCGGCGGCCGGTGCGCAGCGACGCCGCAGCGGCAATCCCGACTGGGTAAGGTATGTCGATTCATCCGACAGCGATCATCCATCCGCGCGCGGAAGTAGACGGCAGCGCCGAGATTGGGGCGTACGCCGTTATCGAGGCCGGCGTCCGCATTTCCGCCGGCTGTCGCATCTACCCGCATGCCTACGTCTCCGCCGGGACGACGCTCGATGCGGAGGTGCAGCTTCATCCGTTCGCGGTGGTGGGGCACCATCCGCAGGACCTGGCGTGGAAAGAGACGCCGAGCTACACGACGATCGGCGCGAACACCATCATCCGCGAGCACGCCACGGTGCACCGCGGCACGCCGCCGGAGTCCACGACCGTCATCGGCCGGCGTTGCTTTCTGATGTCCACGGCGCACGTGGGTCACAACTGCGTCCTGGGCGATGACGTGAAGATCGCGAACGGCGGGCTGCTGTCGGGGTGGGTGCAGGTCGGCAGTGGCGCGTTCATCAGCGGGAACGTGGCCATCCATCAGTTCGCGCGGATCGGCGAGCTGGTGATGGTCGGCGGTCTGACGCGCATCACCGGAGACGTGCCGCCCTTCATGATGGTCTCGCCGCATGGCGTGACCGGCCCGAACGTGATCGGGCTGCGGCGGGCGGGGCTAACAGCGGACGATCGGCAGGAGATCCGCGCGTTGCACCGGCTGCTCTATCGCAACCAACTGCCGTGGAAGACGGCGGTCGAGCGCGTGTGCGCCGCGGCGCGCGGCGCCGCGGCCCGGCGATTGGTCGCATTCCTGCAAGCGCCCAGCAAACGCGGCTTTCACCGTTCGCGACGCGGCGGCAGAGCCGCGATCGAAGCCGCGGCTCCTGAAACCGAATGCGAGTCCTGATCGCGCCAGACAAGTTCAAGGGGGCGCTGGACGCGGCCGGTGTCGCCGCGGCGATCGCCGCGGGAGTGCACGACGCCGCGCCCAACGCGGTGGTCGACTGCTGCCCGATGGCGGACGGCGGCGACGGCACGGGAGCAGTGCTGGCGGCGGCGCGGGGGTTTGTAGCGGTTACTTGCGACGTGCTCGACCCGCTCGGTCGCCCGACGGCGGCGCGCTGGTGGCGCTCTTCGGATGGCGCGCAAGCGATGATCGAGCTGGCCGAGGCGCTCGGACTCGCGCGACTGAAGCCCGCGGACCGCGATCCGCTGCGAACGAGCAGCTATGGGGTCGGGCAACTGCTGGAGGCGGCGATGCGCGCGGGCGTTTCGCGCATCGAGCTCGCGGTGGGCGGCTCGGCGACCGTCGATGGCGGCGCCGGGTGCCTGCAAGCGCTGGGCGCCGAGTTTCGCGATGCGGCCGGCAAGCCGCTCGCCGCGCCGCTGACGGGCGGCGACCTGATACGAATTCGCACGATTGCCTGGCCCGCGACGCACATCGCGCTGACCGTGCTTTGCGACGTGGACAATCCACTGCTCGGCCCGCGGGGGGCTGCCGCGGTGTTTGGTCCTCAGAAAGGGGCTGACGCCGCCGGAGTGGCGGCGCTGGAGCGCGGGTTGGTGCACTGGGCGGCGCTGCTGCGCGCGGCGACCGGCGCGGAAGTCGGCGAGATGGTCCACGGGGGCGCGGCCGGCGGAATCGCGGCGGGCCTGCGTGCGGGGCTCGGCGCGCGGCTGGAGGCCGGCGCCTGCGCGGTGGCCGACGCCGTTGATCTTTCGAGGCGGCTGAGCGGATGCGCACTCTGCCTGACCGGGGAAGGCCGCATCGACGCGCAGACGCGATCCGGAAAGGTGGTCTGCGAAGTCGCGGGGCGCGCCGGCGCCGCCGACGTGCCGTGCGTTGCCCTGGTCGGCGCGGCACAGCCGGAGGATGCGGCCGGCGTCGCCGAGCTTGCGAGGATGCTGTTGCTCAAAGAAATCCGGGTCATCACCCCGAAAGGCGTTCCGGTGGAACGCGCGTTGCTACAAACCTCTGTAAATCTGCGGGCCGCGGCGAGCGCCGTCGTCCGCGCGGTGCGAAGCTGAGCGTCGCCGAGCGGAATTTCCGGCGCTGTGCAGTGGTTGAAACGACTGCGCAGCACCGCTGCCGCATGACGATTGCGCCGGATCGCACATATACTACGAAGCGGTCTCCAGGACCGTGGCCGGGCCGAAAAATCTCGCCGCAACGGTGGAAAACTACGCAGTCGCCGCAGGCGGCGGCCCACCCACCGCGAGCGGCGGTCAGCCTGGTGCATCGCGGTTCGAATTGCACGATTCGGCCGCCTGTTCAGGAGTTCGACGCATGTTGCGAGTCGATCCTTCTATCCGTCGGCGCGGATTCCTGGCGCGGCTGCTGGATCTGCTGTCGAGCGTCTGGCTGGGAATCACGCTGCTAACGCTCATTTTGATCTACGCGGCGATTTTCTCCGCGGTCGCGCCGCTGCGGGGCGTTCTTGAGCTCACGGAGATGCAGGCGTTCGCGCATTGGCTGTTCGCCGCGCTGGTCTGCCTGTTCTGTGTGGTGCTGACGCTCGCGACGATCCGCCGCGTACGCTGGAACGTGACGAATCTGGGGGTGCTGACGGTTCACACGGGCCTGCTGCTGCTCACGCTGGGTTCGGTCTGGTACTTCGCCCGCAAGATCGAAGGATCGGTGCTGCTGATCTCTCCGCGCCTGGAACTGGTGGCCACGAGCGGGGCGAACACGCGCCTACCCAGTTTTCTGGCCGAGACGGGCAACTCGTGGGGGGCGGCGGTGCCGGTGCTCGGCGGCGACGTGCGCTTCACGGTGCTCGACACGAAGGACGGCGGCATGGACGTGGTCGAGCAGGCCACGGTGCGAATCGAGATCGCCGGCCAGCCGCCGCGTGAGGTCACGCTGCACGCGAAGAACGCGCCATCGGTGAATATCAACGAGCGGCTCGCCCTGCGGCTTACGACGTTCCCGGCCGAGTCGAAGTTCTACGATCGCGAACTGGCCGCGTTGTACGTGCATCGCAGCGGCGCGCCCGAGAACGAGCTGGTCTCCCGCGCGATGCATGGCCTTCCGCTGCACCGCGAGCGCTATCTGCCCGAGGATGACGGCGTGCTGATCGATGCCGCCGGAAGGCCGGCGCCGAGCAAGCGCTTCACGCCGGAAGTCTCGATCGCCATGCCGCGCCCGTTGGCGCCCTGGCTGGGCAACTGGCGCACGCGGCCCCTGTGGACCGGTTGGTTCGAGCGTTGGCGCATGCCCGTGGCGGTCGACTCGACCGGGCTGCCGTTCGAAGTCCAGGTGACGGGCTACGTGCCATACATGGACGGCATGCGCGAGGTGGCCGTCGCCGGCGGCGACGCGGCGAACCCGGCGCTGACGCTGCGGATCGAAACGTCGGACGGACCGATCACTCGCTCGGTGTTCGCCAACGATCCGCGTCTGTCGCAGATTCCGGCGCAGTTCCCGGTCGAATTTCGCTGGGTGCAATCGGACGAAGAGCGCGAGCTGGAGCTCGCATCGCGGGCGGGCACGCACGAGTTGTACATTGAGACGCGCGAGCCGCCGACGAAGCAGACACTGGCGGTCATCGAAGGGCAGACGGTCGAAATTCCGGGCACCACCTACTCGCTACGGGTCGTGGAACTGATTCCGTCGTGGCCGCTGATGTCGCCGGGCTACGAAGGCGTGACGTCGGCCGTCGCACGCATCGACGTGACCAACGGCGACAAGCAATTCAACCGCACCGTGGTACAGCGCTTCTGGCGCGAGGCGCCGCACCTGACGCAGGACATCGACGAGAACGGCAAGCGTTTCCGCGAATCGCTCGACCCGAATCTGATCGTTCGCTACCGCGGTTCGCCGATGGGGGCGATGACGCTGGTGGCCGGGCCGACGACCGCCGCACCGGTCGAGGCGGCGTACTTCGACACGAGCGGCCGCGCCGAGCGTCGCACGCTGTCGCCGGAGCAGGGCGTGCAGTTCGCGAATCTCGGCGACGTGCGCTTCGTCCTGACCGCGCTGCTGGAAAAGGCGCGGCTGCGGGTGGTTCCGGTGGTGACGCCGCTGGAGGCACGGCGGCCGAATCTGGACCGCAATCCGTCGGCGATCCGCGTGAAGTTCACCGGCCGCGGCGCGCTCGAAGGCTGGAGCGACTCGCGCTGGGTCGGGTTCAGCGGCTTCCCGCACCGCGACGCGAACATCGTCCGCGTGACGACGCCCGACGGGGCGAACTGGGACATCGTCTACTCGCGGGCGCAGCACGACCTGGGCGGCGACCTGGCGGTCCGCAAGCTGGAGACCGACTATTTTCCGGGACGCATGGAGCAGGAGAGCTGGCACAGCTTCATTCGCGCCCGCGCCCGCGACAGCGAGCAGATCGTCGACGCGGACGTGTATACGAACCAGACCTGGACCTTCGGACAGTGGACGCTGTTCCAAAGCGGCGCGCCGCAGGAGGACGACTGGTCCTGGACCGTGCTCGGGGTCGGCAACCGCGAAGGAATGTGGGCCATGGTGACCGGCAGCATCCTCGTGCCGATCGGCTGTCTGTATGCGTTCTACGTCAAGCCGCTCCTCCGGCGGCGAGCGACGCAGCGCGCCCTGGCGGGCGCTGCGCGGACCACGGGGCAGACCAACGGCGCGCCGGCCGCCGCCGCGCGTGAAACGGTGAAGGCGTGAAAGGACGACTCATGATCTCGATCGCACGCTTGCGTTCTTCGGTGTGCGCGACGGCGCTCGCACTTGCCGCCCTGATCGCGTCGCCCGCGGCGGCGCAGACCGCGCCGGCGGACCCGGTCCGCCCCTCGGCGAGCCAACTGGACGCGAAGCTCAACTGGGAGCGCGCCGCGCTGATCGCCGTGCAGGACGGCGGCCGCTACAAGACGCTGGACAGTTTCGCGCGCGAGTGGATGTCGGCGCTGACCGGGAAGCAGAGCCTCGCCGGGCTTTCGCCGCTGGCCTCGCTCTTCGAGTGGACGTTCAACAGCGACGCCTACGCGGATGAACCGATCGTCTACATCCGGGATCGCGGGCTGCGGATTCACTTCGGCGCGCACATGGAGCACGCCGCGCGGGTGCGGGTTGTGCAGACCGGCTATATGACGCCGCGCGAGTTCAACAGCCCGCAGGTGGAGCGCGTGCTGCGCGAGTTGACGCCGCGCTTCGACATGCGTGCGGCGATGAACCGGGCCAACCACACGGCCGCCGCGGTCCGCGCGACGCCGTACATGCTGCGGGTTGTGCCGCGTCCGGTCCCGGATCCGGATGAGCCGTGGCACGCGCCGCCGGAACTGTTCGCGAACCTGTCGTTGCTGACCGAGCTGGGGATTTCGCGCGAGCGTGCCGCGGCGATCGCGCGGCGCGACACGCCGATCCCGGGCATCACGCCGGATCAGGCGTTCGAGATCATCAAGCTGTGGTCGATCGACCTGCGGGCCGGCTGGCTGGAGCGCGACGCGGCGCGCGTGCAGCAGGCGCTCGACACGCTGGCCGAACGGCTGCCGCCGCTCGCCGCGGCGGGGGTTTACCCGGATTTGTCGCAGCGCCAGGCGGAGGTGCGCTACTACGCCCTGGGGAAGATGTACCCCGGAATCATGATGTACATGTTCGGCGCGGTCGTGGCGGTCTTCGCGCTGATCACCGGATGGCGCTGGGCGTCGGTCGGGTCGCAGCTCCTGATCCTGGCGGCGCTGAGTTATCACGGCTACGCGCTCGCGCTGCGCTGGTACATTCTTGGGCGCATCCCCGTCGCCAACATGTTCGAGGCGCTGACGGCCTCGGCGCTGACCGGGATCGCGCTCGTGATCCTGATCGAGATGCTGCGGACCGCGGCCCGCGCCGGCATGTTCGCCTGGTTCCTGCGGACTTTCCGATACTTCGCCGTGGTCGACTTCGCGCTGGCGGCGGGGCTGGGCTATGTCATGTGGACGTGGATGCTCTCGCTGCGGCTCGACGAAGTCTGGCTGAATTACACGGCGGCGGGGCTGGCCGCACTGGTCGGTCTGCTCGGGCGCTACCTGATCCCCGCGATCGTCGCGACGTTCCCGAGGCTGTTCTACCAGCGGACCGTCTCGCCGATCTTTCTGATCGCCGCCCACGTCACCGGCTGTTTCGCGCTGATCACGGCCAGCTTTCTCCTGCCGGGCGGCGGCACGCTTACCAGCATCAAGCGCATTCTCGACGACGTGATGCTGCGCATCCACACGGTGCTCATCATCTGCTCCTATGCGCTGATTTTCCTGGCGGGCGTGATCGCGCTGGCCTATCTGTTCGGCTACTACCTGTACACGGCGACGGCGCGATCGGCCGAGGCGGGGTTGAAGGCGGCCTGCGGCGGCGCGCTGATGCTGTTTTTCGCGCTTTCGCCGATCGATGCGCTCGCGGCGTACGTGCCGGCGTCCAGCGCCAGCGGCATTCAGCACGCCGCCTGGGCGCCGCCGGTGTTCGGCGCGCTGGCGGTCGTGTTCGCGCTGCTGGCCGTGGCGGGCGGGCGGCTGCCGCTGGGGGCTGCGGGGCGTTACTACTCGGTTGCGCTCGGCGCTGTGTTCGCCGTGGCGACGCTGACGCTGGCGGTGATGCCGTTCGGATTCACCCGCGGTCTGGGCTACACGATGCTCATCGGCGGGTTGGTCTGGTCGGCCGGCAATCTGATCGCGATGTTCTGGCCGGTGGCCGCGGGCGCCACGGTGGCGGTTGGCGGCGGGGCGGCGGCGCTGCAGCTTGCCGGCGGCGGCGGGCGCGGCCTGCTGCTGGAGTCGCGGCCGGTGCTGGCCGGCGGAATGCCCGGCGATGAGAAGAACACGACGCTTCCGGCGTGGCTGAACCACTTCGACTGGAGCCACCTGATCATCCTGAACCTGGTGTTCATCTTTCTGTTCGTGGGCACGGTCCTGGGGGCGGTGTGGGCGGATTACTCGTGGGGCCGGCCGTGGGGCTGGGATCCGAAAGAGGTGTTCGCGTTGAACACGTGGCTGATCTACGCGATTCTGATCCACGTGCGGTTCGTGACCAAAGCCCGCGGGTTGTGGACGGCGTGGCTTTCCGTGGCCGGGTGCCTGATGATGGCGTTTAACTGGTGCTTCGTGAATTTCTTCATCGTGGGCATGCACAGCTACGCGTGATGCGCGCGGTCTTCGAGAGCGCGGAATCGAAATGGGACAAATTTGGTGCGAGTAGCGCGGCCGGCCGGCCGGACTGCGCATTCCCGGGATGCTTTGTTTTCGTGGTGGTTTTGTCAGTCCCCGGCGCGGCCGCGGACAATCTTGCTGAAAGTGCATCCGCAATCGCGCCGCCCCCTTGACCGGCGTGGGGGCCAAAGCTTACTTCTCTCAACCTCAATCGGATTCTCAGCGGCCACCGAAGAGGAGCTCTCCGATTAGTGCCTTCACGTTCCCGCGATGGTCCAATCGCATACGCGATCTCATCGGCGTAGGCGTCGGCCTGGGCGCGATCTATGCATCGGTCATCGTGAACTACGGCTTCTCGCCGATCGCCACCGACGTGGGCTATCAGCCCATCCAGCCGGTGCCGTTCAGCCACGCCATACACGCCGGAAAGCTCGGCCTCGACTGCCGCTATTGCCACACGACGGTCGAGCAAGCGTCGCACGCCGCGGTGCCGCCTACGCAGACCTGTATGGGCTGCCACACCAACATCGTCGTGCAGGCCAACGACAAGAACCAGACGCAGAAGGGCCACAGCGACCGCCTCGACCCGCTGTACACGAGCTTCCAGACGGGCATGCCCGTGCAATGGGTCAAAGTCCACGACCTGCCCGACTACGTCTACTTCAACCACAGCGCGCACGTGAACCGCGGGGTGGGCTGCGTGGAGTGCCACGGCCGCATCGACACGATGGAAGTGGTCTACCAGCACGAGCGGCTCAGCATGGGCTGGTGCCTGGAGTGCCACCGCAACCCCGAACCGCGTCTGCGCGACCCCATCAAGGATCGCATCACGCAGATGGACTGGTCGCCGCCGAAGGACCGGGCCGCGTACGGCGCCGAGGTGCGGGCGAAGTACAACATCAACCCCTCGCAGGATTGCTCGACATGCCATCACTAGATCGCGGTGCTTCGGGCGCGGCCTATTGGCGCAGCCTCGATGAACTGGCGGACACGCCGGAGTTCCGCGCGTTCGTCGAGAAGGAGTTCGCGAGCTACGCGCCGGAGCTGCTCACGTCGCCGACGCGGCGGCAATTTCTGAAGGTGATGGGGGCGTCGCTGGCGCTGGCCGGCGCGGGCGGACTGGTGGGGTGCCGCTGGCCGAAAGAGACCATCCTGCCGTTTGCGAAGAACCCGGCGGGGCGCATCCCCGGGGTTCCCGTGAAGTACGCGACCGCGATGGACCTCGGCGGCGCGGCGACCGGTCTGCTGGTGAGCAGTTACGACGGCCGCCCGATCAAGATCGAGGGCAACCCCGATCACCCCGCCAGCCGCGGCGCGACGGACGGGCTGACGCAGGCGGCAATTCTCGAAATGTACGACCCGGACCGCAGCACCGGTCCGGCGCAGCGCAACGGCGACGCCCTGGAGCCGCGCGACGCGGCGCAGTTCGCCGCCTTCGCCCGGCCGCACTTTGACGGGCTTAAGGCCCGCGGCGGCGAAGGGCTGGCGGTGCTGGCCGAACCGGGTTCGTCGCCCACGCTGGCCGATGTGCGAGCGCGGTTCCTTGCCGCGTTCCCGAAGGCCCGCTGGTTCGAGTACGCCGCGATCTCGCGCGACAACCAGCGCGAGGGCACGCGGCTGGCGTTCGGGCAGCCGCACCGCGTTCATCCGCGCTTCGATCTCGAGCACGCGCACGTCATCGTCTCGCTCGACAGCGATTTTCTGATGGCGCACCCGACCGGCGTGGCCGACACGCGCGACTTCGCGCGGCACCGCGGCGGCAAAGACGGCGAAATGAGCCGGCTGTTCGTCATCGAGAGCGCCTACACCATCACCGGATCGAACGCCGATGAGCGGCACCAGGCGCGGCCCTCGGACATCCCGATCATCGCGGCGAAGCTGGCCGCAGCACTGGTGAAGGCCGGCGTCGCGCTGCCCGAGACGCTTGGTCTGGCCGGCAAGCTGGCGGCGTACGAGTCGCACGCCTGCGCCGCGCCGTACGTCGATGCGATCGCCGCGCAGTTGAAGGCGCACGCCGGGCACAGCCTGATCGTCGCCGGCCTGCGGCAGCCGCCCGAGGTGCACGCGCTTGTGGCCGTGCTCAACGAAGCGCTCGGCAACGCCGGCAAAACGGTGACGTACACGCTGGAAACCGACGCGGAGCGGCAGCCGCACGCGGCGGCGCTCGCCGCGCTCAGCGCCGAACTCGGCGGCGGAAAGGTCGACACGCTGCTGATCCTCGGCGGCAACCCCGCGTACGCCGCGCCGGGCGATCTGAAATTCGCCGAAGCCATCGGCAAGGCCAAGACGAGCATTCACCTGGGTCTGTATGCAGATGAGACGGCGGCGCGCTGCGCGTGGCACGTGAACGCGGCGCACTTCCTCGAATCGTGGAGCGACGCGCGCGGCTTCGACGGCACGTACAGCGTGGTGCAGCCGCTGATCGAGCCGCTCTTCGGCGGCATGACCGCGGCGCAGTTGCTGGCGATGACGTACAACGACGAAGCGGCCGCACCATACGACCTCGTGCGGCGCACGTTCAAGGCGCAGTTCGCCGCCAGCGGCGACATGGAAGAAGCCTGGCGGCAGACGCTGCACGATGGGCTGCTGCGCAACACGGCGTTCGCTGCGGCGTCGCCGACGGTGACATCCGGCGATTGGGAGGCTCGGCTCAGCGCCCGCGCCGCGGCGTGGAAGGCGCCGGCGGCCGGCGGCCTGGAGGTCGCGTTCGCGCCGGACTACCGCGTGTACGACGGCCGCTTCGCGAACAACGGATGGCTGCAGGAACTGCCCGACCCCATGACCAAGCTGGTGTGGGACAACGCCGCGTTGCTCTCGCCGGCGACGGCCCGACAACTGGGCGTGGTCGATGGGGAGTGGCTGACGATCAGCGCAGGCGGGGCCTCGGTGCGCATCATGGCGCTGGTGCAGCCCGGTCACGCCGCCGGCGTAGCCACGCTGGCGCTGGGCGGTGGACGACAGCGCGGCGGGCGCGTCGCGGAGGGCGCCGGGGTGGACGTGAGCCCGCTGCGGCGCAGCGATGCATTCGACTGGCTGGAGGGCGCGACGGCACAGAAAGCCGGCGGCAGCAAGAAATTCGCCCGCACGCAGGACCACCACGCGATCCGCTCGGAGATCGGCGACTGGGGCAAGCAGGAGCGCCTGCCGCAGCTCGTTCGCGAGGTCAGTTTTGAGGAATTCAAGAAGCACCCGGACGCGATCAAGCACGTCGTGCACCTGCCTCTGATGGAGTCGCTCTTCTCCGAGGTGAAGTACGACGGCTACAAGTGGGGCATGGCGATCGACCTGACCAAGTGCACGGGCTGCAGCGCCTGCGTGGTCGCGTGCCAGGCCGAGAACAACGTGCCGGTGGTGGGGCGCGACGAAGTGTGGCGCGGCCGCGAGATGCACTGGATCCGCATCGATCGCTACTTCCGCGGTTCGCCCGACGATCCGCAGGTCTCGCATCAGCCGGTGGCGTGCCAGCACTGCGAGAACGCGCCGTGCGAGACGGTCTGCCCCGTTGCGGCGACCGTTCACGACAGCGATGGGCTGAACGTGATGGTCTATAACCGCTGCATCGGCACGCGCTATTGCGGCAACAACTGCCCCTACAAGGTGCGGCGCTTCAACTGGTTCTTCAATCATCACGGTCCGGCGCACCCGCGCTCGGCCGCTTCGACAGCGTTCACGCCGCCGGGCAAGCTGCGGCAGGAGTACCTGACCGAGCTCGAGAAGATGGCGATGAACCCGAAGGTCACGGTTCGCAGCCGCGGCGTGATGGAGAAGTGCACCTTCTGCACGCAGCGCATCAACGAAGCCAAGATCGAGCATCGCAACGCGCAGGTGCAGGGCGAGACGCCGGGCGACGCGAAGATCCCCGACGGCAGCCTGCGAACCGCCTGCCAGCAGGCGTGCCCGGCGGACGCGATCATGTTCGGCGACCTGAACGATCCGGCCAGCGCGATCGCCGCCTGGCACAAGCACAACCGGGCGTATTTCCTGCTGGAAGAGCAGAACAACCAGCCGCGGCTGAAGTACCTGGCCCGGCTTCGCAACCCGATCGCCGGCGGGGCGTCGGACGACCACGGGCAACCTCACGGCGCGTCGCATGCGGCGGCCGAGACCCACACGGGATGAGCTGAATGGCTTCGTACGCGGTCGATTTCGACAACACGTTTGACGATCCGAAGCGGCGCGCCCCGCTGATCCTGGGCGACGCGTCGCTGGGCGGCGTGACCGACACGGTCTGCGACGTGGCCGAGGCGTATCGCCCGCCGCGGGCGTGGTACATCGCCTTCGGCATTTCGATCACCGCGCTGCTGATCCTGGGCGCGATGATCGGCTACCTGTTCTTCAACGGCGTGGGCGTCTGGGGCCTGAACAACCCGGTGAGCTGGGGCTTCGACATCACGAACTTCGTGTTCTGGGTCGGCATCGGTCACGCGGGCACGCTGATCTCTGCGATTTTGTTCCTGTTTCGCCAGAAGTGGCGCACCAGCATCAACCGCTTCGCCGAAGCGATGACGATCTTCGCGGTCATCTGCGCGCTGCTGTTCCCGAGCATTCACGTGGGCCGCGTCTGGCTGATCTACTGGACGCTGCCGGCGCCGAACCAGATGTACATGTGGCCCAACTTCCGCAGCCCGCTGCTGTGGGACGTGTTCGCGGTCAGCACGTACTTCACGGTGTCGCTGCTGTTCTGGTACATCGGCATGATCCCGGACCTGGCGACGCTGCGCGACCGGGCGAAGACGCCGATCCGCAAGTTCCTCTACGGGCTGTTCGCGCTGGGCTGGACCGGCTCGTCGCGGCACTGGCACCGCTTCGAGCGCGTGTACCTGATCCTCGCCGCGCTGGCCACGCCGCTGGTGCTGTCGGTGCACTCGGTGGTCAGCTTCGACTTCGCCGTGTCGCAGCTTCCCGGCTGGCACACGACGATCTTCCCGCCGTACTTCGTCGCGGGGGCGATCTTCAGCGGCTTCGCGATGGTGGTGACGCTGGCGGTTCCGGCCCGCGAGCTGTTCGGGCTGAAGAACATGATCACCATGCGGCACCTGGACAACATGAACAAGATCATCCTGGTCACCGGGTTGATCGTCGGCTACGCCTACGCGACCGAGTTCTTCATCGCCTGGTACAGCGGCGTGATGTACGAGCGCTTCGCGTTTCTGAGCCGCGCGTTCGGTCCGTATGCCTGGGCCTACTGGATCATGGTGTCCTGCAACGTGTTCGTGCCGCAGGTGTACTGGTTCAAGAAGGCCCGCACCAGCATCTGGCTGATGTTCCTCATCAGCCTGCTGGTGAACGTCGGCATGTGGTTCGAGCGCTTTGTCATCATCGTCACCTCGCTCAGCTCCGACTTCCTGCCGTCGGCGTGGGACGTGTACCGTCCGACGCTCGTCGAGTATCTGACGCTGATCGGCAGCTTCGGCCTGTTCTTCACGCTGTTCCTGCTGTTCTGCCGGTTCCTGCCGATGGTGGCGATCGCCGAGGTCAAGGCGATCCTGCCGCACGATTCGCATGCCCGCCACGACGGCCACGCCGCGACCGCCGGGCATGCCGCCGCGACGGAGGCCGCCCGATGAGCCAGAGCGCCACGCTGACGCGCGAAGAATCCTCCGCCGCGGTCGCCGCCGAGCCGCGCACGCTGGCGACGGTGCTGGCGGAGTTCGAATCGCCCGACCAGTTGCTGGCCGCCGCCCGCAAGGTGCGCGACGCCGGCTTTACGAAGTGGGACACGCACTCGCCGTACCCGGTGCACGGCATCGACGCGGCGATGGGCACGCGGCCGACCAAGCTGCCGATCGTGATTTTCATCTTCGGCCTGGCCGGCGCGAGCATCGGCGCGGGCCTGCAATTGCTGGCCAACGGCGTGTGGTACCCGATGGTGATCAGCGGCAAACCGCTGTTCTCGCTGCCGGCCAACATCCCGATCATGTTCGAGCTGACGATCCTGCTGGCCTCGATCAGCGCGGTGTTCGGGATGCTGATCTTCAACGGCCTGCCGGCGCTCTACAACGCGCTGTTCACCAGCGCCCGTTTCGCGCGGGTGACGCGCGATCGGTTCTTCGTCACGATCGAGGCTTCCGATCCGAAGTTCGACGGCGCTCGCACACCGGCGTTCCTGCAATCGCTCGGCGCTGCGCACGTCGAGTCGGTCTACGACTCCGGCCCGGTCAACCCGCCGAAGGCGTTCTTCACCGCCGGGGTGATTCTGGCGCTGATCGGCCTGATTCCGCTGGCGATCATCTGGAAGGCGCGGGTCGGCAAGAGCACCGAGCCGCGCATCCACATCGTGCAGGACATGGACAACCAGGAGCGCTTCAAGGCGCAGCAGCCGAGCGCGCTCTTCGACGACGGGCGGGCGATGCGGCTGCCGGTCGCCGGGGCGGTGGCCCGCGGCGAGCTTCGGAGCGATCCGCACTTCTACGAGGGCCTCGCCGGCGGCAACTTCGCGACGACGTTCCCGCCGCAGGTCAAGGTGAATCGCGAGCTGATCGAGCACGGTCAGCGGCGCTTCACGATCTACTGCGCCCCATGCCACGGACTGGACGGCGCGGGCAAAGGCCCGGTGGCGATGCGGGCCGACGAGCTGGCCGAGCCGGCCTGGGTGGCGCCGCTCAACCTCAGCTCCGACGAGGTCCGGGCGCGTCCGGTCGGTCACATTTTCGGGACAATCACGCGCGGTATTCGTACGATGCCGGCGTATGGCGACCAGATCGGCGAGGCCGACCGCTGGGCGATCGTGGCGTACGTGCGGGCCCTGCAGCGCTCGCACCACGCAACTCTGGAAGACGCACCCGCCGAGCAGCGGGCGCGTCTGGAACCGTAGGCGGCGAGGCGTCCCCGGGCGGACCGCGACAGGTAGCAGTCAATGGCACACGGACACGCGTCAACAATCGATCTTTCGAGCGAACGGCGGCGGCTGGACGAACTTGGTCCGTTCGTCGTGCGGCTGGGGTGGATGGTGGGCCTGGCCGCGCTCGCGGCGGGGCTGGTGCTCGGGCTGATCTTCTCGGGTTTCAACTTCGGCGAGTTTCTGCGATCGGCGCTGCGGAGCTACCTGGTCGCGTTCTGCTTCGTGCTCAGCATCGGCCTGGGCGCGCTCTTCTTCGTGCTGATCCAGCACCTGACGCGGGCGGGATGGAGCGTCGGCGTGCGCCGCGTGGCGGAGTGCATCGCGTGCGGACTGCCGCCGCTGGCGCTGCTGGCCCTGCCGGTGCTCGTGGGCATGGGGCTGCTGTATCCGTGGGCGAATCCGGAGGCGTTCATCGGCTCGGCGTTTCGCGACGCGGCGGACGTGCATCTGCTGCATTTGAAGGACGCCTATCTGAACCCCGTGTTCTTCGTCATCCGCATCGCGGTCTATTTCGCGGTCTGGTCTGGGCTGGCGCTCTTCTTCCTCAGCCGCTCGGTGAAGCAGGATGAGACCGGCGACCCGGCGCTGACCACGCAGATGCAAACCGTCAGCGCCCCGGGCATGCTGCTCTACGCTGTAACGGTGACCTTCGCATCGTTCGATCTGCTGATGTCGCTGAATCCGCTTTGGTTCAGCACGATCTTCGGCGTGTACTTCTTTGCCGGCTCGGTCGTGGCGGCGCTCTCGACGATTATCCTGGTGTGCCACTTCCTGCAGCGGGCCGGCCGGCTGACGCGCGTGGTGAACACCGAGCACTATCACGACCTGGGCAAGCTGCTCTTCGGGTTCATGGTGTTCTGGACCTACATCGCGTTCTCGCAGTTCATGCTGATCTGGTACGCCAACCTGCCGGAAGAGACCGTCTGGTATCGCGCCCGCATGAACGGCGGCTGGGCGGTGTTCAGCCTGCTGCTGCTCTTCGCGCACTTCGTCGTGCCGTTTCTGGCGCTGATCTCACGGCACCCGAAGCGCATGGGCTGGCCGCTGGTGGCCGGCGCGGTCTGGATGCTGGCCGTGCACTGGCTCGACCTGTACTACCTGGTGATGCCGGTGCTCTACGGTCCGCAGTTCGGCATCGTTCCGCTGGGACTGATGGACCTGGCGATGCTGGTCGCACTCTGCGGGCTGTTCGTCTCCGCCGTGGCGATGCGCATGTCGCGCGTCTCGCTCCTGCCGGAGCGCGACCCGCGGCTGGCGGAGTCGCTCGCGTTCGAGAACTATTGAAAGGAATGGCCGTGGGCGGCGACGCACATAAGATGGAACACGGCGGCGGCGGCTTCCATGACGATCCGCAGGCGGCCGCGGTGATCTTCAGCGGCGTGCTCGGCACGATCGTGCTGGTGATTTCGGTGCTCGCGCTTCAGGCCCTGACGTACCAGTACGAGGGCGTCGAGAGCGAGCGCAAGAACAGCAACCAGCGCTGGGCCGCGCATGCCCAGCAGGTGAATCAGCAGCAGGAAGCGCTCAACAGCTACCGCTGGGTCGATCGAGAAAAGAAGGTCGTCGGTATTCCGATCGATCGCGCCATGGACCTGGTGGCGAACGAGTATGGCGGCGAGCCGCGCTAGTGCGCTCGCTGCTCGCGCCCGGCCGCCGGCGGCCAGGCTGAGGTTGGCTGAATAGAGATGTCGAAGTCGCTTTCGAGTTCATACCGCCGCTCGCTCCGCCGGTTCGCCGCGGCGGCGCTGCTGGCCTGCGCCCTCGGCGCTCCCGCCGGGGCGCAGCTTCGGGCGGAGGACATGCCCAAGGACGCCGAGGGGATTCAGATCGACGAAAAGATCGACGCGGCCTTGCCGCTGCGTGCGAAATTTGTCGACGAGCAGGGTAAGGAAGTGGAGCTCGGCGACTTTTTCGACGGTCGCCGCCCGGTGATTCTGACGCTGAATTACTACCGCTGTCCGATGCTGTGCGGGGCGCAGCTCAATGGCTTTCTGGACGCCCTTCGGCAGATGAAGTGGACCGCGGGCGGGCAGTTCCGCATTGTCACGGTGAGTTTCGACCCGCTGGAAGGACCGCCCCTGGCGCGGGCCAAGAAGGAAAACTACATCCGCGAGTATGGCCGTCCCGAGGCGACCCGCGGCTGGCACTTCCTCACGGGCAACGTCGAGAACATCCGGGCGCTGACGCAGGCGGTGGGCTTCAATTACAAGTGGGTGCCGGAGCGCGAGGAGTGGGCGCATTCCGCCGCGCTGATTCTGCTCACGCCCGACGGCCGCGTGGCCCGTTATCTGGGCGGAATCGCGTATGAGCCGGACGTGCTGCGGCTTTCGCTGGTCGAGGCGTCCGAGGGGCGGGTCGGCTCGCTGGCCGATCAGTTTTTCATGTGGTGTTTCCACTATGATCCGAAGCTCGGCCGCTACACCGCCACCGCCAAGAACATCATGGCGATGGGCGGCGCGTCCACGATTCTGGTGCTCGGGCTGGTGCTGTTGACGTACTGGCGGCGGGAGTGGCGTCGCGACCGCGCGGCGGCCGCGACGGGCCTGCCGTCGGCGGGCGGGTTGCCGCCTGGAGAGTTGGGAGTGTCATGATCCTCGCGCAGACCGCAGATCGCACAATCTGGATGCCGATGCAGGCGTCGACGACGGCCGCCGGCGTCGATTGGCTGTTCTATTTCATCACGTACATCGCGCTGGCGTTTTTCGTGCTGATCGTCGTGCTGATGGTGTACTTCTGCTGGAAGTACCGCCGGCGGCCCGGCAACGTGCCCAGCCAGATCACGCACAACACGCCGTTGGAGCTGGCGTGGAGCATCCTGCCCTCCATCCTGCTGGTGTTCATGTTCTGGTACGGTTTTGTGGGCTACCTGGACGCCCGCACGCCGCCGGCGAGCGCGCTGGAGATCAAGGTCAACGCGCAGCAGTGGGCCTGGGAGTTTGTCTATCCCGGCGGCGTAACCAGCGACGAGCTGCACCTGCCGGTGAACACCCCGGTGCAGTTCGTGATGAACTCGGCGGACGTGCTGCACAGCTTCTTCGTGCCGGCGTTTCGCGTGAAGATGGACCTGGTGCCGGGGCGCTATACGAAGTTGTGGGTCGAGCCCAATCGCGTCGGCGAGTATCTGCTGCTGTGCGCGGAGTATTGCGGCACGAAGCACTCGGACATGCGGGCGAAAGTGGTCGTCCACGAGCCGGGCGGGTTCGAGAAGTGGCGGGAGAAAGCCGATCCGATCAGCGGGCTGGACGAAACCCAGTACACCGCATTCATGGCCGACCCGCAGAAGTTCATCGATCAGAACCCGCAGTTCAGCGGCTTGAAAATCCCGAAGCTGATGGGCGAGAAGCTCTATAACTCCAAGGGCTGCAAGCAGTGCCACTCGGTGGACGGCGTGGTCGGCCAGGGCCCGAGCTGGAAGGGCATCTGGGGCGCGCAGCACAAGATGCGCGACGGCGCGACGGTCACGGTCGATGAGAACTACGTGCGGGAGTCGATCCTGAACCCCGGCGCGAAAATCGTCGAGGGCTTCAGCAACATCATGACGCCCTACCAGGGCCGCATCAAAGACCGCGAAATCGACATGCTGATCGAGTACATGAAGACGTTGAAGTAATCGCCGCAAGCTGGCCGCCCGCGCGGCCGGGAGTCGCAGATGTCCGCAGTCAATCCATCCGTCGGCGCCGCCGTCGCCCCCGCGGGCGAGTACGCGACGGACAGCTACCTGAAGGCCGGCAGCGGCTGGCAGTCGTGGCTGTTCACGCTCGATCACAAGCGCATCGGCATCATGTACATGGTCGGCATCGCGTTCATGTTCGCCCTGGGCGGCATCTTCGCGCTGCTGGTCCGCACGCTGCTGCTGTGGCCCGAGAAGCCCGAGGCCGGCGCCGACTGGTACAACCGCTTCTTCACGCTGCACGGCGCGATCATGGTCTTCGCCGTGATCATCCCCGGCATCCCGGCGGGCCTGGGCAATTTCGTGCTGCCGATCATGATCGGCGCGAAGGACGTGGCGTTCCCGCGCATCAACCTGCTGAGCTTCTACTGCTGGCTGGGCGGCACGCTCATGATGCTCGTGTCGCTCGCGTTCGGCGCGATCGACACCGGCTGGACGTTCTACACGCCGTACAGCACCAGCACGAAGGCGATGGGCGGCGTCATACCGGCCCTGTCCGGCGTGTTTCTGCTGGGGTTCAGCTCGATCCTGACCGGCCTGAACTTCATCGTGACGATTCACAAGCTGCGCCGGCCGGAGATGAGCTGGTACGGCATGCCGCTCTTCCTGTGGGCGGCGTACGCGACCGCCGTCATCCAGGTGCTGGCGACCCCGGTCATCGGCATCACCGTGTTGCTGCTGATTATCGAGAAAGCGGTGGGCATCGGCATCTTCGACCCGAACCTGGGCGGCGACCCGGTGCTCTATCAGCACTTCTTCTGGTTCTACAGCCACCCGGCGGTTTACATCATGATCCTGCCCGCGATGGGCGTCATGAGCGAACTGATCAGCGTCTTCAGCCACAAGCACATCTTCGGCTACAAGTTCATCGGTTTTTCGAGCGTAGCCATCGCCATCTTCGGCTTCCTGGTCTGGGGCCACCACATGTTCGTCAGCGGGCAGAGCACGCTGGCCAGCGTCATCTTCTCGGGGCTGACGTTCAGCGTGGCGGTGCCCTCGGCCATCAAGGTCTTCAACTGGCTGGCGACGCTCTACAAGGGCAGCATCTCGCTCGACACCCCGATGATCTATGCATTGAGTTTCATCTGGATCTTCGGCTGGGGCGGCCTCACCGGGCTGCACCTGGGCACGCTGGCGACCGACGTGCATCTGCACGACACCTACTTCGTCGTGGCCCATTTCCACTACGTCATGGCCGGCACGATCTTCGTGTTCCTCGGCGGAGTGCACTACTGGTGGCCGAAGATGACCGGCCGCATGTACGGCGAGAGCCTCGGGCGCTGGGGCGCCATCCTGATCTTCATCGGCTTCAACCTGACCTTCATGACGCAGTTCTTCATGGGGTCGCAGGGCATGCCGCGGCGCTATTACAACTACCCGGCGGAGTTCCAGATCTACCACCACATTTCGACCGCCGGGTCGTACATCATGGGCGTCGGCGTGCTCTGCACGGTTACCTGCCTGGCGCAGTCGCTGCTGCGCGGCAAGCGCGCCCCGGCGAACCCGTGGGGGTCAAACTCGCTCGAATGGCTGACGACCTCGCCGCCGCCCCTGGAGAACTTCAAGAAGCTGCCGCCGGCGGGCGACCCGTACGACTACGGCAGCCTGAAATGGGACGAGAAAACCGGCGGCTATGTGCGCGATGAGAATCGCGCGAGCCCGCCGCCGGCCCACTAGCCGGTCAGGCAGATACGAACACCGGCGCGGCGTGGAATTGCGGCGTCGCCGGCGGGCCGGAGCGGCCCCGGACGTTTGAAACAGGAAGCTCTTGCGATGGCCGACACAGCGACTGCGACGCCGCCCGCCGCCGGACACGACGCGCACGGGCACGCCCATCCGCCGCACCTGGCGCATCACTTCGATACGCCTGTGCAGCAGTTCGAGTCGGGCAAGCTGGGAATGTGGCTGTTCCTGGCGACCGAGGTGCTGCTGTTCGGCGGCCTGTTCTGCGCGTATTTCATCTATCGCTCCAACCACATGGAGATGTTCAGTTACGCGCACCAGTATCTGGATAAGAAGCTGGGCGCGATCAACACGGTGATTCTGCTGGCCAGCAGCTTCACGATGGCGTGGGCGGTCTACTGCGCGCAGCGCGGCAATCAGCTCGGTCTGAAGGTCGGCCTGGCGCTGACGTTCATGGGCGGCCTGGGCTTCATGTGCATCAAGTATGTGGAGTACAGCCACAAGATTCACAAGGGCCAGATCTGGGGTAAGCACTACTCGTACAAGTCCGGCGACAAGCACGACCCCGCCCCCGCGGGCGAGCATGGCGCTTCGCCGGCGCCGGCCGCGCACGGCGCGGCCCCGGCGACGCCCGCGGGCGGCGATCACGGCGCAGCCCCGGCCGCGGGCACGGATCACGCCGCGGCGACGCCCGCCGCCGCACCCTCGGGACCGATGACCGCGGACGGCCAGAAGATCGAGCAGTCGAGCATCGGCGCGGCGGCCGCGCCGCCCAGCGGTCTGGCGCAGCGCGGGGCGAGCAGCGCCGGCAAGGCTCACCACCACGGGGAAGCCCCGCCCAACGTCCACATCTATTTCAGCATTTACTACTCGATGACCGGCCTGCACGGCATCCACGTGCTGGTGGGCATGGCGATCATCGCGTGGCTGTTCGTAAAGGCCAGCAAAGGCGCGTTCTCGCCCGAGTACTTCACGCCTGTGGATCTCGGCGGCTTGTACTGGCACCTGGTCGACCTGATCTGGATTTACCTGTTCCCGCTGCTGTACCTGATCGAGTAGGCGGCGACGCGCGGCTTCTGAGACAAGGCGAAATGGCGATGAGTCATGGCGGCGGGCATGCGGCCGAGGGCGGTCATCACGGCGTCGGTCACGTCGTGCCGGTGTGGATTCTGGCGGCGGTGCTCTTTGCGCTGCTGGTCCTGACGTGGATCACCTATGCGATCGCCGGGATTCCGCTGGGCAACTGGAACATCGTCGTGGCGATCGGCATCGCATCGGTGAAGGCCGCGCTCGTCGCGATGTTCTTCATGCACCTGCGCTGGGACAAACCCTTCAACGGCATCATCCTGATTAGTTCGCTCGCGTTCGTCGCGCTGTTCATCGTCTTCGCGATGATCGACTCGAACACGTATCAGCCGACGCTCGATCCGGGAACCGCGCCAGGAATGGTCGAGCGGAAGTGATCCTCGGAAGCCGCCTGGTCTCAACGCCCGGTCAGGGGTCGGGCGGCGGCGGTTCGCCGGGGGCCGAGGGCCGGCATGATGCGAACCTCGGCGTCATCGCGATGGCGCTGTTCCTGGGTTCGCTCACGGTCCTCTTCGCGGCATCGATCCTGCTCTATGTGCTGATGCGAGCGCGGGCGGAGACGTGGCCGCCCGCGGGCACCCCGCCGCTGCCCGTCGGCATCTGGATCAGCACCGGTCTGATTCTGGCGTGCAGCGTGACCATTCACCTTGCGGTGCACGCTGTGAAGCACGGGCGGCAACGCGGGCTGCGGATCTGGCTGGGGATCACCGGCGGGTTGGCGCTGGCGTTCCTGGCCGCGCAGGTGGTGAACTGGTTTGAGCTTTCGGCGGCGGGCCTGCGGATCACGAACAGAAACGCATTCGGTTTCCTGTTCTATTTCCTCACCGGCGTGCACGCGGCGCACGTTCTCGGCGGGTTCGTGCCGCTGGGCATCGTGCTGGCCAACACGTTGCGCGGGCGGTACTCGGCGGAGAGATACGCCGGCGTCGCGTACTGCGCCGCGTACTGGCACTTCCTCGACGCTGTGTGGCTGGTGCTGCTCGGCGTGATCTATCTCGTCTGAGGCGTTGAGCTCGGCGCGCGGCCCGAAGCGCTCGGCGGCATGGCGCGCCGCGCGCTACGGCGACCCTTGCGCCGCGTACCAGGCGAACCAGAAGCTTTGGATGCACTGGAGATCGTCGGGCAGCGCCGCGCCAGGCGCGACCCACGCCGCGGGCGGGCGCGACGAAAACTGAATCGGGATCGCCTGGCCGCCGACGTCGACCGTCGTGGCCGCGCCGCCCCGGGCGATCAGCTCCGACACGTGCAGCACGGTCCAGGGGCCGTCGGCGCAGCGCAGGGCCAGGGTGGGCGATTTTCGCGAAGGACCATCCAGCGGCGGCATCGGATCGACCGGGAAGTCGACCCGCTCGTGATTGAAGTATGTGCTGTACGCATCGCGCTTGTATGCCCGCGCCATGTTCGGCTGGGGCAGGATGACGCGGCCGGACGGGTTCGCGTCGCGCCACGCCGGCCACGGCATCACGCGGCACGGCAGCACGCGCAGCGACGTGTCGCTGCCTGCCGCCGGCCCGGCGATGGCCCGCGCCTCGAGCTGGCTCCACAAGCTCTCGCGCGAGCGCTGCTCGCGACGGTCGAAGAGCACCAGATTCGAGTTGTAGAGAATCCCGCTGACCCCGAAGCGCAGCACCTCGTCGCCGATGCGCCGATCAAAGACAACGGCCGAATCGCACAGCGGGCTGTATGTGACGGCGATCGCCCGGCCGCCGACCGTGTCGTTGACGATCTCGTGCCAGTTCATCAGCCAGAGCGGATACGCGCGGGCCTCACCGCCGAATTCGACGGCGATGACGCGATCGGCGGATACGAGCTTGCGGGCGCCGCCCAGCTTCTCTCCGGCTTTTATCTCTCCCGCCGCGATCGTCTGCGGATCGTCGATGGCCCGCAACGAATCGGGGTTGAAGCCGCCCGCCACGAACAGGCTGCGCGGCACGCGCAGGTTCGAGAGGTCGAATCCAAATGTCTCGACGTGCGCCCCGTCCGGCCCGCTGCGGGCGTGCCCGATCGTGGGGATGATCGCCGCCAGTCGCCAGGCGACGACGGCCAGCGCCAGCAGACCCGCCAGCAGCAGCACCCAGCCGCCGCTACGGAAGTCGAGCATGCGGGCCGGGCGCGCGTCCGCGGAGTGCAGTTCGGTAGGGGGGACAGGTGCGGCCAAGCGACTAACCCAATCCAGCCGCCGGAATGCGGTCGATCATCAGGAGAATCATGAGCACCGGCAGGTAGATGACGCTGGCGAAGAACGCCCGGCGGGCGTCAGCATCCTCGTGCGAGCGGGCCAGCCGCGCGCTGCTCGCGATCATCAGCCCGGCCAGCCCCGCGGCGAGGCCGGCGGAGATCCACCCGGACAAACCCATAAACCCGAACGCCAGCCCGAGCGGAAACAGGCCGACGCTGTACAGAACCATCAAACGGAAAACGGTCCGCCCGCTCGGGTCGACCGCCGGCAACATGCGAAAGCCGCCGCGGGCGTAGTCTTCGCGGTACATCCAGGCCAGTGCGAGAAAGTGCGGAATCTGCCAGGCGAACAGCAGAAGCCCGACGAGCCACGCGCCCCCGGCGAGCGTCCCGGTGGCGGCGCTCCAGCCCATCATCGGCGGGATCGCCCCGCAGACCGCACCCACCAGCGTATTGCTCGAGTGCAGCGCCTTCAGCGGCGTGTAGAGTCCGACGTAAATCAGCACCGTGGCGATGGCCAGTACGGCCGTAAGCGGATTCACGGCGATCATCAGAACAAGCGAGCCGACGCCGGCCAGCGCCGCGCCCAGCGCGGCGGCGTGGCCGCGCGAGATTTCTCCGGCCGGCAGGGGGCGCAGGCGCGTACGACGCATGCGGCGATCGCGCTCCACCTCCAGGCACTGATTCAGCGCGTTGGCTCCGAAAGCCGCCAGCGTCGTGCCGAGCAGCGCCCAGCCCAGTCGCCCCCAGTCGATGTCCGCCGGCGATGCGAGCACGAAGCCGAGCGCGGTCGTGAATACGACCAGGGCGCTCAGCCGCGCCTTGGTGAGTTCGGCATAGACGACGACCAGGCCGCGGGCCGCGCTGCGCCCGGCGCCGATCCGCCCCGCAGATGCGTCGATTCCCGCCGCTCCGGCCAAGTCCGTCTCCTCGATTGCAGGCCCAGAATCATAGCCCGCCGCCGGCCGGATTGGGAGCGGCTTGCCGCAGTTCTTCGATCTCGGCCCGCACTTCGGCGGCGGCGGTCGCGTCGCCGAGCAGCCCGAGCACTTCCGCCAGATTCTCCAGCACCGTCAGCTTCTCGGGGTGCGCGCCGCGCAGCGCGCCGCGGGCGATTTCGGCCGCTTCGCGAAGCGGAGGCTCCGCCGCCGCGAGTTGCTCGCGCATCGCCAGCGACGTGCCGAGGTTTGTCAGGCACAACATCCGCAGCGGGTGCGCCGGCCCCATCAACCGCTCGACGTCATCCGCAATCTCGCGAAACAGCGCCTCCGCGTCTTCGTTGCGGCCCTGCAGACTGATAACGGCGGCGAGATTCACCGCGGTCCGCAGTGCGGATTCCTGCGCCGCAGCGCCGAGCGACCGCTTGGCCGTCAGGATCGAGCGGAACTGCTCCTCGGCCTGATCGAGGCAGCCGCGATCCCAGGCTACCAGCGCGATATTGTTCCGCGTCATCAGCGTGTCGGCGTCGCCGGCTCCGCGCACACGCTCCTGCACGGCCAGCGTGTCTCGCAGCAGCGCGTCCGCGTCGTCGAGCCGGCCGAGTTCGCGCAGCAGCAGTCCGAGATTGCACTGCAGGATCAGCGTGTTCGCGTGCTCCGGGCCGATGACGCGCTCCGCGACCGCCAGCGTGCGGCGAATGTGCGTCTCGGCTGCCTGAAACTCGCCATTCCGCTGCAGCGCAGCGCTCAAGTCGATGTTCACCCCCAGCGTCTCGCGCGCCTCCGCGCCGAGCGACGCTGAGAACAGGTCCGCCGCTCGCCGCAGCCGCTCGGCGGCCAGATCATAGGCACCCAGCGCCAGGTATGAACGCCCGACTGTCTGGAGCAACTGCGCGGCCAGCCGCGGCCGGTCGGCGAACTCGACCTCGATCCGCGCCGCGGCCGCATTCAGCACGTCGATTACGCGCGCGTCGCGACCCATGCGCTGCGGATCGACAGCCGCCAGCATCGATTGCAGAAACTCGGTGATCGCCTCCGTCTCGCTCGCGGAGGCTATCGCCGCGGTTCGATCCGTCTCGGCCTGCTGACGAGCCGTCGCCTCGCGGCGACGGGCGCTCTCGGCCGCGTCGCGCTCGTCCTGCGCCTGCCGCCAGAAACCGAGCACCACCATCAGACTCACGGCCAGGACGGCTACGAGGCCGCCGCCGATCGCGATGCCCAGGCGGTAGCGCCGCAGATGCTTCCGCAGCAGGTATGCGACCGAATCGCGCTTGGCGTCGATCGGCTCGCCGCTGAGGTATCGTCGCAGATCGCGGCCGAGCTCGCCGGCGGTCTGATAGCGGCGGGCCGGCTCTTTTTGCAGGCAGCGCAGGATGATGGTTTCAAGTTCGTCATTGATTTCAGCGCGGGTTCGGCTCGGCGGGGTCGGTGCGACCTCGCGGATGTTTTGCAGGACGCTGGCCACCGAACCGGTAATGCCGTAGGGGAACCGCCCGCAAACGATCTGATAGAGAACCACGCCCAGCGCGTACACGTCGGTGCGCGTGTCGATCAGCGCCGGATCGCCTGCGACCTGCTCCGGGCTGGACCACGGCATCGACCCGAGGAACTGCCCCGTCTGCGTCATGTCCTCGACCGAGTCGCTGAGCTTCGCCAATCCGAAGTCGACGATGCGCGGCTCGGCCTGCTCGTCGATCAGGATGTTCCCCGGTTTCAGATCGCGATGGATCACGCCTTTCACGTGGGCGGCCTGCACCGCGTCGCAAACCTGCGCGAAGAGCCGCACGGTGTCGGTCGGGGTCCACGGCGGCGAGCGTTTCTCGCGCTGACCCGGTGGTCCAGACAACGAGGGCGCCGGGCTTCCACCGGGGTCGCGGGGCGGGGAAGCCAGCGCGTCGGCCGTGCTCGAATTCTGGTTGAAGCGCGCGAGCGAAGCGGCGACGTGCGGGTCGCGCTGCGCGATCCAGGCGTCGATCGGCTGACCCTCGACGAAGTCCATCACGTAGTAGAAGCGGCCGTCCGATTCGGAGCTGTCGTGAATCGCCACGACGTTCGGATGCCGCAACTGGCCGAGAATCTGCACCTCGCGCTCGAAGCGCACGCGGGCGGCCGGGTCGCCGCCCCAGCCGCGCTCGTTCAACACCTTGATCGCCACGTTGCGGCGCGTGGCGCGCTGCACGGCGCGGTACACGACGCCCTGACCGCCGCGGTGGTGCTCGCCCAGAATCTCGTAGCCGCTCAGGCTTTCGGGCTCCAGCAGGGGGCCGGAGCGGCCGGAAGCGGGTCGCGCGGCAATGGCGTCCAGCGGCGCGATGCCGTGCGCGGCGGCCTCGCGCCGGGCTGCGGCCACCTGCCGCGCGGCGCCCGCAATGAGTGCGGCGTCGTTGTCGTTGGGTTGCGACGAATTCACAGGCGCGGCTCCGGATGCGAGGTGACGGCGATTGGCGCGGCTCGGCAGTTCAGGGATGCGCGTGCATCGGCGCAGTCCGGGCGGCGGTAAGCAGCCGTCGCGCCGCGTAGCGGGTGACGGGAGTGCCGCCCTGAAATCCGAGTTCGCCCCGATCCGTATCGAAAGCGACGCGGCCCGTCGAGCTTCACGCGCCTTCGCTGAGAAATTGCGCCGGGGCGCCCAGCAGGTCCGCCAGCGCGGCGTGGCCGCGGGCCCGCAGCATGTGCACCGCGCCCGGCGAACGCCCCAGCAGCGCCGCGGTTTGCGAGATATCGCGGCCCTCCAGATCGTAGGCACGGACGACCGCGGCATAGTCGGCCGGCAGCGCGGCCAGCGCCTTGGTCAGTGCGTCGCGAGCCTCATTCCCGGCGGCCACGCGGCTGGGCGTCGTTGTCGTGACACCCAGGTGCTCCAGCAACTGCATGGCGGAGTCGCCCGGCCCGCCCGGGGCCTGCACGGCGAGCCCGGGCGGGGGACGCTTTTGCCGCCCGAGGCCCTTGACTGCATCGCGCAGGTTGTTGTCCGCGATCCGCCGCAGCCAACCCAGAAACGCCCCCGGCCCGGCGGGCTTGAACGACCGGATTCGGAGAAACGCCTCCAGAAACGTGACCTGCAGAACGTCGTCCGGCTCCAGCACGCTTCGCCAGCGCGGATCGATCGACAGCTCCTCGCGCAGACGCGGCGTGTGCACGCGCAGCAGTTCGCCGAGCGCTTCGTCGTCGCCCGCCACCGCGCGGGTCAGCAGGTCGCCTTCTTCCGGCATCCGGGCCGCCTCTCCGCGCGGGCGCGGGCGCCCGGCTTGCCGACTCGCGAAGCGCCGCCACGCGCCCGAGCGGGACGCAGCGCTACAACAGTCCCTGGTCCATCATCGCGTTGGCGACCTTCAGGAACCCGGCGATGTTCGCGCCGTTCACATAGTTGCCGGGGGTCTTGTACGCCTCGGCGGTTTCCTTGCAGGTCTTGTGCAGGTTAATCATGATCTGGTGCAGCCGCTGATCGACCTCCTCGCGCGCCCACGCCAGCCGCATCGAGTTCTGCGACATCTCCAGTCCGCTGGTGGCCACCCCGCCGGCGTTGGACGCCTTGCCGGGGGCATAGAGCGTGCGGCTCTCGAGGAACACGCTGACGCCGCCGGGCGTCGTCGGCATGTTCGCGCCTTCGGCCACGGCGATGCAGCCGTTCTTCACCAGGTTGTTGGCGTCGAACTCGTTCAGCTCGTTCTGCGTGGCGCAGGGCAGGGCGACGTCGCACTTGACCGCCCAGAGCGGGTTGGACTGCGCCGCGGCGTCCACGTCCTGGTAGTGCGCCGTCGGGTAGCGGTCCTTATATTCCTTGATACGCCCGCGCTTGACGTTCTTGAGATGCAGCACGAACGCGAGCTTGTCCGCGTCGATGCCCGCCTCGTCGACGATGAAGCCGTTCGAGTCGCTGAAGGTGATCGGCTTGCCGCCGAGGTGCAGCACCTTTTCCGTCGCGTACTGCGCGACGTTGCCCGATCCCGAGATCACCACGCGCTTGCCCTTGATGGTCTCATTGCGCGTCCGCAGCATCTCCTCGGCGAAGTAGACGCAGCCGTACCCGGTGGCTTCCGGGCGGATCAGGCTGCCGCCCCAGTTCAGACCCTTTCCGGTGAACACGCCGTCGAAGCGGTTCGCCAGTTTCTTGTACATGCCGAACATGAAGCCGATCTCGCGGCCGCCCACTCCGATGTCGCCGGCGGGCACGTCCGTGTCCGCCCCGACGTGTCGGAAGAGCTCCAGCATGAAGCTCTGACAGAAGCGCATTACCTCCGCGTCGGACTTGCCCTTGGGGTCGAAGTCGCTGCCGCCCTTGCCGCCGCCCATCGGCAGCGTGGTCAGCGCGTTCTTGAAGATCTGCTCGAAGCCCAGGAACTTGAGGATGCTCAGGTTGACCGAGGGGTGGAAGCGCAGCCCGCCCTTGTACGGGCCGATCGCGCTGTTGAACTGCACGCGGAAGCCGCGATTGACGTGTACCTCGCCGCGGTCGTCGGTCCAGGGCACGCGGAACATCAGCACGCGCTCCGGCTCGACAACCCGCTCCAACACCTTCGCCTTTCGAAACTCGGGGTGCCGCTCCATCACCGGCTCGAGCGACTCGACCACTTCCTGCACGGCCTGGTGAAACTCGCGCTCGCCGGCGTTGCGCGCCGTCACCGCAGCCATGAAGTCTCGAACAAACGTCGTCATGCCTGACTCTCCTTGCACCGACCGGCGCACGGGCCGCGCCGGGAGCACGATCGCCGCGCCCGCCGGTTTCTCTCGGGCGAGCGGCGGCCGGGTCGTGCGGCGTGTTCTGGCCGAATTTCGTGAAGCAATTGACGTTCCGCATTGTCGCACGGTTCGCCATTTCCGTACAGGGCGGGCCGCACCCACCTGGGGCGATACCGGCGCCGCCGGGGGGTGGAATTAGTCGCTGGCGTCCCGTCAGCGGAGTACAATGTGGGTAAACCCGAGCACCCAAGGGGCCGCCCGATGGCGATCGAGTTTCACTGCGAGCATTGCGGGAAAGGCATCAAGGCGCCGCCGGATCTGGCGGGAAAGCGGGCCAAGTGCCCCGCGTGCCACAACAGCGTGTATGTGCCGACGCCTTCGGAGGAGCTGGAGCCGCTGGACGTCGCGCCGATCGATCGCCGCGACGAGCAGGAGCGGCAGCGGGCCTTGCAGGAGGCCCGCGAGCTGCAGCGCCGCCTCCTGGGCGATCGCGAGACCGCGGACGCCGGAGGCCGCGGCGTCGCTGCTCGAGAGTCGGCGGCGGCGCGCGAGTCCGCCGCGCCGCGCGAAGACATGGAGTCGCTCGTTTTGAAGTACGCGGCCAGCATGGCCCGTGGCGAGTTGCAGACGGCGGAGTTTCTGGCGCGCGAGATTCGCAAGGACTTCAAGACGGCCGAGGAGGTCATGCAGCGCCTGACGATCGACGAGGTGCCGCACCCCGCGCTGGCCAGCATCCCGCGCCCCGTGGTGGTGGGGTTCTTCCGCCAGTTGCGCGAGCGGAAGTAGCCGCGCGTTGTCGTCTGCGGGGCGCCGACCCGCGCGGCCGTCGCGTTCTTGGCGTCGCACGTGCGAGCTGCACGAACGGCGCTGCTCCGGACGAACACAAGCTGAACGCAACGCACGCAGGGGCCGCCGATGAGAATCGCCGAGTGGGGGCAGTCAATCGCGCAGACGGCCGCCGAGTGGTTCCGCCGCCGCGACCCGGACGCCGGTGGCTTGCTCACCGGGCTGCGGTTGCCGATCCGCCTGCTGCTGATCGTGGCGGCAGGCGTCGCATTGTTCGTGGGCTTGTACTTCGCCATTCGCAGCATCGCGCCGCGCGGCGCCGATGCGAACTTTGAATCCGCCACTGCGACGGCCACGCTCTACGTCGCCTGCACCAACCCCGCGTGCCGGCATCAGCAGGTCAGCCGGCAACCGATGGACTTCGCCGGCTGGCCGCTCACCTGCGAAAAGTGCGGGCAGAAGACGGCCTACCGCGCGCAGCTCTGCGGCCGCTGCCGAACGTGGATCGCGCGCTCGCCGGGCGACGCGAGCGAGTGCTGGAAGTGCGCCGAGTTGCGGGCGGCCACGCAGCCGCGGAAAGCGAAGAAGCCCCCAAGCGCCAACCCGGACGATGACGAGGACGGGTGGTAGCTGCGCGCAGGTTTCGCTCGTTCGGTGCTCGCAGCCGCCGGGCTCTGCCGCGCTTCACGCTGCGCGCTTACCTTCCCAATCCGTGCGATCTACTGCGGCGAAGGCAGCAGTCCCTCCGCCTCCGCAAGCTGCTGACGCGCCGTGTCCAGCAACTGCAGCGCATACGCCCGGTTGTGCAGCCCGCCGCCGGCGCGAACCAGGTGCAGGTTCGCCCGCGCTGCCGCCAGCAGTTGCGCGCTTCGCGGCGGCAGGGTCTGTCCCGCGGCGGTCAGCGCGGCGACGCGCTCGTCGATCCGCGCCAGCAGCCCGCTGACTTCGCCGACATACACCTCGATCTCGTGCTTCCACGAGTCGAACATCTGCATGTATTCGTCGCTGTGGCAAGCCGTGCACGTCTCGCGCGTCGCGCGGATCAGCGCGTCGCCCTTGGCGTCGTCGCCGGGCTGTGTGTGACACGCGCGGCAGTTGAGCCGCGAGCCGATCATTGCGTTGGGCGTGGGATTCGCGATTCCGATGCTGCCCGCGCCGGTGAGCAGCGCGACCTGCTCGGAGTGGTGATTCGGGTGGCAGTGCTGGCAGTCGTTCAGCACCGGCTCGAGGAAGCCCGATCCGGTCGCGATCGGCGCGCCGGGGTCGACCAGCCCGTGCTGAATCGCCCGGTGGCAATCGAAGCAGTGCGCCCGCTGTTCCGCAATATGCACTTCGTGGTACTTGCGCACCGTTTCGGTCGTCCGCGTGGCGAACTCCTCCAGGAAACGCGACTGGTCGTGGCAGTGCGTGCATTCGCGCTCCGACACCACCGCCTCGCCGCGCACCACGTCGAGGTGGCAACTGGCGCAATCCACGCCGCGGCGCACGATATCCTCGTGGTCCATCAGCACCGGCTGCGAGCCCTGGCTGGTCGCCGTATGGATGCTTACCGTCCGCCGCGGCGGCTCGTGGCAGCGCAGGCACTCGCTGGTGTTGCGGTTGAACTCCTCGTTGGTGAAGTGGCAGGTGTAGCACACGTTGCGATCGGCCGCGATGTGCGTCTTGAGCGTGGAGTTGAACGCGTGGCACGCACTGCAATTCAGGCCCGCGAGCTGATCGACGCGTATGCGGCGGTGCTCCGTGGCGACCAGCGCCCGGGCCGCCTGCGCCTGACTCTCGTTCAGCGCCAGCTCGGCGATCAGGCGTTCGAGATCGTCCTCTCGACGCCGCACCGCGCCAACCGAACGCGCCAGCGTCTCGATGCGCTTCAAGCCGGCGGCGTCGACGCCCCGTTCCAGTTCGGCTCTGGCTGCGGCCGCGGCCGCTTCGACTTCAGCCCGTTTCTCCGTTACGTCCAGGTGCTTGGCGTGCACGAAGTGCACGCTTGGGCTGCGCTTTATCTCAACCTCGCGGCCACCGACGGATCGTTTCTCGACCCGGTGCTCGCCGATGTCGAGCGTCTTCTTGAAGTAATCCAGGTCGCCGTGGCAGCCCGAGCGCAAACAGCTCTCATCCGCCACGTGCGCTCGTGGGCGGCCCGCGCCGTAGCGGCCGCTGAAGTAGCTGGCGACCTGGGACAGGCCTTTGAACTTCGCCTTGATTGTGAAACGTTCCCCAGGCGCATAGTGGCAATCTACGCAGAGCACGCCGATCTTCGTACCGTGCACATCCCGCGTGTACGATTCGTAATATGGATCCATGACGTGGCACGAGCCGCAGAAGTTCGGCCGCGACGTGTAGTACTCCGCGCTCCCCAGGCCGACCGCCGCAAAAATCAGCCCGCCGCCCGCGAAAATCGCGAGCGTTCGCAGCCAGCGGCGGCGTTTGCGCGGCGGTGCAGCGGGCGTGACGGGTTCGCTCGTTGGTTTGGACGCATCCGATTGCGGCGCCGTCATGAGTCAGCCCTTTCCAGAGACGCGCTAGGCGAGCCGGTGAACGGAATCTCGGCGAACAGCCACCCGGACAGCACGCGGTCGCTTGGGCACGATGTGCGGCAGATTTCGCATTCAATGCCGCAACTGCCGGAATCTTATGAAAATACTATTCGACCGTTGCTTACCGCGGCGCGGGGTACGCTAATTGCTTATGCCTCGGTATAAACCCGGGTCGGACACCATGAAGCAATCGCTCTGGCAATTCGCGTGCCTGATGACCGCCGCCGTGTGCGGTTTTTTCCCATGCGCCATCGCCCAAAGCGTCACGGGCAGGGTGGTGGTCGAGTTCGCCTGCCCGCCGGAGGTGACTGGGCTGCGGCTGCCCACTGCGGTCGCGCTTGCGGCCGGTGGTGCGGTTTATGTGCTGGACGGCGTGCACGACCGCATCGTCACGTTCGATGCTTCCGGGAGATTCACCGGCGAACTGGCGCCCGCGATCGATCCACCGTTGCAGCAGCCGGTCGGGCTGCGCGCCGCGCGCGACGGGCGATTGTGGATCGCGGATAGCGCGAACAGCCGGCTGGTCGTGCTCGCTGCCGACGGAACGGTCGTCGAGACGCTCGCGATCCCGCCCGCCGCCGACGGCCGTGCGGCGGACCCGACCGACGTGGCCGTTTCAGAGGACGGCAACCGGGTCTGGGTCGCGGACAATGACAATCATCGCGTGTTGCGGCTGGATCGCGGCACGGGTGCATGGAGCGTGTTTGGCGGCCTGGGCGAAGCGCTCGGGCAGTGGCAGTATCCATTTCAGATGATGCTCGGCGCGAACGACGAACTCTTCGTCAGCGACGTAATCAACGGCCGTGTGCAGGTGCTCGCGGCCGACGGCGTGGCGCGCCGCAGCATCGGCGGATATGGCGTTGAACTGGGTCAAATGTATCGGCCCGGCGGCGTGGCCGTGGACGCGAGCGGCGATCTGTGGGTGGCCGATAGCGTGGCGGGCGTCGTACAGGCGTTTCATCGCGACGGAGCGCTGCGCGACGTTCTCCGCGATCCCGGCGGCCAACCGATGCGCTTCGAAGCGCCCCTGGGGCTCGCCTTCGATGCCGCGGGGGCGCTCTATGTCGTCGAGTCGCGCGCCAATCGCGTCCGAAGAGTCGAGATCACCAGCGGCCCGGCGCCGCTGATTCAGCCCGATCCGCCGCGCGGCCGCGTTCTCGGCGGTCAGCAGGCCCGCGGTTGCACCATCTGTCACTACGAATGGATGCAGCCGTTCGCCGAGGGCCGCGATTCGACGCTCGCGCCCCGGCCGGCGGCCCGCGCCAACGAACCGTTCGTCAGCAGCAGCGAGATGTGCCTCTCGTGCCACGACGGATCGGTCGACGATTCGCGGCGGCGCGTCTGGGACGATCACGGGCACCGCACCGGCGTCAAGCCGCCCGCGGGAATGACTGTGCCGAGCCATCTGCCGCTGGTTGATGGCGTGGTGGCGTGTCGCACCTGCCACTCGGCGCACGGCAACGAGGCGGCTCAGGCGGACTTCCGCCGCGCGGTCGTACTGCGCGTTGCGAACACCGCCGGCGAACTATGCGGCAGTTGCCACACCGACAAGCTGGGCGGGCCGCGCTTCGGCACGCACCCGACGGGCGGAATGCCCTGGGAGATTCCCGCAGCACTGGTGGCGGCCGGCGCGAAGGTCGGTCCGAACCCGCGCGAACTCACGTGCCAGGTGTGTCACACGCCGCATGGCGCGAAGTTCGACCACCTGCTTGTCATGGAGACGACATCGAGCCAGCTATGCCTGACGTGTCACGACCAGATGCGGCCCGGCATGTTTCGCCCCGGCGGGCACATGGAGCATCCGCTGGCGCCGCTGGTGAACCCCGATCAGGCCGCCGTGATCCACGAACTCGGAACGCGCCTGGGACCAGGCGGCGAGCTGGTCTGCCTGAGCTGTCACAAACTGCATCACGGCCGCGGCGGGCGTTTTCTGCTGGCTGATGAACTCAGCGAAGGTCAGATGTGCCTGCGCTGCCATACGGAGCGGCAGGCGATGCTCGGCACGTCGCACGACCTGCGCACAAACTTCCCGGAGGAACGCAATCGCCTCGGAATGACCCCGGCCGATGGCGGACCGTGCAGCGCGTGCCACCTGTTCCATCGCTACGCCCGGGCCCCCGCGCCCGGCGTCGGCGATGACGTGGGCCACTGCCTGAGCTGTCACAGCGACGGCGCCTGCGCCGAAAAGAAGACGCTGAGCGGCCTGGACCACCCGTCGCCGCGTTGCACCACTTGCCACGACCCGCATGAAACCAAGGCCGGACACTTCCTGCGAGAGTCGCCTGCACAGCTCTGCACCACTTGCCACGCGGAACAGGCCGCGATCGCCGGCGGCGCCCACGATTCCACGAGCAAATCGCCGGCGTGGTGCGCGCTGACCGACAGGGCCGGCGACCGCTGCTTGTCCTGCCACCGCCCGCACGGCGACGCCGCCCACGGATTGTGGCGCGTCGCGCCGGTTGCCGACGCCGCCATGCCCGACGCGGCCTGCATCGCCTGCCATCCCGACGCGGCGGCCAGCAGCGGGACGCTCGCGCTCCTGCACCCGCAGACCGCCGCAGACGGGAGACTCGATAGCGTCGCTTTGCCGCTTGTGCAGCGCGCGGATGGCGGCAACGCGATCGGCTGCTACACCTGTCACGACCCGCACGGTGGGGCGACGCGCGCCGGGGCGCTGCTCCGCACGGCGGATGTCCACGGCGGGATCGACCTGTGCGTGAGCTGTCACACCGACATGCGCCAAGTTGTCGTGACGGCCCACAGCGCCGCCGCCATGACGCAGCACGGTTTCAGCGCCCAGGCGTGCGGTCCGTGCCACCAGGTGCACGGAGACCCGAAGCTCATCAAACCGGACCTGCTCTGGCCGACCGCGCTCGCCGCGGCGGACGCACCGGCGTCCGATGCGCAGTGCGTCGGGTGCCACCGCGCGGACGGCGGTGCGAAGGCGCCGCGCATCGCAACGCATCCGGATGTGCCGCTCTTCGACCCCCTGGCGAGCACCGGCGGCGGCCTGCCGCTGTTCGACGCGGCCGGGCGGCGCGACCCGGTCGGGAAGATCGGTTGCCCGACGTGCCATCTGCCGCACGGCCGCCCGATGCCCGATCTGCCGCTCGACGCGCAGCGCACGCCGGAGCTGCGGGCACAGCGGATTCAACTGCGGCCGTTCGATCCGCCGAACGCCTGCACCGCGTGCCACGGGGCGGACGCGCTTTGGCGTTTCCTGTATTTCCACGACCCCGCGCGACGCAACGCGCCGCAGGGGACGCGCTGAGCGCTCGTATCGTGCGGCGCTCGTATTCGCGAGTGAATCACCCCGTCGCGGTTCCCCCGGCACGCTTGCAGCCGATAGAATCGGTCGAGTCGCCCCATTGAGGAATTGGTATGAACCAGGCCAGCCGCAGCAAATCGCTTGAAGTCGTCGAACCGATCGGCAAGCGCGTGCTGATTCGCAAAGACGAGGACAAGAAGACGACCAAGGGCGGCATCGAACTGCCGGGGAACATCGAGATACCGACCATCACCGGCCGGGTGGTCGCCGTCTCGGCACAGATTCAGCGGGACGAGGACTATCCGATCCAGCAGTACGACCGCGTGCTCTTCAACCCCAAGAACGCCGTTCCGGTCGACTTCGAGGGCGACAACCGACTGTTCGTCGTTCCGATCGACGACATCGTCGCCGTGTTTCGCAAGCAGGCGGAGTGATAACACCGCCCGCCGCGCCGGCGAAGACAATGCCGGCGCGGCGGGCGCTTCTGCTTAAGAGATGGCAGTTCAATCGCGGCCTAACGATCCTCGGGTTCCGGGAACGGCGGCCACTGCGGGCAGATCACGTCCACGCACGTCGTATCCGCACCGAAGAACAGACCGCCCCAGATCTGGCATTCGATCTCGGTGATTTCCAGGCAGAATGAGCCGCCCAGATCGCCGATGCAGCAGGCGCCGACCGGACCCGGATCGCCGCAGAGATTCGGTGTGCAGGTCGATCCATCGCCGAAGTACGTGCCGCCGATCGAGACGCACTGCGTGGCGGTGGTGATGCCGCACGCCGGCGGCAGCGTCGGGAAGCAGCACGCGCCGGTCGGCGGGCAGATGATGTTCGCGCACGTCGTGTTGTTACCGTTGTAGACGCCGCCGAGCGCGCTGCACTCGCCGGCAGTGACTTCGACACACGACCCGTCGTCGAGGCAACACGCGCCGCTGGGCGGCGTGCACTGCGAACAGTTCGTCCCGTTGCCGAGATAGGTTCCGCCGCGCCGCTCGCAATCGCGCTGCCGCAGGACCTGGCACGAACCGTCGACGAAACAGCAGGCGCCCGTCCGCGGCGGCGCGGCGTCCGCCACGCCGGGACCGCCGCCAGCATCGCCCGCACCCAAACCCGCGAACAGCGCGCCCAGCCCGAGCGCCACGACCATAACCGGGAGGTACCTCATCATAAGACGTGCTCCTTTTTTCGCGAATCGGCTCGCGGGGCGCTCGCGCAGCGTGTTGCGACCGGCCGGATGTGTCGCGACAAACGGGTGTGATACCCGGTCGTTGGACGAAGTGCGAGAGTATTTTCGCGCGTGGTCAGCCACGTGTGAGCGGCCAGGCGCGGACGCCGACACGGAAGATTGCAGCCGTCGTGATGCCTGGAAACAGGGTCGGCTCGCTTGGCCGGCCGCGTCCACTAACGCCACCCGGCAGAAGCAATCGCGACGGCCTCCCAAAGCACAATCATGAACGCGACGACGGCCAGCAGAAGCGCGAAGCCACTTCGTAGCGCCGTCGGACTGACCCGCGTACCAAGCCAGCGGCCCGATGCACTTCCAATCGCGCCGACGCCGACAAATAGCGCGATGGTCCGCGCGCTCGGCTGCAGCCCGGTCGCCGCCAGCGCGTGCCAGTGTTCGATGAATCCGACGCCGGCCTGCAACGCGATGATCAGCAGACTGGTGCCGATTGCTCTGCGCACATCCAGGTCGGCGAGCAGCGTCAGCGCCGGGACGATCAGGAATCCACCGCCCACGCCGACAAGCCCGGTCAGCACGCCGACCGCAAACCCGCGGAGCACGATTCGGCCCCCGGCGTCGCGCGCGATGCCTGGCGCGCTTGCCAACGCCCCGGCGGCCGGCCGAGCGCGCGACATCTTCCACGCGGCGAACATCATGACGACGGCCAGGAGCATGAGCTGTGCGAAGCCGGGCACGAAGCGCCCCGCCAGCGCGCCCAGGTAGGCGCCGGCCATGCCGGGCGCGCCGAACAGCAGCGCAATTGCCCATGAAACCAGCCGCGCTCGGGCGTAACCCGCCGCGCCGATCGCCGCGATCGCACCGACGATCGCCAGCGACTCGGCGATCGCCAGTTTCTCAGGATGGTGCAGTACATAGCGCAGGACCGGCACGGTCAGGATCGATCCGCCGGAGCCGAAGAGTCCCAGCGAGAGCCCGACGACCAGCGCCCCCAGCACCGCGAAGATCAACCGTCGCCCCTTTCGCCGGGAGGTCGCGAGTGGTTACGTGGAGCGCCGCGCGGCGTGCGGCGACGGGCACGCCGACCCTGCGCGGTTCCACGGCATCCGCGCCAGCATCACCGCCATGCCGCACGTTCCCGAGGCCCCGGCGAAGATCAGCCCCGAGCCCATGAACGCGGGCAGGATCAGAAACCACGGCGAAAGCAGTAGCCCCAGCAGCGTTCCCGCGAGGACCGCGGAGCCGATGACCAGTTGCGTCTGACGCATGACGTCGATCCGCGGGCCGCCGGCGCGGCGCTCGACCGGCAATCCACCTTCCGACCACGCCACAATACCGCCGCTCAGGTGAAAGACGGGCTCGGTTCCTCGGCGGAAGCGCTCCGCGGCATCCCGCGAGCGCCGCCCGGAGCGGCAGTGGAAAACGATGCGCCGCTCGCCATATCTCCTTCGCAGCGTTTCGGGATCGAAGCGCGAGAGCGGGCAGTTCTCGGCGCCGGAGATGCGCTCCTGCGCGTGCTCGAAGTCCTCGCGAACGTCGACGAGCACCGCGCCGGCCTCGCGCAGCCACTGCGCCAGCAGCGCCGGAGGCACCTCAACAGGCTCGGTAACGCGCGTTTCACTCACGGTTGTCATGTAGCTCGGGTCTCCATCTCGCGGCCGCGACTGCGGCGCCTGTCAAACACTGTTGCATAGAGTTGCGCGCGGGTGCGGGCGTCCGCGCTCGACAGATGCGGACCGGCAGCCCGCGCTCCGACAGAACAACTCCGGCCCTGTGGGTTTTTTGGGGTGGGGCGGGCATTCTGCCCGCCCACCGGCTCGCGAACTGCTCACGAAAGTAAGTGGAGCCAAAAAGTTCACAGGTTCTCCGGCCTTCGGTCACGCACTGCGCTGGCGCTTGATCGGTGCTCCAATCGCTTCCCATGCCAGCATGCCGCCCTTCAGGTTGATTACCTCGAATCCTCGCCGTTGCAGAAACGCCGCCGCGCGTGCCGAGCGCGCCCCGCTGCGGCAATTCACCAGGATTCGGCCGCCGCGCGGAAGCTCTTCCAGCCGCGCCGCCAGCCGCGTATGCGCGATGTTGATCGCCCCGGGCATGTGCCCTTCGACAAACTCGGCCGTGCGGCGCACGTCGAGCAGTCGCGTGTCGCCCTCCCCGGCGATCTTTCGCGCGATTTCGGCAGTGACTTCGGGCAGTGTGCTTAGCGCTCCGCCGCCGACGGCGATTTCGGCCATGCCGCGCGGGTCAAACCAGCCGCGGATGCGGTCCAGCCCGATCCGAAGCAGGTCGCGCACCGCCTCTTCGAGGCGATCCGGCGGCACGATCAGGAAGATGTCTTCCGACGCGTCCACCAGCGACCCGGCGTCGGTGCTGAACGAGCGCGCCAGCGGCAGCGACAACGCTCCCGGCACGTGCCCGCCACGAAACTCATCCCACGATCGCGTGTCGATGATTGCGACGCGGCTGGCATCCAGCGCCCGTAACTCCGAAGCGCTGATGTGTCGCGGCATCTCCAGCGGACCCAGCACCGGCGGCCCGGCCTTGTTGGTGCGTTTCATGTTCGCAAAGTAGAGCGGCGGCTCTGGCTGCCCGGACAGAATGAATCGGACGAACTCGCTCTCGCTTCGCGCGGCCTGAATCGCCGTGTTAAACCGCTGCTCGTAGCCGATGGTGCTCAGCGGCACCGCGCCGAGCGCCTTGCCGCATGCGCTGCCCGCGCCGTGCGCCGGCCACACCTGGACGAATTCGGGCAGTTCCCGAAGTCGCCCGACGCTCTTGAACAGTCGCTGGGCGGCCGGCTCCATGGCGCCGGCCTGACCGGCCGCCGTCTCGAGCAGGTCGGGCCGCCCGAGATCGCCGACAAAGACGAAGTCGCCGCTCAGCAGCGCAATCGGTTCGCTGGCGCCGCCACCGCGATCGGTCACCAGAAACGCAACGTGCTCCGGCGTGTGGCCCGGCGTGTGCAGCACACGGAAGTCGATGTTGCCGATTGAGAACGTCTCGCCGTCGCGGAGGCGACGATGGTCGTACACGCCGCCGCGCACCCGGCGGTCGAGCCACTCGGATTGCCAGTCCGGCCCGCCCTCCGCAGAGACATAAACCTTCGCATCGTAGCGCTCGGCCAGTTCGCGCGCCCCGGACACGAAGTCGGCGTGAATGTGCGTTTCGGCAACCGCGACGAGCCGCAGTCCATTCGCCTCGGCGAGTTGAACGTAGCGATCCACGTCACGCAGCGGGTCGATCACGATCGCTTCGCCGGTGCGCTGGCACCCGATCAGATACGCTGCCTGGGCGAGCTTTTCGTCGTAGACCATTCTCATGAACACCGGCACGGCTCCTGCGCCCGCGAGATCGGCGGGCGTTCGAATCGATAGAGGCACAAAGTCGCGTCGCGTTTCGTCGCGCGGGGGAATTCTGCGCTGGGGCCTTTTGGGGCCGAGCGCACCGTGTCCGCGCGCGGTTTTGCGCGGGGTGCGTCTCGCGTTCGGTTGCGGCGCACCGGGTGGAGCGGGCATTCTGCCCGCTCCGGCCCAGCAACCCCAGCCGGCGGACAGGATGCCCGCCCGACCCTGCGAGACGCAACCGCTCGCGAGACGCACCCCTTCGCGCGCGAGACGGTTCCGAGTGCTTTCAGCCGGGTCGGCGGCGACCTATAATCCGCCCCGCATGAGACGGCGCGGATCGTATGTGATTCTGATTCTCGGTTTTGCGACATGGCTGGGGTCGGCCCCGGAAGCGCGCGCCCAGGACGAGCAGTTTCGCGAGCGGCAAGTGCTCGACCCGAATTCGGACGAGTGGCAGGATCAGCCGCCGCCGACGCCGGGCACGCCCGACGGCGATCTGGAAGCGGCCCGTTCGTTGCTGGCGCGCGGTCAGCCGAAGGATGCGCGCGCGATCCTCAAACCGTGGGTGGAGCAGAACGCCGATCACGCGCGCTACCTCGAAGGCGCCTATCTGCTGGGCGAGGCCCATTTCGAGACCGGCGACTACTACAAGGCGTACGAAGCGTACGAGATCGTCGCCGAAAACGGTTCCGGCGACATCTTCCAGAAGGCGGTTCGCCGCGAAATCGACGTAGCCCGTGCTTTCCTCAGCGGGCAGAAGCGGATCGTGTGGCGGATTTTCCGGCTTCCCGCCCGCGACGACGGCGTCGAGATTCTCGACCGCCTCTATCAGCGCGTGCCGGGCACACGCTCCGGGGAGACCGCACTACGGCTGAAGGCTGACCACTTTTTCGACCGCGGCGACATGACGATCGCCCAGGATGAGTATTCCAATCTCGTTCGAGAGTTCCCCGCCGGCCGTTTCGTGCGGTTCGCCACGTTGCGGACGGCGGAAGCCGCGGAGGCCTCGTTCCCCGGTGTGCCGTTCGACGATCGGCCGCTCGTGGATGCGGACGAGCGCTACCGAACCGTGCAGACCAGTTTCCCGGATTATGCCGAGCGCGAAGGGGTCGCCGCACGCATTCAGGGCATTCGCGAAAAGCGGGCCGAGAAGGACGTTTACGTCGCCCGGTACTATGAACGGGTCAAGCAGCGCGGTGCCGCGGAGTTCTACTATCGCCAGGTTCTGGCCGACTGGCCGGAGACCTTGGCCGCCGCGGAAGCACGAAACCGCCTGCGGGCCCTGGGCGCAGCGGTCGACGAGTCTGCGCCGGCGGGGCGGCCAACTGAAGAACGGGGGCGTTCGGAATGAGCTGCATGAACCGCAAAGAAGCAGGCGTGTTTGGCCGGCCGGCCGCTGCGCTCGGCCTGGTTGCGATGCTCACAATTGTGGCGCCGGGCTGTGGATATGGGACCGATTCGCTCTTTCGGCCGAACATTCGAACCGTTCACGTCGAGACCTTCGCGACCAAGGAGTTCCGCCGCGATCTGGAACTCCTGCTGACGGAGGCGGTTAAGAAACGTGTTTCAGTGGACACGCCGTACCGCGTCGCGGCGAAAGAGCGGGCCGATACAGTGCTGAAAGGCGAAGTGCTGGAGGTGCGCCAGGCGGCGTTCGCGCCGGATTTTGTGACACGCATTCCGCGCGACACGCAATTGACGCTCATCGTGCGGGTGCTGTGGCAGGATCTGCGCGATGGCGCGATCTACGCCGACGACCGCATCGAAGTGCAGTCCGTGGATTACCTCCCGGGCGCCGGAGAGTCCGAAAAGTTTGCGCAGGACCGGGCGATCGACCGGATGGCGGCTAGAATCGTCAAGAGAATGTACGATGAATGGTAGCCGGCCGCGGGCCGTGCCGGGGATGGAAGCCTGCGCCGGGCCGGTTACGAGCGCACTGGGACGACAGCCAAATGCCTGATGAAGATCCGCAGAAGGAACCCCGCCAGGGACGGGACGGCGGTCCGCCGCGGCCACCCGTGCGCATGACTCGGGGCGCGCTAAGCTGGGTCGTGATCTTCGGCCTGGCTCTGGTATTGCTGTTCATGTTGCAGCGCAGCATGGGCGGGGCCACCAAGATTCCGATCAATCGGTTCTGGCGCGAAATCGAAAATCACACCATCGAAAAGGTCGTCATCCGCGAGGAAGTGATCGAGGGCGAATTCCGCCGGGCCCCGGCCGACGTGCCGAACAACAACAAGAAGTTCGAGGTCGCCTACCCGCGCGTCGCCGAGCAGTTCGAGGATGTGCGCAAGACGATCCAGGAAAAAAGCCCCGACGTTCAGATCGAGTATCAGCCCAGCAACAACCTGCTGTTCAACGTGCTGATCTCGATCATTCCGTGGCTGCTGATCATCGTGCTCTTCTGGTTCCTGGTGATCCGCCAGTTCCGCCAGAGCGGCGGCGGCGCGGGCATGCTCGGCAGTTTCGGGCGCAGCCGGCACCGCCTGACGACCAAGGAGCACACGAACGTCACGTTCGCCGACGTCGCCGGGATCGACGAAGCCAAGGACGAAGTCAACGAGATCGTCGAATTCCTCAAGAACGCCAAACGCTTTCAGCGGCTGGGCGGGCGCATCCCGCGCGGCGTGCTGTTGGTCGGCGAGCCGGGTTGCGGCAAGACCATGCTGGCCAAGGCCATCGCCGGCGAGGCCGACGTGCCGTTCTTCAGCATCAGCGGATCGGACTTCGTCGAGATGTTCGTCGGCGTGGGCGCCTCGCGCGTTCGCGATCTCTTCCGCCAGGCTAAGGAGAACGCGCCCTGCATCATATTCCTCGATGAGATAGACGCGGTTGGGCGACGCCGCGGACTGGGCTACAACGGCGGCGGTCACGACGAGCGCGAGCAGACGCTCAACGCGATCCTGGTCGAAATGGACGGCTTCGACAGTTCCGACCAGGTCATCGTGATCGCGGCCACCAACCGTTCCGACGTGCTCGACCCCGCGCTGGTTCGCCCGGGCCGCTTCGATCGGCAGGTGTTCGTGCCGCTGCCCGACGTGAAGGGCCGGTTCGAAATCCTGCGGGTGCACGCCAAGCGCATCAAGATTCAGCCGCCGGTCGATCCCAAGCTGCACCGCGTGGCGCGGGCGACGCCGATGTTCAGCGGCGCGGACCTGGCGGCGATCGTGAATGAGTCGGCCCTGCTGGCCACGCTGGCGGGCAAGGACGCGGTGGAACTGGAAGACCTCGAGGAAGCCCGCGACAAGATCAAGTGGGGCCGCGCCAAGCGTAGCCGCGTCGTGGACGACCGCGACCGCGTGCTGACCGCTTATCACGAGGCCGGGCACGCCCTGGTGCAAAGCCTGTTGAAGGACGCCGACCCGGTCCACAAGGTCAGCATCATCCCGCGCGGGCCGTACGGCGGTGCTACGTTCTCGCTTCCAGAGAAGGACCGCATGGCCTATAGCCGCGGCTACCTGCTGGCCACGCTTCGCGTGATGTGCGCGGGCCGCATCGCCGAGGAACTGGTCGGCCAGGATGTGAACAGCGGCGCCAGCGGCGACATCCGCCAGGCGACGCAGATGGCCCGCATGATGGTTACCGAGTGGGGCATGAGCGCCCGCCTGGGGTTCGTCTACTATGGCGATGAGCCTCTGCTGCGCCGCGGCTTCGAGATGGGCGCGGGCAAGGAGTTCGCCGACACCACCGCCGAGACGATCGACACCGAAGTGAAGCGCCTGATCGACGAAGCGTACGAGGAAACTCGCGGCATCGTCGAGCAGAATCGCGAAACGCTCGAGCGACTCTCGCAGGCGCTGCTGAAGTACGAGACGCTCGACGGCGACGAGGTAAAGCGAATTCTCGCCGGCGAGACGCTGGATAAGCCGACCGTCGCCGACCTGATCGCCGCGGAGCAGGAAGGCCGCCGCGCGGCGACCCCGGTGGCGCGGCCGGTGCAGCGCCCGCCGGATGAACAGGCCGGCCCGCTGCCGAGCCCGGCGTGATGGGCGCGTTGTGGCCCGGGCGCGCGTCGCGGAGCGAGCGCGTGGGGGGGAAGGTTGGACTGCTGCGTTTGAGTCGAATTGCACGGAGGCAGTCGTTGCACACATGGCCCCGGCGGGTGCGCGCCGGCGGCTGGTCGCGGCATGCACAGGATTCGGGGGATGTCGCACCGGGAGTCGCTGCTGATGCCTGCCAATGACCGGTCCGCTCTCAAACCAAAATCGAGCAACAGCGGCGCCGCGCCGCCGCAGGGTGCGGCGCGCCCCGCGGGCGTCGAGTCGCTCGAGCAGCAACACGCCGCAGCGCTGCGGGGAGACCCCGGCGCTCAATGTGCGATGGGCCATCGCTACCTGCACGGCGACGGGGTGAAGGCGGATTCGGCCGAGGCGGTGCGCTGGTATCGCCTGGCCGCGGCACAGGGCTGGGCGGAGGCCGACGGCACGCTCGGCTTCTGCTTCGAATACGGCATCGGCGTCGCGCGGGACGACGCGCTGGCGGCGGAATGCTACCGCCGCGCGGCGGAGCGGCGGCCGACTCCGTAGTTCAAGTCACTTCACGAGCTGTTACTCGCGCGGTAGCCCGCGCGGCGCCGCTGCAGCCTGATATCGATGCGGCGGTCCTTCGTGCCGGCCGTTCCTCGGAGTGGCGGGCGCGGCTACACTCTGCGCGGCCATGCGTCTATCGCTCGGTGAAATCAGACAGAACGCGCTGCGCTTCGCCGCGGATTGGCGTGACGCCGCCAGCGAGCGGGGGGAAGCACAGTCGTTCTGGACCGAGCTCTTCGCGGTCTTCGGCATCCGACGGCGCAGCGTGGCCAGCTTTGAGGAGAGAGTCCGCAACCTTGGCGGCGCGTACGACCGGATCGACGTTTTCTACTCCGGCGTCATGATCGGGGAGCACAAGAGCCGCGGCGAAGACCTCTCGCGCGCCGCATCGCAGGCGTTTGATTACGTTCAGTCGCTGACTCGCGCGGGTCGGGCGAGCGAATTGCCGCAATACATCGTCGTCTCCGATTTCGAGACGATCGTCGTTTATGACCTCGAGGCCTCGGACCCCGCCGCGCCCGTAGCGCGATTCCGAACTGCGAAGCTGCACGAGAACATCAGGCACCTTGGCTTTCTGTCCGGATACACCACGCGCCCCGTCGACCCCGAAGACCCGATCAACATCCAAGCCGTTGAAGTATTGGGCGCGTTGCACGATGCGCTTGAAGCCGGCGGCTACGCCGGGCACAAGCTTGAGCGCTTCCTGGTCCGCGTCCTTTTCTGTCTCTTTGCCGACGACACCGGCATCTTTCCCGATGAAGACTTCAAGGCGCTGGTCAAGTCCTCGCGCAACGACGGCGGCGATCTCGGTCCGCTGCTTGCGCGGCTCTTCAGAGTGCTGGATCAGCCGCCGGCGCAGCGCCCGGTTCGACTGCCGGAGGAGTTGCGCGCGCTGCCCTGGGTCAACGGGGAGCTGTTCGCCGAGAGCCTCGACTTCGCCGACTTTGACGCCGACATGCGAGGTGCATTACTGCGCTGCTGCGACTTCAACTGGTCTCGGATCTCGCCCGCGATCTTCGGCTCGCTATTCCAGTCGATCATGGCGGGCGCCTCCGGCAAACGGAAGCGTCGCCAGATCGGCGGGCACTACACCAGCGAGCGGGACATCCTGAAGCTCGTACGCTCGCTGTTTCTCGACGACCTTAAGGCGGAGTTGGAGGCGGCGGGCGGCGACAAGCGAAAGCTCCAGGCGTTTCATGACAAGCTGGCCTCGCTGCGTTTCCTCGATCCGGCCTGCGGCTGCGGCAACTTCCTGGTAGTGACGTATCGCGAATTGCGGCTGCTGGAGCTCGAGATGCTTCAGCGGCTCTACGGCGGCAGGATCGACACCGCCCGCCTGCTGCTGGAGTCTTTGCTGAAGGTCGACGTGGACCAGTTGCACGGCATCGAGGCGGAGGAGTGGCCCGCGAGAATTGCCGAGGTTGCGATGTGGCTCGTCGACCACCAAATGAACCAAAAGGTGGGCGAAGCATTCGGCCAGCCGGTGTTGCGGCTGCCGCTCAGGAAAAGCGCGCGGATCGCCCATGCCAACGCGTTGCGGATCGACTGGAATGTGGTGTTGCCCGCCGCGCGCTGTTCGTTCGTGATGGGAAATCCGCCGTTTGTCGGCAAGCAGTTTATGACCCCCGATCAGGCGGCGGACATGGCCCATGTGTGCGGCCATATCGGCGGCCACGGCCTGCTGGACTACGTGACCGCCTGGTACGTGAAGGCTGCAGAGTATATGAAAGGCGGGGCGACCCGCGCCGCGTTCGTGTCGACCAACTCGATCTGCCAGGGCGAGCAGGCTGCGATGATCTGGCCCGCGTTGCTCGCCGCCGGTGTTCAAATCCACTTCGCGCACCGCACCTTCGAGTGGATGAGCGAAGCGCGCGGAAAGGCGCATGTCCACGTCGTCATCGTCGGTTTCGCGCTCAGCAACGGACGCGGCAAGAAGATCACCGAGTATGGAGCTGATCCCGCCAACCCGACCACGACGCTTGTCTCGCGGATCAGTCCCTACCTCGTCGAAGGGCCGGACGTTGTAGTCACGCCGCGCGCCGCCGCGATCTGCAACGTGCCGGCGATCGTCTTCGGGAGTATGCCGAACGACGGCGGGCATCTGCTGCTTTCTGATGAGGAAAGACGCGCTTTGCTGCGTGCGGAACCCGCGGCCGCGCCGTTCATTCGGCGACTGTACGGCGCCGAAGAGTTCATCAATGGAATCAGTCGCTGGTGCCTATGGCTCGTCGAATGCACGGCATCCGATCTGCGCGCCATGCCCGAGGTTCTCCGTCGCGCCGCGGCCGTAAAGCAGCACCGCCTCGCAAGCGCAAGGCTCACAACGCGGAGGTTAGCCGAAACGCCGACGCTCTTCGGCGAGATCCGCCAGCCGACGACGCGGTATCTTCTGATCCCGTCGGTATCCTCGGAATCGCGTCCCTACATCCCGATCGGGTTTTGCAAGCCGACCGTGATCGCAAGCAACCTGGCGCTGGTGGTGCCCGGCGCGACCTTGTTCCATTTCGGCGTGCTCACCAGTGAAATGCACATGGCGTGGGTGCGCCAGGTTTGCGGACGGCTCAAGTCAGACTTCCGCTACTCGAACAAGCTGGTATACAACAACTTCCCCTGGCCGAAGGAGATGAGCGACAAGCAAAGGGCGGCTGTCGAAACGGCGTCGCAGGCCGTTCTCGACGCCCGTGCGCAGTTCAGGGGCCAGACGCTCGCCGACCTCTACGACCCGCTCGCCATGCCCAAGACCCTTCGCGACGCTCACAGAAGCCTTGATCGAGCCGTCGACAAGTGCTATCGCACCGCTGCGTTCGAGAGCGAGCGCCGGCGGATCGAGTACCTCTTGACCCTCTACCAGCGGCTCGTCGCCCCATTGACCGCCCCGAGCCACAAGCCGCGCGGCCGCAAGAATGGATGAACGGCCGGGACGCGACGCGGGGCCAACGCGGACGGCGCTTCGTGTCCGCACCGTTCCTGTTTCCGCTCCGGCCGGCGACACCCGCGGACGAGCCGCTCGCCTGCGCGAACCCCGCGCGGTCATCGCTTGCGCATCGCAATCTGATAGATCGCGCGCCCTTCGCGCAGGTACTTGATCTCGAAATTCGTCGCGACGCGGGCTGACTCGATGCTGTAGTGCGGATCGTCGAAGGGGACTTCCGCAAGTGCATCGCAGCCGCGCAGCAGTTCGGCGATCACTTCGAAATACTCGGCGTGATCCGTCTGCACCGCCCAGCGGCCGCCGTGCTGCAGGCAGGCCGCGGCCGCCCCGACGAAGGCGGGCTGAAACAGCCGGCGCTTCCAGTGTCGGCGCTTCGGCCACGGATCGGGGTGGAAGACGTGCAAGGCCGCGAGCGACTCGCGCGGGCATTGCTCGCGCACGAATCGAGCAGCGTCGATCCGCAGCATCCGCACGTTCGTCGCGCGCCAGCGCGCCATGCGATCGGCCGCGAAGCGATAGAACTCGTTGGCCCACTCGATGCCCAGGAAGTTGATTTCGGGGTGCGCCCGCGCCCGCCGGAGCAGAAACGCGGCCTTGCCCGTCCCGATCTCCAGCTCGACCGGCTGATCGTTTCCGAAGATCGCGCGCCAGCACACGATTCCGAGCGGCGGCGGCTCAAGCACCAGCGAGGGCAGCGTGCTCATCAGTTCCTATCAGACGCAGCGCCAAACGTCCGCTGATCGTAAACACGACGCGCCGATCGGCCGATGGCTATCGCAGCGTGCGGGCCGGGACGACGTACATCGCCGGGCTGAGAGTACACGCAGGACCGGCGCGGGCCGGATGCGCGGGCCATGCCTGACGCCGCGCGCAAGGTGTGAGGCGCAGTAGAACGCAGCCCGCGCGCCAGCAAGCAGGACTGGGGGTCAACGGTGAGCGCCGTGCGCGACACCTCCGATGCGGAACACGCGCCCCGCGGCGCGGCCATCGATCGCCGCAGCGAGCGCCGCCGTGCGGCCGCCGGCGCTATCTGGCTGCACGGCGAACCCGCGGGCCGGGCGGTCAGTGCCTGGCTGATGAACGAATCCGCCGGCGGCGCCTGCGTGCTTGTCGCCGCGGAGGATGTGGAGCGGCTCTCGCGGCGGGTGCGCTTGCAGGAGATGCCCTGCAACGAAACTCGCGCGGCCCGCGCGACTGCGTCGCTACCCGGCGAGGCGATCGTGTTGCGCATCGAGCCGGGCGAGGGGGTGACACGGCGCATCGCGCTGGCTTTTCCGGCTGGGCGGCCCGCGCCGCTGCCGGCTCCCCCGAACGCAGACCGCGTAGCCGCACAACGCTCCATCGTTCAAACCGCCGCGGCCGCTTGCCGCGCGGCGTCGGTCAGATCCGTGGCCGAGCGCAACTGCGGAATGGCGGCGTCCTTCAGCATCTGACGCGCCTTGTCGACGTTCGTGCCTTCCAGCCGCACGACCACCGGAACCTTGAAACCCACTTCCCGCGCCGCGGCGATGAGCGCATCGGCGATCACGTCGCATTTCGCGATGCCGCCGAAGATGTTCACCAGCACCGCTTTCACCTGCGGATCGGCCAGGATGATGCGAAAGGCCTCGACGGCGCCTTCCTTCGTGACGCTTCCGCCCACGTCGAGGAAGTTCGCCGGCTCGCCGCCGTTGAGCTTGATGATGTCCATCGTGGCCATCGCCAGCCCCGCGCCGTTCACGAGACAGCCGATGTTTCCGTCGAGTGCGATGTAGGTCAGGTTGGCGGCCTTGGCCCGCAACTCCGCGGGGTTTTCTTCGCTGGCGTCGAACATTGCTTCAAGATCGGGATGGCGGAATAGCGCGTTGTCGTCGAAGTTGAATTTTGCGTCGAGCGCCAGAATTTCGCCCGCGGGCGTCTGGATCAGCGGGTTGATCTCCGCCAGCGAGCAGTCGAAGTCGAGGAACAGCTTCGCCAGCTTCTGCATGATGTCGGCCGCAGCCTTCGCTTGCGGGCCGCTCAGGCCGATCTCGCCGGCGATCGCGCCGGCTTGAAACGGGCGCAGACCCAGGTGCGGATGGAACCACGCTTTGCGGATGGCCTCCGGATTGCGGGCCGCCACCTCCTCGATCTCGACGCCGCCCTCCGCGCTGGCCATCAGCACGGGCACGCGCTTCGCGCGATCCAGCACGATCCCCAGGTAATACTCCTTCGCGATGTCCAGCGCCCCCGCGAGCAGGATCTTCCGCACCTGCACGCCCTTCGCGCCGGTCTGCTTGCTCACCATCGGATTGGCGAACATGCGGGCGGCGTTCGTCCGGGCCTCATCGGGGTTGTCGACCAGCACGACGTAGCCGGCCTTGCCGCGGCCGCCGGCGTGGACCTGGGCCTTGACCACCACGCGGGGCGCGCTGACCCGCGCGAAGGCTGCCGGAACTTGATCCGCAGTGTCGACCACCTCGCTCGGCGGAACGGGAATCCCGGCCTTCGCCAGAATCGCGCGAGCCTGATACTCATGAACTTTCATGCGATACTCCTGTCGGCAGCCGCCCCGATGCGACGGCTGATCTCTCACACTCCAAATGCTGTGGCGCCACAGGGCGCACGTCGCGGGCGCCGATCCTGTCGCCCCGCGGCACATCGCCAGTGTAGTCGAGCCGCGCGGCTCCGTGCAGGCGAGGGGGACGGTCCCGTGGCGTCATCGCCGCCGCACTCGCGACTTTCGCGCTATGGCGATGCCGACTTCTCGCGATCCGGCGCCCACGCCAGCCCGACAATACCTGGGAGCGCGACGGCCGCCAGGGTTCGCTGCGGCGTCATGATGCGACACTCGTCGCGGCGCTCGTTGCCGCCCGGTCGCCGACGAACGGCCAGCACGCCGCCGTCGCGCGAGTACGCATAACCGCCGAGCTCGGATGGTTCGAACGCCTGGCCGGCCGGGTCGTAGAGCCGGCCGTCGCGAAACGCGAGGAAGCGCCGCCACCGCTCGTCCGCCGCGCCCTCCTCGGAGAATCCACCGCCGGCGGCGGCCGGATTGGTGCGCTCGATTCGCAGGCCCTGCAGGCGGCCGTCGGGCAGGTACGGCGGCGGCACGGTGTTTCGCAGGCTGCGCTGCGGATTCTTGATGCGGCACAGCACTTCCCCGCTGTCCAGATCGAGAATCGCGGTCTGGTACGTACCGTCGATCGGGGTCTGGGCCCGCCACTCGCTCACCAGCGTAGTCACGAAGGCCAGGTGTCGTTCGTTGATGAAATAGAGCGGCAGCGTCGGCGCGACGCCGGCCCGCGGGCGATTCGCCACCAGCGCTTCGGCGAACGCCAGCCGCAAACCGCCGGGGCGGTCCCACGCATAGAGATCGAACAGCGTCCAGCGTTGTCCGACGCGCTGCACGCTGAGCACCGCGCGCCGGCCACCCGGCGAAACGGCCGCGGAAGCGATGTACCGATCGGCGCTCCACGGGGCGACCGACTCGATTCGGCCGGCGACTCCGTCGAGCCGCTCGATCGCGGGTGGATCGCCTTCGGTCAGCACCAGCCACTCAAGCGGGCCGAGCCGGCAAAGCGGACGCACGCCCAGCGGCGAGACCGGGCGCGATCGCCCCGTGTCGATTTCGATCACGAACAGACGCTGCCAGGTGGGCGTGGTGGATTGAATGATGCCGCGCTGCACGCGCATCGCCGGTGCGCCGCGCCGCGAGGCATCCCTCGAAACCAGAACCAAACCGCCGCCGGAATCCAGAACCCGATCGAACGCGACGGCGTCGAAGTCGCCGGCGGGGTGGGCCTGCGGGGCGGTGGTCGGCGGCGGCGCGGAAGCCGCAGTTTGCGCGCGGCCCCGTCGCAGTTCGAGCGGCCCGTCCGCAGCGCGGCGCACCGCGTAGACGATCGCGCCGTCACGCGCGAGACCCAGGACTTGCGGCGGGTCGGCGGCGCCCTCGACGCCGAACTGGCCGGCTGCTTCGAGTCGGCCGCGCCGCCACTCGAACAGCCGCACGTCGAACGCACCCGCGGATGTGGTGCTGTTCGTGGTGACCACCAGCCGATCGGCGGTGGGCGCCGCGATCGTACAGCCGGCGGCCAGGGTGGCGGCCAGAAGAACGCCGGCCATTGCGATCGGACGGCCGCAGGGCACGACTACGCTCCCGCGATACCGGCGATGTCCGCAATGAACTCGGCACACGCGGCACGGATGCACGCTTGCCAGTCGTCGCCGTGCAACCGCGCGTAGCGCGGCTCCTGATGGGCGAAGATCACACTGCGCGACGCGTTTAGGACCGCCCCGCACCCACCCGGAAGAAAGCAAGCGCGACACGCCGCCGCCGATGCCCCCTGAGCGCCGTAGCCCGGCACCAGGAACGGGGTGTGCGGTAGTTTGGCGCGCAGCGCCGCGGTTGAGGCGGGATCCTTCGGTGCGACCACCGCGCCGACCAGCGACAGTCCGCACTCGCCGCGCAGCGCGGGTGCGGCGCCCCAAGCCGAGACCAGGGAAGCCATGTGCTCGTAAAAGCGTGGGGACGGGCCGAAATCGTGCACCGCGTCCGCGCCGGGGTCGGACGGCCGCACGAGGACGTAGACGCCTCGACCGGTGCTGAGGCCCGCCTGAACGAATGCGTCCACCGCGCTCTGTCCCAGATATCCGGCGAGCGTAACAGCGTCCGGGATGCGCAGCGCGGAGACATCGGCGAATGCGGGCGGGGCGATGTGCCCGCGGGCGTACACCTGCGCCGTCGAACCGATGTCACCGCGTTTGATGTCGCCGATCACCAGCAGCCCCGCCGCGTGCGCATACTCGACCAGCCGAAAATACGCAGCGACGCCGGTTTCGTAGAACGCTTCGAAAAACGCGGAGTTGATCTTCACCGCGGGCACGAGCGGCGCGACGGCGTCGATGACGCCTCGCGAAAACTGCTCGATCGCCGCAACCGCGGCCGGCAGCGTGGCTTCCCGAGGGGCGAGCGCCGCCGGCAGGCGCTCCAGTACGGGATCGATACCGACGACCGCCGCCGTACGCCGGGCGGTGATCGCCGCCGCCAATCGATCCGCGAAGTGCTGCACCCGCAATTCTCCCGACACGCGCGTCGCCGGACCGGGCCGCCGAACGCTCGCACGGCACGGGCGGTGAAAGCCTCCCAAGCGCGACGCGCCCACGGCACGCCGCACGGCACGCCGCCCAGATTCTATGGCGGCGCGGTCACGGTGGTGGCCCGCAACCACGCGAGCGCGGCGGCCGGATGTTCCGCCGCGGGTACTCCACTGATCTCTCCGGCGATGATGCCGCCGGCATCGACGATGATCGTACAGCGCCGCGCGGCGCCGTCGCCCCAGACGCCGTAGCGCCGCGCGGCAGCGCCGCCGGGATCGGCCAGAAGCGGAAATGTCAGGCCGAACTTGGCGGCAAAGCGACGATGTGCCGCGGCGTCATCGCTCGAAACCCCAACCACGGCCGCGCCGAGCGCGGCGAGTTCGCCGAGCAAGTCGCGAAACCCGCAGGCCTCGGCGGTACAGCCGGGCGTGTCGTCCTGCGGGTAGAAGAACAGGACGAGCACCCGGCCTGCGTAGTCGCTCACGCGGTGCAACCGCCCATGCTGATCGTGGAGATCCAGAGGCGGCGCGGTCATTGCGGTTCGCGCGCCTGCCGCCGGAAACGGCGCGGCAGGCGCGCGTCGTAACTCGTCCTCGTCGTCGCCGTCGCCCAGGTCATCGTCGCCGAAGCCGCCGTCGAGATCTTCCGCGGCGTCTGTCGGCGGGGCCTCGTCCGGACCGCCGAAGTCGTCGTCGGCCGCGGGCGGTGGGGGGGGCGGGGGAGGAGGCGCTACGGGCCGAACGTCGATCGCCGCGGGCGGCGTGCTGGTTGACGAGACGACGACCTTGCGTTCGGTCATGCTCGGCGCAGACCGCCGTGCCGGCGTCGCTGCCTTCTTCGGCGCGGGTTTCTTCGCAGCGGGTTTCTTGGCCGCGGGCTTCTTGGCCGCGGGCTTCTTCGCCGCCGACTTCTTGGCAGTCGCCTTCTTCGCAGCGGACTTCTTGACGGCCTTCTTCGCCGCCTTCACGGTCTTCTTTGCGGCTTTCTTGGCTGACTTCTTCTTTGCCATGGGCGCTCCTTGTCTCGGATCACTGACGCAACGCCGAATGCCGGCCAGCGCGAGTGCGCACCGGCGAAAAAGCCTGACTCGGGAGATACAGACGATCTGAATGTCCGCCGACGCGGCGGACGGCTGGCTGCACGCCCGTCGAAACTCATCGGTCGCGGCGGACTGCTCACATGCGACACGGGATTAGTTAACGATGTTTGTGCGGTTGGGTTTTTGGTTCGGCCGGAGTGCGGCGCGGGTGCGACGATTCCGTTGCGGGTCGGAGACCCGCAGAAACAGACACCGGTTGGAAACCGGTGCCACGAGCAGACACCGGTTGGAAACCGGTGCCACAAGAAGACAACGATTGGAAATCGGTGCCACACAGCACGGCCGGCTGGAAGCCAGTGCCACGACGAACTGCCTGCGGCGGGGCGGTGATACGGGCGAGCATCGGCGAAAGATCGGTCGCACGATTCTTGCGCGGGGGCTGCAGGGGCGTGCGGCACGCGCGGCGAACATCGCCGAGCGGAATGTGCGCCGGGCTGTATCAGCGGGTTGTTTCTAAACGCTCGGAGTTGCATGCACTCGCGCCACTGATGCGACGCATCCGGGCTCACGCCGCGTCTCCATACGCAGGCGCGCCGAATTGCGGGACTCGGCGCTCGGGATTATGCGCGCCACTCCCGCGGCCGACAACGGCGCGGCGCGAAGATGCGCGCCGCGCAATTGTGGCCCGACTCGGTCGCAGCATGCCCCGTTCCGCGCGTCAGCCCCACTTCGTAGCGCTCCGCGTTCCATTCCGCGGCAGCGACCCGCTCGCCCTTCGCCCTGAACCGCGGCGGGCCTCGGGCACGCCGGGGCGGTGAGCTTGTGAACTTTTGGGCTTCACTCCCCTCCGTGAGCAGGTCGCAAGCCCTTTGGGCGGGCAGAATGCCCGCCCCACCCAGAAAATTCACGAGCTCGGTCGCTGACCGGTTCGCACCGTCGGCGGATCGGGGCGGTCATCGGACTTAAGTCCCCCGAAACCGCCGCCGACAAGACTACGGCCGACGGCGCGATAGGCCATTGCGGTCATCCGCGCAAATTGCGCGCTGATCGGCCTCGGCACCGCGGCTGCCTGGCCGTCGGGGCAGCGCGAGTTCCAAGGGTCCAACTTCGTAATCTGGGGAGTCTCTGAATGGCAAAAGCGGCAATCTTGAGCGTCTCTGCACTGATCCTGGGCGCCGTTTGCGGGTGCCCCGGTCTCGGCCCCACGCCCGGCAACACGGGCGACGGCGGCACCACCGGCGGCGATACCTCCGCCGACGCACTGAGCTACCGGGGTCAGGTCAGCGGAACGGTGTCGCTCGAATCAACGTCGACCGAGGCGAACGGCGCGGCCTCGCGCAAGACCGACCTGAGAGCGCTCATCAGCCCCGCCACCGCGTGGTTCACCACCGTAGACGGCGACACGCTGCTGGACGAACAGGGCAACCCGTACCCGACGTTTCAGATCGGGACCGATGGGTCGTTCTCAGCCGGCGAGCTGCCGGTGGGCGTTGACCTGGTGCTGAACGTCGACATCGATGGCGACGGCACGGCGGACCTCCAGACCGTGTTCAGCATCGCCGCGGACCCGACCAGCGGCGATCAGAGCGGCGAACAAACCGGCGTCGTGTGCGACCCGCTGAGCACGCTGGCGCTGGCCAAGCTTCAGGAAGCGTTCAGCAGCGGTGGCGGCGGCGGCGCGGGCAAGGCGCCGCTCAGCCTCTTCGCGTTGCTGCAACGCACCCGCGCGGCCTTCGCGCAGCTCTTCGAAAACGGCGGCCTCGAAGTCGTCATTACGCTGTCGGACCTGCTTGGCGGCGGCAACCGGGCGGATCTGTTCGATCGCCTCGTGCCCGAAAGCGCCCGCCGCGGGATGGAAATGGCGGGCAAGGCCGCGTTGCTGAGCTCGGCGACCGACATTGACGGCGTGATGCAGGCGGTCTGCCCGATCCTGCTCAAGGGTGGCTTCGCAATCGTGCAGTATGAGGGCAGCCAGACGAGCGTCGAGTTTCTTGAGGGGCTGGAAGGCGTGGAATCCATCAGCGTCGAGGAGTTTTTCGCGCTGGTCGAGCGCGGCTCGGATGATCGCTTCGAGGATGACGACAACAGTCAGAGTGACCCGATCGGCGACGATTTCGGCGGCGAGCTGCCGGCCGGCACGGTCTACTTTGCGTCGCTGAGCGAGTCGAACCGCAACTTCCCCGGCTCGGATGAGGGTCAAACTGTGCGCGGCGGACCGCTGCTCAGCAGCGACGCGCTGGCCGAGCTTGCGGACATGTACCTGCAGGAAAAGACGGTTTCGTTCGAACAGGTCTACACGCTGATCACCGACCCGGCGACCGGGCTGGGCGCGCGGTTGACGTATCGGCCGCTCGGCGCGCCGGGCGCGGCGCGCCTGCCGCGATTTGTCACCGAAGACGGCGCGGGTTTCGCCGTGAATCTCGGTCAGTTCCTGGCGCGGGTGCGCGACCTGGGCCTCAGCAGCCCGCTCCCCGGTCCATTCCGCGCTCAGCTCGGCGAGCTGCGCCGCGCCATCAAGACGCTGCTGCAGGAAACGCGCACGCCGCCGATCGAACTGCTTTGGGGCGAGTTGCTGGACTTCCAGGGTTCTGCGGATCAGTTCACCGACGTGCTGGTCTCGTCGCGGGCGCATCTGCCCTTCAGCCGCACCGGTCCGAGCGAGTTGTGGGTGCTGGCGAATCGCAACTCGCCCACCGACGCGGATCCGATCACCGTCGACGTGACGCTCGGACCCGACAGCGAGATCAGTTCGGTCGAGTACAACACGGCCGGCAATGGCGCGTATTGGCTGCAGCACGGGCCGCGCGAGCGCGACGGCTTCTTCGTGCACTTCGTAAGCACCACGACCGGCCGATTGCTGCGGATCGCCGACGGGCGCCCGGCGCTGGGCAACCTGGAAGATGAAGAGGTCCTTGGGGAAGTGGGCAGCGCCAGCTTCTTCGACGCCTTCGTAAAGACCGAGACGGTCTATCCGGGCGGGCCGCTGAACGTTCCGAACCCGGACTTCGACCCGACGCAGCCGCCCAGCCCCGAGAGCAATCCGCCGACCATCATCGTCTTCGTGCTGCAGGATCAACCGGCGCCGCGCGGCGAGCCGGTCCGCGTGCAGTGGAGCGACGGCGCCGCGACGCTCGCTGAGGACGGCTACTACCTGTGGCTGACCCCCGAAGCGAGCACGGACGGCGTCTTTACGCTGCTGACGACCGACGGCAAGCCGCTCGAGCAGATTCCCGGCGATCCGACGACCGTGGTGACGGTCGACATCTCGACGATCGAGGGGCTGGACGCGGAACCGCGCGAGTTCACCTGGGTGCCGGGCGTCGCCGTCGAGAACCCCGGATACGATCCGGACGGCGCGCCGTTCTACGACGACTTCGACAATGACGACGTGCAGGACGCCGACGAACCGAGCTTCGACGCGCGCGACTTCCTGCGGACCCCGGGCGACTGGCGCTCGACGTTCGTCGAGCGCTTCTACCGCCGCAGCGACAACAACCAGCCCGTGAGCAGCGAAGACGTGGACTGGTCCGCGGGTACGCCGCAGACGACGGATGGCGTCCCGCTGACGCCGCGGAACATCAAAGCCCGTCTGAACGCGTACCGCTTCAACCGCCCGCTGGTGGCCGGCGATCTGCTGCTGACGTTCAGCCCGGCCGAGTTGCTCAACGGCGAGACGGCCTGGCGCAGCGACACGCGGATGAACCCATTCCAGGCGCTGGCGCTGGCCAGCCTGGCGTTCGATTCCGTCATCAACGTCGAAGTGACGTATGATCCGGACGGCGAGGGTCCGCGCAGCGAACAGTCCGCGCTGATTGCGGCCGACCTTTTCGTCCCGCCGATCGGCGATCCGTTCCTGCTGCTTGTCGATGGCTTCGGCGAACTGGCGACGACGACGCCGTAGCGGCCGATCGTCTCTTCGCTCGCGCGGCGGCGCCGGCTGCCGCGCACTGAACTTCGCCGGCGGCGATCGGCGCACCAGCCGATCGCCGCCGGTGTTTTGTCGGAGAGGATCGGCGCGGGGCGGTTTCCTGCCGTCATGGCGCGCCGCAGACCTGCCGGCGGAGCTCGCCGCGCAACCGGCGGCGATCACAAGCGGCAGCGTCGCTTGGCCGCTCGCGGCGACGGTGATATGGTAAGTCGAATGGGAAGACTGCCGCGTCGCGCGAAGCGCAAGTGTGTCTGAGGAGTGCTCGACGGTAACGGCGCGGGCGAAAGCGCGCGGCAACGAACTCAAGTTGCCTGAATCAGGCCAGATCGAGAGCCACCGGTTGCAGTCGCCGTGCGGCGGTCGCGCGCCCGGGGTGGAACGAGGAGTTTCGGAGCGAAGAAGTGGCCCTGCTCGAAGTCCGCGACCTGTACGTGCGTTACGGCGCGATCGAGGCGCTGCACGGCGTCAATCTGTCCGTGGAAGCCGGGCAGATCGTCACGCTGATCGGCTGCAACGGCGCCGGCAAGAGCACGACGCTGCGAGCCGTTTCCGGCTTGCTGCGGCCGACGCGCGGGTCGATCACGTTCGACGGCCGCTCGCTGATCGGCATGCCCCCGCATGAAATCGTGCGGCTGGGCGTGGCGCACGCGCCGGAGGGCCGCGGCATCTTCGCGAATCTGTCGGTCTCCGAAAATCTCGACATGGGGGCGTACACCCGCAGCGACCGTGAAGGCATCGCCCGCGATCGCGCTCGCGCGCTGGAGCTCTTCCCGCGGTTGCGGGAGCGGCTGCATCAGAACGCCGGCACGCTCTCGGGCGGCGAGCAGCAGATGCTGGCGATCGGGCGGGCGCTGCTGGCGCGGCCCCGGCTGCTGCTGCTGGACGAGCCGTCGCTCGGACTCGCGCCGCAGGTGGTGCAGACCATCTTCGCCATCATTCGCGAGATCAACGCGGCGGGCACGACGATTCTGCTCGTCGAGCAGAACGCGCACATGGCGCTGAAAACGGCCCACTACGGCTACGTCCTCGAAGTCGGCGAAATCGCGCAGCATGACCGGGCCGCGGCGCTGGCCAGCAGCGATGAAGTGCGGAAGGCATACCTTGGCGTCGCCTAGAGCCGGAACGTCGGTTCCGTTCGCCATCGGCAGCCGCCAACCGCCGGAGACCCGCAGCGCGTGGCCGCTGTGGATACTGAACTTCCTGCTGCCCGGGGTCGGCGTCGTTCTGGCCGGCAGCGTCGTTTCCGGTTTGACCGTCGGGTTGCTGGTGGCGGCGGCGCTGAACTTCATCATCTGGGGCCTTTGGCTGACGCCCGCAAGCACTGCGGCGTGGATGATCGGCGTCGCGGTGGCCGGCGGGGCGGGCGGCTTTGCCGCGGCGCAGGTGCAGTTGGCGCAGGCCTTGCGCCTGCGGGGTGGGAACGCGGAGGCGGCCCGCCGCCGCAAACTGCTGGCCGAAATCTGCACGCACGCCGAGCGCCAGGCGTTCGAAGCGGCGGCGCCGCTGGCCGCGGAGCTGGCGAAGGACGATGGGCACGATCTGCATGCGGCGTATCGCGTCGCGCAAGTTCTGACCCACGCCGGACAGACGGAATCGGCCCGCGGCGCGTGTCAGCGGCTGCGGGTTCTCGACATTCATCATGTCTACCGTCGCGAACTGCAGCAATTCGAGCAGATTCTGAGCGCCGTCGCAGCGGGTGCGAGCCGCGAGGTCTGAATCCGCGCTTTGCGGCTCGACTTGCCGCACCGTCGGGTCGATAGCAACCAGTGGCCGCACCCAGTTTCTTGATGGGCGCTATTGCCCGGCGTAACATTCGGCGAGGGATACGGAGGAGGGTTGCGCCGCGGTCGCCACGCGGGGCGATCCCGCCCCCCGAATTCCTGCCTGGGAGAACGGTTTCATGTTCGAGCGATTCACCGACCGCGCTCGCAAGGTGATGGCTCTCGCGAACCAGGAAGCGCAACGCTTCAATCACGAGTACATCGGGACAGAACACATCCTGCTGGGACTGGTCAAGGAAGGTTCCGGCGTCGGCGCCAACGTGCTCAAGAACCTCGGCGTCGATCTTCGCAAGGTCCGTCTGGAAGTCGAGAAGCTCGTTAAGAGCGGCCCCGAGATGGTGACGATGGGCAAGCTGCCCCAGACGCCGCGCGCCAAGCGCGTCATCGAGTACGCCATCGAGGAAGCCCGCAATCTGAACCACAACTACGTCGGGACCGAGCACCTGCTGCTCGGGCTGCTGCGCGAGCAGGACGGCGTCGCCGCGCAGGTGCTCATGAACCTCGGCCTGAAGCTCGAAGACGTGCGCGAAGAGGTGCTGAACCTGCTGGGCGCCGGCGTCGAGACCGAGGAGACCAGCAACATGCAAAGCCCGGCGGAAGTGACGAAGAAGGGCAAGAGCAAGACCCCGGCGCTCGACTCGTTCGGCCGCGATCTGACCGACCTGGCCCGCGAGGGCAAGCTCGACCCGGTCATCGGCCGTGCGAAGGAGATCGAACGGGTCATCACGGTGCTGTGCCGCCGGATGAAGAACAACCCGGTGCTGCTGGGCGAGGCGGGCGTCGGCAAGACGGCGATCGTCGAGGGCCTGGCGCAGAAGATCGTGACGCACCAGGTTCCGGAGATTCTGCACGAACGGCGGATCGTGGTGCTGGACCTGGCGATGATGGTCGCCGGGACGAAGTATCGCGGCCAGTTCGAGGAGCGCATCAAGGCGGTGATGAACGAGGTGCGCCGCGCCGGCAACGTGATTCTGTTCATCGACGAGCTGCACACGCTGGTCGGCGCGGGCGGGGCGGAGGGCGCGATCGACGCCAGCAACGTGCTGAAGCCGTCGCTGTCGCGCGGCGAGATTCAGTGCATCGGCGCGACCACGTTCGACGAATTCCGCAAGTACATCGAGAAGGACGCAGCGCTGGCGCGGCGTTTCCAGCCGATCCACGTCGACGAGCCGACCGCCGAGCACACGCTGGAGATTCTGCGCGGGCTGCGCGACCGCTACGAAGCGCACCACCGCGTGCAGATCACCGACGGCGCGCTGAAGTCTGCGACCGAGCTGTCGCACCGCTACATCACCGGCCGCGTGCTGCCGGACAAGGCGATCGACGTGATCGACGAGGCCGGCGCCCGCATCCGCATCAAGAGCATGACGATTCCGCCGGACCTGGCGGACATCGAGCGCGAGATGGAGCGGCTGGCCGCCGAGAAGGAAGAAGCGGTCAAGAACGCCGACTACGAGCGGGCGGCGACGCTGCGCGACAAGGTCGAGACGCTGCGGATGAAGAAGGAGACGATCCAGCGCGAGTGGAAGGACAACGCCAAGGAAATCGACGGCGTGGTCGACGACAACATCATCGCCGAGGTCGTCAGCATGATGACCGGCATCCCGCTTACGCGGCTTGAGAAGGAAGAGGCCGCCCGACTGCTCGAGCTGGAGAACGAGCTGCACAAGCGCGTCATCAGCCAGCACGAGGCGATCAGCGCCATCGCCCGCAGCGTGCGTCGCTCGCGCAGCGGCCTGAAGGATCCGAACCGGCCGATGGGCTCGTTCATCTTCCTGGGGCCGTCGGGCGTGGGTAAGACGCTGCTGGCCAAGAGCCTGGCGGAGTTCATGTTCGGCGACGAGGAAGCGCTGATCACGATCGACATGTCGGAATACATGGAGAAGCACAACGTCAGCCGGCTGATCGGCGCGCCGCCGGGCTACGTGGGCTACGAGGAAGGCGGCCAGCTCACCGAGCGCGTCCGCCGGCGGCCGTACGCGGTGGTGCTGCTCGACGAGATCGAGAAAGCGCACCCGGACGTGTTCAACATGCTGCTGCAGATCATGGAGGAGGGCCGCCTGACGGATTCGTTCGGCCGTCACGTGGACTTCAAGAACGTGATCATGATCATGACCAGCAACATCGGCGCGGACCGCATCATGAGCCAGGATCCGTTCGGGTTCATGAAGCGCGACGAGAACGTGAACTACTCGAAGATGAAGGACATGCTGATCTCGGAGCTGGAGCGGCACTTCCGGCCGGAGTTCATCAACCGCATCGACGAGGTGGTGGTGTTCCACAAGCTGACGCACCCGGACCTGCTGCAGATCGTCGATCTGGAGCTGAGCAAGGTAAACAAGCGGTTGAAGGAGAAGGGCCTGGTGCTGACGCTCACGCCCGAGGCCAAGGAGTTCCTGCTGGAGAAGGGCACCGACGAGAAGTTCGGCGCTCGTCCGATGCGCCGCGCCATCAGCAGCATGATCGAGGATCCGCTCAGCGAGGACATCCTGCGGAACAAGTACGCCGGCAAGAAGTTCATCCGCGTCTCGGTCGAGACCAGCACGGAGACCGACGAGAAGAAGTTCGTCTTCACCGGCGCGGACGCCGCCGACGCGGCCGCGGGCGGCGAGAAGCCGGCGTTGGCCGGGGCCGGTGCGGAGGCGACGTGACGCGGCCCGAACAGGGTGGGCCACGCCGACGGACGTGAACCCGGCGTAGGTCGTAGCGACTAGACAATCGGATCGGGTGTTCGGCGGAGCAGATTCGCCGTGCACCCGATCCGTTTTTCTTCGATCGGTGGGGGCGAGGCGCGCTGCGCCGCTGCGTGTGCCCGATCGGCGGCGGGCGTGGCGGCGATCGCGGCGCGGGGTTTCGCGGGGGCCGGCTGCGCGTGCGCAGACGCCGCAACAAGTGGGGCGACTCTGGTTGCAATTGATAAACCATGTGGTATATTAAACCACATGGTAATAAAAGAGACGGCGCTTCTGGATCGCGTCTTTCACGCCCTGGCGCACCCGGCGCGGCGGGCGATCATTCGCTGCCTCACCGCCGGCGAGCGCAACCTGAGCGAGCTGGCCCAGCCGCTGGACATGACGTTTCCCGCCGCGTCGAAGCACGTCCGCGTTCTGGAACGGGCGGGTCTCCTGCAGCGCCGCGTCGCCGGGCGGGAGCACCGCTGCCGCCTGCACGCCGCGCCGCTCAAGGAAGCGACGCGGTGGACCGAGCAGTTCCGCGCGCACTGGGAAGGGCGCTTCCAGGCGCTGGACGCTCTGCTGGAAGAGATGAAGTCGGAGAAGCCCGGCGGCGCCAGGCGCCGCCGCGGCTCCGTTTCGCGTTCCGGTCAACCGCACTCACGAGGATGAAGCCATGCCAACCGCCGGCCTGCAAGTCGCCGTACCCACCGACACGACGATCGTCATGACGCGGACATTCAACGCGCCGCGGCCGCTGGTCTGGGAGGCGATGACCGACCCGCGCCGGCTGCGGCGCTGGCTGTTCAGCCCGCCGGGGTGGACGATGACGACCTGCGAGGGAGAACCGCGCGTCGGCGGCTCGTATCGCTGGGCGTGGAGCGACGCCGATGGCAAGCAGGCGCTGGTGATCTCCGGCGAGTTTCGCGAGGTGGTTCCGCCGTCGCGGCTGGTGCACACGGAGACGATGGAGATGGGGTGCGGCGGCCCGGTCGGCACGCTGATCGCGACGCTGGAGCTGACTGAAATCGCCGGCGGAACGCGCATGCACATGACGCTGGCGTTCGACTCGCGGGAAGCGCGCGACGGCGCGCTGGCATCGGGCATGGAGCACGGAATGGAAGCGGGCTATCAGCAGCTCGACGCGCAGTTGGCGTCGGGAAACTGGTGACGGTTCGCAACGGCGGCGGCGCGCGGCGCGGTCCTGCGACGAGAGCGGCGAGTCAGGCTTACCGGTGAGAGTCTTGTCGTTCCGGTCGCCGGGTCGCACGGGCCGGAGGCCCATGCTCCCCGCTATAGAGAACACGCAGGCAGGTTGAAGCGTTACCCCTGGTGACTCGCAGCGCGATGGACGTCTGGTCCCACCTGTGGGCGGTTTGCGGATATCATGTGTGCTGCCGCAGCGTTCGCCGCCGGGCGACACTTTCGTCAGGGGTCAGCGGCGGTGGGGCGCGCGAGCCAGGGAGGATGATGCATGTCGACGATTTGGGCGGTACGCCGGCGGGCGTTCAAGATTGAAGAGCTCCTGTGGGTGCTGTTTTTTCTGGCGCTGCTGGCCGCGATTCTGCTGCCGTCGCTATCGCGGGCGCGTGAACTGGCCAAGCGGGCGGTGTGCGCGTCGAACCTGCGCGGATTGGGCCAGGGACAGTTCATCTACGCGAACGACAATCAGGAGTGGTTCGCGACTCACTACTTCGAGCCGAAGTATGACCTGAAGAAGACCCCGCCGGAACATGGTGTGCGCTGGGTGGGGGCGATGGGGTCGAGCGAAACGCTGCGGATCACCGAGGACACGACCAGGAAAAGCCCGGACCGCAACCACCCGAGCCGGTCGCTGTTTCTGCTCATCAGCACGGGGATGAGTACACCAAAGCAGTTCATCTGCCCCAGCAGCGACGACACGGAGGACAATCTGCGAAACCAGAAAGACGGCCGTCCGTTCGCCGGGCAACCGGGCATCGATCGCTTCGACTTCCGCGGCTACGACTCGATCAGCTACGGGTACCAACTGCCCTTCGGGCCGCGGGCGAAGCCCAAGTGCGGCCTGGACGCGCGGATGGCGCTAATGGCCGACAAAGGGCCGTACTACGAGCGCGGCGAGGACGGCCTGGATGGCACAGTGCGCGATCGCCGCAGCGCCGTGCAGCCGCCCGCGCCGCCGGCCCAGCCGCAGGATCTGTTTCACTGGCGAACCGAGCCGTGGAAGCCGTTCAACACCCGCAGCCATAATCGAGAAGGGCAGAACGTGCTCTTCGTCGATGGGCACGCGGACTTCAGCAAGACGCCGGTGTGCGGCGTGAACAAGGAAAACATCTATACGCTTCAGCCGGACCACTCGGTCGGCAATCTGCTCGCCGGGTTGGCGCCGGATGAGCAGCCGACCATCGGGCCTCTGACCGAAACGGACTCGTTCATCGTTCCGTAGCGTCGGCGGCACGACCGGCCGGCAGCCCGCGCGGCGACACCGCGAGGTCGAAGCGCTCGCAGTAGCGACGAAACAGCGTGTGCGCGCTGGCGTACGACGAGTGCGGGCTGAGAAAGTGCGAAAACTCGAAGGTGATCAGCTTCTCCACGCCGGCTTCGCGGGCGGCGTCGATCTTGAACTCCAGCTTGCGCCAGTCGATCGGCGGGAACTTGATGGGCATGTCGCGGTCGAAGGTCTCCACGTTCGACCAGCAGCGCATGCCGGCCTCGCGTGCCAGACGCAGGTTCGAGCGCAGGTACTCGGGCAGCTCCAGATACTCGACGTGTCCATCCTGAAACGCCACGATATCTATCGCTTCGCGCACGCGACTGAATATCTGCCGCCATTCGTCCTCGTGCCGCTCGCGCGGGACGTATTCCTCCCCCGGGGGCGCCTTGATGCCGGCGATGTAGGGAGAGATCAGCGTCGGCAGATCGGGTGACAGCGATTTGGCGTGCCGTCCGGCCTGGAGCACCAGATCGACCTGCCTGGGATCGTTGCGCGACAGCTCGAACGTAATGTACCAGCCGCCCAGCGCGGGGTGATCGCCGAACTGCTCGGCGACCTCCTTCATGAACCGGCGGTTGAGATCGAGCGCCGCGCTGGTGTTGCTCGTCCAGTCGCCGGGGTCATAAATGCCCCAGAACAGCTTCATTCCGTTCTGCTGCGCCAGGTCCAGGAAGAGCTGCGCCAGATTCTGGCGCACCGGCAGCATGCGGCGCTGCTCCCGCAACACCCATGAGTTAAAGATGGCCTGCTCGCGATAGCCCGAGCGGATGATGATCACGGTGTCGATGCCGATCTGGCGCATCACGTCGAAATCGGCCGCCCACTCCTCCGGGCCCCAATTCTGAGCCGGAATGTCGTGCGTGATTTCGTCCAGAAACGTGCCGGTGATTCGCATCCTCAGTCCTCAGCCGCGCGCCGGCGGCGATTCGGGGCGGCCGCGGCGCGATTGCATTGAACGCCGGCGGCAGATTGTTTAAGGTTATATAATCTTCGAGGCGAAGGCGCAACGCAAATCCCAAACCGGGCGGCAACGCCCGACGAGAGGACGCCGGAACGATGCCGAAACTCGCGCAACGTGTTTTCGCTTGCGGCTTTATGATCGCGATGGCGCGGCCCGCGGCTGCCCAGCCGATCGTTGTCGACAACAGCGGCCCGGGGTTCAGCGTCCTCTCGCAAACCTGGTCCACGGGAAGTACCAGCGGCCAGTATGGCAGCGACTATCGCTTCCGGTCGTCCACCGGCGCGGCTGGGGCGGTCGAGTGGCGGCCGACCCTCCCAATCACGGGCGACTATCAGGTGTCCGTGTGGTATCGCAACGGCAATGACCGGCCGCCGGACGCCCGCTACACAATCGAACACGCGGGCGGCAGCGCGGACGTATTCGTCGATCAGCGCGTAAACGGCTCGCAGTGGGTTCCGCTGGGCACGTTCGAGTTCAGCGGCGGGACGGCGGGGCGCGTGATGCTCAGCAGCGCCAGCAGCCAGACGGGCCGGACGGTGATCGCCGACGCGGTGCAATTCGTGCCGCTGTCGGGCGGCCCCCTGGAGCCGGAGTTGCGCGCGTGTTGGCTGACGCAGTATCAGTATCAGGGCAAGACCGAGGCGCAGCTCCGGGCGATCGCGCAGAACATCCGCGCCGGGCGCATGAACACCGTTTACATCGCGATGTACTCGGGGGCGCAGGCCTGGTGGCCGTCGCGGGCGTACAAGGCTGCCGGGGGTGCGTGGGCTTCGTCGAGCATCGACTACGCGGCGTATCTCACGCGGATTTTCAAGGAGGAGGGGCTGCGGGTGGGTGCGTGGTTCGAGTACGGGCTGGCGGTCGGCGCGGCGACGCATCCACTGGCGACCGCGCATCCAGATTGGTTGGCGCGCGATCGTTTCGGCGACGCGGTCACCGGCGAGAACGGCGGATTTGTGTTTCTCAGCCCCGGCCATCCGGAGGTGACCGGGCTGATGACGGCGATGGTCCGCGAATTGGCGGAGAACTACAACTTCGACGACATTCAGATTGATCGCTTCCGATGGGGGCGCGACACCACCGGCCGCGAGTACGGCTACGAGGCCGTGACCGCCGCCGCGTATCAGGCGCAGTACGGCGCGCCGCCGCCGAACAACGTAAACGATGCCCAGTGGGTGCGCTTCCGGGAGTTGCTCGTGAACGCCGCGGTCGAGCAGTGCTACGACGCGATCAAGACGGCCAACCCGGAAATCGTAGTTTCGTCCGCGCCGACCGGGTCGTACGGCATCACGCAGCACATGCAGCGCTGGGCCGACTGGGTGAACGGCGGGTACATGGACGTGGTCATGCCGCAGATGTACATGACGACGCTGAGCGCGTTTCAGACCGAGTTCAACACGCAGCGGGCGCAGGCGCCCGCGCACCTCGACAAGCTGGCGGTCGGCTTTCGCGCGCAGGAAGACAACGACTGGACGCTGGTGCGCGATCAACTGAGCTACGCGCGAGGCAACGGCGTGCGGCACGGCGCGCTGTGGGTTTATCATCAGTACACCTCCCAGATCGCGATCCAGGACGAGATCAACAACCTGCCGCTTCCCGGCAACCCGTGGGCGGCGTTCGCCGACAATCCGTTCGTCAGCGGGCGGATGCTGCAGATCGTCGTGGACAATCGCGACGGCAGCCCTGCGTACGTCGAGACCGCGGGCGCCTTCGCGGATTCAGCCCAGGCTGATTTCTTCCGATTCGACTCGCGCGTGGCGGTCGGCGGCGGGGCGGCGACGGCGACGTTCAGTGCGGCGATTCCGCTGGGCGGGCGCTACGACGTGTACGCCTGGCACACGGCGAGCGGCAATCGCAACGACGCCGCGGAGGTGTCGGTGTTTCATCGGAATGGGACGGCGCTGGCGACGGTCGATCAGCGTAGCGGCGGGGGGGCATGGGTACCGCTTGGGCGGTTTGTGTTCGAGGGCGGTGCGTCGGCGGCGCGGGTGCGAGTATCGACGGCGGGCTCGACGCCGGCCGAGTACACTTCTGCGGATGCGGTGAAGCTGGTGCTGAGCGCCTATGCCCTCGGGGACGCGGATGGCGACGGCAGCGTCGACGCGGACGAGGGACTCGCCTGGTTCGAGTGCGGCGGCGCACCGGGAACGGCGGGCGGCGGCGCGTGCGAGGTCTTCGACTTCGATGATGACCTCGACGCGGACATCGCTGACTTTGCGGAAATGCAGGCCGCGGTAGGGGGGTAAGGAGCTGGTCGTGAGATCGGGCACGGCGCGAGAAGAGCGGCCAGACGGGCGGGTCGAAGACCCGCGAAGACACACCGGTTGGAAACCGGTGCCACGGGGGCGGGTCGGAGACCCGCACAAACACACCGGTTGGAAACCGATGCCACATGGGCGCGGCGGAGAACCACACAAACACACCGGTTGGAAACCGGTGCCACAGAGGTGGGCGGCCGGAAACCGATTGAAGCAAAACACGGTCCGCGGACGGGGGTCGCGGGCGTGCGCGTTGGCTTTGATGCTCAGCGCGCTGGGGTGCGGCGCGGGCGTTGCTCGGGCGGATGACGCGCCGCGGCACGTACTGGAAGCGGGGCCGGTGCGAGTGGTGGTCGAGCCGTGGAAGGCGGGGATCAGCATTTTTCTCGACGGCGTGATGATCAGCCGCGGCAGCGGCATGGTCATCACCACGCCGCCGTGGGCGCCGCATTACTACCTGGGCCCATCGGCGGCTGCGGTGCGCGACGCCGCGCTGGAGTGGATCCACGGCGGAATTCGCCTGTCGATGAAACACCGCGGCGAGAACGACAGTTTTGAAGGCGACGAGACCATCAGCGTGTACGCTGACGGCCGCGTGCAGCAGGTTTTCGAGGGGCGGTTCCTGCGTGACAGCGGCGAGGCGCTGCTACAGTGGCAGATGGCGGCGCTGAATCCGACGCTGCTGATCGGCCGCACGTATCGTGCGTTCCGTACGGACGGGGAGAAGCGCGAGGGGGCGGTTCCGGTCGCGCCGGTGTCCGCGGAGGTCGGCCCGGCTACGCTGAGCGATCGGCTCTCTTCGATCGAACTTGACAGCCGCCTGGGGCTGATCCGCATCGAAGTCGAGAGCGATCGCAATGTGCTGCTCTACGATTACCGCAAGAGCCGCTGGGCGGACGTGGGGCGACCGCTGTTCTGGCTGGGCGATCTGGGCACGCGCTTCAAATCGGGGGATCGGCTGTGGTATCGCGTAACGTTTCGATTGCCGGCGAGCGCCGCACCGGCGGCGGTGCGGCTGGAAACGCAGCGCAACATCGACGCGACGCCCAGCGCGCTCGCACAGACGTGGCCTGCGCTGCGCATGATCGTGCCGAAGCCCAAGCGCGCGATGCCGGGCAGCGGGGCGTGCATCGTCCGACCGGCGAGCGCGGACAACGATCCACCCTCCGGCGGCGTGCGAATCGCCGACCATCCACCCTCGGCGAGCGCGGCGGCGGCGGCGCTGCGCGACTTGCTGCGCACGGCGTTTTCCGTCGAGGCCGCAGCGCCGGATGCCGCCGGACCCAAGCCGGCGATCGAAGTTCGATTTCTACCCGCGGCGGCCGGCGGGTTGCGGGCGGCGGAGGCATATCGGCTGCGCGTCGCGCCGCAGGCCATCGTGATCGAAGCCGCAGACGAACGGGGCTTTCTGAACGCGGTGCAGACGCTGCGGCAACTGGCGTTTTTCTCCAGCACGGGGAACGCGGGCTTCCGGTGCTTCGAGATCGATGACTGGCCGTCGCTGCAATTCCGCGGCGTGCATCTGTTCACCGGCGGCAAAGGGCCGGAACTGCACAAGCGGCTGATCCGCAACGTGCTCGCGCCGCTGAAAATGAACCACCTGATGCTGGAGGCGGAGTACGTCGAGTGGGACGGCCACCCGGAGATTCACCATCCGGAGTATGGGATGCCGAAGGCGGAGGTGCGGGAGATACTCGACCTGTGCCGTCAGCAGGGCATCACGGTGACGCCGCTGATCAACTCGCTGGGCCATTGCCAATGGATGTTCACCGGCGATCGGAACCTCGAGCTGGCGGAAGACCCGGAGGCGAAGTGGGCGTACTGCGTAACGAACCCGAAGACATACGACTTCATTTTCTCGATCTATGCCGAGGCGCTGGAGCTGTTCCAGCCGCGCTGGCTGCACATCGGGCACGATGAATACGCCGACCGCGGTCGGGTGCCGTTCCGCGAGTCGAGCAAGCCGTACACCCTTGAGCAGCTCTTCATGATGGACACGCTCAAGCTGCACGCCTGGCTCAAGGAGCGCGGCGTGCGCACGGCGATGTGGGGCGACATGCTGCTGGCCAAGGGCGAAGCGCCCGACGCCTGCAACGCCGCTTCGCCCGAGTCTGCCGCGAAGCTGCGCGAGGAGCTGCCCGACGACGTACTGATCACCGACTGGCACTACGCCGGCGACCCGCCGGAGAAGTTTACGAATCTCGACCTGTTCCATGCGGAAGGTCACGAGACGGTGGCGGCGGTGTGGAATCGCCCGGCGAACATCGTGAATTTCGCCAAGGCGGCGCACGAGCAGAAGTCTCTGGGGCTGCTGCAAACCACCTGGGCCGGCTACTCGCTCGATCCCGCGAGTTTCGAGCGAGAATTGCCGCAATACATGGCCTACGTGCTGGCGGCGGAGGCCGCGTGGAACGCCGACAATCCGCCGGACCCGGCCGCGTACCCGGCCGGCGAGATGTTCCTGCGGCTGATGGACATGAGCACGCTGCGGCCCGCAAACCGCAGCGGCTGGCTGCTTGACCTGACGCCGGCCTGCAACTTGTCCACGCGCGCCGCGGATGGCGGCGGCTGGTTCGGCCTCGGACCGCAGCACGACCTGTCGGCATTGCCGCCGGGCGACTTGCTGCTGGAGGGAATCAACTTCGCGCGCCGCGCCGAGCCGCTCGATGCGCTGGTTCTCCGCGGTCGGTTGTTCGACGACGACGACGCACCCGACGAGGCGACGCTGCGCTTGCGCGCGCCGCTGGCGGCGCGCAGCGTGGCCATCCTGCACACCACCAACTTCGCCGCCGGCCACGGCGAGAAGGTCGCGACGGCCGAGTTTCAGTTCGACACGACGAGCGCGCAAAGGGCCGAGTTTGTCTACGGCCGGAGCGCTTTTGCACCGACCGACACGACGCCGGCGGCTGAAGCGCCGATCGTCTGGAGCGGAGTGAACGCTGCGGGTGAGCCGATCGCGCTGCGCGTGCTGATGTACGAGTGCCCGGCGGATGCGGGTGCGCTTCGGGCGATCACGCTGCGATCGACGGGCGGAGCGTCGTCGCTGGTGGTGCTGGGAGTGACGGTGCTGGCCGCGCCATAGGCGGCGGCGTACAAGGCACAATGTGCCGCTCGATCATCGGTGCTGCGGTCTTGTCGACCCTGTTTGGGCGACGAGGTGCGATATGACGATCAGCTTCAACTTGCCACCGCAGATCGAGCGCATTCTGCGCGAGTTAGGGGGCGAGCCGAACGTTTTTGCCAAGCAGGCGGCTCTGGTCGAACTCTACCGCCTGCGACGCATCACCCACCATCAACTCGGCGAAGCGCTCGGGATCAGCCGTCTGGAGACCGATGCCGTGCTGAAACGGCATGATGTGCCGCTCGATCTCTCCGTGGACGACTTTCGCGAAGAGCTGGATGCCCTTCGAGAGAGCAACGGCCCGTGATTGTGGTTGCCGCTGAACTACTTGATCCTGCTGCGACAGGAAAAGCTGTTGCCCCTGCTTTTCACGGAGATCGTTACGACGCCCGAGGTGCTCGAAGCGCTATGCGCCTCCGGCGCGCCGCCAGCCGTTCGCGCGTGGGGGCTCGCGCCTCCGGTCTGGCTCGCCGTTCGTTCGGCGCGGTGGGCCGACCCTGCCAGACAACCAGGCAAAGGCGAGTCCTCCGCGATATCGCTTGCAGTTGAACTCCAGAAGCATCGCCCGGACGTGACCATACTACTTGACGAGCGCGATGGGCGTGCGGCCGCGCGAGCGCGTGGTCTACGTACCGCCGGCACGCTCGCGGTGTTGTCAGAGGGGGCGCGGCGCGGCATGATCGATCTCCCGAGCGTCCTCTCGGAATTGGGAACGACGTCATTTCACGTCAAGCCCGCGATACTGGATGAGGCTTTGCGCCTGGACGGCGTAAGACGACGCTCGCAGAATCGAGGTGCGGGCGGCGGAGATCCGCAACCCGAAGAACACGATCGCGAATCGTCGAGCTAATGCGATCCAGACGCGCCGGAGGGTTTGCGCTGCGTTTGTTTCCAGGTCAGAGCGTTCATGTGGAGCAGGTGCTCCGCACCGTTTCGCCTCGCCGCGGAATCGCGCTCCATGCAAGTCGCGAGGCGCTCCGGCTGCCGGGCCGCATCGTTTACGGGGCGTGGGATCCGCTGCTATGGCGAATCGACGTGTTCGGCGTGGCGGCGGAGCGCACAGATTCCGAAATCTCCGAGTCGTTCCTGCACGAACTCGCGCATGCGCACGCCGCGGTTTGCGGCGCAGCCCCGGACGAGCCACGCATCACCGCGCAGGCGCAGGCGTGGCTGGCGCGTGCGTCGGCCGAGCACATCAGCGCTTGGGCGACTGAATTGCGATCGCGGGCCGCGTCGCGTGAGGCCAACCGGGGCGGCGCGGGCGGCGGCGAGCTGCGCGACATCGGACTTTCCGCCGGGCAGTGGCTATGACGACAGCGATCGGCGTGCTTCTGCTGTTGATCTTCGCGTTCTTCGCCGCGCTGATGTTCCTGGAGCGGCTCTCCGCGCTGCTGGCGCTGCCGCTGATGGCGGCGGTATTCGTCGTTGTCGCGGTAGCCGCAGAGACTGGTTCGCACCTGGCGCAGGGGGCCGCGCCGGCAACGCAGCCCGCCGCGGCGGCAGGCGCGCAGCCGCCGTGTTTTGGCGACTGGCTGGCCGGTCGAGCGACGGAACGGGCGCTGCTCGCCCGCAAGGCCGACCTGTTTCTGCGCGTCGCGCACTGCGGCGACGGGTTCGACGACTCCGAGTCGCGTTTGCAGCCGAGACTGTCGGAGGCGCTGGCGCCGCTGGCGGCCGAGGCCGCGGCGCTTGAACACGAAGTCCAGCAGCAGCTCGCGACGATACCCGATTTGTTCGCGCGGCCGCCGCACGCCGTGGGTTATCGTGCCGCCGTGCGCGAGAGAGTCGAAGCGCTGCCGCTGAAAGCGCTGCTGCGCGACATGAACGCGGTGAGGGACTCGCCCGGCGCGCAGACCCAGCGCCTGCGGGCGATTCGCGATAGCGCGCTGCGCCGCTACGGCGTCGTGCTCGCCCGACACGTCGCGGCCAGTGCGAAGCCGCAGCGGGCCGCACTCGCCGACGCCGTGAGTTACGGGCTTGCGTACGCCGCGTTCATTCTGCGGGCGGGCAGCCTGACGTTGTACGCCACAATCATCGCCACGCTGTTCGGCGGCATGTTTGCGATGTACGTCAAAAATCTCGGGATCGCCGAGCGGCTGGTCTATTGGACGGCGGAGTTCGCGGGGGAGCGCCCGCTGGTAATCGCCGCCGCCGTGTTCGTCGTCACCGCGATCATCTTCACGTCGGTCGGCGGGCTGGGCACGGTCATCATGCTGGGCGCGATCGTGCTTCCGGTCTTGCGATCGCTGGGGATCAGTCCGGTCGTCGGGTCCGGGCTGTTCCTGATGGCGATCGCCGCGGGCGGCACGCTGCACCCGGTTTCGCGGCGGCTCTGGCTCGATTTCTACGGAATCCCTGGCGCCACGCTCGACTCCATACTCTGGTCGATCGTGGCGGTGTATGTCGCGCTCGCCGCCGGTTGGATCGTGTGGGGTACGCGGCGATCGCTGCGCAGCAGTTTTCAGTCGGTTCCGAGCGACGCGGCCGCCGCGGCGCCGCGCGCGGCCGTTCCGGCGTGGCTGATGGCCTCGCCGCTCGCGCCGGTGCTGCTCGTGTATGTCGCCGGCGTGGAGGAAATCGCGGCGTTCGTTGCGTCGATCGCGTATATGTACCTGTGCGTCTGCCGCCGGCGCGGCGCGGTGCGACTGCTCAGCCGCTCCTTGATCGAGGGCGCGCAGACGGTTGTGCCGCCGGTGCTGCTGATGCTGGGCATCGGAATCCTGGTGACGGCGCTGGGCACGCCGCCGGTGCAGGGCTACTTCCGGCCGCTGGTAGAGGCGGTCGCTCCGCAAAGCCGCTGGAGCTATGTGCTGCTCTTCGGGCTGGCCGCGCCGCTGGCGTTGTATCGCGGACCGCTGAACGTCTGGGGCATGGGGCTGGCGGTTTCGGCGACGTTACTTGCGACCACGCCGTTGCCGCCGGCGGCGATCCTGGTCGCGCTCCTGGCGGCTGGGATGCTACAGGGCATCTGCGACCCGACGAACACCGCCAACGTTTGGGTGGCAGGGTTCCAGGGAATCGCAACGACTCAAATCCTGCGGTACACGCTTCTGCCGGTGTGGATCGCCGCCGCGGCGACGGTTGCGGTGTTCGGCGCGTGGTTCCTGTAAGGGCGGCGCTACTCACAGCGCGCGAACACGGACTTTGAGAACTCGGGGTCGTCCGCGAAATCGGGGGGCAGGGGGGTGCGCGGCGCGATCGCGACTCGTCGCCCGCCGGCGGCGCTGCGCACGGCGCGCTCCAGCGCTGCGTGTCCCAGGTCGCGCTGATTGGTGCACAGCAGCAGTTCGCCGCCGGGGTCGAGCAGTTCGAGCGTCTGCGACACGAGTGCGTCGAGCTGCTCTCTGAGCACGAACGGCCGGGACGCACCCTTGACGCGCGCGAACGTCGGCGGATCGATGATCGCCAGGTCGTAGCGTCGACCCTGGCGCCGCGCCCGGCCGAAAAACTCGAACACATCCGACGCGAAGAAGCGCTGCCCGCCGCAATCCACCCCGTTGGCCTCGAAGTTGCGTTTGCCCCATTCCAGGCAACGCTTGGACACATCGACGTTGGTCGTTTCCGTCGCACCGCCGAGCGCGGCCACGACGCCGAAGCCGCACGTGTAGGCGAACAGATTCAGGACGCGCCGTCCGGCCGCGGCGGCGCGGATGCGGGCGCGGTTGCCGCGCTGCTCCAGGAACAGCCCCGTGGCGTAGCCGTCGTAGGGCCGAATGAGAAAACGCACACCCTGCTCGACGATCGGAATCTCGCTCGGGACACTCGAGCCGATCCAGGGCGTCGGGTCGTTGTGCGCTGCCGCGAGGGCGGCCAGCGCCGCACTGCGCTCGCGCGGGAAGACCTTTCGATAGACCGCAGCCGCCCCGGTGGATTCGAGCAGAGAGGCGCACACCCGCCGCGCCAATGCTTCATCGCTGCGGAAGCGTCCTTCGTGAAGCTGCGCCACCAGTACCACGCCGTATCGGTCGACGATCAACCCGTCGAGTCCGATCCGCGCGCCCCAGAGGATGCGGTAGGCGTCGGTCGCCGCGTCGCCTAGGAGCGCGCCCACCCGGGCGGCGGCCTCGCAGGCGGCGGCGATCGCGCCGCTTGGCTCCACGGGCGGCGGCGGGGCGGATGGAGCGGCGCCGCGCCGATCGCGCGCGGGAGGCGCGGATCGCTCCGCGCGGCCGTGTGAGTGCCTGACGCCTTTGTGCCGCAAGTGGGCCTCCGCGCGAGCGGGCGGCCAGGTTGCACGCTGGTCAGCCCGCCGGTCGAATCCTATCATCTTCCGCCATGAACGATCACGGCCTGGCCGCGCTGCTGCGCGGCTGCGAACATGTGTACTCCGAAGCGGAACTCCGGCACAAGCTGGCGCGGGCGGCACAGGAGTCGCGCCCGCTGCGCGTCAAACTGGGCATGGACCCGACCGCGCCCGACATCCACCTGGGCCATTCGGTCGTGCTGCGCAAGCTGCGGCAGTTTCAGGACCTGGGGCATCGCGCCGTACTGATCATCGGCGATTTCACGGCTCGCATCGGCGACCCGACCGGCGGCAGCAAGACGCGACCGATTTTAAGCGAAGCGCAGATCGCCGCGAACGCGCAGACGTACCTCGACCAGGCCGGGAAGATTCTGGACACCGCGCCCGAACGCTTCGAGATTCGCCGCAACAGCGAGTGGCTTGACCCCATGAGTTTCACCGACGTGGTGAAGCTGGCGGCAAAAATGACCGTCGGTCAGATGCTGAAACGCGAGGACTTCCGCAAGCGCTTCGATAGCGAAACGCCCATCAGCTTGCACGAGTTGCTGTACCCGCTCGTGCAGGGCTGGGACTCCGTCAATATCCGTGCGGACGTCGAGTTGGGCGGTACGGATCAGACATACAACAACCTGGTCGGGCGCGACTTGCAGGCGGACGCGGGGCAGGAACCGCAAGTCGTCATGATTCTCCCGATCCTGCGCGGGCTAGACGGCGTCAAGAAGATGTCGAAAAGCCTGGGCAACTACATCGGCGTCACGTTTTCGCCGCGGGACATTTTCGGCAAGACCATGAGCATTCCGGACGAATTATTGACGGAGTGGTATCGCCTGCTGACGGATGTGACAGAGTCACAGGCCGCGGCGTGGATCAGCGAACACCCGATGCAGGCCAAGGAGCGGCTGGCGAGAATGGTCGGCTCGGCCTATTGCCCGCCGACGGAGATGGATGCCGCAGCCTTGTGGTGGCGCGAGCACTTCAGCAGCGGGCGCGCCGCCGAGTCGGTTGATGTGCGCGTACCGGCGGCGGAGCTGGACGGGGAATCGCGCATTGCAGCATGGAAATTGGCATGGCTGGCGCACGGCCGCGAATTGAGCAATTCCGAAGCGCGGCGGCTGGTGAAGAACGGCGCGTTCGAGTTCGAGGGGGAGAAGATTCTCGACCCGACGCGGGCGATCGCCGTGCGAGAGGGGCAGGCCTTTCGCGCCGGCCGGCATCGCGGCGGCGAGCGGGCCCATCAGCCGCTGGTGGCGCGGATCGTTCTGAACGACGGGCAGTCATGAGGGCTGCGGCGCCGGGTCGGGACCGAACCCAAGCGAGAGGTGGCGTAAAACAAAAACAGACCGAGTTCCCCAAACTCGGTCTGCGCGTGCGGCGATAGGCCAGTGCGAGCGACCGGGCAGATACTCGGCGAGCGGTCCCGAGTGTGACGCCGGCACGAGAGGACAATTCACTCAGCAACTTGTGGGCCTGAGCGGAGCGGGCATTTTGGCCCGCTCGGAGCGAACAGAAAGCCCGCTCCACCCGGCGCGCGGCGACCGACGGCTCGCTGCGGGGCACAACCCTACTTCAAACGGAAGCGGCCGCGCCCGACTTTCTGCACCTGAGCGGAGAGTTCGCGCAGGGCAATGCCGACGCTCTTCGCCAGCGTCTGGTTCTTGCTCTTGTACCCAGCTTTCACGACGCCTTCCGCGATGTCCTTGACCGCCATCACGTCGCCGGCGGCGGTCAGCACCTTCAGGATGAACTCCTTCAGCGAACCGGACCGCGGCGGGCGGCCGCGGCGACCGCGGCCCGCGGCGGCTACCGGCGCAGCGGCGGCGGCGGCGGCGCGAGG
>CAZVWB010000024.1:0-78299 GCA_964631045.1 uncultured Planctomycetales bacterium
TGCTTTTGTGAGCGATTCGCGAGCCCCGAGGATGGGCAGAATGCCCGCCCCACCTCAAAAACGCACAGGCCGGAGGTCTATGCTCCCCCGCTCGGAGCGCGCGCCGCGCGTCCGCGAAGATACGACTGCGGAGCCGGCGCCGCGCCTACGGGCACTCGAAGAACAGGCACTGCAGAAACGCATCGATGTCGAACAACGAGACCACTCCGTCGCCGTCCACGTCGGCGTTGTCGCAGCCGGGATACTCCGCCGCGTAAATCTCGGGGAAAAACAGGGCGTCGAGGAACGGATCGATGTCGAACAGATTCACCAGTCCGTCGCAATTGATGTCGCCCCGTACGCGTAGCGGCGCGACCTCCAGCGTCGCCAGGTCGCTCTGCGCCGCGCCGCAGGCGTTGGAGACCAGCACGTCATACTCTCCGGCGTCGGACGGCTGAACATTGCTGATGGTCAGCGCCGCGGTCGCCGCACCGCTGATGACACTGCCGGCCGGTGTCGGCCCATCGACCAGCGCGTCGCCGTTTCTGCGCCACTGATAACCCAGCGGCGCGCCGCCGCTCGCGGCGACCGTAAAGCTCGCCGTCTCTCCGGGCGCTCGCAACACGCCGGCGGGCGACGCGAGAATCGCCGGACAAGCCAGCGGGTTGGCGGCGACGACCACGGTCGCATCCGATCGGCCGTATGCAAGCCACTGTCCGTCGTGCGAGAACTGCACGGCGTGAACGCGCGGCCCGGTTTCTTCGTCATAGGTCCGCAGCAGCCCGCCATCTGAGACCCGCCAGAGCTTCAGCGAACCGTCGAACCCGCCGGAGGCCAGCGCCAGCCCATCCGGCGCGAACGCGACCGACAGCACCCAGTCGGTGTGGCCGGTGAGCGTGTGCAGGAGCGCCCCGTTCGAAACCTGCCAGAGCCGGGCGGTTTTGTCGCCGCCCGACGATGCCAGCGTCTGCCCGTCGGGCGCGAACGCGACGGAGGCCACGAACACCGCGTGTGCGGGCAGCGTGCGTTCGAGCGATTGATCGACCAGCCGCCAGACCTTCACCGTGCCGTCCCAGCTTCCGGATGCGAGCCGCTCGCCGTCGGCCGAGAAATCGACCGCCTCGACAAACCCGGTGTGCCCGGTCAGCGTCGCGAGCAACTCGCCGTCGGAGACGCGCCAGACCTTGACCGTCTGGTCATAGCTGGCCGACGCCAGCGTCAGCCCGTCGGGCGAGAAGGCCGCGCCGGGTATGAACCCGCCATGCCCGTTCAACGTGCGCAACAGCACGCCATCCGACACGCGCCACAGCCGCAGCGCCGCCCCGGCCGAGACGAGCGTCTGCCCATCCGGCGAGATCGCGACCGACGAGATGAAGTCGGCGCTGGTCGTCAGCGTTCGAAGCAGCGCCCCGTTGGCCGCATCGGCCAGTCTGACCGTGTTGTCGAAGCTGCCGGACGCGAGCAACCCATCGTCGGGCGAGAACGCGAGAGACTCGACGATGTCCGCGTGCCGCGTCAGCGATTGCAGCGGCGAGCCGTCGGACACCTGCCATAACCGCACGGTCTTGTCGGATGCGCCCGTGGCCAGCACCTGCTCGTCGGGTGAGAACATCGCGGAGTTCAACGACCCCGTGTGGCCGCTGATCGTGCGGAGCAGTGATTGCCCCTCAAGCTGCCAGAGCTTCGCGGTCATGTCTCCGCTGGCCGAGGCCAGCAGACCGCCGCCGGCCGAAAAAGCGACGCTCCGCACGTCGGCCGTGTGGCCGACGAGCGTTCCGAGCACTGCGCCGTCTGACACGCGCCACAGCCGCACGACCAGATCCCACCCGCCGGATGCGAGCGTCTGGCCGTCGGGCGAGATCGCGACGGAGAGCACGAAGTCGGTGTGGCCTATGAAAGTCCGCAGGAGGCCGCCGCCGGCCACGCTCCACAGCTTCACGTTTTCGTTGCCCGCCGAGCCGCCGCCCGTCACGACGCCCTGCCCATCCGGCGTAAACGCGACGGCGGACACACCGGCGGCGTGCGCAGGAATGTCGAGCAGCGTCGCGCCGTCGCTCAGCCGCCAGACGCGCAGCGTGCCGTCTTCGCTTCCGGATGCCAGCGTCAGACCGTCGGGCGCGAACGCGACGCAGCGCACCGACCCGGCGTGACCGGCGAGCGACCCCACCACCGCGCCGTCGGAGACGCGCCGCAGCTCGACGAGATTGTCCCAGCGGCCCACCGCCAGCGTGCTGCCATCCGGAGAGAACGCCATCGAGAGCGGGTCGGCCTGCAGCGCGAATGTTCGCAGCAGGTCGCCATCCGACGCTCGCCAGAGCTTCACGCTCAGGTCGCCGCTGGAGGAAGCCAGTAGGTTGCCGTCCGGCGAGTAGGCGACGGCGTTGATGCTGGTCGCGTGTCCGCCGGATATCCAGACGACGTCCGGCGCATCCGCGCAAACCGTGCTCCACGCCTGCGCCAGGAAAATCACGACAGCGATCGTGGCCGCCCGCCGGGTGTACCGGGGTCGGGCGGACGCGTCGCGGCGCTGGGTCTCATGCACTGTCGGGGGTCTCCTTGCCTGCGTTGCGCTTCCATCGGGCTGCCAACCCGCGCGGCGCCGCCGGCGGCGATCTAGAATGCCATTATCATAGGCACGCGCAAACGTGAAGATCGGGCTCGGCCGCCGTGAACCCGTCGCACCCGCGGCGCGACCCATCGAATCGCAACAGCCTACAAGGCATATCGGACGAATGAGCGCACAAACGATCGACTGGCAGGGACGTTACGCATCCGGAGACACGCCGTGGGACAGCGACACGCCGTCGGCCGAGCTGCTGCGCGTGCTCGCCGAGCAGCGCGTCGCACCCGGCGCCGCGCTGGAGGTCGGCTGCGGGACCGGCACCAACGCAGTGGAACTCGCCCGGCGGGGCTTCGTCGTCACCGGGTTCGACCTCGCCCCGCTGGCGATCGAAAAGGCCCACCGCCGCGCCGCTGCGGCCGGCGTCTCGCCGCGCCTGTTTGCCGCCGACCTGGACGACGTATGCGACCGTCACGGGCTACGCGGTCCGTTCGCGTTCGTGTTTGACCGAGGTGTGTATCACTCCGTGCGGCCGGAGGGGCTGGGCGCCTATCTGCGTACGCTGGTTAAAGTTACGTCGCCGGGAGCGCTGCTGCTGGTGCTCGCGGGAAACAAGAACGACTCGACGCCGGAAGATCGCGGGCCGCCGCGCGTGCACGCGCACGAAATCGCGATCGAGCTGGGCGGCGTGTTCGACCTGCTGATGCTGCGCGAGTTTGTGTTCGACGGCGTCGTGATCGATGGCGAGGCGGTGAAACCGCTGGGCTGGTCGGCGCTGCTGCGGCGTAAAACGCTGCGGTGTTGAAATGCCGCGGAATCTCGGCTGGCCCAGCCGGCGCGGCGGGGCGCGCTTAGACCTCGACCGACTCGAAGCGCACGCAGCCCTCGCGCAAACGGGCGTAGTAGCCCATCACCGCGTCGATGCCGGTGACGCGGCGCACGACGGCCGCAGCCCGCACGAGATCGGCCCGCTGCACGAGCTCCAGCCGGCGGCCGTCGAGCTGCAGCCGCTGCATGTAGAACGCACAATCCTGATGGGCGATCAGCACGACGCGCTTCAGACCGTGCGCTTCCACCAGAAACTTCAGCTCGTCGACGACGCCTTGTTCTTCCAGATGGGCCTGTGGGTGGCCGGCGAGGCATGCCGGTCCGCCGGGCAGCGCCACGCGGTCGTAGCGCGGGAGCGACAATCCCTTGTGAAGGAAGTCGTCGAAGTGCTCGCCGATGCGGCCGTCGGAGCAGTAGATCGCCGCGGCGTGCACGCGCAGCGCGTCGTAGGGCAGCGTGCTTTCGTAGGTCGATTCGAGCGGCGCGGAGCGCACTTCGAGTCTCCGTGCGGGTGCGGCGATCCGTGGGCGGCCTCGCGTGCGACACGCGAAGCGCGCGGGTCGCGTCCGACTTGATCGAAACGGCCGCGGGCGCGCCGCGCGGTGCTACTGCGCTTCGCCGACGCGGAAGCGGACGAAGCGATTAACGGTCAGCCCCGGCGAGACCTGCTTGAGCACCTGGCCGACCGTCTGCTTGTCGTCCTTCACGTACGGCTGCTCCAGCAGGCAGATTTCGCCGTACCAGCGATCCAGCTTGCCCGCGATGATCTTGTCCGCCATCTTGGCCTTCTCGGGCGGCACCTGCGCGGTGAGCACCGCTTTCTCGCGCTCGACGGTCGCCGCGTCCACGTCCTCGCGTCGCAGGAACGGCGGCCGCATCGACACGATGTGCATGCAGATGCCGTTCTTGATGTCGTCGGGACACGAGCCGCTCAGCTCGATCATCGCTGCGGACTGGCCGTCGAAATGCACATAGTGGCCCAGCTCGCCGCGCAGCGACGCGGCGCGGGCGATCTGCATGTTCTCGCGCAGCTTGTTGAACACTTCGTGCCAGAAGTCGACCACTTTCGTGCCCGGCCGCTGCGGGTTCGCATGCTCCAGGATGGTCTCGCTGGTCGGCGCGTCCAGTCCGGCGGCCACGCGGGCGGCCAGAGTCGTCAGAGCGATGAAATCGTCGGTATTGGCCACGGGGGCTGTTTCGCAGCGCAGCTCGACCGCGCCGCCGCAACGGCTGGCCGGGTCGATGAAACACGCCACGCGGCCCTGCGACGTCTCCCGGCCGGCGAGCTTTTCGACCTTGCCTTTGCCGCTCTTGCGCAGAATTTCGATCGCGCTCTGGATGTTCCCCTGCGCTTCCGAAAGCGCCTTTTTGCAATCCATCATCGGCAGCCCGGTCTGCTCGCGCAGTTCCTTGACCATTGCCGCGGTGATTTCCATCGCTAAAGCTCCTTCGATCAATCTGACGAAGCCGCCGGCCCGACCGCAACCCGTGCCGGCAGGTCATGCGTGACAGTCAGTGGTGTGCGGGTGAATCGCCGGCGGCGCTATTGCGCCGGCGCGACGAACTCGCTCGGCGCGGCCCGATCCGCCGGCGGCGCGGGCATCTCGCGCACCGCAGGGGCTTCGCTCGCGTCCGCGTCATGCCGCCGCCCGCCGCGCCCGCGTCCGCCGCGCTCGCGATGCTCGCGCCCGCCCGGCTCGCCGCGCCCTTCGCCGGGGTCGGCGGTCGGTTCCGGCCGTGCGCGGCGACCTTCCTCGATCGCGTCGGCCAGTTGCGTGACGACCAGCTCGATGACGCGCATCGCGTCGTCGTTGCCGGGAATCGCGATGCTGACCTTGTCCGGATCGCTGTCGGTGTCGACCAGGCCGATCGTGGGAATACCCAGGGCCTGCGCCTCGCGCACCGCGTTGTGCTCCTTGCGCACGTCGATCACCACCAGCGCGCCGGGCAGGCGGGTCATCTTGCGGACGCCGTCGAGGTTGCGGCGGATTTTCTTGAGCTCGCGGGTGAGCATGGACTTCATCTTCTTGGAGAAGTCCGTCTCCCAGCGCGGACCGGCCACCAGCGCCTCGAGTTCCTCGAGCCGCTGCAGCCGCGAGCGAATCGTGCGGAAATTGGTGAGCGTGCCGCCCAGCCAGCGCTCGTTGACGTAGTGCATCTGGCAGCGGGCCGACTGCGTCGCGACGGCGTCGCGGGCCTGCCGCTTCGTGCCGACGAACAACACGTCCTGGCCGCCGCTGACGAGCATCGTGAGGAACTTGCGGGCGCGGAGCAGACCGCGGAGAGTTTCGCGAACGTCGATGATGTGGAGGGCGTTGCGCTTGCCGTGGATGTACGGCTTCATCTTCGGGTTCCACCGGCTGGCGTGGGCGCCGAAGTGAATGCCGGCGTTCAGAAGATCATGCACCAGAGCCGAAGCCAAACGTCACCTCCTCGCGCCCCTGGCGATGGCCGGAGCGCCGCTGCCGAATCGTCCATTCCGCCCAATCAAACCCGCCACGCACCCGGCCACAGACTCGGTGCGAAAGACCCGCGCCGCCCGCAGCCAGATCACTCGGCGAATGGGTGAGTGTAACCGGCCGTTTGTACGGGCGTCAAGCTCGACTTTCCCGCGGCGGCGCCTAGTTTGACAATCCCAACACCGTCGATAAACTCTCGCAAATGCGTTCGCGGCCGATCCTCAGGCTCTTGGTTTGCGCGATGACCGTGCTCTGTCCGGTCTTTTGCCTGCATGCGGCGGCGCATGCTGCCGAGCATGCGGCTGACGCAGCATTCGACGGTTGTCACGGCCACGCGAATTCGGGGCAGCCGCACCATCACCACGCTCCTGACGGCGAACCGGTTCCCGTGCGTGAGCATGCGTGCATCTGTTCCGCCGCCGCTCCCGGTGCGTCGGCCACTCAGATTCCGTCGCTTGAAATGAGCGGGGCGATCCTCGCGCAGGCGTTGCTCCTGGAGCAGCGCCTGGGCCGGGCGGTGTCCCCGCTGGTAGATTTCGACGCCTCGCCGGGCCTGGCTGACTCCTGCCTGCCGCTTCTGGTCTGATTCCCGCACCGCTTCCGTGAGCGCTTGCGCGCCGTCGCGATCACGCGCGCGGTAGTCGCCCGTTTCGCGCACGAATCCCCGTTCCCAAAGCGCTTGTTCAGCTCTCACCCGAGGCATTGAATGCGGAAGCCGCAACTGTCTTTCCGCGCCGCGCTTGTTGCCGTGCTTCTGCTCAGCGGATGCGCGCGCGTCAACCCGCGGCCGGACTATGAAGCTGTCAACGCGCGCGTGGGCGCCGCCACGGGCGTCATGGTTGCCGCGCCGCCGGAGGATCAGGTCGCGCTGCGGGCGCTAGTCGACGCGCGACTTGCCGACGGGCTGACCGCGGCCGAAGCGCTGGAACTCTGCCTGCTCAACAACCAGCGGGTGCGTGCGGCGTACATGCGCATCGGCGTGGCGCGGGCCGACGTGGTGCAGGCCGGGCTGTTCCGAAACCCGAGTCTGGCGCTGGCCCTGCGTCTTCCCGACGGCGGCGGCCTGACCAACTTGCAGGCGGACGTGGCGCAGGGCATCTCCGATCTGTGGCTGGTTCCGGCGCGGCAGCGCGCGGCCGAGGGCGAGCTTCAGCGGGAGACGCTCGAAGTCGCGCGCGAAATCAGCGCCGCGGTGCTCGACGCCCGCGCCGCCTACTACGCCGCGCTGGCGGCCGATCGTGAACTCGAAATCGCGACCGAGAACCGCACGCTGACCCGGACGCTGGTCGATACGGCATCGGCCCGGCAGTCCGCCGGCGTCGGCAGCGTCTTCGACGTCAACCTGACCCGCACCGAGTTCATGCAGACGGAACTGGCGACGAAGGCTGCGACCCAGGCCGCGTTCGAAGCGCGGCGGCGGCTCGCCGTGCTTCTGGGCCTGGCCGAGCGACCGGACGCGCTGACCCTGAGCGACAAGCTGCCTGAGTCGCGCGGCGGAGCGCTCTCCGCCGAACAACTCGTGCTCGCGGCGCAGCGCAGCCGTCTGGACCTGGTGGCCGCCGACTATCTGGTGGCGGCGTCGGCCGCCCGCTTCGAACAGGAGACGCTCAGCATTATCACCGACGTGGAACTGGGGCTGAGCTTCGAGCGTGCGCAGCGCGGCCGGCGCGGCGATCGGCCGTGGCTGGCGGACACGCTCTGGGCCTCGGCGGAAGCCGGGGCGCTCGCCGCGCCGTCGCTGCGGCCGCGCGAGAAGCTGCCGACCGATTCGGTCATCGGCCCTTCCCTGTCGCTGGAGCTGCCGGTGTTTGACCAGAATCAGGCGCAGATCGCGCGCGCCGCGCTTCTGCACCAGGCGGCCGTGGCGAATCGCGCGGCGCTGTTGCTGGAGGTGACCCAGGAGACGCGGGCCGCGATGCAGCGCGCCCAGACCGCGTGGGAGGTCGCCGACTACTATCGCAATCAGTTGCTTCCGCTGGCACAGGCCAATCTGGAGCTGGGGCGCGAGGCGTACCGGGCCGGGAATCTCTCGCTGCTCGCGGTGCTGGAGGCGCAGAAGGCGCTGCTGACGGCGCGGCGCCGCTATGTCGAAGCGCTGCGAGATAGCGCGACCGCGCTTGTCGACCTGGAGAAGGCGGTTGGACGGCCGGCCGAGCAATTGCTGGGCGAGGCCGCGGCGTTCTCCGCCACGCGCCCCGCGACCGGCCCGACGAATCCGGAGGTGCAACGATGACCGGCGAGCGCCTGGCCCGACTCATGACTCTGTGCGTGCTGAGCCTGACGATTGGCAGCGCAGCCGGCTGTCGCCGCGGACCCGCCGACGGGCCGGCGGACGGCGAGGGCGGTAAGCACTCCGAGAGCGGCCCAGCCCCCACGAACCGCGTGGACATCCCCGAGACGGTGCGGCGAAATCTCGGGATCACCTTCGCGAAAGTCGAGTCGCGGGCGGTCGCGCAGACGATTCGCGCCCCCGGACGGTTCGAGCTCCTGCCCGACGCCCGGCGCGAGTACCGGACGATGCTGGCGGGCCGAGTCGAACTGCTGGTGCGGCAGTATGACCGCGTCGAGCCCGGGACGCCGCTCTACCGGCTCGTGTCGCCCGAGTGGCGCGATTTGCAGTCGAAGTTGACGCAGGCCGAGTCGGTCATTCGGCAGACGGAGGCCCGCGTCGGCTCGATCCCCATGCTGATCGCCGCGCACCGGCGGCACGAGGCGATTCTGGAGTCCAACATCGAGCTGTGGGAATCGCGCATCGCACAACTGGAAAAATCGCGCGCCTCAGGGGCGGTGACCGATGCGGAGTTCACCGCCGCCCAGAACACGCTCGCCGAGCAGCGGGCCGAACTGGCGGAAATTCTCGAGAAGGAAGCGGACCTGGAAGGACAGATCGCATCTGCGCAGGCGGAACACGACGCAGCGCATGGGCAGTTCCGGATGCTGATCGCCACCGCGGCCATGCTGCTGGGCGTGCAGGAAACGGCCCTTTGCACGCCCGAAGAGCTCGACCCGCACACCGACGCGGGCATCCACGTGCACACCCAGCCGGCGTCGCGTCCGACGTCGGCGTGGCGCACGATCCACCAGATCGAAGTCGTGGCCGAGACCGGCGGCGTGGTGCAATCGCTGGACCTGACGCACGGCGCGTGGGCGATGGCGGGCAGCCTGGTGCTGGCGACCGCGCAGCCCGACCGGCTGCAATTCCGGGCGATGGGGATGCAGAGCGACCTGGCGCGGCTTCACGACGGCATGCGCGGGCGCATCGTGCCGCCCAAGGGCGGATCCATCGGACTTCAGGACGCGATGGACGCGACGCTGGTGCTCGGTCTGAGCGCCGATCCGCAGGAACGAACCGTCGAGCTGATCGCGACGCCCGCGAAGCTGTCCGCCTGGGCGCGACCGGGAGTCAGCGCTCACCTGGAGATCGCCGCCGCCGGCGGGCAGAGCGAACTGGCGATTCCGCTCTCCTGCGTCATTCAGGACGGCCTGGAGACGATCATCTTCCGCCGCGATCCGGGCAACCCGGACAAGGTGATTCGGATGGAGGCGGATCTCGGCATCGATGACGGACGCTGGGTCGCGATCCTCAGCGGCGTGCGGGAAGGCGACGAAGTGGTGCTCGACGGCGTGTACCAGCTCATGATCGCCACGTCGGGCACCGTCCAGAAGGGCGGGCACTTCCACGCGGACGGCACATTCCACGCCGGGGAGGACGACCAGTGACCAGCCCGCAAGCCAATGACCGGGTCGTCGAGCCGGGCGCCGGCGGCGGAATGCTGCAACGGCTGATCGCGTACTCGCTCCGTTACTCGGGCTTGATCGTGCTGCTCTCGGCCCTGCTGCTGGCGTTTGCGGGCGCGCAACTGGCGCGGATGCCGGTGGACGTCTTCCCGGAGCTGAACGCCCCGACCGTCGTCATCATGACCGAGGCGGGCGGACTCGCGGCCGACGAGGTCGAGCAGTATGTCACGTTTCCGATCGAGGCCTCCGTCAACGGGCTTCCGGGCGTGCGCCGCGTCCGCAGCTCGAGTGCGATGGGCCTGTCGATCGTCTGGGTCGAATGCGACTGGGGGCAGGACATCTATCGCGCCCGCCAGCTCGTGTCCGAGCGACTCGCGGCGGCGCGCGAGGCGTTGCCGCCGGACGCGCACGCCGAGGTGACGCCGGTCACGTCGATTACCGGCGAGATCATGCTGCTGGCGCTCTCGTCGCCCGACGGCCGCGCGTCGCCGCTGGCGCTGCGGGCCCTGGCGGAATTCGAGCTTCGCAATCGCCTGCTGGCGATTCCCGGCATCGCCCAGGTGAGCGCAATCGGCGGCGAATTGCCCGAGTACCAGGTGAACGTGCACCAGGACCGGCTCGCGCTATACGGACTCACGACGCACGACGTGGTCGAGGCGGCCCGTCAGGCCCACAGCGCCGCCAGCGCCGGTTATCTCCCCAACGTGGGGCGGCGCGAACTTCCGGTGCGGCAGAGCGCGCGCGTGCGGAGCGTCGACGACATCCGCAACACGCTGATCCAGTACCACAACGGCGCGCCGGTCCTGATCGGGCAAGTCGCCGACGTCACGCTGGGCCCGGCGCCGAAGCGCGGGACCGCGGCGGATCGCGCCGTGTCCGCGGTGGTGATGAGTCTTCAGAAATCGCCCGGCACCAACACCCTGCAACTCACGCAGGAGGTCGATCGCGTGCTCAGCGCGCTGGAGAAGTCGCTGCCGGACGGGGTCGTGCTCAATCGCGCCGTGTTTCGACAGGCGGATTTCATCCAGCGCTCCGTCGATAACGTCGTGCAGGTTCTGAAAGAGGCCAGCATCATCGTCGCCGCGGTGCTGGTGCTGTTCCTGCTCAACGTGCGGACCACGCTGATCACGCTGGCGGCGCTGCCGGTGTCGCTGGCCGCGGCGCTGCTGGCGCTGTGGTGGTCGGGCCTGACGATCAACGTGATGACGCTGGGCGGCCTGGCGGTCGCGGTCGGCGTGCTGGTCGATGACGCCATCATCGACGTGGAGAACGTTTTTCGCCGCCTGCGCGAGAATCGCTCGCGGCCCGAGTCCCAGCGTTTGCCGTTCACCCAGGTGATATTCGACGCGAGCAACGAGATCCGGCCGGCGATGGTGATGGCCACGGTCATCATCGTGGTCGTGTTCGTGCCGTTGCTGTTCCTGCAGGGTCTCGAGGGCCGCTTCTTCCGTCCGCTGGGCGTCACCTACATCGTCTCGATCCTCGCTTCGCTGGTCGTGGCGCTCACGCTCACCCCGGCGCTGTGCCGCCTGCTGCTCCGCGGCCGGCTGGGCGGCGCCGCGCATCGGGATGGGTTCGTCGTCCGCTGGCTGAAGCGCTGCTACGAGCCGTCGCTGCGCTGGTCGCTTCGTCATCGCGGCGTCGTGCTCGGCGCGGCGGCGGCGGTGACGGCCGCGGCGCTGTGGCTCGGCAGCACCTTCGGCACGAGCTTTCTGCCCGCGTTCAACGAGGGAACGTTTACCGTGTTCCTGTTCGCGCCGCCGGGCACGTCGCTGGCCGAAAGCGACCGCATGGCCCGCGGCATCGAGGAGCGGCTGACGCAGATCGACGGGGTGCGCAGCGTTACGCGCCGCACCGGCCGCGCGGAGCGCGACGAGCACGCCGAGCCGCCCAGCAGCTCCGAGATCGAGGTCACGGTTCGCCAGGGCGCCTCGAAGGACGAAACGCGCAAGCAGATCGACGTGGTGCTCGCGAACATCCCCGGCGTCACCACCATGGTGGGGCAACCGATCGAGCACCGCCTGTCGCACATCCTCTCCGGAACGCCGGCCGCCATCGCGATCAACGTCTTCGGCGACGACCTGAGCAAGCTGCGCCAGATCGCGAAGGAGATCGAGGCCGAGCTCAGGGAACTGCCGGGAACTCGCGACGTCGCCGCCAACCGCGAAGTGACCGTCACTTCGCTGCCGATCCGCTATCGGCACCAGGACCTCGCGGCGGTCGGCCTGACGCCGGCCGCGGCCGCCACGCAGGTGCAGCAGGCGATTCATGGCGAAAATGTGGCCACGGTAAACCAGGGCGTGCGGCGCTACGACATCGTCGTCCGCCTGGCGCCGGAGGAACGCGAGAGCATCGGCCAGCTTGCGGCCCTGCGGCTGCGCGGCGTCGGCGGTGCGACGGTGCGGCTGGAGGAAGTGGCGGATCTCGGACCGGAGCACACGCCGAACCTGATCGCGCGAGAGAACGCGCAACGCAAAGCGCTGATCTCGTGCAACGTCGCGGAGGGGCACAACCTCGGGCAGCTCGTCGAGGCGGTTCGCACGCGGGTCGATCCGATCGTCGCCCGCGCCGGCTACAGCGTGCACTACGGCGGTCAGTTCGAGGCGCAGCAATCCGCGGCGCAGACAATCCTCGTCGCCGGCGCGGGCGTGATCGTCGTGATGCTCATGTTGCTGCAGCTCTCCACCGGCTCGCTGCGCGCGGCGGTGCTCGTGCTGGTCAATCTTCCGCTCGCGATCATCGGCGGCATCGTCGCCATCTACGTGACCGAGGCGAACGATCCGCTGGTCAACACGCTGTCCCTGCTCGGTCTGTCGCAGGCCGGCTACGAGCCGCCGGTGATCTCGATCGCCAGCATGGTCGGCTTCATTACGCTCTTCGGCATCGCCGTCCGCAACGGACTGCTGCTGGTCAACCACTACCAGCACGTGATGGCGGTCGAGGGCAAACCGCTGGGCGAAGCGATTGTGCAAGGCTCGATGGAGCGCCTGTCGCCGATTCTGATGACCGCGCTGTGCGCCGCACTCGGTTTGGCGCCGCTGGGACTCGCGCAGGGAGAGCCGGGCAGCGAACTGCTGGCGCCGCTGGCCATCGTGGTCCTCGGCGGTTTGATCACGTCGACACTGCTGAATCTGGTGGTCGTGCCCGCGGGGTACTCGCTGGTGTTCGGCCAAAGCCGGGTGAAGTCTGATTCTCGCGGCGTATTCAGCCGGCTCGCGGGAGCCGTGCTGCGCCGCCGCACGCAACCCGAAAATGGGAGCTAACTCGCATGCGTACTTGCCTCGTCGCTTTGATCCTGTCGGCCGCCGTCGCGCTCATCGGCTGTGAACGCAAGCCGGAATCGACCACTCCGCCCGCGGGCGGTTCGTCGAACCCGGTGCAGAAGAGTGATTCGGAGCCCCGGACCCCCCCCGAACAGGGGAAATCCCAACCCAGCCCCGGCCACGGCGGCGAGGTCATCGAGTTGGGAACGAGCGCGATCGGCGAGCTCAGCGCGCGTGCCTCGCGCGATAAGGGCGAGATCAAGGCGGGCGGCGACGCGCCGATCGACGTGTGGCTGACCACCGCCGACGGCAAGCCCGCCACGGTCGCCGCCGTGCGGTTCTGGATCGGTACGGAGGATGCGAAAGGCTCCGTGAAGGCCAAGGCTGAAATCGAGAACCCCGAGCAACCCAACCACTGGCATACGCACGTCGAGGCGCCGAATCCGCTCCCGGACGATTCAAAGCTGTGGGTCGAGGTTCAGGATGGCGAGGGCAAGAAAACCGTCGGGTCGTTTCCGCTGAAGATGTGAGTAGCGACCGTGGTGCGATCGCCTCTCGGGGCCTGGTCGCCGGTGTGCCCCGCGGGCGGAACGGCGTGATCTCCTGAGCGCGGATCGCTTTGAGCGGCGGATTGAGAGAAACCGCTGCGCGGCCGCAAGCCGCCGACGCGACCCGCAGCCTGCCCCGCGCCGAGTTCCGAGGAGTCACCGCGGCGGCGAGGTGCTGCGCCACGGGTTGCGAGAGCGCTCTGATCTCGCGCTCAGGTCATTCGCCGCGGCGCGCCCTCGCCCCGCGCTTGCGCCCGCCGGCCGCGGGCGGGTCGAACAGCGAATCCGCCGGCTGCGATGGCGCTTCGTTCTCCGGGATGACCACAACTGTTTCGTCCCCTTGCAGTTCGGCTTCCGGCTCGGACGGCTTCTGGATCGGCTTGCCGTCTTCGTCGAGCTCGACGTCCGCATCGGCCGTGCGGCTGCGGGCCACGGTCTGAAGATCCGCCAGCAGGCGGTCCTCGGACGCGCCCGTCAATGCTGCGAGCGCGGCGCTCACGTCCTTGATGTAGCGCTCGAAAATGCTGCGCCGCTCGCCTTCAAGCCGCTGCCGCCGGCGCTTGCGGATGTACGTGGCCAGCTTGCGGCCGCACTCCTGCAGCGCGAGCCGCATTTCCTTGCGAATCTCGTCGTAGTCCGCGATGGCTTCCTTGCTCTCGCTGGTGAAGGGCACCCAGACGCTGGCCATGTGAATCATGATGACCAGCGGCGCTGCGGGCAGGTTGCCGCCGGGCTGCGACAAGCCGTAGTTGCGCCAGTCGGTGTCGATCACGCTCTTGAACGATGCACAGGCGGATTGCTGATAGAGCAGCGGCACGCGGTTGGCGAAGCGGATCACGCGGGCCGGCTCTTCGGCCGGCAGCGCGCCGCCGTAGGCGAGGCCCACCTCGATCAGAAACGGATTGCCGCGATAGACCGCGGGATCGCGCGTCGTCGCCGTGTAGAACTCGGACTTCACCTCCTTGAGCAATCCGGCGAGCAGGGCCCGCACGCCGATCGGCGAGAGGCAATCCGTGGGCGGCGACATGATCTTGACGGTCTGCATGGCCTGGAACAGCCGCTCGACCTCGGCCGCGGCGAGTTCCGCGGGGCGGGCGGCGTGCCGGAGCTTCGCGGCTGCGCAGATTTCGTGTACGACTTTCGTGGATACGCGGCAGAAGCGATCCTGCAGGAAGCCGCTGAGCGTCCGAATGTTCTCGCCGCTATCGCTGATGCGTTTGGCCGTCTCCGTGTCCTTGAGCATCTTCATCAGCACGCCCAGCTCGATGCCGTGCGGGTGCGGCTGAATCTCGCGCGTTTCCGCGGGCAACTGCTCGCTGCCGCGCGGGAACTCGCGCTGCTCGCCGGTGGGCGCGCGAAAAGCGAAGCTGGCGTGCGGGTTGGCGATCGCGGTTTGCTCGATGTATTCATCGACCGATTGCCGCCCCTTGGCGTAACTGGCGACCAGTTCGATCGCCACCTCGGTGCCGTGCTCCCAGGCAACATCCTGCTCTTCGTCGAGCACCACGTCCGGGCGGTTCTTCGTCGTGTCGATCTGAATCTGAAAGTGATGGGCCGGCTTGCGGGCGCTGGTGCGCGAGGTGATGTGAATCGGCTTGCCGGTGGTCAGCAGGCCGTACATGCCCGCGGCGGAGATGCCGATGCCCTGCTGTCCGCGGCTCATCTTCAGGCGGTGGAACTTCGACCCGTAGAGCAGTTTTCCGAAGACGTTCGGGATTTGCTGCTTGACGATGCCGGGGCCGTTGTCGCGGACGATGACGCGGAAACGCTCCTCCCCCAACTGATCGACGCCCACGAATACGCTCGGCAGGATTCCGGCCTCTTCGCAGGCGTCCAGACTGTTGTCGACGGCCTCCTTCACCGTGGTCAGCAGCGCTTTGCGCTTGTTGTCGAAGCCCAGCAGGTGGCGGTTCTTCGCGAAAAACTCCGACACGGAGATATCGCGCTGCTTCTCGGCCATCGCCTCCGCCGTCGCGCGTCGACGCGGCGGGGATGCCGGCCCGGCCGCGGTGGCGGACGCGAGCGACGATGCCGGCGCGGGTGCAGGGCTGCTCTCGGCGGCGGCGGCGGGGGTCGGCTTGCCATTGGTTTCGGTCGCGACGGCGGACGGCAGCGGCAGCAGCGGCGCATCTGCGGCCCGCGCATTCATCGCGGACGCGGGCGCCTCTGCCGCGGAGGCCGCCGCGCGCCCTTTCGATCCGGCAGAGCTCCCGCCCTTGCTGACCGCGACGGACTTTGCCGCTGGAACATCGGATGCTGTCCGGGGGCGTGCCGGCCGCTCGGCAGCGCCGCCGCCCGGTCGGCCCGCGGGCAGCGGCGCATGATCGAACAACCCCGGAGCTTCGGCCGCCGGCTTTCGGGGCTTTGGCGATTTCACGCCGGCCATCCGTGGCCCTCCTCGAACGAATGTGAAGCTGCGGCCGGCGCGCCCCGTGCAAGCGCGGCCGACGTCGCTGACGCTCCGCAGATTCCCTGGTTGCCGAACATCCCGGCATGGTAGCGAGCGCGGCGGGGCTGTACAGTCCGGCGGTTTCGCCCAGTCCCCAGTTGCTCCGGAGTCGCCATCGTGCCGCTCGACGCCAGGCAGCGCAAACAACTCGCCGCCCGCGGCAACCGCCTGAGCGCGGGCCTGACGCTGGGCGAGGCCGAGCTTTCGGACCGCGCCGTCGATCACATCCGGCGGTCGTTCGCCCGCACCGACCTGCTCAAGGTCCGCATCAACGTGGACGATCGCGACCTGTTCGCGCTGCTGTGCGAAGACCTGGCCGCGCGCGTGCCGTGCGAGCTCGTGCAGCGCATCGGCCGGGTAGCGCTGCTGTTTCGCCCGCTGCCCGCAGACGCCGGCGAAGCGCACCGCGACGGTTCATCAGAAGATTAGTAACCCGCCGTGCCCATCCCGTCTTCGCGCGACCCCCGGCGGCCTACACCGCCGGATGCCACCCCGCGTCCGCCCACAGCTTGCCGCTCACCGCCGCGTTGCGGATCATGAAGACGATGGCGTGGGCGATTTCTTCGGGGAGAATCAGCCGGCGAAGCTGCGTCTGCGGGATGATGTTCTCGCGGATGAATTCGTCGCCCAGGGCCCGCACCATCGCCGTGTCGGTGTAGCCGGGGTGGATGATCGCGCAGCGCACGCCGTGGAAGATCGCCTCGGTCGCCAGCGTCGCCTGCGCGCCTTCGAGGCCGGCCTTGGCCGTCGCGTACGATATCTGTCCGCGGTTGCCGGTCGAAGAGACCGAGCCGATCAGGATGATGCAGCCTTCGATCCGCTCGCTCGGGTCCCAGCGCTTCACGCCGCGCCGCATGCGGTCGCGGGCCACGCTGGCGATCGTCTCCAGCGCCCAGTAGATCGGCGCGGTCAGATCGACCTCGATCACCCGGCGAAAATCGGCCTCGGCGTAGATCTCGGTCGTGCCCGCGTCGCGATTCAGCTTGACCGCCAGGCGGTCGCGCGTGATGCCCGCCGCCGGCACGCAGATCGAGATCGGTCCATAGCTGCGCTCGCACTGCTCGAAGACGCTGCGGCGAAACTCGGGGCTGGTCACGTCGCCGACGAACGGGAACATGACTTCGCGGCCGATGCGCGTGTTGGCGTCGGCGGCGAACTGCTTCACGTCTTCGTTCATGTCCACGACGGCGACGGCTTTGACGCCTTCGCGGGCCAGGGCGATGCACGAGGCCTTGCCGATGCCGCGGGCGCCGCCGGTGACGACCGCCACCTTGGTGGACAGGTCCATCCGGCTGTCCTGCCAACCGCCGTCGATGTCGTGCGTCATGGGTTTCGCGCCGTTACCGTTGCCGTTTCCGTTCGCGGTGTGCATGGATTGTTACCTGATGACAGAGTGCGGGTGCATGAGTCTCAGAGCCCGACAACTATTGCCGGATCGCGCGGGTAACCCGTGAGAGTCGCGCGCAGCCAACGCGTGCAAGTCGCGCGGGTAACTCGTGCACGTCGCGCGCGGGTAGCATGGGCCTCCGGCCCGTGCGAACCGTTCACAAAAACAAACACTTCTGATTGATCCACAAGCGCTCTCGCCCGTGCACCGCGCGCGGGTGTGGACCAAGTTTCATTCCCGGACCGCACTGCGCTCCTGGCCGGGTCGCCGGCCCTAGCTGCGCTGCGCCAGCCATTCGCACACGCTCGGCCAGAGTTCGCGATGCGCCTTGCTGCCCACCGCCAGCCCGATGTGGCCCGCGGGGAAATGCACCGTCTTGCGATCCGCCGAGCTCACGGCCTCGCTGAACGGCTGGCTCTGACTCGGCGTGACCAGGTGATCCCCGGTCGCGATCAGGTTGAGCACTGGGCAGGTGATCTGCCGCAGGTCCACGATCTCGTCGCCGATGTGCATGCGGCCCTGGATGAGCTGATTCTGCTGAAACAGGTACTTCACAAACTGGCGGAACGTCTCGCCCGCGACCGGGATGTTGTCGTTCAGCCACGTCTCCATGGCGAAGAAGTCTTCGAGGTACTTCTCGTCCTCCATGTTCTCGTAGAAGCCGATGTACTTCTCGAAGAGGTTCTGCACCGGTTTGAGCATCAGGAACGAGGTTTGCAGCCAATGCGGCGGGGCGTTGCCGTAGACCTCGATCATGCGGTCGACGTTGAAGTACTTCTCATCCGTCCAGTTGACCAGCAGGCTGTCGCGCGTCGACCAGTCCACCGGCGCGGCCATCAGCACCAGGTTGCGGATCTTCTCCGGCCGCAGGGCCGTGTACATGGCCGACATCGTGCCGCCCATGCAGTAGCCCAGCAGGTTGATCTTGTCCACGCCGCAGCGCTCGCGGAGCACGTCGACGACGTTGTCCATGTAGCGCAGCACGTAATCTTCGAGCCCCAGGTGCCGGTCGCCGTCGGTCGGAACCCCCCAGTCGATCTTGTACGTGTCGAAGCCGTGATTCACGAAGTGCGCCACGACGCTCTTGCCGGGACGCAGGTCGAGGATGTACGGCCGATTCACCAGCGCGAAGACCACCAGCAACGGCGTCTCGGAGCGGTGCTCGACGTCGCTTTCGTAGGACAGCAGGCGCAGCGTGTCCTCGCGATAGACCGGGCGCGAGGGCGTCGCGCCGATTCGCACGCGCTGCGCCGTCTGCGCGACCTTCGGAAGCGCCGCGCTCTTGCGCATGAACTCCTGCCAGCGGGCCGCCATCACGTCGGGAGTCATCATCCACGGGTTGGACGAGATCACGCCTTGTCCTCCGGCGGCTTGCGACGGGTCGGACGCGGCTTGCGCCGCGCCGGCGGAGGCCCGCTGACGCCCGCGGCCTTCTCCAGCCGCTCGACGCGCTGCGTCACGGCGTCCAGCTTGCCGATCAGCCGGTCCTCCATGCCGCGCACCAGCCGCACGATGTGATCCGCATCGGCGCGCGTCGGCATCTGCACCGCCGATACGCCCTTCTGCAGATATTGATTCAGCATCTGCTGCCACCCCAGCGCGTTGTCCATGGCCTGCTTCATCGCGGCCAGGAACGCCTCGCTGCGCATGTACTGGTCAGCCTGCTGAGACATGGACTCGAAGAACGCCTTGCGCATCTGGGCGCTCATGTCCGGCGGCGCGGTCGAGGCCGATGCCGCGCCCGCCGCCTGCGTCCAGTTGCGCATCCACTCCGACCACATCGCGCTGAACGGATCCGCGCCCATCGGGCCGCCGCTGCCTGACATGTGAGCTGCTCCGGGTGTGCGGGCGGCCGGCGCGCCAATTCGCCGGCCGATCCGAGAGAATCATAGCCGCCAGCGCCGCCGCGCGGTCGGAGTGCGCGGCAAGCGCCGGCGGATCGTCGTCAAACCAACTCGCTGCGGCGGAGACTACTTCGCGGCCGGCTGCTTGGGGGTCTGCGCCTTGCCGCCGCCGTTGATCGGGGCCTGCGTCATCTGCGTCCAGGCCTCGAACATTTCCGTGTTCGTCTTCGCGAACGTCTCGCAGGCGTGCCGCATGGTCTCGATCGACCGGCGGCAGAACATCATGGCGTGGTCGAACGCCTCGGCCGGGCTCTGCGACTGGAAGACCTCGATGCCCTGGCGCAGCGTCTCGGCGTTGCGGTGGGCCTGGTCCTCGAACGTACGCTGCACGCGGTCCATGTTCTTCTTGCTGAACGGCACGGCGTCGTCGGCGACGCGCTCGAAGCGGTTGCGGAAGCCGTCCATGTTCTGCGTCGCCAGGTCGAACCAGAAGCGGGCGGTCTCTTCGAAGACCTTGGTGCCGGTCTTCATCGCCGTGGCGAAGCTCTCGTTCATCACCTTCATCGTGTCGTTGGTGAACTCGTGCGTGCTGTTGGTCATCGCTTGCGTCCTTTCAAGAGCCAGGTCGTTGCCTCGTCGGTCTCACTTCGGCTATTCACAGGGAGTGTAACCGCGCTTTGGGCCGTCGTCAAAGAAAATTTGTGCGAACGCACAAAAATTATGCAAATGCGATAACTCGTTATTTATAATATAGTTAAGGTCGTTTTCGAGTTCAGCTAAACTAAAACTGTTGCGTCTGCGCATGTCGTCAGCATATCGTGCGCAGCAGAAACTCACCCGGAGCGCAAGAGTGGCCGGCATTCCGCAGCAACCTGTCGTCGAGATCAGGAAGTACCCCAACCGCCGCTTTTATGACGCGACGCACAGCCGGCACGTCACGCTCCCCGAGATTCACGACCTGATTTGCGCCGGGCGCGACGTGCTCGTGCGCGACGCCCGCAGCGGCGACGACATCACCAACGTCGTGCTGATGCAGATCATCCTCGAGCGCGACGCACCCAAGCTCGCGGTTTTCCCGGCAAACGTCTTGCACCTGGTGATCCGCACGCAGCAGCAATTCCTCGGCGGCGTCTTCGAGCAGTTCTTCCACCAGATGAGCGCGGCGTACCGGCAATCGCAGGAGAACTGGGCCCGGATGATCGGCATGCCGCCGCCGCCGCCGTCGGAGGCGCCCGCGGCCGGCGCGGGCCCCGCGCCGCCCACGCCCATGGAATGGGCCCGTCGCTGGATGCAGGCGTTCACGCCGCCGTCGCCCGCCGCGCCCGAACCGCCGCCCGCCGCGCCGCGGTCGCAGCCGTCGCCGCAGACGCAAGCCCCTGCGGAAATGTCCGCAGCGCCAGCGGCCGAGGAGCTCGACGCGCTGCGCCAGCAAATCGCCGAACTCAGCCGCAAGATCGAACGGCTCAGCCAGTAGAGCCGGCGAATCCGGCGATTTGTGCTCACGATCGGCGGGTGGCTGGGGAGTGGGGCCGATTCGAGCCCGCAGGTCTGCAATAGGATGTCGGTTGGCGCGCCGGTGAGCCGGGCGGGGCGCGTCCGGCGCGACGGTCGCTATGGAGTTGCGGACGGTCCGGGTCCGCGTCCCGGCTTTGACGCCGGCGGCGCCAATGCTGCCGCGTTACTCACTCTGCTCGCAACGCGTGTCTTCGGTCGAATCGTCCGCGACCGGACAGCTCAGGCTCTTGCTATACATCCCCGACCGGTCGAAGCAGCACGGGCGGCGCTTGCCTTTGGCCAGCATGTCGCAGGCCGTGGCGATGCGTTTGACGCGCGTCTCGGGCCGCTTCGGGGAAGTGACCCAGTGGATGAAATCGCGCCGCGCTGCGGGCGTGATGTCTGACCACACCTCGCGCGCCTTGGCGGTCGCCGCTGCGAGCGCTTTCCGCAGATCGGGCGGCGTTGCCGGCTCCGGCGCTTCCGCGACCGGCGCGATCGCCAGCGACACGACTTCGCCCGCTGCCGCGCCGGCCGCTTCGCGCAGCTTGCGATCGACCTTGAGCCAGTGTCCGCCCTGACCGTCCGGTTCGAGCGTGGCGGTGAATGGGTGTCCGTTGAGGGCGCCTTCGACGCTGACCTGTCCCCGCGAGGGAAGCTGCACACTAATCGCGTTGGGCAAGGTCAAAAAGGTCCATGTGACGGCCCTTGCCGGTGCCTTGGGTCGGAGGAGTTTCGCGTGAAAGCGAATTCCGGAAGCGGCCGCGAGCGCGCTCGGGGCGGATCGGAAATCGCCCGGTGCATGCCCGCGCGGTTTGTCAGCCTTGTCACCCGTCGACTTTGACACGCCTCTTCTCCGCACTAAGCGCCCATCGTGCCGCGCTGCGATGCACGCGAACGCCGGTCTCCGCACGCACCGCCGCGCCTCGCGAGCGCAGCGCCGGCACTACCGGCGGCGCTGCCTTGCAAGCCCATGCAAGAGACTGAGAAACTGCTGAACACGGCGCATGGAGCTCTCCGGGTTACAAGTGCATCGCGTCCAGCGCTGCTCCCAGGCATCCCACGCCTGCAATAAACCTAGCCCGCACGAACCCAGACCGATCGCCGCCAGGTATCCGCCTTTTCCGCCCAGCCACGCGCCGAGCCAGACGCACCCGACCCCCGCGGCCGCCCAGGCGATACTCAGGCCGGCGCCGCGCAGCAGCCCGCGCCACGACCAGCGCCACCCGCGACCGGCGCACTGCACGCACGCAGAATCGGCCCCAACGTCGCTCGGATTTGCATTCAACATCTACTGGGATCATACCTCAGGCGGGTGGGCCGTCGCGCGTGCTTTTGGGATCAGGCTCGCTGCAACCGCCCGCGATCAGCGCCCTCGGGCCGCGAGTTCCCGGTATGATTTCTGCGTCGGAATGTTTCAGGTGAGAGTCGGAATCGCCAACGCACTTTCCCCGGATCAGTCGTTTGACGCACCGTTCTGGGTCGATACCGGGGCGTTGTACAGCTTCGCGCCCGGCGATGTTCGCAGTTTGTCCGACCGCGCACTCGATGCCGCCGCAGTACGAATCTCAAACACGATCCAGACCGCGAGCGGCGCAATCGGCCTTTCCGGGATTGCGCGTCTCCCCGCCGCGGTCCCTCAAGAACAGACTAAGGTTGTCAAATCCGGACTGGCGACCGGCGTCACGCACGGATTCGTGGACACGGTGCGCACGATTGACGGTGTCACGCGTGTCGAGGTCGTATACGACTTCGATGAGGGTGACGCGCAGTTTGTCGCGGCAGGCGATTCAGGCGCGGTTTGGTTTGACCGCCAAACCGGGCAGCCGGTCGCAATGCACCAGGGCGAAACGAATACCGGAGCGTCGAGTTCCGTGGCCATCATCGACCTGTTGAACAGGATGGCACTATCACCTGCGTAGCGCCCGTGTCTCGGAGAAGCGCGCGTGCCCAAGAACATCGTCATCTGCTGTGATGGCACGTGGAACCGATTCGGGATCACCAACACGAATGTGGGCAAACTATGCACGACGCTCGTGCGTAGCGGACAGCAGATCGTCTACTACGACCCCGGCGTCGGCACGATCGGGTCGCCCGGCGCATTGACCAGGATCCGCGCAAGGCTGTCGCGATTGCTGGACGGTGCGATCGCAACCAGCCTCGGTCAGAACGTCATCGAAGCATACGATTTTCTGGCTCGACGATACGAGCCCGGCGATCGCATCTACCTGTTCGGCTTCAGCCGCGGCGCCTACACGGTGCGAGCGATGGCGGGAATGCTGCACATGTATGGGCTAACCGAGCGCGGCAACGAGCAACTGACGCCGCACATCTGGGCGCTCTACAATTTGCGTGGACCCGATCGCAATTCGCCTCAATCCCGCGAGCGATTCAAGGTTGCCGATGCGTTCAAATCGACGTTCGGAGCGCGCGTCGGCATTCACTTCCTCGGCGTTTGGGACACCGTCAGCTCAGTCGGGTGGGTCTGGTTTCCGCTGACGCTCCCGTTCACGTATCGAAATCCTTCAATCGCTCACGCACGACATGCAGTAGCGATCGATGAGCGTCGCGCGTTCTTCCGCCAGAATCTGCTCGGCCGCGATCCGGACGATCAGGACGTTAAGGAGGTATGGTTCGCCGGCGCACACGCCGACGTAGGTGGAGGATATCCCGATGCCGAAAGCGGCCTAAGCCAAATCGCGCTTGAATGGATGATGGATGAGGCTGCGGAACAAGGCCTGCTGATCGATGCGCAACGAAGAGCAACAGCGCTCGGCGGTAGCCCACCCTCGGTCCCGCCCAGTTTCACCCAGCCGATCCACAATTCGCTGACGGGATTTTGGGTGCTTTGCGAGTTTGTTCCGCGCTTCCGGTGGCGGAGCGACGGGAGGCGCGTCTGGGGCTGTAATTTCTTCCGGCCTCGGATCGTCTCGCCTGACGCAGTTCTGCATCCGACAGTCTTGGAGAAGTTGCAGGCCGGCGACTACAACCCAGAGAACGTCCCCCAGGGCCTGCGCGCGATTGGGGAGTGAGTCGATCGCTTGACGGTGCGCAAGTGCGTAGTAGCGCGCACGTGATGCTCTCGCATACCGAACTTGACGCCATTGACCCGCTCCTCGAAATCTGATCCAGGAGTCATGAGGGTCTAGTCGCCCTGAGATGGGCAGCTGAGAGTCAGAATCGCCAACGCACATTCCCCGGATCAGTCGTTTGACGAACCGTACTGGGTCGATACCGGGGCGTTGTATAGCTTTGCGCCGGAAGACCGTTTGCACGCCATCGGGATCGTGCCGAAGTTCACGCGCGATTTCGTGTTCGCGGACGGCAAGATCGATCGACGGCTCGTCGGAGAAGCCGCATTCGCGATCGAGGGCACAGACGAGACGATCACCTGCCTGACCGTGTTCGGCCCGCTCGGGTCGTTGTTTCTGCTTGGCGCCACTGCACTGGAGAATATCGGCGTCGAGGCGGACCCGCTGACACAGAAGTTGCGCCCGATCACGGCGGTCATCGGAACCGCATTGGCGAGTCGGCCGACGTGCGCCCGCTGAACTCAGCCTGTTCCTCCCGCCCCGTGGCGCGCATCGCTTTCGGTAGTCGGCCGGGGGAATGATCTCGTGAATTTTTGGGGTGGGGCGGGCATTCTGCCTGCCCCAGGGGCTCGCGAACCGCTCACGAAAGTGCGTGAAGCCAAGAAGTTCACAGGCTCAATGCCCGGCGGCCCGCCCGGCGATCGCTTCGCAGGAGCGACCGACTCCGCCCCGCCCTACGATCCCCCGCGCGACTGCCGCTTGTCCTGCGCCCGCCGCGCGATCAGGTCGAATGTCGTCATGGCCGGCGCGGCGGTCGCCGAGGGCGGAGCAGCCCCCGGGGCCGCGTCCAGGCAACTGACCACCAGCTTCGAAAGCCGCCGGCGGAATGCATCCGGCGGCGTGCGGCGATCCTGTAACTGCTCGGCTGCGCGGAGCATGTGCCCGGCGCTTTTGTAGCGCAGGAAGCGCTGCTTGTGCAGCGCCCGCGACAGCAGCGCCTCGACCTCCTCGGCGAGCGAGAGCGCTTCGATCTCGTGGATCGGCACCGCCTGGGCGATGTGTGCGGCCTTCACGGTGTCCATGTCGGATCCGCCGAAGGGCGGCCGGCCCGTGAGCAGCTCGAAGAGCAGCACCCCCAGCGCATACACGTCGCTCTGCGGCGAGACCATGCCGTCGAACGACTCGGGCGCCATGTAGAGCGGGCTGCCGCACACGATTCGCGAGGCCGTCAGCGCCGTATCCGCGAAGCAGCGGCACGCCAGGCCCAGATCGCACAGGAAGACATCTCCCTGGCGGTCGATCATCACGTTCGCCGGTTTGATGTCGCGGTGCAGAACATTCGCGGCGTGCAGCGCCTCGGCCGCGCCCGCCACGCAGGCCAGCACGTGCAGCGCGAGCTGTGCATCCAGCGAGCCGAAGCGATCCAGCGCGGCCCGCAGCGACACGCCGTCCACGTACTCCATCACAATGACGGCCACGCCCGAGACCGACTCGACGCTGTGCACAATCACCAGGTTCGGATGCTTGATCGCCCCGGCGGCCCGCACGCCGTCGACGTGCTGCAGCAGCGCGCTGTCGCCGTCGCCGGTGTGGTAGCGATGCAGGACTTTCACCGCGACGCGGCGGGTCAGATACTCGTCGAAACCCGACAGCACGACCCCGCTCGCGCCGCTGCCCAGCAGCTCCCCCAGCCGGACGTGACCGATGCGGCGCGGAATCTCGACCGGCTCGACGCGCACCCCGGTGGGCGTCGTCAGCATCACAGTGACCGTCTCCTGCGGCGTCACGCGATCGACCTCGGAAGGCGGCTTAACCTGGTCGGCCCATCGGCGCTGCGCCGCTGTCCCCGCCCGGCCGCGGCACGCCGTGTTTGAGAGAACCTGTACATTCTAACGTGTCCTGGTGCGCGGCAATTCCGGTCGGCCGCCGGAATTGCGGCCGGAAGGCGTTTCTGCGACCTGGTTTATCCCTGGCTCACAGGCTTATACGACCAATCACGACGGCGGGTGCGGAGAATCGACATCCAGACCGCCGGCCGCCGGCGTCGGGCGCTCGCGGACGGCGCCGAGTCGCTCCCATCGGGATTGCGGTCGCCGGCGCGGGCGGCGAGGCACGGTCCCTGCGGTACTATTCTGAGACGAGCGGACTGCGCGGCGCCCGGCGGCGCCGACGAGCGGACGAGGCGTATGGCGACGGCTACGAAACCAACCGCGGGCGCGCCCCTGACGCTGGTGGGCCGCCGCGCGCCGGAATTCGAAGTGGACTGCACGACCGCGCCGGGCTCGGCACGGCGCCGCATCGGCCTGGGCGACTTCGCCGATCGGTGGTTGATCCTGATTTTCTACCCGGCCGACTTTTCGCTGATCTGCCCGACGGAGCTGGCGGCGCTCAGCAGCCGCTACGAAGAGTTCGCCGGGCTGGGCGCCGACATCCTGGCGATCAGCACCGACACGGTCGAAACCCACGAGCGGTGGATCGCCGCTCCCCGGTCGCAGGGCGGCCTGGGCCCGGTGCGTTTCCGGCTGGGCAGCGACGTCGGCGGCGAAGTCTCGACCCGCTACGGCGTGTATGTGCCGCAGCGACGGCTGGCGCTGCGCGGGCTTTTCGTGATCGACCCCAACTCCATCGTGCAGTACGAGGCGGTCCACAATCTCAGCGTCGGCCGCCGCAGCGACGAAATCTTCCGCGTGCTGACCGCGCTGCAGACCGGCGGACTGTGCGCTGAGAACTGGCAGCCGGGCCGCGGCGGCATCGACCCGACCGAGAGCCTGGGCCCCGGCAGCCGCATCTCGCACTACCGCATCGAGGAGCGCATCGGCGCGGGGGCCTTCGCCACGGTCTACCGCGCGTATGACACCAACCTCGGACGAATGGTCGCCTTGAAGGTGCTCAAGCCGCGCGAGGGTCAGCCGCCCAGTGTGCAGGCCGAGGCCCGCGCCGCCGCCGCGTTGAATCACCCCAATGTCTGCACGGTCCACGGCATCGACGACAGCGAAGGCGTGGCGATGATCGTGATGGAGCACCTGATCGGCGAACCGCTCTCCCGCATCATTGAGGGCGGCCCAACGCCGCCGCCGCGCGTGGCGGCGATCGGGCGGCAGATCGCATCCGGCATGGCCGCGGCGCACGCCCTGGGCATCACGCACGGCGATCTCAAACCTGCGAACATCATGCTCACATCCGAGCGCGTCGTGAAAATCCTCGACTTCGGGCTTTCGTTCCGCCAGCCGCTGTCCGGCGCGAGCGACAGCACGGTATACGTCGATTCACGCGTCAAGGGCGCTATCGCCGGAACCCCCGGCTACATGTCTCCGGAGCAGGCCGGCGGCCACCCGGCGACGCCGGCGAGCGACGTGTTCGCGCTTGGACTGGTGCTGTACGAACTGCTCCGCGGCGCGCGGCTGTTCGGCGACATGAACATCCTCCAGGCGCTCAGCGAGATTCGCCGGATCGACCCGGAGCCGCTGGCCGCCGCGTCGCCGCCGCCGTTTGACGCGCTGCTGCGGCAGATGCTCGCCCGCGATCCGCAGCGCCGCACGATCGACATGGAGGAGATCGAAGCGGCGCTCGCCGCCGTCGGCCCATAGCGCCGCGTCGTCCGCCGTCAGCGCCCGCGGGCGGACGCGGTCCGCACCGTGAACTCGACGGCGTCGCTGTCGCCAGCCTCACTGACGCACCGCAGCTCATAACGCCCGGGGCCCAGCGTCACGTGAACGTCATCTTTCGCATCGAGCAGCCGGCCGTTCAGGAACCAGCGGAGCGGGCGCTCGGCGCGGGTGCGGTTCGCGCCGCCCAGCGTCGCGCGCGGCGAGAAGCTCGTCACGCCGTTTGTCGCCAGCAGCGCGGCGCCCGCGCCGGGCATCGTGATTCTCAGCCGCTCGCGCCACTCGCGCGGCGGCGGAAGCGGCCGCGCGACGGCGATCGGCGCCGGCGGCGGCGGATCCACGTTCGTACGAAACAGCGGCGACGCGAAAAGCGCGGTCAGCAGCGGCTCGGCCGCCTGGCTTCCGACGAATGCGGTCGCGCCGCCCCCATCGAACCGCCCGACCCACACCCCGATCGCATAGCGGCGATTGTGGCCGACGGCCCACGCATCGCGCCGGCTGGAGCTGGTCCCCGTCTTCCACATGAACCATGGCGCGTCCGTCTGCAAGCCCATCGGCGTCTGCGCGACCGCCGGCAGGCCCACGGCCGGCCGCGCTCGGCACGAGAGCATGGCGTCAATCACGGCGCAGGTCGCGGGAGACAGCGCCTCCGCCGACTCATCCGGCTCATCGGCGATCAGGCGCGCCGGCCGTCGCACGCCGCCGCGGCCCAGCGTGGCGTAGGCGTTCGTCAGCTCGACGAGCGTGGTCTCCACGCCGCCCGTGGCGATCGTCAGGCCGCTGCGGCGGGTGGCGCCCCTTGGCGGGCGGATGCCCGCGCTTTCGAGCGTTCCCAGGCAACGCGCCGCGCCGACGCCCTCCGCGATCAGAATCGCGGGAACATTCAGCGAACGGCGCAGCGCCTCCGCCGCCGACACCGCACCGGAGTATGTGCGATCGAAATTCGCGGGAGTCCAGCCGCCGCGCTCGATGGGGATGTCGTACACGGTGCTCCCCGGCCCCAGCACGCCTGACTCCAGCGCTGCGGCGTAGATGAACGGCTTGAGCGCTGAACCCGGGCTGCGGCGCGCCGTCGCGCCGTTCACCTGGCCGCCGCGCGGGTCGGCCGCATCCGCCGATCCGACCAGCGCGACGATCTGCGCCGCGGGGATGTCGATCACGACCACCGCCACGTCGGCATCCGCCGGCAGCGAGGGAGCGGCCGCGAAGCGCCCGCCGGGGGCGCGCGCTGGCCCCGGCGACTTCGCCGGGTCCGCGTGCGCATGCCGCGCGATGCCGCGTGCAGCCGCGAATTCGCAGACGAGCGCCTCGACTTCGGCCTGCAATGGCGAGCGCAGCGTGGTTCGCGCCCCGCCGGGCCGGCGCTGCAACGCCGTCCACGCGGCGTGCGGCGCGGGGGGCGGCGTGTGCCGTGCGGTTGGGATCGGCTCGAGCTGCGCTGCGGCTTCCTGCTCTGCGTCGATCATGCCGCGCGATCGCATGCGGGCCAGCACGACGGCGCGGCGGTCGCGCGCGGCTGCGGGGTGCCGATCCGGGCGGTAGCGGGCCGGCGACTGCGGCAATCCGGCCAGCAGCGCCGCCTCGCCGAGCGAGAGGTCCGCGGCCGCCTTGCCGAAGTAGAGCCGCGCCGCCGCCTCCGCGCCGCGAATGTTGCCGCCATAGGGCGCCAGGTTCAGATACGCCGCGAGGATCTCGTCCTTCGACATCCGTGCTTCAAGCTGCCACGCGCGAAACGCCTGATACACCTTGGCGGCAACGCTGCGCGGGGCCGGTTCGAGCATCCGGCAGAGCTGCATCGTGATCGTGCTCGCACCCGAAACCACGCGCCCGGCCCCGGCGTTCTGCACGGCTGCGCGACAGGCCGCGGCAAGGTCGACACCGCCGTGCGCGTAGAAGCGGCCGTCCTCTGCGGCGATCGTCGCGCCCCGCAGCCAGGGCGAAATCTCCGCAAGCGGCGCCGGCAGCCGCCAGTCGCCCGCGGCGCTGACGCGGAGGAGCAGCGGGTTGCCCGCGGCGTCGGTAACGCACGGGCTGGCCGCCAGTCGCGACACACGATCCATCGGAAACGGCGACAAACGCCACACGATGCCGAAGGCGATTCCGGCAACGATCGCCGCCGCGACGGCGGCAAGCGCCGCGCGGGCCAGCAGGCGCCAGCGGCGGCGGCAGCCGCGCCACGCGTTGCGTGCGACCGATCGCAACATCAGCGCTTCACCTCGACCGTTCCGCCGCCGTGCACGCTCGCAAACGCGGGGTCGTACATGCAACTGGCTTCGATCGCCGGGTTCGCGAACACGCCGGCGGTCGTGGCGCGGAGCAGGTATCGATACGTCCGCATCTTGCCGCCGACCGGAGTGAACAGCACGACGCGGTCGTCCAGAAACTCGGCGCGATCGGGCACGTCGACTTCATCCTTGGAAACGGCGGACGTGGCCAATCGCGGGTTCTCCACCTCGACGCCGCCGGGCAGCCGATCCACGATCGCAACATTCTCTATCTGGGCGTCCTCGTCCAACCCCTCGCACACGATCGTCACCTCCACGGCGATCAGATCGCCGACGCGCATCGCACCGGCGTTCAGCGGCTGACCGCCGACGTCCTGCCACGAGCGGCGCACGCGCAGTCGGCGGTCATACGGCTCGACCGCGGAATCGGCGCGCACGCCCTCCGTGGTCATCGCCACATACACCGCGCCGGCTCCGCGCGTGTGGACGTTCAGCGGGCTGCCGAGCTCGCCCACGTCGAACACCGCCACCGCATCGCTGCTGAACGTGTACTGCCCGCCCGCCGCGGTCGTGAGCACACCCTCGAATGCGGGCGACTCGCCGCCCAGGGACTGATAGCGGACGAGCGCCGCCAGCGCCTGTGCGTTCTCAAGCGTGTTGCGCCACGCCCCGTCCTGCCGCGCGGCCATAATGCGCTGCGCCAGCGGGGCGGCCCACGGATGCGCCGGGTCGATGTCGAGCAGCGCGCCTAGCAACACGCTGTCCTGCTGCACCGGCGATGTCAGCCTGCCGCCGGTCGTCGCCGTCACGCTGATCGCCATCGTGTCCTCGGGGAGCACCGCCAGCGCCCGGTCGCGGCGGCCCGCCGCCAGCCAGGCCGACGCGAGGTGCGCGCGGCCGGCCAGATCCAATCGTTCCAGTCGCCCCGAGAGCGTCGCCATCCAGCCCAGCGCCGGCTGGTCGAATGCGGCCAGCGCGGCGCAGATTTCAGCCCGATCGTCGTCGGTCAGCTCCGTCGCGTCGCGCTCCAGCGCCGCGGAGAGATAGGCGACGAGGTCGCCTGCGAAGCGCGGATCGACCTCATAGCCGGCGCGCTTCGCCCGCGCCAGCAGCGTCGCGGCGTAGGTCGAGCCCCACAGGTACGGCGTCGCGTCGCCCGGCCAGTAGCTAAGCCCGCCGCAGCGCGTCTGCATCGACCACAGACGCGCGATGCCCGCGCGAACCAGATCGCCGGCGGCGGCCGCGCGCGCCTCGCCGCCGCCCGACCCCGTCTTGTCCGCGGCGCGAATCAACTCTGGCGCGTGCAGCAGCGCGAACATCTGGCTCGCCGTTTGTTCGACGCAGCCGTACGGATAGTCCATCAGCCGATCGACCGTGGTCCGCAAATCGACCGAAGGTCGCGGGCTGATGCTCACCGTCGTGCGCCCGGTTCCCGGAAGAAAACCATCCGGCGGCGGCAGCTCCAGCGGTTCGCCGGCGCTCACCCGCGCGAGTTGCGACTCGCTATGCAGCGGCCCGATCGGCCGGATCTGCACGGCAGCCAGCGCGCGGGCCGGCCGCACGTCGGCCGCCGCAGCCGTTACCGCGACGCGCGCCTCGCCCAGGTTCTCGGCCGTCGCGCTGAGCCAGAGCGTCCGCGCTTCACCGGGAGGGATGATCGTCGGTGCGGCCGACAGCGGCCCCACGCTCAGAGGGCCATCGGTTCGAAGCTCGACAGCTACCTCCAGCGCGGCGTCGCCGGTGTTGAACAACTTGAGCGGCGCTTCGAATGAATCGCCGACGGCCACGGCCCGCGGCAAGGACAGCTCCGCCAGCAGCGGCGCGGTGACGGTCAGCGCACTGCGGGTCGATCCGTAGCGGTCACCCGCGACGGCTACGGCCATCCAGCGAAGCTCGCCGGTGAACTCCGGCAGTTGCGCTTCGACCTCGGCGCGGCCCTCAGCGTCCAGCGGCACGATGCCGCGCCAGATGACCACCGCCGGGCGCGCCGGCTGCGGAGTGCTCCCGCGCCGTGCGGCGTAGGCATCGTCGCCATCGTCGCCCGCGCCGATGCGCTGCATGTCGGCGGGCCGCGCGTTGTCCGGAAGCAGGTCGCCGAGCACGTCGGCGGTCGCCACCTGGGCCGCGCGCGGCGCGAAGAAGTGCTTCAGCGGATCGGGCGTTTCGTAATCGGTCGTCAGCAGCACGCCCTCATCGACCGCCCACACGTGGGCATAGGCGTCGCCCGCTGCCGCGGCGTCGCCCAGTTGCACGCGAACGCGCACCGTCTCGCCGGGTTCCGCGCGGGCGGGCGCAGTCAGCGTCAGCGGCAACGAAGCCGCTTCGTGCGAGGTCGTCAGCCGGACCAGGCCGAGGGCGCGGTGCGGAAGCCACGTCGCATCCGCAGGATCGACGGCCCGCACGACGGTTGCCGAGACGAACGCCCCGCCCCGCAGTTCCGCGGCAACCGGCAACTCCAGCCGCACCGTGTTTTCGCTCATCGCCACGACGCGCTGCGTGATGACGCGGTCGGTCTCGACGGTCACCAGCAGCGTGCCGGCGAAGGGGCTTTTCACCAGGAGCACGGCCGTGTCGCCCGGTGCGTACGCCTCGCGATCGAGCTGCAAGTCGAGCCGCTCCGGCGTGTCCAGCGCCACGACCTGCGCCGCGTCGCCGTTGCGGGCCGCGTCGAAGTCGATCCGCGTGGCGACGCCGGTCGCCGGGTCCGTCGCCAGCAGACGATAGCGCCCGTCGCGCGGCAGGGGCATGGAGAAGCGGCCGCGCGCGGCTTCTCCCTCCGCGGCGACCTGCTGCTTCGCAACAGACGCCAGTCGCTCCAGCGACTTCCAGGTCGGGCGGCCGTTCACGCTCTCAAGAACGTTGTCGTACTCGACGCGGAACAACTCGGCGTCGAAGCGCTCGATCGCCGCCGGCGCGTCGTCGCCGCGCACGCACACCCACTCGACCGTGAGCGATTCGTCGGTCGGCGCCACCTTGCCGGCCGGCAGGCGCAGCCCCAGGAACCGCGGCGCCGCGTCCACAAGCACGCGCGCCGCCGCGCTCACCGAGCGACCGCCGGGCTCGGTGACCGTTATGTTCACATCGCCCCTCCAGCGGGCGACGCGCGGCGGCGCTGGGTCGCCCGCGGCGCCGGCTGCCCCGAGCCGGGCGCGAATGGCCTGCGGATCGGGCAGTTCGATGGGAGCCTCGGCACGGCCGTCGGCGTCCAGCGCTGCAGAAACCGGCTCGATCCGCCAGTCGAACGCTCGCGACGGATCGCCGAACGTAAATGTCGGGTGCTCTGCCGATTCATATGCCACGGCGGCGAGCGTCCCGGTCACGCCGACCGGGAGATCGGCCGCGGGCTGGCCGAAGAGATAGCGAGCGGCGACGCGCACCACCGGCTTCTCGTCGGCGGCGTAGCGCGGCTGCGTCGCTGCGGTCTGCACCTCGATCCGCACGGGTACAAACGCCTCGACCAGCGCCGTCGCCTCGCCCAGGATCGTGTCGTCGCCGGGCAGCGTAACGCGGAAGCGATATGGCCCCGTCTGCGAGTCGCCGAGCGATGCGAACTGCGTCTGGAAGAAACCCTGCGCGGTGAAGAAACCACCCGTGTCGCCCGCCGCATCGGCGGTCTCGGCCGGCCGCTGCGCCGCGACCGGCAACTCCGCCGCGACTCGACCGTCCGGGCGCACGACCTGCACGTTCAGCGGAAACGGCGGCGGCGTCCGCCCGTCGCGGTCGCGAATCAGGCCGGTCAGGCGGACGGTCTCGCCCGGGCGGTACACACCGCGCTCCGCATACAGGAGCACGTCGTACTCACCGGCGAGGACGCGGCCGGATTGATCGACGCCGTCGAGGGTCCAACGGCCGCGATCGGGAAGCAGGAAGTTCAGGTCGTCGCCGCTGCGGGCGGTGATCAGCCAAAGCGGCCCATCAGCCGGTTCTGCCGGAATCTCCAGGCGCACCAGCCCATCCACGTCGGTGACGCCGCGCGCGAGCCGTTGATTGTTGAACGAGTACGCGGTTACCTCGGCGTCCGCCACCGGCCTGGCGGTCAGCAGCGACGTGATCCAGACCAATGCTCCTTCGCGTTCGCGCTTGGCCGTGATCGCCAGATCAGAAACCGTGATGACCGCGCTGTCGTCGGTCCATTCGCGATCGCGGGCCTTCGCACGAACCCGATAGACGCCGAGCGGGGCCTCGAGCAGCCCCGCCAGGTCGATCGCCACGCGTGACACCTCGTTGCGCTGCGCCGCGAGGTCGAAGGTGCGGGTCGTCAGCTCGCGCGACGTCGCCTTGGGCTCCTGCCCGTGCAGGTGCGCCGCGAGGTTGTTCTCATGCACGCGGTACGCGCCCAGTTCGATCGCGCTGACGTTGCTCGCCTCCAGATCGATCAGCAGATTTCCGCCGGGGCACAGCACGCCCATGCTGCTCGGGAAGTGCAGGGCCGGCCAGCGGTCGGGGACTTCAAACGCGACGGACTGCGGCGTCTCAAGGACCTCGCCGCCGGTGCTTCGCACCTCCCCGGAGATGGTTGCGGTATAGCGCTGCCCGGGCTGAAACTCGCCCTCGACGTGCAGCGCCCGATAGTCGAACCGGACGAGCAGCTCGGCGACCGGCGGCTCGATCTCGACTTTTGGCGGCGCCTGGGTCGCATCGAGCGTCTGCGAGAAGCGCAGTTCGGCGCCGGCCGGTACGTCGAAGCGCGACGGCCACGCAGTCGCCCCCAGCAGCGCGAAGTGCGGCGCGACCCGCAGGAAACCCTCGAAACTCGCGCGCAGCGGCAAGTCGCCGTTGAAGCCGGTCAGCGCCGCGTCGATCTCGATGCGGAGCTTTTCGGCGTCAAACCGCGGGACGCGGACGACGAGCTGCTCGGCGGGCGACGGCGTCAGCGCGGTGCACTCGAGCGTCTGGACGTCGTCTTTCAAATGGTCGGCCGCCGGCGTGCAGCGCAGGGCGCGCAGCAGCGCGCCGGGCTCGACGGCCTGGTTGAACGAAATCGCGATCGTGGCCGACTGCGCGTCGGACGCCTGCAACTCGATGTTGCGGACTTCCAGCGGCGCGCCCTCGAAGGCGAACTCGCGCGGCCCGACCAGCGTACGCCCGAACTGCGTCTCGAGATCGGGAGTCGGCCGCAGCGTGTAGCGCCGCCCGGGCGCCAGCGGCCGGCTCAGCACGAATTCGAGCCGATCGTCGGCCGCCCACTGCCAGCGCCCGTCGATGGCCGGGTGCACGACGAACGGGGCGCGATCGAGGGCGGCGCGGCGCTGCGCGTCGCGCCCGAGCGGCTCGTCAAAGACCAGCACGAGACGATCCGTCGCCGCGGTGTTCTCCGTCGGCAGCGCGGCCAGGATTCGGACCTTCTGCGCCGCGCCGCCCCAGCCATACTTCACCCACGCCCAGCCGGCGACGTTGACCGCCAGCAGCAATCCGCCCAGCATCCAGAACCGCCGTGCGTTCGAAGACATGACACCGCTCCCGCAATCGCCAAGCCGAAAACTCGAAGTGCCGGAATTCAGGGGGATCGTGCGCTGCGCCGGCCGGCGCTGAGGCCCTAATCAACGCGCGTACGCGCCGCGGCACACGCCTCCGCCGCGGGCGCGGCGTGCGACCGAGCGTGGTCGCATCGCGTGGCCACTCTGGGTTCAACCGGCCCCCGGCCAGTCCATTCGCCGCACACGTTCGTGCCCCTGATCGTCATCCATGACGCCGCACTCGACTTCGCGGATCATATCCGAAAAGCGCAGTGTGCTGCGAGATCAGCGAAGCTCGTAGACGCGACCCACGTGGACCAGGCCCAATTGTGCCAGCCGCTTTCGATCCGGCGAGGTCGGACTGAGACTGGTGCGACCGCTGGCGACCCAGACGAAGCGGCGCGGCAGTCCGCGCAGCGCCCGGACGTTATCTCCGAGCCACTGCTTGAGCCAGATGAGTTTCCGTTCGACGACGTCGACTTCGCGGGCGCTGGCCGGATGCACTTCGATCCAGTGTGCACAATCCCCTGCGGCGTCGCTCGCGTGCCCCACGCCGTAATCCCACCGCGGCGCGTTCGGAAGCGTGGTCCGCATGGCGGCATCCAGGTCGACGCTGCCGACGATCCTGCGCGGCTCGACGCAGCGCACGCGGAGCCGATCCCGCCGGCGAAGCGCCTTCAACCCGTCGCGAAGATGGGACCGCAGGGGCGTGCACTGCTCGACGGCGGCGCGAAACGACTGGCTCACCGCCGTCCCTCGGCCGCCGCGACGGCCGCCGCAACCGCTTCGTTGGCGCGGCGACTAAAGGTGCTGAGTCCGCCCCAGTCGGCCTCGACCTGCGCTTCCGCACCGGGGTCCAGCCGGGAGATGTCCCGGCTCTTTCCGGAACTGCGATCAAAGTAGTGAACCGCGAGGCGCTTCGACAGCACGGACGCCGCGACGTCGCGAAGTGTTTGCGTGTTTGGGCAGCCGAACAAGTCAAGCAGCGATCGCGGTTGGGCCTGGACTTCCTGCAGTCGCCGAATGGCCCAAACGGCCTCCAGAATCTGCCCGGAGTGCGTCGAAACGCACACGCGATATCCGCGTTGCACCAGCTCAAGCACCATTACCATCGCGATGTTGATGGCGCTCGGATGTAGACCCATCTCGATCTCTTCGAGCACCACCCACTCGATCTGGCCGCGGCGCGAGGTCTTCGTCGGCGGCATCAGCCAGTAGAGCCCGAGCAGTAGCGGAACGAATTCTCGCTGGCCGGCCGACCAGACCATGTTCGGCAGCGGATCGGCGCCGTTGTCGCCGCGCTTCAGCACCAGCCGTTTTTGCGAAGCCAGCCGGTGAATCTCCAGCCGAAAGTCGCCGAAGACATGGGAGTTAAGCAGGTCGCGAAGCTCGCGCTTCAGGCGGCGCTGCTGGGGGAAAAGTTGCTCGCGCGAGCCGAACTCCTGCTCGACCAGGTTTCGCAGCTTTTCGCTGAAGTCGCGAACGCTGTAGGGATCGCCCGGCGAGTAGTCCGTAAACGGCCGCGGCCAGCCGTTTCGTAGCGCCAGGACGCGCTGCGCGGGCACCATGAACACGCGCTCGTCCGCCTCGCTTCGCCCGCGCCGCGCCAGCGTCGCCAGCGATTTCTCCGAGCCATCGACTTCGAACGCGCTCCTGCCGCCCCAGATCGCGTGCATGCCCTCCCCGAAGTAGGCATCGAGGAACGACCGCTCGTTCCCGGACCAATCGACGCCGTAGCGCGTCATCTGTTCGTGAATTCTCCCCTTGTCGATCGCGAGCTTCAGGAACTGCAGCGCGATGCTCTTGCCCGACGCCTGCGGCCCGACCAGAACTGTCAAATCTCCAAACTCGACCCGCGCTTCGCGGATTGGACCGATGTTTTTCAATGTCAGGCGGTTCATTCACCAACCCATACTGGGGGCGCGTCGTTGCTGAACCGTGGCCAGTATATCGGTACGGGACACACGCAACGAACTGCGGCTTGTCATTGGTGGAGATCGCGCGGCGTGCGCAACACGCGTGCGGCGCTCGCCTGGGCCGCCGATCGCGCCTGCCTTCCTAATCCCGATGGTGTCCGCACGGCGATCCCCGACGGCGCGCGATGCTACCCCTCATCATCATGCAGCGCCCGATACGCCGCCGTGTCCACGTCGTCATACTGCCCGCCGCGCACCGCCCAGATGAACGCCGCCAGCGCGGCGCCGGCCAGCACCAGCGCGAGTGGGAGCACAACGTAGATGATCGACACGGTTACACTCCGCTGCTGCGGCCGCCCGCCGCCTCGGCTTCACTTCCACCGCGACATACCGACGAAGGCGCCGCTTCCGCTGCCGACCCGAACGCTCCGCCGCCGCGGTGGAAGCTCCGCCCGCCCAGCGCCAGCGACAACACCGTGAACGAACTGATCGGCATCAGCACCGCTGCAATCAGCGGGCTGAGCACCCCCGCCATCGCCAGCCCTGCCGCCAGTGCGTTGTAGCTCGCCGAAACCGCCAGGCTCCGCCGGATCAGTCGATACGTTCGAACGCTGGCCTCGACGAGTTCGACGATCGTGCCCAGACCCGGCCGATCCATGTACACATCCGCCGCCGTGAGGCTGGCTTCCGCCCCGCCGTGCACGGCCACGCCGACGGTCGCCGCGGCGAGCGCGGCGGCATCGTTCACGCCGTCGCCCACCATTACCACAGCGCCGCCGGACCGCGCCCGTTCTACGAACGTCAATTTCTCTTCCGGGGCTAGAAGCCCGTGCCGATGCTCGCCGCGAATCGCCAGCCGCTCGCCGACCGCGTCCACGACGCGCTGATCGTCGCCGGACAGAATTCCGACCTGCCACCCGAGCGCGCGCAAACGCGCGATCGCCGCGGCCGCGTCGGGTCGCAGCGGATCTCCAAGCCCGGCGACCGCGACAATAACTCCATCAACCCGCACGACCACCGGCGTCAGCGCCTCGCGCGAGAACTCATGCAGCGCTGCGAGCGGGTGCGGCAGCGCCGTGCCGGGCGCCCCGAGCCGCTGCGGCGAACCGATCTCGACGATTCGGCCCGCCACCGTCCCGCATATCCCCTGTCCCAATGTCTGCGTCACGTCGGTTGCCGTCGCAGCTTCCGCGCAATCCGCGAAAGCATCCACGAATGCCCGCGCCACCGGGTGTGACGACTGTCGCTCCACCGCGGCAACCAGCGGACGCACCCACTGCGGCCCCTCCCAGCGGACCAGCCGCATTCTGCCCTGCGTCAGCGTGCCGGTCTTGTCCAGAAACAGCGTTCCCGGCCGCGCCAGGGCTTCCAGCACCTCCCCCCCTTTGATGAGGATTCGCCGCCGCGCGGCGCGCCCGATCGCCACGGTCACGATCAGCGGAGTCGAGAGGCCGAGCGCGCACGGGCAACACACCAGCAACAGGGCCGTGGCGTTGTCCAACGCCGTCGGCAGGCCGCGACCGAGCCACAGCACGAACGTAATCCCCGCCAGCGCCAGCATTGCGACCGTGAACCATCCGGCGACGCGATCCGCGACTCGCAGGATCGGCGCCTGCTGCCGGGCGCTGCGCTCCAGCAGGTCCATCAGCCGGCCGACACGCGATTGTTCGCCCGTGGCCGTGGCCCGCACGTGCAGCGCCGCCGCGAGATTGAGCGTCCCGGCGCAAACCGTGTCGCCGACGCCGACGCTTGCCGGCACGGACTCGCCCGTGAGCAGCGACTGGTCGATCGACGATGCGCCGCGCTCCACCCGCCCGTCGACCGCGATGGTCTCGCCCGCGGGCACTTCGATCAGGTCGCCCGGCCGCAGCGCCTCGATCGGCACGACCTGCACCGCGTCGCCGTCGACCCGTCGGGCCGCCGTCGGCGTCAGCGAGTAGAGCAGCTCGACGCTGTCGGCCGCCGCGCGCTGCTGCCGCCGCTGAATCGCCCGCCCGACCAGCAGCAGAAACACCAGCACCGCCAGCGAGTCGAAGTAAATCTCTCCGCGCCCCAGCACGGTGTTGACCGCGCCGGCCGCACCGCCGGCCGCCAGCCCGATCGCGATCGGCAGATCGAGATGGGCGGTGCGCGTCCGCAGTGCCGCCCACGCCCCGCGAAAAAACAGGCTGCCCGGCCACGCCAGCGCCAGCACGCCCAGCCCCATGCTGAGCCAGCGAAAGAGCTGTTCGTATTGCGCCTCGATGCCGCTGAACACGCCGCTGTAGAGCGCGAACGCCAGCATCATCGCGTTTCCCGCGCACGCGCCGGCCACGCCGATCCGCACCAGCAGCCGGCGGTCCTCGTCGCGGCGCAGCGTGCGCGCCCCGGCGTCGCGCGCCGGGTGCGGGGCGTAGCCGAGCGAATCGAGCGCCCGCGCCACGCCCGCCAGCGATCCCGCCGCGGGGTTCCAGACGATGCGCACCAGCGCGCGGCGGAAGTCCAGCCGCGCTTCGATCACCTGCGGCGCGACGCGCGCTACGCGCTCCACCAGCCAGATGCAGGCCCCGCAATGCACGCCTTCGAGGAACAGCTCGATCTGCTTCAGTCCGCCGGGCAGCGGCTTGGCGTGCAGCCCATCGAAAGTCGGATCGTCGTACTCTTCGTAGCCGCGCCCGCTGACCTGCGCGGGCCGACCGCCGTCCTCGGCCGCGCGAACGCGGTAGTACGCATCGAGACCGCAACCGCTCAGCAGCTCATACACCGTGCGGCAGCCGGCACAGCAGAACTGCCGAGACTCCGCAGCCACAATCAGACTCGCCGGCACGTCCAGCCCGCAATGGGCGCAGGCTGCCGGCGCGCCTGCGGCAACGTGCGGCGCCGGCGTCGGCAGAGCACTGGCGGCGGCGACTTCAATCCCGGACAACACTCATCCTCCGCCGTGGCAACACGGCGCCTGGCTCGAATCCAACGAATTCACGCGGTCGATCGCCGCGACATCCGACACCCCGACCGGCGGCGCGGCCAGCGCCGGGGCTTCGAGCAGCGGCAGGTTGACGCGCTGCAGCGCCGTCAGAACTCCCAGCACGATCATGGCCACCGCGGCGATCGCGCGCACCCGCCCGCCCAGAACCGCCGCTACCTGACGCAGCGTCAACCCGATTCCCAGCAGAACCGGCACCGTGCCCAGCCAGAACGCCGTCAGCACGGCGGCGCCCGCGAGCGGACCGGCGGCGCCCGCCGCGGTAATGGCGAACGCATACAGCCAGCCGCACGGCAGACACGGCGTCATGACGCCGATCAGCGCCGCCCTGCGCCCCGGCGGCAGCCCGCTCGCCGCGCGATGCCCGAGGCGCATCACGCGCACCGAAACGTCGGAGAGCCAGGCCAGCCCGCGCCGCAGACGCCCGCGCGGCGCTGCGCGGCCATCGACGGTCATGCGAACCGCCGCGCGCGGCCACCACCCGAACTCGTGAATCAGCGCCGCCAGCCCGAGCGTCACGATCGTAGCCCCGGCCAGCAGTGCGGCGGCGCGTTGCAGCCCCGCGAGCCCCGCGCCGCGATCGACCGCCAGGCCGATCGCGCCGCATGCCGCGCCCAGCGCCGCGTATGCCAGCAGCCGCCCGCCGTGATAGGCCAGGTGCGGCTTCCACCGGCGGTGTGCCGCGCCCGCGGGCTGAACCGCCAGCAGCGCGAGCGGCCCGCACATGCCGGCGCAGTGCAGGCTGCCGAGCAGGCTGGCGACGAACACCGCCGAGAGCAGCGCGAACATCTGGCTATGACCCCTCGCGCGCCGGCAGCGTCACCGTCTGCGTGGTCGTGAAGCGCCGGTCGCCGTGTCGTGCTTCGATGCGCAGCTCCCACTGCCCCGCCCAGGTGACGCGCAGGGTCGCGGTGTAAACGCCGGGATCGCCCTCGATGAATTGCAGCGGGCGGCGCTCCGCGCCGTGCGCGTGGTGAAACGCGGTCGCCGTCAGCGTCGCCCCGGTCACGGCCGCTCCCGCGGCATCGCGCAGTGCGCACGTGATCGCGCGATCGCCCAGAGAAGTCGCCGCGCCGTGGCGCAGCGCGGCCGTCCAGCCCAGCGCGGCGTTCACGCGCTCCTGCTGCGCGCGCGTGTTCCAGTCCGACGCCTGGCGATAGTAGTTCGGTTCGATCGCGAACGTGCGATCGGACACCGCCAGATACACCGTCACCGCGCACAGCAACACCTGCCCGCCCAGCAGCCCGATCACGATCGCCGGCCAGTGCCACGCGCCGCGCGGCGTCGGTTGTCGCGCGTTCCCGCCGGTGTACTCCATTCCCGGGTCAGCCACCGCCGGCTCCTTTCTGCGTCGTCGCCGACGCGGGGTGAATCGGTCCGAAGACGTGGCAATTCAACTCAGTCGAGAAGCCGGAACCATCCGCGACGCGCACCGTCACCGACAGCGGACTGTGCGTAAACGCTTCGCGCGGCAGAACGATCAGCACGTTTTCATGCCGATCCTCGCCCGGCGCGAGCGTGATGCGGGCCGCCTCGCCGACCACTTCGCCGCCGGGGTGGTTGACCACCGCGGATTCGTACGTCGCCGCGGCGCGGGTGCGGTTCACGATCTTCAACCGGTAAGGATTGGCGACGCGGCCGTCGGCCAGCAGCGAGAACGGCGCCCCGCCGGCGCGGATCAGCGTCACGTCCGCCTGCGGTTTGCGCGCCAGCATCAGGACGAAGATGGACCCCACAACCGCCAGCAGCGCCGGGTAGAGCACGACGCGGGCCCGCAGCCACGAACGTTTCTCGCCTGCCATTGCGGCTTGCGAGCTGTAGCGGATCAGTCCGCGCGGCCGCTTGATCTTGTCCATCACCACGTCGCAGGCGTCGATGCACTGCGCGCAGCCGATGCACTCCATCTGCAGACCGGCCCGAATGTCGATGCCCGTCGGGCACGTCACCACGCACAGCCCGCAATCGATGCAGTCGCCGCGCCGCGGCTCCGCAGCGCCATCCGCATCGGTCGCGGTGCGATTTAGCACCGGCAGCGCCTGGCCCGCCGGGTCGCGCAGCTTCCCGCGCGGCTCGCCGCGGCGCTCGTCGTAGCTGATGATCAGCGACTGCCGGTCCAGCAGCACCGCCTGCAGCCGGCCGTACGGGCACGCCACGATGCAGGTCTGTTCGCGGAAGTAGCCGAAGTCGAACAACATCAGCCCCGTCACGCCGACCATCACCAGGAACGTCAGCGGGTGCTCCAGCGGCGAGCGCCGCATCCACTGCTGCAGCGCCTCGACGCCGACGAAGTACGCCAGAAACGTGTGCGCCAGAAACATCGATACCAGCAGAAACACCGCGAACTTCGCGACGCGCCGCCACGGCGGCAGATCGGCGGGCGAGCGTCCGCCCCGCCCGCGCGTTCCGTCAAAGAGCCGCTCGATCGGGCGGTAGACGAACTCCATGTACACGGTCTGCGGGCACGCCCAGCCGCACCACACGCGGCCCAGCAGCGCCGTGAGCAGGAAGACCGCGATGATCGACGCGACCAGGAACAGCGCCAGCAGCACCGTGTCGGTCGGCAGGAACGTGAACCCGAAGAATGTGAACTCGCGATTGACGACGTCCAGGAACATCGCCGGCTTGCCGTTGATGTTGATCCACGGAATCAGCGTGAAGATCGCGATCAGCGCGTACGCCGTCACCTGCCGCCACAGCAGGAAGCGCCCGGGCGAGACGCGCGGCTGCAGCCAGCGGCGCGAGCCGTCGGCGTTCAGCGTCGAGAGGACGCGCTCCTCAGGTTGCAGCAGTGTGGGCGTCGTCGACACGTCACGTCACCCGTCGGTTTAAGGCTCGGTCGACCACGGCGCGATCGCCTTGCCCTCCGCACCCCGCGGTCCGGGCAGGTTCTTGCCGCGCAGCGAAGCCATGTACGCCGAAACCAGCACCACTTCGTTGGGGTGCAGGCGGTTGCCCCACGCCGGCATGGCGTTATTGGCCGCGCCGTTCATGACCACCCGCGCGATGTCCGTGATCTTCTCCACGTTCTTATAGGAGTCGTCCGTCATGTTCGGACCGATCTGACCCTCGGCGCTCGGCCCGTGGCACGACATGCACTGCGCTTTGAAGACCGCCTTGCCCACCGCCAGCCAGCGCTCGTCGGTCATGTACTTCATCAGCGTCGGCGCGTCGGGCTGCAGTTCGCCGATCTCCGCGAATTGCAGCCGCAGGTCGTCCGCCACCGCCGTCTCATGCGCCGCATGCATCCCCACGCCCACCGTGCCGACGTGATACATCAGCCAATAGGCGACGCTGAACACCACGGTCACGTTGAACAGCCACCACCACCAGCCCGGCGTCGGGTTGTCAAACTCGCGAATCCCGTCGTACTCGTGATCGGTGAGAACGTCCTGTTTGGGGGCTGTGCTCATCGCGTCGCTCCGTCGAGGGGTTTTCCGTTCAGGTCGCCGCGCACCGCCGCCGTCCGCCGCCCCTCGGGCGTGCGCTCGTCGTCATCGAGCGCCAGTTCGGCCATCTCGCGGATCGCGCTGCGCGGCAGCAGCCACGTGCGCACCACGATCGCCACGAACGCGGCCACGAAGATCAGCAGGGCGATCTGGGCAAAGGTCGAATCGCCGAACGCCCGCACCTGGTCTGCAACCAGCGCGATTGTCATGGCGCACCTCCGGTCGTCGGCGCGCTCGCCTGCGTTGCGGCGGCCGGCGGCGCATTCGGGTCGGGCGCCGGCTTGAAGATGTCGGTCCCGAGCCGCTGGAGATAGGCGATCATCGCCACCACTTCCGTCTCCTCGAGCGGCGGGAGCGCGACGTCCGCGCTGCCGCCGGTCCGCCGCGGGTCCGCCCCGCCCGCTTGTTCGATGACTTGCGCGGCGATTTCCTTGCCTTGCGCGCGGGCCAGCGCGGCGGCCTCGCGCACCTCCGCCGTCTTGTAGGGCACGCCCAGCGCGACCATCGCCCGCAGTCGCGGCTGCAACCCGTCGAAGTCCACTCGGCTCGTCAGGAACCACTGGTAGGGCGGCATGATCGAGTTCGGGTTGAATTCCTTGGGGTTGCGGAAGTGCAGCAGGTGCCACAGCGCCGATTGCTTCCCGCCTTCGCGGGCCAGGTCCGGGCCGATGCGGCGGCTGCCCCACTGGAACGGATGGTCATACACAAACTCGCCCGGCTTGCTGTAGTCGCCGTAGCGCTTGGTCTCGGACAGGATCGGCCGGATCATCTGCGAGTGGCAGTTGTAGCAACCCTCGCGGATGTACAGATCGCGGCCCGCAAGCTCCAGCGGCGTATAGGGCTGCACGCTGGCGATGGTCGGCACGTTCGACTGGATCACGAACGTCGGGATCAGCTCGAACAGCGTCGCCACCACCACCGCGATCGTGACCCACACCGTGAACCGCAGCGGCAGCCGCTCCCAGCGGCGGTGCCACGCGGCCTGCTCCCACACGTTCAGCTTGTGGGCGAAGTTCGTCACCGACGCACCCTGCTGCTGCAGCCGCGAAGCCGGCGGCGGCGGGTCGGCATAGCCGCGCCCCAGCGCCGGCGCGGTGTGCACCGGCTCCTCGTAATTCGCCGGCCGCGTGCGCCACGTCATGTAGAAGTTCCACAGGCAGATCGCCGCGCCGCCGAGGTAGAGCGCGCCGCCCAGGGCGCGAATCCAGTACATCGGCAGGATCGCGACCACCGTCTCGACGAAGTCGGGATTGGCCAGGTGACCCTCCGCGTCGATCGCCCGCCACATCAGCCCCTGCGTCAGGCCGGCCACGTACATCGCGGTGATGTACAGCACGATGCCGATGGTGCTGAGCCAGAAGTGCCAGTTGGCCAGCTTCACGCTGTACAGTCGCGTCTGGAACAACCGCGGCAGCAGCCAGTAGATCATGCCGAACGCCATGAAACCGTTCCAGCCCAGCGCCCCGCCGTGCACGTGCCCGATGGTCCAGTCGGTGTAGTGCGACAGGGCGTTGACGCTCTTCACGCTCAGCATCGGCCCCTCGAACGTGGCCATGCCGTAGAAGGTGATGCCCACCACGTAGAACTTCAGCACCGGATCGGTGCGCACCTTGTGCCAGGCCCCGCGCAGCGTCAGCAGCCCGTTGATCATGCCGCCCCAGGAAGGCATCCACAGCATCACGGAGAACAGCATGCCCAGCGAGCTGGCCCACTCCGGCAGGGCGGTGTAGTGCAGATGGTGCGGACCGGCCCAGATGTAGAGGAACACCAGCGACCAGAAGTGCACGATGCTCAGCCGATAGCTGAACACCGGCCGATCGGCCGCCTTGGGCACGAAGTAGTACATCAGCCCCAGGAACGGCGTCGTCAGGAAGAACGCCACCGCGTTGTGCCCGTACCACCACTGCATGAAGGCGTCCTGCACGCCCGCGTAGATCGAGTAGCTCTTCAGCGGCGCGACCGGAATCACCAGGTTGTTGAAGATGTGCAGGATCGCCACGGTTACGATCGTCGCGATGTAGAACCAGATCGCGACGTACAGGTGTCGCTCGCGCCGCACCGCCAGCGTCCCGAAGAAGTTGATCGCGAACACGACCCACACGACCGCGATCGCGATGTCGATCGGCCACTCCAGTTCGGCGTACTCCTTCGACTGCGTAATGCCGAACGGGATCGTCAGCGCGGCCGACACGATGATGCCCTGCCAGCCCCAGAAGTGCACGCGGCCCAGCAGATCGCTGAACATCCGCGTCTTGCACAGCCGCTGTGTGGAGTAGTAGATCGCCGCGAAGATGGCGTTGCCCGCGAACGCGAAGATCGCCGCATTCGTGTGCAGCGGACGAATCCGCGAGAACGTGATGAACGGAATCCCCGCGTTGATCGCCGGGAACGCCAGCTCCAGCGCCGCGACCAGTCCCACCAGCATCGCCACGATCGCCCAGATGATCGTCGCGGTCATGAACAGCCGCGAGATCGCGTCGTCGTAGACGAACTGCTCGATTCGCTGCGGTTCGCCGGCTGTGCGCGAATCGGTCGTAAGTCTTTCACCTGTCAACGTTTGGACGTGAGTAGCCATCGTGGCGCTCGCTGTGCGATCCGGGGTTGCGGAACTTCGCTGTCGGCCTCTGAACTCCCAGGATCACACAGGATGCAAGCGGCGGACCAGACGCGCGAGGTCGGCGGGATAAATCGGAGAATTGCTCGCCGAGCCGCAGAATCAGGCCCGCGGCGTGGCTCTCAGGCGGAAAATGCGGTCTGCACGCCGTCGCGGACGGCCGAGAATTCCGCGCGCGGTGCGGAAAGTCGCACAGTCGCCCGGGATGTGGCTTGAGACTCAGGTCTGGCAGATCCGTCGGATCAGCGCCGCAAGCAGCGCTTGACCGTCCGCCAGCTCCCGAACGCCGATCGACTCGTCGGCCCGGTGCGCGTTCTCGATATCCCCCGGCCCGCACAGGACGCACCGCATGCCCGCCGCGCTGAGCGGCCCGGCGTCGCTCGCGAACGAGACCCCGTGGGTCGCGGAATCGCCCCGCAGCTCGCAGAGTGCAACGTTCAGCGCCGCATCCGGCGGGCAATACATCGGCGGGCTGTCGTTCATGACCTCAAACGCCAGCGCCGTCTGCGTCTCCACGGGCAGCGCTGCGAGCCGCGCCCGAAGCTCCGCAAGCGCGGCGGCGCTGGTCTGCCCCGGGAGCAGCCGCACGCCGAAATCGATCACGCACCGCTCCGGCACGATGTTCACGGCGCTGCCGCCGCGAATCAGCCCGATGTTGAGCACCGGATATGAGCACTCCGGAAAGTGCGTGCTGTTTTCGGTGCGAACTTGCCGCCATTCCGCCGCCAGCGCGGCCAGCAGCCCAAGAACCGGCGCGGCCCGCTCGATCGCGTTTGCTCCCAGGTGCGGGTACCCGCTATGGGCCGGTTTACCCGCCAGCGTGATGCGCAGCTTAAGATGACCCTTGTGCATCCGCACCGGCCGCAGCCGCGTCGGCTCCCCCACGAGCACGTCCGGCGGCAGCGGAAACTCGCCCCGCCAGTTCGCCGCGAAGTGTTGCGCTCCCAGGCAGCCGACCTCTTCGTCGCACGTCAGCAGCAGCGCCAATGGGCTGCGGAGGGCATCGTCGTCGCACTCGCACAGGGCGTTGAGCGCCAGCGCCACGAAGCCCTTCATGTCCGCCACGCCGCGGCCGATCAGCCGGCCTGCGGCTTCGCGCAGTACGAACGGGTCGCCGCTCCAGTTCGGCTCGGCTGCCGGAACCACGTCCATGTGCCCCGACAGCGTCAGGCCGCCCGCGCGATCCGGACCGCGGCGAAGAATCAGGTTGATCTTCGCGCCGTTGCCGTACACCTGCCGCCAGACGCGGCAACCGGCTCGCTCCGCGTAGTCGGCGATGAAGTCGGCGATCGGCGCGATCGGCCGATCGCTGACGGAATCGAACGCGATCAGTCGCGCCAGCAGCTCGCGGTCGTCCATCAATCGCGTCGGGTCGGAGGGCATTCGCATGGTTTCGTCTCGCGCTGCGGGCGGCCGCCGCGGCTATTCCCCGCGTCGCGTCCGCGCTGCGGCCCGCCGGGCGTCGTACACCTCTTCGCATTCCGGCGGGCGCACGTAGATCGGCACGATTTCGTGCGGCCGGCAGCAGAGCCCGGCCGCCGCCCGGCGCTGTCCGATCTGCAATACGCTGACCGCGCGCGGCCGCCAGAAATCCTCCGGTAGGAGCGTCGCCCCCGCTGCTTCGCACGCGGCCCGATGCACCCCCGCGCCGCCGCCCAACACCGCCGGCGGCGGGTCAAACGCGGCGAGCAGCGTCTGCGGGTCGCACACCGCGGGCGGGCGGCGTTCGTGCAACGCGCCCTCGTCCAGCACGTCATACGCGGCGGCGTACGCCTGGCCGCGTTTGGCGTCGAGCAGCGCGACGACGGTCGTCGGCCGCGGTTCGGCCGCCAGTGCGTTCATCGCGATCGCCTCCAGCGTCGGCGCGGCGACCACGTCGCAGCCGGTCGCGGCCTGAAGCATCGCAGCCACGGTCGCCGCGACGCGCAGGCCGGTGAAGCTGCCGGGCCCCGCAGAGTAGCACACCAGTCCGAGGTCGGCGCAGCGCAGCTCCCGAGCCGCGAGCGCCGCGGATATCTCGACCAGCAGCGCCGCCGAGTACGCGCGGGCGTCCAACAGGGTGTGCTCCAGCAGCATCTCTTCGGCCGTTGCCAGCGCAAACGACCCGCTCAACCCCGACGTTTCCAGCGCAAGCGTTACGCGGCCCATCACACATGGATTCTACCCACCGCACGACGCGACCGCGCCCCGTCTCCGCGCGCTGTCTGTCGTCTCCGCCACTACCCTCGAGTCGCGGCGCTGCCGGCTCGCGGCTCGCGCGGTAACATCCCGCCGCATGGTTGCCGAATCACCCGGAAAACTGATCGTAATCAGCGGCCCGTCGGGTGCGGGGAAGACTTCAATCTGCGACGAGTTGCTCAAGCGGCTGCCGAATTCGCGCTGGTCGGTCTCGGTCACCACCCGGCCCCGCCGCGGCCACGAGGTCGATGGTCAGCACTACCGCTTCGTGTCCCGCGAAGAATTCGAGCGGATGCGCGACGCGGGGGCGCTGCTGGAGCATGCCGAGTATCTGGGCCACAGCTACGGCACACCCCGCCGGCCGGTCGAAGAGGCGCTCGCCGCCGGCCAGAACATCATTCTTGAGATCGAGGTGCAGGGCGGCGCGCAGATCGCGCGGCAGATGCCGGCGTCGATCCGCATCTTCGTGCTGCCGCCGACGATGGAGACGCTCCGCGCCCGACTGGAAGGCCGACGCACCGAGTCCGAAACGCTGCAACAGAAACGGCTGGCCGAGGCGGACGGCGAGATCGCCTTCGCCCGCAACAGCGGGTACTACCCCAACTTCATCACAAATGATATACTGGAGGATTCGGTGCGGCAGGTGCTGGACATCGTGTCCCAAAGCGCCGCTGGTGGCGCCGCCTGAAACCCGCCTGGCGGAGACGACGACAGCATGATCGAGGCCCTGCGAAGCGACGACGTCATCAACAAGGTCGGCGGCCGGTTCAAACTGACGGCCCTGATCCAGAAGCGCTGGCTGGAGCTCATGCAGGGCGCCCGCCCGATGGTCGATCCAACCGGCAAGACCGAGATGGAAGTCGTGATCGAAGAGATCTTGCAGGACAAGCTCACGATCGACTTCGAGGCGTCCGGCCTTGAACCCCCAACTCCCTGACGGCCCTCCGCAAACGGCCGGCCCTTCCGCCGACCGACTGCGGGGCTACGAACTGCTCGTGTGCGTCACCGGCGGCATCGCGGCGTTTAAGACCGCGGCCGCCGTTTCCATGCTGGTTCAGCAGGGTTGCGGCGTGACCGTCGCCATGACCCGCAACGCACGGCGGTTCGTGGGCGAGGCGACATTCGCGGGGCTGACCGGCCGCGGCGTGCTCATCAGCCCCTGGCGCGTCACCGAGGCCGCCGGCATCCCGCACCTGAAGACCAGCGAACGTGCCGATCTGATCCTGGTCGCCCCCGCCACTGCAAACATCATCGGCAAGCTCGCCGGCGGCATCGCCGACGACCTGGTTAGCGCGCTGCTCCTCGGCGCCGCCTGCCAGGTCATGCTCGCGCCGGCGATGAACGAGAACATGTGGCGGCACCCGGCGGTGCAGCGGAACGTGGCGTTTCTGACTGCGAGCGGATTTGCGTTGATCGGGCCGGAGAGCGGCTGGCAGGCGTGCCGTGCCGTGGGCCCGGGGCGGATGAGCGAACCCGATACGATTACTGAGAGCGTGGCGCAGCGGCTACTGGCGGGGCCACCGCGCGACCGACGCTCGCCGTAGTCACGTCTTCGCCGCCGCGACGCGGTGCAGGGCGTCGCGGTTGGTGCTTGATAAGCCTGGGCGGGTTTCGCGCGGTCCGCGGGGAATTACGACGCGCGCTTCAGCACCTCGGTCGGAGCGGTGATGACGATCATGCTGCCGGCGGCGTCGCGAATCTGCACCTTGCACATGCCGCGCTGCCGCAGACGATCGCGCTCTGATTCGTTCGAGACGTAGACGACCTCGCCGGCGACGCTCTTGTGCCCGGCGAAGAACTGGAGCTGCAGCCGACGCTTCACCGGAGTCGAGGTGCGCTGCCCGTCATCTTCCCACGTGGAGTGCTCGGGCACCGCCATCGGATCCTTGACCTTCACGCGCGTGCCCGATGCGATCGATGCGGCAGACACCTTCATAGACAATACCTCCAGCCGATCGGGGGCGGGCGCGACAAGAGCGCAGACCGCTGGCCGATCCGAACGCGTTCCAAAACTCGTGGTTTGGAAATGCCGGCTGCGGATGCCCGTCAGGGGCACGCCGCCGGTGGGTGGGTTACTGTCCGACCCAACACATTGATGATGTTAGCAACGCCTTCGTTTCTTTCAAGAACATTTTTTTACAGACCCTGAGTCTTTCGGGGCTTCGAGCCTGTGAAATTTGGGGTGGGGCGGGCATTCTGCCCGCCGGGTGGGGCGGGCATTCTGCCCGCCCAAGGGGCTCGCGAACCGCTCATGAAAGTGAGTGAAGCCCGACGGTTCACAAGCTCTTCGGCCCCGCGCGACCGGCGGCCGCGCGCGACGCCCGGCCACATCGGCGTTTCGCCGGCGCGAGCCGATGGGAATTCGTTCATCCGTCCCGCGGGCTGCCCTCGAACGCGAAAGACCGACCGCCGGCGCGACGCCTGCTCCGCACCGCGCGCCACTCGGTCGGGTTCGCCGGGTTGCGCCTGCGGCAGTACAATCCCCTGAAGGGTCAGAAATTCTCATTGCCACCCGGAGACGACCGTGGAACGTACGCTGATTATCTGCAAACCGGACGCCGTTCATCGCCTGCTGGTCGGCCGCATTCTGGCGCGTTTCGAGGACAAGGGTCTGCGCTTCGTCGGCATGAAGCTGCAGCAATCGGCTCGCGCTCAGGTCGAAAAGCACTACGCGGTGCACAAGGATCGGCCGTTCTACGGAGCGCTGGTCGAATTCATGACCAGCGGCCCCGTGATGGTGGCGGTGCTCGAAGGCCCCGACGCCATCAAAGTGGTCCGCAATCTGCTGGGCGCCACCAACGGTCGCGAAGCCGCTCCCGGCACGATCCGCGGCGACTTCGGCCTCGACAAGCAGTACAACCTGGTGCACGCCAGCGACAGCCCGGAGACGGCGGCGTTCGAGATCGGCCTGTTCTTCAAGCCGGAAGAGCTCGTCGCGTATCAACGCGCGGCGGATCGCTGGGTGGTGAGTGCGTAGCATGACCGGGGAGAGCCCATGACGATCGAACGCCTGCGCGAAGCTGTTCAGACCAAGCCGTTTCGGCCTTTTTCCTTGTGTCTGGCCGATGGCCGGGCGATTCGAGTGCGCGGCCCGGAGTTCGTGCTGCTCCCGCCCGGCGCACAACGCACTTTCATCGTCGCCGAGACCGGCGAGGACTATCGCATCATCGACCTGCTGATGGTGACCTCGATCGACTATATTCCCGCGCGCCCCCGTCGGGCGCGGCCAGATGGAACGCGCCGGCGCCCGTAGGGCGATCCGGCATCGATTCAGAGACTGATCCGCATCACGTGTCGGAGGCGCTCATGAAAGTCCAAGCCGTCAACGCGCACGAGCAGACCCCGGTGAGAATGGATGGCGCTTCCGGCGCGAAAATGCGAATGCTCGTCGGCCCGCAGGACGGCGCGAAGAATTTCCACATGCGGCATTTCGAGGTCGAGCCCGGCGGGTATACCCCGCACCACCAGCACAACTACGAGCACGAGATTCTGATCCTCAAAGGCGAAGGCGTCGCGCAGAGCGAACAGGGCGAGCGCTCGTTTCACGCCGGCGACGTGATCTGGGTGCCGGCCAATGAAATGCATCAGTTCCGCAACACCGGGGCCGCGCCGCTCGAGTTCATCTGCCTGATCCCGGCGCCGCAGGACTGCGCCCGCTGACCGTCGCCCGCGCAGCACCCGCCGCAGATCGCCCCTGGGGTCGGGTGCGCGGGCGGCCCGCCCGCAGCGCGCGAACACGAGGCACACCCTTCAGGAGAATCGACCGATGAATGCGATGAATCGCCCGCGCGACCTGATTGTCATCCTGGCGATCGCCGCCGCCGGGCTGAGCGCAGCCCCCGCCGCCGCCCAGCAGCGCCCGATCCAGCGCGAAGGCCGCACGCCCCCGACCACGCCGGACGATCGCGGCAATCAGCGCATCCGCCCGCCTCACGAGCGCGATCGCTGGCGGTTCGGCGCGGCCGTGGAGGAACTCGACACCGGCGTGCGGGTCAAGTCCGTCGAACGCAACTCCGCCGCGAGTCAGGCGGGGCTGGAGGCCGGCGACATCATCGTCACCGTCGGCGGCTACCAGGTCGGGCGGGTCGGTTCGCAATCCTTCGCGCTCGATGACGAACTCCAGCGGCAGGCGGATGCGTCCGGCCGCGTGCGACTGCTGGTGCAGAACCGCCGCAACAACCGCCTGACAAACCTCGACGTGCGGCTGCAGCGCGGCGGCGAGCCGGAGAACGAACCGATCATCCGCGGCCGCGCGCTGCTTCCGGATGATGCGCGGCTGCCGCGCGACGCGGAGCTTCGCGTCCGCTTGATCCGCCGGAACCTGCTCGGGAGCAAGACCTACGCGGAGATGACGCAGCGCGTCAGCGATCCGGCGCCGGTTGCGTTCGAGCTGCGCTTCGATCCACAGCGCGTCGAGCTCGACAAGGAGTACGAGCTCGAAATCGAGATTCTGTCGCGCGGCCGCCGCATCTTCTCGCAGCAGGGCCGCACGCCCATCCGCCTCGATCCGCCGCCGCAGCGGCTGGATGTACGCCTGCGCGCCGGTTAAGCGCACGCGCAGCAGGCGTTAACACCAGCGCGAGCGGTCCGCGGCTTGCCGGGCGCGGGCCTCAGCCTGCGCCCGGATCGCGCCCGGCCGTAAGCCGATCGCAGCGCCGAATTTGCAGCCGATCCCGCGCGGCCGCGCCGCGCGGAATCAAGCCAAGTCTACGCGCGAATTCCACCACCGCGCGGCGCTCGCGCGAAACCCGCCATTCGCTTACGAAGCACAAACGATCCGCTAATGCGCGCCGCGCACCATGCGACGGCATGGGTGGCGCTGCGCCGTCAATTCACCCGAATCGAGACCGGCATGACAGCTTCTAACCGCACAATCCGCATCGCGGCGTTCGTCGTGATCGCCGCCGTGGTCGTGATCTGCGGCTACGGCTATCGCATGGTGCGGCCCATCGAACGCGAAGTGTCCGGCCGCATCGTCGCGATCGACGCCGCCGGCCGCCGCGCGGAACTCGAATTCGCACACCCCAAAACCGGGCAGATCATCCGGCTGGCCGGCGACGTGCCGCGCGATTGCGAAGTTCGAATCGACGGCCGGCCCGCGGAGTTCGCTGAACTGCGCGCCGGCGACAACGTCGTCGTCTTTGGTTCGCTCTACCGGCTGAGCGGCAGCGTCACCGCGAAGTGGGTTCGCGCCACCCGCGGCGCCGCGACGTCGCAGCCCGCTACCGCCACCGCCCCTTCGTGACCCCGATCCGAGGCGCTTAGCGATGAATGCAGCGGTCGCCGCGCTCCCGGACGCACGCTCGACCACGCGCGACTGGCCGTCGCACGCGGCAGCCGCGGCGCTGATTGTCGTCGGCGCCGCCGCTCACGTGCTTTATCTGATCTTCGATTGCCCGCTCGATCTCAGCGGCGACGAGGCGCACTACTGGGAGTGGTCGCGCGATCTCGACTGGAGCTACTACAGCAAGGGGCCGCTGGTTGCCTACATCATCGCCGCGGGGCGCGCGCTGCTCTCCGGGGTCTCGCACCAGCTTGTCGGCAGCGACGCGTTTGCGGTCCGCGCGCCGGCGATCGCGCTTTCGTGTCTGACGCTCGTGGGGCTGCATCAGCTCGCGCTGCGCACGCTGGGCAGCGCCCGGGCGGCGCTGGCCGTGGTCACGCTGTGCACCACCGTGCCGCTGCTGGTGGCCGGCTCGATGCTGATGACGATCGACGCGCCGCTGGCGTGCGCGTGGGTGTGGATGCTGCTGGCGGTGCATCGCGCCCTGCGGACGGACGCGCTCCGGGCGTGGCTGGCGGCCGGGGTGCTGATCGCCGTCGGCATCCTCGCGAAATACAACATGCTGCTGGCGTTTCCGGCGATCGGGCTGCTGATTCTCACGCGGCCGGAATTGCGGCGCTTCGCGCTGCGCCCGGGGCCCTACGCGGCGACGGCCGTCGGGCTTCTCGGGTTCGTCCCGATCGCGATCTGGAACGCCCAGAACGACTGGGTCAGCTTCCGGCACGTCGCCGGGCAGGCCGGCGTCAGCGCCTCGCCGCGCGTGCTGCCGCTGGGCCCGCTCGATTTCGCCGCCGGGCAACTGGCGGTGCTCGGGCCGGTGTGGGCGGTGCTCCTGGGCGTCGCGCTGTTCACCTGGCGGCGCTGGGCGGCGGCCAGCGGCGTGTGGGCCGGGCAGCGCTGGGACGGGGCTTTTCTGTTCTGGCCGACGGTGGCGCCGCTCGGGGTGTTCGCCGGCTTCAGCCTTGTGACGAAGATTCAACCGAATTGGCCGGCACTGGCCGTGTTGACGGCGACGATCGTGATCGTCCAGTGGTTTCGGGTGCGCGCCCGCAGCGGCGGTGCGGCGGCAGGGCGAAATCTCCGTCGGCTGGCGCTGGCCGGCGCCGGCCTGGGCCTGGCGGCCGGCCTCGTCATCCATCGCAGCGAAGTACTGATGCCTGTGTTTCGCGTGCTGGCGCGCACGGCGCCGCCGTGGGAGCTGACGCCGGCGGGGCGCTTCGATCCGACGGCCCGGCTGCGCGGCTGGCGCGAGCTGGGCGCGGCCGTCGGCGCGGTGCTGGCCGAACAGCGCGCCGCCGGGCGCGATCCGTTCATCGCGGCGGACGAGTATCAGGTGGCCAGCCTGATTGCGTTCTACACGCCCGGCAATCCGCGGTGCTACTCGTTTCAGTCGGCGCTGGGCGGGCGGCTGAGCCAGTACGACTTGTGGCCGGGCCCGATCCGCGACGCCGGCGACTTCATCGGGCGACCGGTGATCTACGTCGGTTCCGCCCACGAGCGGCTCACCGGGGCGCGGGGCGGGCCGGCGGCGCTGCCCGGGCTGCGCGTCGTCCGCACGATCGAGCATCGGGTCGCCGGGGAGCGGATGGCCGTGTGGTCGATCCGCATCAGCGACAGCTTTGCGGGTTTCGCACAACTACCCGAAGCGGAAAGGCGGTACTAGGCGTGAATGCCACACTGCCGCAGCTCGACGTTTTCACGGCGCCGCGGCCGCTCGCGCGCGCGGGGCGCTTCTGGGTGCTGGTCGCGCTAGCAGCGGCGGCCGTCGTCGGAGTGGGCGGGGCGGACGCCTGGTTCTACCAGACCATCAGCGAGCGAACCAACACACCCGACCCCCTCGATCGCGACTTCTACTCGCAGACGCGCGCGTTCTGGGAGACGACCCGCATCTTCGGCAGCGCCGGCGGCGGCATGGTCGCGGCCGCGGCGATTGTGCTGCTGCACAGCCGCGGCTGGCGCATGGGGCTGGCCTGCGTGCTGGCCGTCGTCGCCGCCGACCTTGCCGGCTATCTGGCGCAGGGCGCGATCGGTCGGCTGCGGCCGAATCACGCCATGATTGCCGAGGACGCCGGCCCGCTCGCGCACCTGGCATTCATGCCGCCGCTCGCGGGCCTCGCGGGCAACACGCCGAGTTCGCTGCCCTCCGGCGAGGCGACGGCGGCGTGTGCGCTGGCCGCGGCGCTCGCGATCGTCTGGCCGCGGTTGACGATCCTGGTTTTCGCGCTGGCGGCGCTGAACTGCGGCGCGCGGCTGGTGCACGGCGCGCACTTCGTGAGCGACGTGGCGGCGGGAGCGGCGCTGGGGATGGGCCTGGTGTGGGCGTTGCTGCCGCGGGCGATGCACACCGTGGCCCGGCTGGCGCAGCCGTCGCTGCGGCGCGATCCGGGCGTGGTGCGGGGTGCCGACGTCGCTGAAGGCGTCGGGGCGTAACGCGGCATCAATCGAGGTACGCAACCAGCAGCGTCTGGTCGTCTTCCGCCGATCGGCCGGCGGCGAATGCCTCGACCGCGGACATGATCTCGGCCGCGGCGGCGTCCGCCGTCGTCGCGTGCGGCTGCCCGAAGCGGGCGCGCAGCCGCTCGACGCCGTAGAGCTCGCCGTGCGGCGCGAAGCGCTCGCTGACGCCGTCGGTGTAGAACAGCAGCCGGTCGCCCGATTGCAGCTCGCACCGCGCGCTGGGCAGCTCGTCGAACGCCGCCACTCCCAGCGGAAACAACGGATCGCACGCCACGTCCGCCGGCTCGCTCCCGGCGCGGGCCAGAACGGGCGGCATGTGGCCGGCGCTGGCGAATTCGAGCACGCGCGATGCCGGATCGAAGATCGCGTAGAGCGCCGTGACGAATCGCGGCCAGCGATTCGCGAGCATGTGCCGGTTCAGCCGATCGAGAAGCAGCGGCGGCGACGCGAGCGCGTCGCTCTGGGCGTGAAACACGGCGTGCGTCATCGCCATCAGCATCGCCGCCGGCGCACCGTGCCCGGCGGCGTCGGCCAGCAGCAGCCCCCAGCGGCCATCGGGCAGCGGCACGACATCGTAGTAATCGCCGCCGGCGTAGCGGCTCGTTTCGTAGTACGCCGCCAGGTGCAGCCCCGGAATCTGCGGCAGCTTTGCCGGCAGCAGGGCCTTCTGCGCGTCGGCGACGATCTTGAGCTCGCGATCCAGATCCTCCCAGCGGGCCTGCACCTCGCGCCGCAGGCGGCGAATCGTCAGATGCGTGTTGACGCGGGCGATCACTTCATCCGCCTGAAACGGCTTGGTGATGTAGTCGACCGCGCCGAGCTCCAGTCCCTTGACCTTGTCGCCCACCTCGCCGAGCGCCGACAGGAAAATGACCGCGGCGTCCTGCGTCAGCGTCTCGGCCTTCAGCCGCCGGCAGGTCTCGAAGCCGTCGATGCCCGGCATCATGATGTCGAGGAGCACGAGCGATGGGCGGGTCTTGCGCGCGACCTCCAGCGCCGCCTCGCCGCTTCTGGCCACGAGCAACTCGCAGCCCTGGCCATCGAGGGTGCGCAGCAGCACTTGCAGGTTGGTCGCGTTGTCGTCGACCAGCAGCACCTTCTCACGCACGCTGCCGCCGGGGGTGTCAGCCGCCATGCGCGGGCTCCATTTCCGCCGCCTGCTCCTCGAGTCGCGCCGCCAGGCTGGCGAGCGCGTCGAAGTCGAACGAGTTGGCGTGTCGGCCGATCTCGGCGCCCAGCAGGGCCGCGTCGCCGACCTCGGCGGACAACTCGTCTACCAGAGCGCTCAGCTCCGTGAAACTGCCGATCTCGATCGCGGAGCGCAATCGAGCGGCAACTTCTCGCGCCGCCGTGGCCGAGACGCCGCCGCCGAAACCGGTCGCCGGCGCCGCGGCGGCTCCGGCGGTCGCGTCTTCGAGCCGCAGCTTCAGATGCCGCTCCAGCGCGGCGAAAATCTCGGCGGCACGAAACGGCTTGCCGATCATGTCGTCGCAGCCGGCTTCGCGCACCTGGCGCTGCGCATCGGGAAACACGCTGGCGGTTACCGCGATGATGCAGGTCGCGGCGATCCGCGGATCGCCGCGGATGACGCGCGTCGCCTCCAGACCGTTGAGCACCGGCATGCGCACGTCCATCAACACGGCCGCGGGGCGATTGGCGCGCACCAGGTCGACGGCCTCCTGCCCGTTGCCGGCCATCAGCAGGGTGAACCCGGCGGGTTCGAGGATGCGCAGCAGAATGTCGCGATTGGCCTGCCGGTCGTCGGCGATCACCACGGTCACCTGCTGACCCGCCGCGAGTCGGTAAAGTCGCTGCTCATCGCCGGTGGCGCCGACGCCGTCGGGCAGCGCGGCCGGATCGGCCTCGACGATCGGGATGTCGAACCAGAAGCAGCTTCCCTTGCCGACGGTGCTATCGACGTGCAGCCCGCCGCCGAGCCCCTCGACAATGCGACGACTGATCGTCAGCCCCAGGCCGGTGCCTCCGGCCGCGGCCCCGGCCTCGGTCTGGCGGAATGCGTCGAAGATCAGCTCGACGTGCTCCGGCGGAATACCGACGCCGGTGTCGTGAACCTCGAAACGCAACCGCTCGCGCGGCGACTCGCGCACCACCAGGCGCACGCCGCCGTGCTCGGTGAACTTCACCGCGTTGCCCAGCAGGTTGACGAGCACCTGGCGCAGCTTGGTCGCGTCGCTGAGGATGGCTCGCGGCACTTCGGGGCCGACGGCCGGCTCGAACGCCAGCCCCTTGGCCTCCGCCCGCTGCCGCACTACGTGCCCCACGTCGGCCAGCAGCCGCGGCAGATCCAGCGGCTCGTTGCGAATGTCCAGCCGCCCGGCCTCGATTTTCGACAGATCGAGCACGTCGTTGATCAGCGTCAGCAGGTGCCGACCGCAGCTTTCGATGGCCTCCAGGCACTCGCGCTGCTTCGCGGTGATCGCCGGATCGCGCTGCAGAATCTGGGCATAGCCCAGGACGCCGTTGAGCGGCGTGCGCAGCTCGTGGCTCATGTTCGCCAGGAACTGGCTCTTCGCGCGGCTGGCGGCCTCGGCCGCTTCGCGCTCGGCCTCGGCCTGCTGCGCGCGGCGGCGATCGGTGATGTCGCGCTGCGTCCCCGCCACGCGCCGCGGCCGTCCATCGGGGTGCCGGGCGACGACTTTCGCGCGGGTCAGAATCCACAGCCACAGCCCGCCGGGGGCCTGCTGGCGATACTCGACCTCGAACTTCGGCGCGGCCCCGGTCAGGTGCGCCTGCATTGCGGCGTTTACCGCGTCGAGATCATCCGGGTGAACGGTCGCTTCCCACGCCGCGCCCGTGACCGGACCCGGCGGCACGTCGCACATCTCGTAGAAGCGCGCGTTGACCACCGCGACGTCGGTGTCGATGTCCCAGTCCCAGATCGCGTCGTTCGTGGCCGAGAGCGTGAGTTGCAGCCGCTCCTGGCTCGCGGCCAGCGCCGCTTCCGCCTTGTCGCGCTCCATCGACTCGAACAGCAGCGCCACCAGATCAGAAAGCGCGCTGGCGAAGTTCTGTTCGTCGAGCAGCCACGTCCGCGGCGGCCCCACCTGTTCGAAGCAGACGACGCCGATGGTGCGGCCGGCCACGCGCACCGCCGCATCCAGCATCGACGCGATGTTGTTTGGGCGCAGGTAGACTTCCAGGAACTCCGCCGTTCGCGGGTCGGTGGCCGCGTCATGCGCGGCGATGACGCGCTCCTCGTCGACCGCGCGGAAGTACGCCGGGAAAGACGCCGCGTCGAGCGACTGCCCGCAGGCATACTCGCCCTGCACGGCGTCGAACATCCGCATGCAGGTGAGCCGCTGGCGGGCGTCATCGAGCATCCACAGGCTGGCCCGGCTGGCTTCCAGCGTCTCGGCCGCCGTGCGCACAAGCTTCTTGACGCAGGCGCCCTCCTCGGGGCCGTGCGTCGGCTCCAGCTTCGCGAGCTCGACCAGCGCCACGTTCTGTCGCCGCAGCCGCTGCTCGCTCTCGAACACGGCGCGCTCGGCCCGCTTGCGGTCGGTGATGTCGCGCAAAGCCGCGGCGAACATCCGGCGGCCGTTCACGGCCATTTCGCACAGGGCGAGTTCCGCCTGGAACGTCGTGCCATCGCGGCGAAGGGCTTCGATCTCGCGCGGAATCGCGCAGGCTGCGCTCATCGGCTCCGCGCAGCGCGCAGCCATGTAGCAGCGGCAGTCGTCCGCCGGACCCGCGGGCAGCAGCGAGACGAACGGCCGCCCGACGACCTCGGCCGCGGCCACGCCGAAGATGCGCTCGGCCGAGGCATTGATCGCCTCGACGTTGCCCTGCGCGTCGAGCAGCAGAATGCCCTCGACCGCCGTGTCGAAGACGCCGCGGAGCCGCGCCTCGCGCTCCTCGATCGCAGCGCGGGCCTCGCGCTCCGCCGCGACCGCCCGCTCGCGAATACTGGCGCTCATTTCGTTGAACGAGTCCACGAGCTCGGAGAACTCGCGGCTGGTCTCGGAGCGCGCCATCGGTCCGGTTGGCTGGCCGGCGGCCAGCAACTGCGTGCGGCGCAGCAGGCCGCGCACCGGGCGGTCGATGCGCCGCGCGAACAGCAGCGCCAGGACCGCCAACCCGAGGGCCATCACGGCCCAGTACGCGCCCAGCGTGAGCATCTTCTCGTTCACGGACGCAAACACCGCGGATTCGCTCATCTCCGAGAGCAGCGCCCACCGCACGTCGCCCAGTTCGACCGGCAACCAGACGCCCAGCACCCGATCGCGGCCGACGCACTCCAGAAAGCCCGCGCCCGACCGCCCTTCGAGCGCCGCCGCGATTCCGGCGTGGTCGATCCGCCCGTCCGTGCCGTCGATCGCCGCGATGTGCGAGCGCGGCATGCGATCCAACCCGACCAGGTAGGTGGAAATCTGCTCGGCGATCTCGGACTGCTCCAGCATGATCGCGTTGAATCGCGTCGGCCGCAGAACAGCCACCAGGATCGTGTCGAAGCGCTCGCCGTCGAACACCGGCGCGGCAAAGCTCGCCAGCCGCGGCCCGTCGTGATCCGCGTCGTACGCAAAATCCTCGAACACGAGCGCCGGCGTCGCCGCGTCGCCCGGCGCGCGCAGCGCCCGGCGGTACGCCCGCACCGGCGGATTGTCCGCACCGCCCGCATCGAGCGGCCGCAGCGACGCGCGCGGATCCTGAGCGCTGTAGAGCACCAGGCCGTCGTCGCGCCGCACCAGCAGCAGGTCGTCGAGCGAGAACGAGATTTGCAGGTCGCGCAGGATCGGATCGAGGACGGCGTATGAAGTCAGATAGGCCTGCGAGACCGGGTCCGCCGTGGTCGGCTGCGACGCCGGAGACCGCAGGCGGCTGCGCAGCGCGCCGAGGTCGTCGCCCTCAGCCTCCGCTTGCGCCACGGCCGCCGTGAGCAGATTGGCGGCATCGATGGTCGAGCTCATCCGCGCCGCCAGCAGCAGCTTGCTGCGCGTGTCCCAGAACTCGTGCTCGATCCAGGTTTTCTTGATCTCGGCGATCGATCGCAGGCGGTCGCGCCAGATCGTGAGCTGCGCCGTGCGCTCCCGCGGAACGGCGATCAGCGCCGCGCCGCCGATCGCGGTCAGCACGATCGTCAGCATCAGGATGATGATCTGCGATTGAAACCGCAGCTTGCCGAACCAGCCGAACACGCCACACTCCTCACGCGCCAGCGGCCTTGGATGCGGCCGGGGGCGGCACGGTTTCACCGGCTGCCGGGCGATCGGGCAGGCCGCGGCTCGGCGGCGCGCACTCGTACATCTGGAACTTATGCTACGCGGCCGGGAATTCCCAGCCCGGATTCCCAGTCCTATAACCGAGCGAAGTCGTTCATTGCGGGTCGGCAGAGCCGCGATCGGAGCATGATCGTGCAAAGACTCTATTGAATTCCGATCTGCGGCGTGGGTATGTTCTAGACCAACCCGTCGGGTCGATTCTGGCGCGTGCGCATCCTGCCGGCGCATCGAGCGGTTCGGTGTCCGGCACAGCCGCGTCCCTGTCCCCACGTCAGACCCGCATCGCTTGCATGGAGATTTCTGCATGTCCCTCCGTCGTTTTCACTTCCTGACGAGCACCGTTCTGTTCGGTGCGGCGACCACCGCCCTGGCCCAGGTTCCGACTCAGCAGGACGGCGCGACGCCCGCCCCGAGCGCGATCGGCGCGGCCCCGGTCCGCTTCACGATCCCGCTCGGCGACCAGCCGGCGGGGCTGCCCAGCGGCGAGCAGATCGTCATGCCCAGCGAAGAAGTCTGGAAGCCGATCTGCGCGGATCAGCCGGCGCTCACGGTCGGCGACCTCGTCGGCATGGCGGCCGACCATGCGATTCAGATGTCCAACCCGGATGAGATCATCCTGCTAGACACCACGCCCGGCGGCATTGCCGGCCCCGGCGGCGGTTTGAACGTCGTCTTCTCGCTCGCCGCCAGCGTCCCCGCCGCCGCGATCCCGGCGTTCGCCGCGGCCGAGGCATACCTCGAGAGCCAGTTCCCGTCGGACTCGATGACGGTCACGGTCTCGGTCAGCTTCGCGTCTCTGGGTTCGGGCATCATCGGCGGCACGGGCAGCACCTACGGCTACGTCGACTGGGCCACGTCGCGGTCGGTCCTGCAAAGCGGTGCGGACGCCAGCGACACGATCCAAAGCTCGCTGCCGAGCGGCTCGACGATTCCGGTGCGCTACAGCAGTGGCTCGACGACCAACGAAACCCGCATCTTCTGGACGTTCGCGAACTGGAAGGCGTCCGGCGGCACCGTCAGCGGCAACGACGCCAGCATGCAGTTCAGCACGAATTTCCCGTTCGACTATGACCCGAGCAACGGCGTCGGCGGCAGCACGATTTCGCTCCAGGACGTGATCATTCACGAGGTGGGCCACGCGCTGGGCTTCGGCAGCGGCGTGGACTTCCGTTTCCAGGACATCGAGACGCTCGACATCTTCCGCTTCCGCCGAACGGACGGCAACGGCGACTTCAACCCGGACACGACCGCCGAGTTCGCGGTGCGACCGCGCTGGGCGGTGTTCAACAACCCGAACGACGACGTGAACTTCGACATCATCAGCGTCGAGTACCGCCTGAGCGACGGCTCGCCGTGGCAGGCCAGCCACTTCCGCGAGCAGGTTCCTGCGATCGGCATCATGGATCCGGCGTTCAGCTACGGCGAGACGTTCTATCCGAACTTCCTTCGCACCAGCGATCTGACGGCGTTCGACGCCATCGGCTACAACAAGTAGCCGCCCGCAAGCACTCGTCGCCGCCTGGCGGCGCGATGGCCTGATCTGACCACACCCAGCCGTGCGCGATCTCGGGCGATTGGCCTGCGTCGCGCGCGGCTGCTTTTTTCGCTGGATTTGCAGATGGGTGCGCGGACGAGTCAAACGTGCGGGCGGAAGAACGGCCGCACTCCCGGACGATCCAATGCAGTGATACCGGTGTGCCGTTGCACTCAGCGTGCCCGGCGCGGCGACGCCGGGCTGCGGCGGCGGGCGGTCTCGGCGTCCGCGGACGGACAACCGCACGAGTCGCGCACCACCAGCGTGGGTTGCAGCACGACGCGCTCGGGACTCCGCTGCGGCTGCCGAATGCGCTCGCAGAGCAGCTCGATGCCGCGGGCGCCCATTTCCGACATGGGTACGCTGACGGTTGTCAGCGGGGGGTGCGTCATGCGGGCGATGCGCGTGTCGTCGAAGCCCACCACGCCGACGTCGGCGGGCACGCGCAGCCCCTCGGCGGTGGCCGCGGCCACGATGCCGGCGGCCATCTCGTCATTCGCGGCAAAGACGAAGTGCCGCGGCCCGGCCCAGGCGCGAACCGCGCGGCGCGCCAGCTTGAAGGCTGTTTCGTAGGAATAGTCGAGGAAGTAGACGTCTTCGGCCGAGAACGCCCGCCCGGCGGCGCGCAGGGCCTGCTGATAGGCCGCGAGCCGCGCGATCGTGTCCACGTTGGTCTCCAGCCCGCCGACGAAGATGACGCGCTCGGCGCGCCCGCCGCGGAGCAGGTGATCCATCATCGCCGCGGCCCCGGCGCGCTGATCGATCACGACGCTGTCGTGCGGCGCGCCGTCGATGTCGTCATCCAGCACGACGAAGGGCAGACTGATCCCGGCCAGGGCCTGCTGAATGCCGCCGGTGACTTCGGAGACCATCAGCGCGACGCCGTCGAGGATGTTGCGCTGGTCGATGGCGTGCAGCAGGGAGCGGCCGTCGCCCGCGTCGCGCGAGGAAGAGATCACGAGGTTGAAGCCCAGCTCGCGGGCGCGGCTGTTCGCGCCGCGGATAATCTCGGAGTAGAACTCGCCGTGCAGGTCGGGCAGCACCAGCCCGACGATGTCGCTGCGGCGAAGCATCAGGGCGCGGGCGAAGGCGTTGGGCCGGTAGCCAAGCTCGCGGATGGCGCTTTCGACGCGCTCGCGCGTGCGGGCGTTGACCACGGTGCGGCCGTTGATGACGCGCGAAACCGTGCTGATCGAGACCTGGGCGCGCTCCGCGACGTCGGCGATCGACACGGCCATCACGCCACCTGCGCCGGCTGTGCGCAGCCGGGAGAGATTGACTTGCGGAGCGGCGTGGGATACCACCTTTGCGACATGGTTCGCTTCACACCGATGCTGATCGCCTTCGCGGCGCTGGCGCAGGCCCGCGCGACCGACCTGATCGCGCCGCCTGCGGGCGAGCCGCGGCCGGAATACGCGTTCACGCCGGAAGATCAGCAGTTACTCGATGAGATTCAGTATGCCGCGTTCCAGTACTTTTGGAAAGAGGTCGGCCAGCCGGCGGGGCTGGTGAAAGACACGATCCGCAACACCGTATCGAGCATCGCGGCGGTCGGGTTTCAGCTCGCTTCGCTGCCGATCGGCGTCGAGCGCGGCTGGGTGACGCGCGAGCAGGCCGCGGAGCGCGCCGCCGGCGTGCTGCGGGCGCTGGTCGAACGCGGCGACAACAAGAAGTTCGGCATCTATCTGCACTATCCCGATCCAGCGACCGGCGGTCTGTCGGCCGTGGGGTGGACCTCCGAGGCCAGCACCGTCGATTCCGCACTGCTTTTCGCGGGTGCGATGGCGGCGGCGGAGTACTTCAAGGGCGACGTGGCGCGGCTGGTCGACCGCATGCTGGCCGATGCCGACTGGAAGGCCTACGCCGTCGCGCCCGGCGGGCTGGTGTCGATGGCCTGGGCGCCGGATCGCAAAGACGATCTGGCCGGCGGCCCCGGGAAGTTCATTCCCGCCCACTGGCACATGGCCGGCGACGAGGAGCGCCTGGTTTACTTCCTGGGCGTGGGCGCGCCGACGGCGGCGCACGCGCTGCCGCCGGCGTCGTACTATCAGTTGAAGCGCCCGGTCAAGGCGCACGGGGACATGCCGCCGTTTGTCGTCTCGCCGCCGGGGTGCCTGTTCACGTATTTCTTCGCGCATTGCTACATCGACTATCGCGCGCTGGGTCCGGATGACCCGGCGGCGTTTGGGCAGCCCGGGCCGCGCGTCGACTGGTTCGAGAACTCGCGGCGGGCGACGCTGACGCACCGGCAGCGCTGCATCGAGTTGTCGCCGCGGTTCAAGACGCTCAGCGCCGAGCGCTGGGGCCTGTCGCCGTGCGTGGGCGAGACGGGATACATCGTGCCGCAGACGCCGCCGAACAGCGGCGGCGCGGAGGACTGGCACGAAGGCACCGTCGCGCCGTACGCGGCCGGGTCGAGCATCATGTTTACGCCGGTCGAGAGCGTCGCGGCGTTGCGGGCGTTCCGCACGCTGGCCGGGCCGGACGGGCTGCCGCTGCTGTGGCGCGATCCGAAGGATGCCGGCTACGGCCTGGCCGATTCGTTCAACCTCGATCAGCCGCACGTTTCGTGGGAGATCGTGGGAATCGATCATGGCCCGCTGCTGGTGGCGATCGAGAACGCGCGGACCGGCCTGATCTGGCGCTTGTTCATGAGTCACCCGGCCGCACGCCGCGCGGTCGAACGGCTTAAGCTTGCGCCGCGGTAGTGTGCGCAGCCGGAAGCGAGACGCGCCCGGCGGTGCATGCCGGTTGGCGCATTCCGGGTGGTTCACACCGGGTGGAGCGGGCATCCTGCCCGCTCGACTCACACCGGGTGGAGCGGGCATGCTGCCCGCTCAAACTCGGGATTGGAGCAGGCCGGATGCCCGCTCTGACTCAAAGCTGGAGCGGGCAGAATGCCCACCCCAGCCGACGCCCACCCCGCGCAGGCGGGCAGAGTGCCTGCCCCTGGAGTTTGGCACTTTGGTTAGGCGGGCCGAGTGCCCGCCCCGCCCGATGCCCGCGCCACCCGTGCGCCTGCCGATGGAGATGGGACCATCTCACCTGATCTGATCCTGCTGGCGCAGCGAATCTACACGCCGGAGCCTTCTCGCGCGACGGGCGTAGCCGTCGCCGGCGGGCGTGTTTTTGCGGTCGGCTCGCGCCAGGCGATGCTGCGGCTCCGCACGCGGCCCACGCGGGTTTTGGATTTGCAGGCGCGCACACTGACACCGGGGCTGATCGACGCACACACTCACTTCTTCTACTGGGCGCTGGGGCGCGAACTGGTCGTCGATCTCTCCGCGGCGCGCTCGCTGGACGAGGCCCTGACCCGCATCGCCGCGCACGCCCGTCGCCGTGGCGGCGGCGAGTGGGTGCTGGGACGCGGATTCGACCAGAATGTCTGGGGCGGCGGATTTCCCACGGCGCGCGACCTCGACCGCGCCGTTGCAGACCGGCCGGCGCTGATTCGCAGCCGCGACGGTCACAGCGCGTGGCTGAACACGCGCGGCCTGGGCGCGGCGAAGATCGGCCGCGAGACGCCCGATCCGGCGGGGGGCCGGTATCTGCGCGACGCGGCGGGCGAGCCGAGCGGCATTGTGCAGGAATCCGCGATCGACAGCCTGCCGAACCCGCTGGTGCAGCTCGCCCAGCGAAACGAGGCGGCGGCGCTGCGATGCGTCGATCGGGCGCTTCAGGCCGGCTATGAAGAAGCCTGGCGACTGGGCATCGTCGGCGTGCACTCGATGGACGATGCGCCCTCGCTGCACCACTTTCAGCGGCACCACGCGGCGCGGCGCGGTCACGACGGCGACGCCGCGCCGCCGCTGGGCCTGCGCGTGGTCCACGCCGTTCCGCTGTGGAACTTCGAGCGCGCCTGCGACCTGGGGCTGCGAAGCGGACTGGGCGACGACTGGCTGCGCATCGGCGCGGTGAAGATCTTCTCCGACGGCGCGCTCGGGTCGCAGACCGCGTACATGTACGACGCCTATCCCGGCCGGCCGGGCTACCGCGGAGTGCCGGTCGTCGCGGGCGACGCGCTGCGCGAGACCGTGAGCCGCGCGGTCGAGCGCGGCTGGGCCTGCTGGATTCACGCCATCGGCGACCGGGCGGTGCATGAGACGATCGCGGCGCTGGCCGCGGCGCGGCGGCGCGGGACGCCGGCCATGCCGCACCGCGTCGAGCACACGCAGTGCATCCGCGCCGCGGACGTCCGGCGGATGGCGGCGGCGGGCATCGTCGCGTCGATGCAACCGTGCCACATCCTTGGCGACATCGCGACGGCCGATCGGCACTGGCCGCGCGCGCGGCGCGACGCATACCCCTTCCGGCGACTGCTGGACGCGGGCGTCGAGCTGGCCCTCGGTTCGGACGTGCCGATCGAATCGCTCGACCCGCGACGCAGCTTTCACGGAGCCGTGCTGCGCCAGGACGAGCGGCTCGCGCCCGCGGGCGGCTGGTTTCCGCAGGAGCGCATGACCGCCGCCGAGGTGCTGCGCGGGTTCACCGTCGGGGCGGCGCGTTCGGCGGCGGCGGGGCCGCTCGGGGGGCGGATCGCGGTCGGCGCGCTTGCCGATTTCACGATCTGGGAGCAAGACCCGTTGCGCGTCGCCGCGACGGAGTTGCTGAACATCGGCATCGCGGGCTGCGTCGTGAGTGGCGAGGTGCACACCGCCGCGGCGGACTGATGCGGAAGCAAGGCGTGGGGCGACCATCTGCTACGGGGCAGGCGCCCGCATGGCGATCAGCAGTACGTACGCCCCCTGGGCGACGCCGACGACGAGCGCCAGCGCGCCGGCCGCGATGGCCGGAACGCTTGCGGATCGTCGCCCCGCGCAGCGCAACCCCCAGGCCGCGGCAACCGCGATCGACGCCAGCGCGCTGAGTGCGAAGGCCTCTTTCATCGCCGCAAAATGCGGCAGCCGCAGCGATTGAAAAAGCGGGACGCAAGCCGCCGCCCAGAAGTGCAGCGTGAGCAGAACGGTCGCAAAGCGGATCGCTGCGCGTCGCGGGCGATGCGCCGGAGTCGGCGGTTCGGTTTGCGCCGCGCCGCGCGTGGGGATCGATCGCGCCGCGGCAGACACCGGCGCGCTGCGCGCTTCGCGAAGAAGCAACGCGCGTAATGCGAGCCCGCTCGCCGCCAGGGTGATCCACGATCCGCGAAGCAGCCCAAGCAGCACGAGCGCCGTCAGCGGCAGACCCGCGACGTATTGCAGACGCCCGAGCCATGCAAAGTGCGGCGGAACGTCCTCGGGACCATACGCCAGCAACATTTCCCAGCGCTTGCGCGACCAGCGCGGGTGCGCCGCAGCGCACGCCTTCCAATGCGCCTCCCAACCGGGATGGCCGGACAGCGAAGAGTGGAACCCTTCGTAGTCAAACCACAAGCGCCCGTACATTTCCGCCCAGAAGCTGTCGAGATGCGAGGTGTGCAGCCACGGCGAATGCAGCAGCGCCGCGAAACGGAACGATCGAAAGTCGATCGCCGCCGCCGACCCGGGGGGCTGGAAACGCATCGGCGTGTCGAAGAAGTCGAAGTTGTCGACGTGCGGCCGGCCGAATGTCAGCAGATTGCGAATGGCGGGGCCGCTGCCGGTCAGGAGCGCCGCCCCCAGAACTACGCCGGCGGGTCGCAGTGCTGTCAGGAGCCGCCGCAGATAGCCTTTCGGGAGGGGCGCAGCGATCCCGTCGCCCGCAGCTCGCCCCGCCGCACCCGGCGCGACGAGCCGCGCGACCGCGATCGCGGCCACAATCGCGGCCACGCTGACCGCGCCATACGCCTTGGTGCACACCGCCAGCCCGGCGAGTGATCCGCACGCGACGCACGGCCACAGCGCCCACGCGCGGCGCGCCGCCCACAGCGCGGCGAGCACCGCGGCGGTGGCGATGAAGTAGGTCAGCGCATCGTTGGTCGCCATCGCCGACATGCGAATGTGGCTGGGCAAAAAGCAGATCAGCGCCAGCGCCGCCGCCTGCGGCCCGCCGCGAACGCCGCAGCGCCGCAGGATGCGGCGCGACAGCAGCAGCACCCCGACGCCGGCGGCGCAGGAGACCCACTGCAGCATCTTGCGGCCGAGCGCCTCGGCCGTCGCCGCGGGCGCGCCCAGGCCAAGCGCCCCCCACTGCGCGACGGCCCAGGCGCCGGCGGAGAGGACGTAGTACACCGGCGGCTGGTAGCACTCCCAGCAATCGGCCGCATCGGGGATTCGCCCGGTGGACAGGATTTTCTGGACCGGCTCGACGTGGTTGTCGTACGCCTTGTCGGCCGGGGTCAGCACGGTCAGCGCGACGCGCAGCACAATGCCGCCGGCCAGAATCAGACGGATGCTCTGCGACAAACAGGCGCGCTCCATGCGGGGGTGCCGAAGCGGCACGCCGACCGCCGATCCTGAGACAGAGTATCGCTGTCGCCGCCGGGATACACGCGCGGCGAAGTCGCGCAGCGCTTCGGCGTGCGTCGCGTTTGCGGGTACGATTCGCCCGGCCCCCGGCGGGGCCGCGTCCGGCGTGGACGCGTGCGCGGCGCGGCGTGAACACGAGTCCGCACCGCGCCTCGACGCAATCCGGAAAGCCAAGCCGTGTTACAGAAACTCGATCCGATCGAACGCCGCGTGCTCGGCGTGCTGATTGAGAAGTCCCTGGCGCAGCCCGCGTACTACCCGATGACGCTGAACGCGGTGACCGTCGCCTGCAATCAGAAGAGCAACCGCGACCCCGAGATGAACCTCGACGAAGACACGGTCTTCGACACGCTCGAGAAGCTGCGCACCTACGGGCTGGTGATCCGCGCCGCGGTCGCGGGCAGCCGCGTGGACCGCTTTAAGCACCTGGCCAACGAGGTGTACAAGTGGGACAGCCGGCAGCGGGCCGTCATGGCGGAACTGCTGCTGCGCGGTCCGCAGACTCTCAATGAGCTGCGGACGCGCGCGTCGCGCATGTCCCCGATGGACTCGAACGAAATGGCGGCGGCGGTGATCGAGTCGCTGGCGCAGCTCGACCCGCCGCACGTGCAGCTCATTCCGCGGGCCCCCGGCCAGCGCGAGGCGCGCTACACGCACCTGCTCTACCCTGACGGCGAGGCGCCGCCGGTCAGCACCGCGCGCGACGCACCGGTGGCTGCGGTCGGGGACGGCGGCGAACGGCGAAGTGAGTTGCAGGCGGCGCTTGCGGCGATTGAGGCGTTGCAGGCGGCAGTCGAGCGGCTCGAGCGCCGCGTGGAATCGCTGGAATCGCGCTGATCGCGCCCGACTCGTGAAACGCGACGATCGCGCGACGCGTGAAACGCGCGGATCGGCTCTCCGCCGCGCGGCGCGGGACCCGCTACGGGACGGCCGGCTGAGACGCGGCGCCCGCCATCATCACTTCCATTTCCGCCGCAGTGAACATCGCCGCCAGCGCTTCCGTTCCGCGGGCGGCCTCGATCAGTCCCGGATCGAGCCGCAGCGCCGCCGTCAGCGCCGCCTCCGCCGCGGGACGATCTGCGGCCTTCGCGCTGGCGATCGCCAGCAGCAGATGCGCCGACGGTCTGCGGCTGTTGGCGGCGAGCGACTGCTTCAGGTGCGCACGGGCCGCATCCAGGTCGCCGGCGTTTAGCGCCAGCGCGCCGCGCAGCTCGGACGCGGGCGCATAGTGCGGCGCGGCGGCGGTCACCGGCGCCAGCAGCGCGTCGGCCTGCGCGTCGCGGCCGGCGGCGCTCTCCAGAATCGCGAGCCAGTAAGGCGACTCCGGCCGGCGCGGGTTGCTCTGCGCGGCCTGCGTGAGCGCCGCGCGGGCGGTCTCGATGGTCGCTTCGCCGGCGCGGGCGCGATCGAACCGCGCGAGCTGCGCGATCGCCGCGGCGTGCCAGACCACCACCTCGTACTCTTCGGGGCGCTGCTCCAGTTGGAATTCGAGAATGGCCAGCGCATCCGGCAGGCGGCCGGTGTGGAAGCGGGCGATCGCGCGGAGCAGATCGCGCTCGTCCGCGTCCAGCACCGCATCCCGCGGAAGCTGGTCGAGGAGCGTCGCCAGCTCGCCCCAGCGCTCCAGACTCGCCAGCCCGCGCGCATAACGCAGCGCCGCCGGCGCGGCCAGTCGCTCGCCTCGCAGGCGATCGGCCGCCTCGTGCGCCGCGTCCACCCGCCCGCTGGCGAGCTGCGTCTCCATCAGCAGTAACACCGCAGCAGGCGCGCCGCCTTCCTGCGACCAGCGGGCGGCAAGGTCGTTGGCTTCTTCGGCCCGGCCCGCGGCCAGCAGCCCGGCTACCTGGACTTCGTAGAACTCGCGTCCGTCTCCGCCGGCCGAGCGCGAGAGCCGCAGGAACGCCTCCACGTCTGCACCGCGCCCCAGTTCCTGAGCCAGCAGCGCCAGCCGCGCCCACACATCCGCACCCAGCAGCAGCCGATCGGCGGCGGCGCGCACGTCCGCGATCAATTGCTCGGGGCCGGCGGCACGGTTGACGCTGATCGCGCCGTCCGCGACGCGCAGGCACTCGTCCAGCCGCCGCCGGACGTCCAACTCCGAAAGCGCCGCCGGGGCCGGCACGGGTGGCGGCGACGCCGCGACGGGCGGCCGCACGGGCTGCGTCGCGGCGGTCGGCGGCTCGATGGGCCGCGCGGGAGAGAGGGCGGTCATCGGCACCGCGTTCTGCAAGCCGCGGCGCTCCAGCTCGATGATCCGCTGCGTCAGCGACGTGACGTTTTCGTGCAGGCCGGCCAGCCGCCCGCTGAACACGAACACCAGCGCGACCAGCGCCAGCAGAATCAGCATCGTGCTGAGAATCCAGAAAACATACAGACGCTCCAGCGCGTCGCGCTTGTGCGCCTGCGGCGCGGTGCGGGCCGGTTCCTTGGGCATGCGAGCATCCTCGTGGGCAAATCCGCCCGCGCTGCGGCGCGGCCGGCGGCCGCGCCCGGGTTTCAGGTTGGCCGCGGCGGGTCGGGCGGGCCGTCGTCCGGCGGCCCATTCGGCGGCGGCGTTTCTGAATCGTGCGACTCGATGTTTCGGAGGGCGGCTTCGATCTCCGCCTCGCTCAGCCGATACTGTCCCCAGGCATCGACATACTGCGTTTGTTTCGGTTCGCGCGGCTTCTGTGCGACCGTGCGACCGACGCGAATCACCAGGTATGCGCCGATCGCGAACGCCATGATCAGCAGCCCGGCCAGCATCAGCAATGCGACCGAGCGAAACATGCGCTGCACCGCCGGGTGGCCGCGCGGATCGTCGTCGCTGAAGTCGCCCTCGACGCGGAGCGGGGCCGGCGCCGCCGACTGCGCCACGGCGACCCCCGGCGGCGACAGATGCATGCCCAGACCCAGCAGCAGCGCGAGCAGCCTCCACCGCGGGCGCAGTGCGGCCAGCGCGCGGGCGAGACAGCGACATGCGGAGGTTTGCACCCGCGTGGCTCCGGTTTGCGGCGCGGCGGCTACAGGGGCCAGCCGGTCTCGCGCCTGGGATTCATCGCCAGTTCGGCGTCCAGTGCTCGCAGCAGCTCTTCGCCCCGCGGCGTTACGCGGCGCGGCGCGACGATCTTCACGACCGCGAACATGTCGCCTTGTTCTTCCTCACGGGTTGCCGGCAGACCCTTGCCCCGCAACCGCAGCTTGGCCCCGCTCGACGCACCCGGCGGGACGGTGAGCCACGTCGGTCCGGAGAGCGTCGGAATCTCGACGCGGGCGCCCAGCGCCGCTTCCGCATAGGTCAGCGGCAGATCCAGGACGATGTTCTGACCGTCCCGGCGAAAGTAGGCATGCGGCAGCACCCGGCAGCGGATCAGCAAGTCGCCGCGACCCGCCGCGCCGGGGTGCCCCTTCCCGCGGACGCGCACCACCTGACCATCCGCGATTCCGGCCGGGACGCGGAACGAAATGTGTTCGTCGCCCGTTTCGTCGCCGCTGAGCCGCAGCTCGCGCACGCATCCGCGGGCAACCTCCTCCAGCGTCAGTTCGGCGACGTGCTCCAGGTCCGCGCCGCGCGCCCGTCGGCTGGAGCTCGCCGACCGCCGGCGACCGCCGCGCCCCGTTCCGCGCTGGAACATCTCGGAGATGATCTCCGAAAAGTCCGCGCCGTTGCCGAAGTCGACGTGTACGCCGCCGAACGGCGAGCCGCGGGCGCTGCTCCAGGCGTTCATGTCCGGCGGCGGACCGCCGGCGCCGAAACGATCAAACTGCTCGCGACGCTGCGGATCGCCGAGCACTTCGTATGCCGCCTGAATCGCCTTGAATCGTTGCTCCGCGGCCTTGTTCCCGCGATTACGGTCGGGGTGGTGCTGCTTGGCCAGGTTACGGTAGGCCCGCTTGATCTCGTCCTGCGACGCATTGCGGGTGACCCCAAGAATCTCGTAGGGATCCTTGCGGACCATCGAGCGAGTTCTCCGTCCAACGCCCGGTGGCCGACCGCCGGGCGTCATCAGCCGCGGTCTGGGGCCGCGCCCGCAACGCGGGCGCTGGGCGACTACACCCAATCTTACCGCCCGAACGCCTCGGCGGCAGGGCCGCCCGGCGGTTCGCGCGACCTGAGCCGGCCGCCGCCGGCCGCGGCGCGTGCGTATGATGACGGGCGTAATGGATGACGCCGCACCGATCATCGCTCTCCCGCCCGCCGCAGGTCCGGCGGTCGAAGTCGCCCGGCGGCTGGCGGATGCCGGGTACACGGCGCTGCTGGCCGGGGGGTGCGTACGCGACCTGCTGCTCGGCACGACGCCGTCGGACTATGACGTCGCGACCGATGCGCCGCCCGATGCGGTGTGCAGCCTGTTCCGCCCGACGCGGCGGGTCGGGGTGCAGTTTGGCGTCGTGCTCGTACGGCAGCGCGGCGGTTGGATCGAGGTTGCCACCTTCCGCAAAGATGGGGACTACCGCGACGGCCGCCGGCCCGACACAGTTACGTTCAGCTCTCCCGCCGAGGACGCCCGCCGCCGCGACTTTACCGTCAATGGCATGTTCCTCGATCCGCAGAGCGGGCGGGTGATCGACTATGTGAACGGGCTGGCCGACCTGGCCGCCGGGCTGATTCGGGCAATCGGCGATCCGGCGGCCCGCTTCGCGGAGGACCACCTGCGGCTGATTCGCGCCGTGCGGTTTGCGGCGCGGCTGGGCTTTCGCATCGAGCCGGGCACGGCGGAGGCGATTCGAGCCGTCGCGCACCTGCTGCGGCGGGTGGCCAGCGAGCGTGTTCGCGAGGAGCTCGAACGCATCCTCAGCGCGGCCTCGCGCAGCGCTGCGGTCGAGCTCATGGACGAGCTGAATCTGCTTCCGCACCTCTGGGAAGGCGACGCGCTGCCGCCGGATCAAGTCGAAGCCGCGGCCCGGCGGCTGAAGCGGTTGCCGGCGGACGCCGGTTTCGAGCTGGCGTTCGCGACGCTGACCGCGTCGATCGCGCCGGCGAGGCTCGACGCGCTGTGCCGCCGTCTCACGTGCGCGAACGACGCCCGCGAAGACATCGTCTGGCTGGTCGCGCATCAGGCCGATCTCGATGCGCCGTCGCAGCCGTCGCTGGCGGCGCTCAAACGCATCCTGAGTCACCGTCGCGGGGCGGACCTGCTGGCCCTGGCGCGGGTGCGCCACGCCGAAACGGCCGACGGCGACGAGCGCTGCGCTGCGCTGGCGGCGCGAGTGGCCGCGATCGACCCGAGCCGAATTGCGCCGCCGCCGCTGGTGACCGGCGAAGACCTGGCCGCGCGGGGCGTGCCGGCCGGTCCGCTATATGGTCAGATTCTCGCGGCGCTTTACACGCAGCAGCTGGATGAGACACTCAACTCGCGCGGCGCGGCGCTCGCGGCGCTCGACGCCCGGCTGCGCGCCCTCGCGCTTCCCTAGCCGCGCGCGGCGCGAACGCGACAGGCTCCACGCGACTACAAATCCTTACGCGAACCGGGTTTGTCGACGGCGCTGTCGTTTCTTGTGATTTCCGACCCGACTCTGCGCGGGATCGTTCTCCAGCCTGCTGGCGGCCGATACGATTACCGCGTGGAAACGCACGTCCCGGCAGACCGCTTCGCGGGCTGCGGACCTCGCGGCATGGCGCCGCGCCCGATCGAATTGAGCATGAGGAGAGCGATCGTATGAAACGCATGAAGTGGTTGACTTCCGGCTGGCTCGGGCTGGCCGGATTGCTCGCGCTGTTCGCCCCGGCGGCCTGGGCCGGCGGCGCCGACGAGTTCACCCTGACCCGCGCCATTCCGGCCGACGTTTTCATGGCGGCGCACGCCCGCAGCCACGAGGGCCAGGCGTTCCTGAAGGCGCAGCAGGCTCGCGTCTGGGACGCGCTGGTCAACAGCGGCATCGACAAGGAAATCAAGAAGCTCATCGCCTCGATCGCCGAGGAAGAGGGCGGCGAAGCACAGGTCAAACAGGCCGAGGAAGCCTGGACGAAGGTGGGCGAACTGCTTGCCGGCGTCGACTGGGCCACGCTGGGAGAGCGTGAGAGCGCGTTCGCCATGCGCTTCGGCAATCTGCCGTTCCCCGAGTTCGTGTTCCTGTTCATGCCCCCCGCAAGCAAGATCGACGCCGACTTCACCGGGCTGGCCGCCATGCTCGACGAGGTGGTGAAGCTCGCCCCCGAGGAAATGGCCCTGGCCAGCGATGACGCCGGCGATACGCAGATGCGCACCCTGTCGCCGAAGAACGCACCGTTCCCGATCAGCCTGACGCTGGCGCGGCACAAAGACGTTCTGGTGATCTCCTTCGGCGGCTCGCTCGGCGAGCAGGTCATCGCCATGCTCAAGGAGCCCGGCGGCGAGACGCTGGCGAAGAATGAGCGCTTCATCGCCGCGTTCAAGGAGCTGCCGGCGCCGGTCGACAGCCTGTCGTTCGTCGACTTCACGCGCCTGCTTTCGCAACTGCGCAGCGCGATCGACAACGTGATGCAGATGGCGCCCACGCCGGCCCCGGACGACCCGGACTACGCCAAGCACCAGACGATGATGAAGCTGCCGGCCAAGATCATCGACTCATTCGACATGTTCGAGTACGCCGCCGACGTCTCCGCGACGCGAGACAAGCGCACGACGACCGATTCGATCACGGTGTTGAAGGCCGACGCGAAGAGTAAGCCGCTCTATGCGGTGTTTTTCGGCAACGGTCCGGTGCAGTCGCCGCTGAAGTACATCCCGGAGAACGCGGGCAGCTTCAGCGTCAGCAGCGGCGTCGACCTGTTGGCGCTGTACAAGGAAGTCGTGCGCTTCATCGGCGCGGAGGTTCCGGACGGCGCGGAGCTGATCGCGCAGTGGAATGAGCAGCAGACCCAGATGGGCTTCAACGTCGAGACGGACCTGCTCGGCTGGATTCAGGGCTCGATGACCTCCTTCGACGTTCCGGGCGCCAGCGCCTATGCGACCGGCGACTTCGCGTTCATGCTCGGCGTGCGGGATGAAGCCAAGGCCGGCGAGATGATCGGCAAGCTGGTGGCGCTGGTCGAGCCGATGCTGACGCAGCAGAACGGCGCGGTCGAGGATGCGGAGATCGCCGGCACGACGGGCTTCAAGTCGTTCGCCCATCCGATGCTGGGCATGATGCAGCTCACGCGGCCGACCCTCGGCGTGCACTCCGGAAAGCTGATCATCGGCAGCAGCCCGAAGGTCATCGAGGCGTCGCTGGCGGTCGCCGCTGGCTCCGCCCCGAATTTCGGGACGAACAAGCGTTTCCTGGCGGAGGGCGTCTCGCCCGCGGCCAACGTGGCGTCGCTGTCCTTCACGGATACGTCGACCATGGGTCGCGATCTGGCCCAGGTGCTGCGCATGGTGCCGATGTTCGGCGCGATGGCGGGCGCGGAAATCGGCAAGAACCCGGCGCTGGGCGCGATCCTGCGCTGCTGCAGCAAGCTGGCCCCGGTCGTCGAGAAGCTCGACTACTTTCAGTCCGATTGCTCGATGACCACGGTCGACGGCCTGACGATCCGCTCGCAGATGATCAACAACTACCGCGACCCGGCGGCCGCCCCGGCGGGCGAGCAGCCCAGCGGCGAGTCGCAAAACAGCTCCAACGGCGGCTGATGCGGGCGAGCGCTGGTCGGAATTGAGGACTTGAAACGGAAAGGCGGGGGCCATACGGCCCCCGACCTCCTACATGGCGGTGGACGGCGACCCGTTTTGGTGGGGTGCCGGGCGCGCGGCCGCATTGCTCCCCGGCGCCGCGGATACTCTCACTCGAGTCCACCCTTCTCGACACCGGCAGCTACAACGGCGGCCGAAGACGAATCCTCGCAGGCGTGACGATCGCGAGCCTCCCTGGCAAGGCCGCAACGATCTCGGCGCGCTCCAACAGCTTGCGAAGCGTGGCCAGTTTCTCGTCGATGCCGTTGTCGGCCGTCTCAATCACGACGATGCCGAAGTACATCGCCGGAGGATAGACGCGGATATCCGCGAATCCCCAGTCTTCCGTGAGCAGGCAGTGCTTGTGAGCGCGGGCGTGGGCCGCAATCTCCGGATCATCGGCGCGGCCCATCCCGACATCACGCACATCCATCGATGTGTGCCCATAGGACTCAAGCAGCGGAGTAAGATCGCGGGGGGAGGCAGGCGTCGATCAGGAATCGCACGGTTCATCCCCGAACCGGAACGTGGTCCCAATCGCCGACGAGTTGATTGGCGAACGCGATCGCTGCGCGAATGTCCTGCTCCGTGATGCTGTACGCCTCGGCGATGCGTTGCGGGCTGTCGCCCGCGGCGAGGCACCCCAGGATCGTTCGAACCATCACGCGCGTGCCCGCGACGACGGGCTTGCCATGGCAGCGGTTTGCATCTACCTCGATTCGATCCGCGATCATATCGGCCATGACTTCACCTCGGTATCAAATTGTATTCCGTCCCCCTTTGCCGGCAAGACCGGCCGGGCGGCGGCCCGCGCGAAACTCCGAAGACAAAGCCCGGCTGAAGCCGGCTGTTGCGACGAGCGAGACCAGAGACAGTGAGGTCCGGCCTTACACCACCGGTTGAAATCGGTGGCAAACACCGGCCGGCTGAAGCCCGGCCCAGGCCTCGCCCAGGTTTATTCGGGGTCGGCTCCGGGGTCGGGCCGGGGTTTGCCCAAGTCTGGTCACAGTCGGCGCCGGGGTCGGCTTCAGCCGACCGGAGTTTGCCACCAGCTTCAGTTGGTGGTGTGCCACAACCGGTCTGACCTGCAAACGCACACGGCCGCCCGAGCGCTCGGGCGGCCGTGTTCGTTGTGGGTCAGGCGTCACGCATCCGGCGTCCTGCGTTGGACGCCGGATGTCAGATGTTCAGCGCGGCTGCGCGGCCGGCCCTCGACCCGCCGGCACCTGCCGCTCGTTTCATCCGGTGCGGGGCGTCAGTTATCTCCGCGGAACAGCACGTCGTTCACCACGTCGCCGCCTTCCTCGCCGGGGCCGTGCAGGCCGCCGCGCCGCTTCTTCTCCTTGCGCGGCCGGGCTTCGCCGCCGGGCACGTCCACGGGGATGTCGGTCGCCGCGCCCTCGGCCCAGCGGGCGCGCTTGCGCGAGAGTCCGATCTTGCGTTCGACCGTGTCGACCCGCAGGATTTTCACGTCGATCTCGTCGCCGATCTTGACCTCGTCCTGCGGGTTCTCGACCTTGTGATCGGCCAGCTCGGAGACGTGCAGCAGGCCCTCGAGATCCTCTTCCAGCTCGACGAACACGCCGAAGTTGGTGATCTTGGTAACCTTGCCGCGCACGACCATGCCCGGCTGGTAGCGCTCGGGCACCGCGCGAATCCACGGGTCCTCGGTCATCTGCTTGAGGCCGAGCGCGACCCGCATCTTCTCCTGGTCCACCGAGAGCACGACGCACCGCAACCGGTCGCCCTTCTTCACCATCTCCGACGGGTGGCTGACCTTCTTGGTCCAGCTCATGTCGGAGACGTGCAGC
>CAZVWB010000025.1:0-74681 GCA_964631045.1 uncultured Planctomycetales bacterium
CGCGCGCCGCCGCATCCGCCGGCAGTTGCGCGCGGCGCGGCACCGGACGCGGCGCGCGGCGCCGACGCCGCCACACCCCGCCGCGTCGTCGCCCGGCGCCGCGACCGCGTGAGGCGTCGCGTGCCGCTGCGCTTCGCGCAGCCTCTCTTGCGTCAGCGTGCCTGTCTCGCACTCGCTACTCGCTATTCACTACTCCCGAGCCCCCCAGGCAAGCGTGCACGAACGGAAGGTGCGCAATGAAGCCGAAGCGCAAAAGGCCGCGTTGCGCACCCTCTCCACTGGAGATACCTCGCGCTCCTGGCTCTTCGCGCTTCGCGCTACGGACACCCACCGGCGAACAGGCAGCTCAGGAACCCGTCAATGTCGAAAAAGTTGACCATTCCGTCGCCGTCGATGTCGCCGGTCAAGATGTCGCACGCCGGAAACGCCGCCGCGTATCCCGCGGGATCGAACAGCGCGAGCAAGAACGGGTCGATGTCAAAAAAGTCGATCGAACCGTCGCAGTTCAGATCCGCACGCGGCGCGGCGGCGCCGAGGCAGATCACCTCGATGCCCTCCGCCCGTCCGTACTGCGCCAGGATGGCCCGCCGGCTCGCGGCGTGGTACTCCAGGTCGGTCGCCGCTCCCGCGAGCGGGATGTTCGCAGTCACCTGCGACAGCGGACCGGCCGCGTCGATTACCGTCAGCACCCCCGACCGCGACGGCGGCACAAACCCGAACGACTCCAGCAGAAACTCGTTGGAGAGCACCAGCACACGGCTGTGCAGCGGGTCAAACGCGATTGCCCGCGGGAAGCCGACGATGCCGAGCTCCGGCGGCAGTTGCCACGGGCCGCCGGGCAGGATCGGCAGTTCCAGCGACGCGACGATCTGTTGCGACTCCGTGTCGATCACGTGCAGCAAGCGCCTCAGATTCGCCGACGCTTCCCACGTGGCGACGTACAAATACGCCCCGGCGGTGTCGAGCGCCAGCGCCACGGGAGTCGCGATCGGGATCGTTGTTTGCAGCGAGGAGTTCGCGCCGTCCACCTGAATGACCGCGATGCTGGTCCCGCCGATCCCGATGTTGGCGGCGTAGGCCCGCGCGCCGTCCGGCGCGAAGACCACGTCGATTGGCGCGTCGCCGCCGGTGGGAACGCGGGCGACGATCGACCGCGCCACCGGGTCGACCAGCACCAGCTCGTCGGAGATCGTGCTGCAAACGGCCAGCAGCGACTCATCGGGGCTCAGGCGGATCGCACTGGTCAGCGCCAGCGTCGGCTGAACGACATACCCCATGCTGCCGACCTGAAGCGAACCGGTCAGCGTCGTCGCGGAGCCGTTGAGGTTGAAGAAGTGAATCGAGTCGCTGGAGTCGCCGATTTCCGAGACGATCGCGCGCGTGCCGTCCGCGGTGATCAAGACCCTGTCAAGGCCGATGTCGTAGGTGTCCGGCGGCGGCGCGGGCAGGTTGAATTGCGCCACAATCGCGCGCGTCGGCACGTCGATGACGCTGAGCCGGTAGGTCTCCATGTTCGTGGCGACGGCGGTCGCGCCATTCGGCGACAGCGCCACGTCCCACAGGTAGCCGTTCTGCACATCCGTCGCGGGGGAGTGCCCCGTCGCGGCGGGCATGGTCAGGTTTTCGAATGCCGAGACATTGTTTGAGTACATGTTCACGCCGGCTGCCGCGCCGCCCGCGGAGAGCGCCGCCGCGCGGGTCTGGTCGCCCTCCGGAGCGCCCCCGGTCAACCCCTCGCCGCTGAGCTGGGCCGTGGCGCCGCTCGTGGTGAAGCGAACGACACGGTCCGATGCGGACACGCTCTGGAGCGACGCGGCGCGAAGCTCGGTCGGGCTGACCGCAAGCTCGTATTGGAACTCGGAAGCCGTGATCGAAGCCAGCAGCGCGCGGGTCGAGAGGCGAATGATGCGCGCCTGCGTACCGGTCGTCACGAGATACTGGCCATCGTGCGAAAACGCCAACTCGCCCCACCAGCCGATCGAGACGGGGACGGTGCCGATCACGGCGCCGTTCGCCAGGTTAAGGAACTTGAGCCCGGGCGTGAAAAGATCTTCCGAGTCGAAGACCGCCTGCGTGGCGTTCGGCGTGATGCGGACGTGCCGCGCGCCCTCAGGGATCGCGTACGTCGTTACCGCACCGGAAACGAGATTGATCTTCTTGAGGATGTTGTCGTATGTCACAGCCACGGCAGTCAGACCGTCCGGCGAGATGTCGAGATCCGTCAGCACACCGGAACCCGCGTCGATCCGCGCAAGCTCCTGCCCGGTGCTCAGGTCGTAACGAATGATCTGGTCGTTGCCGCCTCCGGCCTGGTTTGCGAGCCAGTACTGAAACACGAGCTGATTGGTCGGCTCGGAGTAGTCCAGATCGTCCAGACAACTGTAGAACATCCCCTGAATCGGTGCGAAGCCGAATCCGCAGTTGCCCTGCGGCTCGGTCGGGAATGACAGGATTTCCTGACGCAGACCGAGGTCGATCACCGATACCGACGAGGGTACGCCGTCCGAGTCCGCTGCGCAGCCGATGAACCCGCCCAGGCCGCCGACGCCGTTGCATCCGTCGTTCAGCACGCCGACATAAGCCAGCGTGCCATCGGTGCGGATGTGCACCGTATACGGGTTGCTGCCGGTGATTGGAATCTCGGCCAGTGCCGCGCGGGTCGCCACGTCGACGATCGAGACGCTGTTCGCGTCCGCGTTGGCGGTGAGCAGGAACTGGCCGTCGGCGCTGCGCTTCACGTCGACCGGACCGCCGCCGACCGGTACCGTATGTGTGATGATTCCGGTCGCGGGATCGACGAAAGTCAGCGTGCTCGAGTCGCGGTTCGCCACGACGATCGACGAACCATCGGCCAGGAACACCAGCGCGGTCGGGTTGTCGCCCTCGACGCCATCGCCGGCATCGATGAAACCCCCGCATTCGCCGGCGATGTCGCCCGCTGCGTCGCCGGCCAGCGGTGTAGTCCAGGTATTCACACCGGTCGCGCCCGACCCGGGAACGTCGGCGGCGTAGAACAAGGCTGTCCCTGTCACGACCACCTGACCGCCGGCACTCACCCGGCCGGCCATCCCGTCAGGCTCGACGCGCACCCGATCGTCCGCAAACGCAGCCCCGATGCACGCCACCCCCGCTACACACACGGCTTTGATCGTCCGCAGTTGGTCGTGAGTCGTCATGCTCCGCTCCTGGTGACCATCGCTGGCCTCTGCCGAGTTCCGGGCCGGCGAGCGACGCGCCCGCCGCGCTGATCTCGGCCGATAAGTCGATTACGCCGTTTTCGTTGGTAGTTGTCAAGAAGTTTCTGGGAAACTTCTAACGTCGGTTGCGATCGGCCGGATGCGGCCGTACGATTTGGCTGTTCCACAGACCGATCGCGTCGCCGGGCGTAGTTGCACCTCGGCTGGCCGATTTCGGTGCGGTGCACATTGCCGGGGATCGCCGAGATGCCGCCTGCGACAGGTGAAGCCGTAGGTCTGGATGCAGAGATCAACGCCGTCGCGCGACGGCTGGCCGAGTCGATCGCGAGCGTTCTCGACGCGCTTCCGGGGGCGGCGCGGCGGCCGCAGGAGCTCGCGCGGCGGCTGGGACTCGACAAGGTTCTGACCAGCCGGCTGCTCAAAGCACTGCGACAACACGATCCGCTGGCTTGCCTGCACCTGTTGCCCGGCCCGGAGCCGCTGCGGCGCTTTGTCGAGGCCGCGGCCCGCGCGACGTCGCCGAGTGAGTTGCACGAGAGCACCCGGCGGGCGATCGATGCGTTTGATTCGCTCATCCGGCGTGAGGCGGGCGACCGCGCTACCTTTGACTCCATGCTGTCGGCATGGCTGCCCGAGTCGCGCGCCGGTATCGAACTCAGGCACAAACAGGCGGCTTTTCGGGCGATGAGCCACCTGATCGGCAAATGCGTGGAGACCCACCTGGGCGCCGTGCTGATGTATCCCTCGGCAGACGGCGAGCACGTCGATAGCGTCTTTCTGCAGGCACTGCTGGGATTGCGTCGCATGCGCCCGGACGCGGTCATCAAACTCGCGATGCGCTCCATCGACGTTACGCCGCCTGTGATGACCACGCTGGACGGGCGCCCGGCGCACTCGATCGAGGACATTCGACAGGATGAGTTCTGCTATCAGCCGCCGGCCCAGATCGACAAACACAAGATCGGCGAAGCGACCCGTTACACGCTGGGCGGGCGAGGGTTTGGGCCGCGGGCGCTGGTTGATTTTGTCTGCGCGTACCGCATGTCGGGGGTTCTGAAGCGATATCGCAAACCCGGCAGCGCGGCGGTGGAGCGGGAGTACACTTTCAACGGCGTCCGAACACCGGCGCGGACGCTGCTCTACGACATCTTCGTGCACGAGTCGGTATACCCGGACGTACCGCCGAGCTTGAGCATTTACGACACGGTGTTCGACGGCGTGGCCAGCGTGAACGACCCGACCCGCGATCTCGACCGACTGCCGTTGACCGAGACCATTCAGCCGCTCGGTTGGGGCGTGGACCGATGCCGCGCGGCTGACGTGCCGCGCTATGTGGAACTGGTTCGGCATCTGTGCGAGCAGGTCGGCTGGGACGGGCGCCAGTTCCGCGGCTATCGTTGCCGGATCGACTACCCGGTGTACGGTTCGCAGGTAGTCGTGTCCTTCGCGCCGCCGGCGCGTCCGGAGTAGCGGCGCGTGGGTTGCCTGGAAGACTGGCGACTCCGGCCGCAGAGGACGTGAAAGAACCGCCGAAGCTGCGTTGGGGTCGAGCGCCGCCCCGCCATGTGCGGATGACCGGTTGCGAGCCGTCGCCCGAAAAAGGGGGCGCGTGCGTCAGGGCCCCGTCCCCGGTTTCCCCGCCAACTGCCGCTGAAGCGTTTCGAGCAGGAGCTTGCCGGACAGCAGCCGCTTGGGCAGCCGCCAGTGCATCGTCTTCGCATCCGGGACGCGCGGCGAGCCCGGGCCCTGGGCAAACGTCGCCTCGATCCGCCGCACGTCGTCGACGGCGAAGATCACGTCCGGCGGTTCGAGCACAATCGAGCGCACCCCCAGCGGCGCCGCCAGCACGCGGATTTCGCCCAGTAGCAGCAGCGTTTGCACTTCCTCGGGCGGCGGGCCGAAGGTGTCGCGGAGTTCCTCGCGCAGCGCGTGAACATCCGCGATCGTGCGGCAGGAAGTCAGGCGCTTGTAGACCTCCATCCGCTGGCGGTCGGCGCGGATGTAGGCTCGCGGGATCGCCGCGGGGGCGCCGAGGTCGAGATTGACCGGCTTGTATATCTCGTGCGGTTCATGCTTCAGGCGGCGGACCGCCTGTTCGAGCAACTGGCAGTACATCTCGTAACCAACCGCCTCGATGTGGCCGGATTGCTCCGGGCCGAGCATGTTGCCCGCGCCGCGAATCTCCAGGTCGCGCATCGCGATCTGAAAGCCGGCGCCCAGTTCGCTGTAGCGCTCGATGGCCTTCAGCCGCCGGGCGGCCTGGTCCTTCACGGCGTGACTGGGCGAGAGCAGCAGGTAGCAGTACGCGCGGTGCTTCGACCGGCCGACGCGGCCGCGGAGCTGGTGCAGATCGGCCAGGCCGAAGCGCTCGGCGCGGTTGATCAGAATCGTGTTGGCCGAGGGGATGTCGATGCCCGATTCGATGATGTTGGTCGAGACCAGCACGTCGGCCTCGCGGTTCATGAATTTCAGCATCACGTCTTCGAGCTCGTCGCCGCTCATCTGGCCGTGGCCGACGACGACGCGGGCCTCCGGTACCAGCGTGCGAACGCGATTGGCCACCTGCTCGATGTCGCGGACGAAGTTGTGTACGAGATAGGTCTGGCCGTCGCGATTCAGCTCGCGGACGATCGCGTCGCGCACCAGGCCGTCCTCCCACAGGCGGACCTGCGTGACGATCGCGCGGCGGTCGGCCGGCGCGGTCGCCAGCGAGGAGATGTCGCGGATGCCGACCATCGCCATGTGCAGCGTGCGCGGAATCGGCGTCGCGGAAAGCGTCAGCACGTCGACCGTCGCCCGCAGCCGCTTGAGCCGCTCCTTGGCGTCGACGCCGAAGCGCTGCTCTTCGTCGATCACCACCAGTCCGAGATCGCTGAAACGCACATCGGCCGAGAGCAGCCGGTGCGTGCCGATCAGAATGTCGATCTGGCCCCTGTTGGCGCGCTCGACGATGCGGGCCTGCTCGGCCTTGCTGCGGAAACGCGAGATCACGTCGACGCCGAATGGGTAGTCGGCCAGGCGCTCGCGAAAGGTGTGATAGTGCTGCTCCGCGAGAACGGTGGTGGGCACCAGCACCGCGACCTGCTTGCCGTACTCGACCACCTTGAACGCGGCGCGGATCGCCAGCTCGGTCTTGCCGAAGCCCACGTCGCCGCACAGCAGCCGGTCCATCGGCCGCGAACGCGCCAGGTCGGCCTTGATCTCGTCGATGGCCCGCAACTGATCGAGCGTCTCCTCGTACAGGAACGATCCCTCGAACTCGCGCTGCCAGAGCGTGTCCGCCGGATAAGCCAGCCCCGGCTGCGTGGCGCGCTGCGCCTGCACCACGAGCAGGTCGGCGGCCAGGTCGCCGACCGACGCGGCGACGCGCTCGGTAGTTTTCTTCCACGCCGATCCGCCGAGGGAGCTGAGCCTGGGCCTGGCATGAGTGCCGATGTACTTCTGCACCAGGTGGATCTGGCTCACCGCGGTGTGCACGACGGCCCCGCCGGAGAATTCGACGGCGAGGAACTCCTCGCGCCGGCCGGAGCGTTCAAGCAGCTCCAATCCGCGGAAGCGGCCGATGCCGTGCTGCACGTGGACGACGAAGTCGCCGGGCGAGAGGTCGAAGAAGCTGTCGATCGGCCGGGCGGCCTGCACGCGGCGCAGCGTGCGGCGCTGGCGGTAGCGCGAGAACAGTTCGTGGTGCGGGACGTAGGCGATCGGCCGCGCGTCGGCCCCGCGCTGCGACTCCGCCGGCCGCCAGCGGAAGCCGCGGTGCAACACGCCGACGGCGGTGCGGATGCGCTCGCGGTGTTCATCGAACCGTACGGGCGCGGGCGCATCGGGCGGACGATCCGCCGAGAGGCGCGTCTCGCGGCTGCGGCCGTCGAGGAGCTCGCGAAAGCGCTCTTCCTCCGCCGCGTTGTCGCACAACACGACGACATCGCCTTCGGCCGCCAGGTCGCGCAGCGCGAGCAGCGATTCATCCAGTTTCGGCGTGAACGTCGGCAGCGGTTCGACGCCGAATGACACGCGCGGCTCGACCCCGGCAACCAGCCGGCCCACATGGAGCTGCGCGAAGTCGCCGGCGCGGCGCAGTAACGCGTCGACCGGAACCATGCCCGCCCGCTCTCCGAGCCGCTGCCAATAGCTGCGGCCGAGTTCCTGAATCTCGACGGTCTCGACGAGAACGATCAGCGTCTCCGGCGGCAGGTAGGCGGTGAAGCCGGTCACATCCGCAGCGGCGGCTTTTCCGGGTCGTCCGCCGCCCGGCCGAATCGCCGGCACCGTCACCGCGTGGACCGCGGTCGCGGAGCGCTGCGTTCCGGCATCGAAGAGGCGAATCGACTCGATTTCGTCGCCGAAGAACTCGAGACGGAGCGGATCGCTGTACGCGTGGCAGAATACATCGATAATGCCGCCGCGGGCCGCGAAGTCGCCGGGGGTCTCGACCTGTTCGCAGCGCAGAAAGCCGCTCTCGTCGAGCCAGGCGGCGAGCGCTTCGGGGTCGAGGCGGTCGCCGACGCGCAGCTCGCGCGAGGCCGCGCGAATCGCCGCTTCCGTCGGAACCGGCTGCATCAGCGCGGGCACGGGCGCGACGATGATTGGTGGACCGCCCGCCGCAGCCTGCCGGGCGTGCAGCAAGGCGATGCAGACGCGCAGCCGCTCGGCGGCCAGATCGTCCGACGGGTCGCCCTCGCCGGGCAGACCCTCCAACTGGGGAAACAGCTCGGGTGTGACGCCGGCGACGGTCTCGTAGTCGTCGCGGAACTCGTCGGCCTCGTCGGCATGCGCGGTGATTATCAGAACCGGTCGCGGACGTTTGGAGTTGATCGCCGCCAGGAGTGCGGGCGCGCAGGAACCCCACAGCCCGTCGGCGGCGACGGGGGTGTTTCCGGCGTCCAGGGCGTCGAGCAGCGCCGCGAGCCGGATGTCGGCGGCGAGCGGCGCGAACGAGTTCACGGCGGCGGATCATATCCGGATTCGGGGCCGCCGCGACCGGGGGCGTCGCGCTGCGCGGGCCTGGCGGCGACAGCGAGGGGCCGCCGCGGCAGCGGCGCGGGGGATGGCACCGGCGGCGCGTCCCGCCGGCGGCTTTGGGTTTTTTGGGTGCGGCCCGAGGCCAGAAGGCGAATTTTGCAATGAGATTTAGCTTGTCAGCGATTGTCGAATGAGCTAATCTATCATTAGTTTGTCGCTCTTCGAGAGCCAGCACACTTCTCGAAATGCGCTAGGAGAATCAAGGATGTCGGAACTGCGCGGGCGCTTGCGCGCCTTCACGCTCATCGAGTTGCTCGTTGTCGTCGCGATCATCGCGCTGCTGCTGTCGATCCTGCTGCCGTCGCTGAACCGGGCGAAGGAGCAGGCGCGGATCGCTGTTTGCATCTCGAATCTGAAGCAGCTCACCTCTGCTGCGGTGAACTATATTAATGAGGGGAACGACGAGATCGTCTTCTCGTTTCCCTTCGACTACAACATCGACGGAACGCCGGTGAACTTTGGCCTGATCACCGAGTTCATCTGGGGCGGCGGCGTTCCGGACAAGACCGCTCAGGACTATACGAGCGCTCGGGTACAACCGACGGCGTTCAACCCCTATTCGAGTAGCGCAGACATCATCCTCGTCCGCCCGAAGGATCGCCCCCTGAATCGTTTCCTCGCACCGGGCGTAAGCTGGGATGACGCCTCGCGCCGGCACCCGAATCCTCTTCGCACGTCGCGGAAGATGGACTTGCCCGGTTTCTTCAAGTGCCCCTCGGATAAGACTCCGCACGTGCCGCTCGCCGGAACGCCGAGCACCGTGAAAGAGGCGGAGACGCCGTTCAGCACCTGGGAGTTCTGGGGCACCAGCTACGCGAGCAACTGGTACTGGCCGTACTACTACGTCTCCGCTCCGCCCGGCAACGCGGCTCCGTACAGCGGAAACTTCGGGTTTATCGTCGGCGGCATTGGCACCGGTCCGAACCGGACTCGCAGCCTCGGCCGCCATATCATGAAGGACAAGAGTGCACGCTGGTCGGCTGAGTTCATCGTGTTTTACGAGAACCGCATGAACTATGCGATGAACAATGCTCGGCCGCGCGGCGCACCGGCACCGAACGCGCAGAAAGACTTCGTCGGCTGGCATCAGCAGCGCGATTATCACGCAGCAGGCTTCCTGGATGGCAGCGCCCGCTACCAGAAATTCGACACCCGGTATGTTGACGGTCCCGGCTGGACCACCTGGCCCAACAAGCCGTGGCAGGGCGGCTGGGCGCAGTTCAACGACGACTAACCCCGCGAATCTCGCGTAGCTCTCTTGCATGGGCGGCCGGGCGCGCTTCTATGAGGCGCGTCCGGTCGTTTTTGCTCCATGAACGCCCCGACATTCGGAGTTCCTTGCGCTGCTGACGCCCTTCAACCCTGCGTCATTATCACCCCCTTCTGGACCCGACTCCGGCACTCATCGAGCAAGAGTCCCCGCTCCCAACTTAGTCGCGACGGATTTCACGCTCCCGCGCGCGGACATTTCGCACGATTGCCACTGTCGGGATTTGATTGGTCACTCCGCACGCCGATAAGAATGGCAGCCGGGCGCGCGAGCGCACCGGCGGCCCGGCCGGCGATCAGCGACCGCACCCGGGTTGACCCGACGCAAGCTAATGAGGGCCTGTGATGACGCAGCGAGAACGGAACTGGCGTAGCTGGGGTTCGTGCGGCGGGCAGCGACTCCGGGTCACCGGGCTGATCGCCGCTGCGATCCTGGCCGCCGCGATCTGCGGGTGCCCGAGCACCGCACCGGCGACCGGCGACGCCGGCAACGGCGGCGGCGACAGCACCAGCCCGGCGGTGAAAGGCGAGCAATCGGTGACGACCAAGGCCGCCAACCGCAATCGCACGTACACGCTCTATGCGCCGGCGTCGTTCCAGGCGGGCGTTGCCATGCCCGTCGTCTTCGCGATGCACGGCACCGCCGGCGACGGACGCTCGTTCCTGTTCGACAACGACTGGGACGACGCGGCCGAACGCGAGGGCTTCATCGTCGTCGCGCCGGACGCGCTCGGGCTCAACCCGGACGCGCCGATCAACGCGATCACGAACACGTCGATCTGGTCGGCGACGCAGTTCTCATTGGGCGGCGCGACCGACAACTTCGACGTGCTGTTTTTCGACAACCTGCTGGCCGAGTTGAGCACCAAGCTCGGTTTCACCGTCGATCGCGTGTTCATCGCCGGTCACTCCAGCGGCGGCAGCATGGGCTTCGTGCTGGCTTCGGAGCGCAGCGAGAACGTCGCGGCGCTCGGCGCGGTCGGTTCGCACTGGATCGGCATCGGCCCGGCGCCCGAGCCGGCGACGCCGACGCTGTTCATCGTCGGCACGCAGGATCCGCTCGCGCCGCTGACCGGCGGCGACGGCATCACGCCGTCGATCGACTTCACGCTTGATCGCTGGTCGCTGGCGCTCGGCTGCAACCTGGCGCCGACGGAAGTTTCGAACACCGGCGGTCTGCTGACCGAGTCGTACGACAACTGTCGCGACGGGGTTCCGTTCCGCGTGATCTACATCAGCGGTCAGGGTCATGCCTGGCCCGGCGGACACGGCCTGAACGAACTGGTGCTCGGCCCGGATACGGAACTGCTGTTCGCCACCGACACAATCTGGGCGTTTTTCGCGGAGAATGGGGCGAAGTAGGCTGCCACCCCAAACACATCCGCGCTGCCGATCAATCGGTTTAACGCGGCGGCGTATGGCGCCGAGAGTGTCGGGGCGGGCCTCGGTGCGCCCACCACGCTTGATCGCAAACGACTCCGAGCCGCCGCCGCGTGGGTGACACGCGGCGACGGCTCGGCGGGTTTCCGGGGGCTCCCACTCCCGGATTTCGTTGCGGGCGGGGCGAATCAAAGTAGCTGCAGCACCTGGACCAGCGGGCGGTAACTCACGCCGCATGAGCTTCAACTCTGAGCGGGCAGAATGCCCGCTCCACCCACAATGCTTCGCGGCAGACGACTACGGGAAGAGCACCGCGACGAACGGGTCGATGTCGAAGAAATTGACCAACCCGTCGCCGTTGACGTCGGCATTGGAGATCGGGCAGCCGTCGGCCTGCGATTCGAACGCCTCCGGATCGAACAGCGCCAGCACGAACAGATCGATGTCGAAGAAGTTGACTCGGCAATCGCAGTTCATGTCGCCCAGCAGTCCCGTAATCGCATCGAGACGCAGCCGGACGCTGTGCGGTTCATACAGTACGCTCCAGTGATACACGCGGCCGTCTTCGCAGTTCATCGGGTTCGCGTCGAACGCACCCGTCACGTCGCCGGTCGCGCTCAGGATCGTGAACTCGTCGCCGACGACCGGCGCGAACAGGAAGAAGTCGACTTCGAGCGCTCCGGCGAGCTGCGCGTCCCCGCCGGTGACGCGGAGCTGGTCGTTGTCGCCGGGGTCGTAGCCGCGCAGAAACACCTTCCACTGACCGCCGGCCGTCTGCTGGAAGCGATCCACCGCCGCGCCGCCCGGTACACCCAAAAGCCCATCGTTGAGCAATCCGACGCCGCCGAAGTCCGCTTGCGGGAACAGCGCGTTGTACGTGCCGCCGCTGCCGACTCGGATCTCGCCGTCGCCGCTGATGGCGCAGTCGAGCCCGATGATGCAGCCGTCGTCGAGCCGCAGGGTCGCATCCGCATCGGCGATCGTCAGCGCGCCCTCATAGGCCCACACCCACGTTTCGACCGCCACCTTGCCGCTCACGTTCAGCTCGCCGTGAAGCTGCAAGTTGTCGCCCGCGTAACGGGTGTGGAACACCGCCGGGTGGCCAATGAGGTTCATTTCGCCGCTCATGTGGAAATCCGCGTGCGGCGGCTCGACATTCACGGTCAACCGGCCGGCGGTGGCGGCGATGTTCAGCGTTCCCGTGAACGTGTCGTCGGCCGCGCCCGGCTGCGTGGTATCCGCGTTGATGGTCAGGTGGTTCCAGATCGTCCACTGCGTGTCGCCATCGCCGTCCATGTCGAAGACATCGGCGTTGATGACCATCGGACCGTTGACGAACGCGCCGCCCATCTGGCGGGCGACCCCGTTGATCGTTACCGGTCCGCCGCCGTTCCAGATGGTCGATCCGTTGAAGTCCACCGATCCATCCGCCGCGTCGCTGGTGTGCGTCGTGAATTCGCCGGACTGGAGCGTCGTCTGGCCGTCGAAATCGAGCTGCGCGTTCTGGCCGAGCACGAAGTGGGCGCCCGCGACGGTGGTTGCCCCGTCGAGCTCCAGCCAGGCGGTGTCGCTCAGATTCACGTCGGCGCTACTCTGCAAAATCGCGTCCGCGAGCACCCGCAGGTGGCCCTGGGCCGCGCCGATGCTCAGGTTGCCGCCGAGGGTCAGCGGCTCGCCATCGATCATGCTGGCGGCGTTCGGGTTGTTCGCGCCGTTGACATGGATGTCGGCGAACGGGTTGGCTTCCCAGCCGCTCCCGATGTTCATCGTCAGCAGCGAACCCGGGACCATGTTGATGGTGCCGCCGAAGGAGTCGGTCAGGCCGCCGGCGTCGATCTCCAGCACGCTGAACGGCACGGTGAAGTCGATCTGGCCGCCGCCGGCCTGGCCGTCGAGGTCGATCGGCAGGTCGGAGTCGGGGTAGCCCTGGGTGATGACCATTCCGCCGTTGTTGCTGGGTCGGATGACGCCGTCGTTGAGAAACGGCTCGGAGCTGGCGATCAGGATCGAGCCGCGTCCCAGCAGCGTGCCCTGCGACTGCGACGCTCCGAAGAGCCGCACGGGGGCGTTGTCGCGCAGGTCCAGGAACGCACCCGCACCGACGAAGAGCACGCCCTGGAAGTCGTGGAGGTTCGGCCCGGCCGCCGGCCGCACGATGATCCGCGACCCCGCGTCGGCCACCCAGGCCTGGTCGAACGAGACCAGCTCGCCCCCGGCCAGGTCGAGCGTCATGCCGCTGCGGACCTCGAGCCAGTCGTATCCGCCGCCGGGGGCGCCGAGCGTAACGGTGCTGTTCTGCACGCCGGGCAGATCGCCGATGAAGATGTGATCGTCGTGGCCGGGTACGCCGCTTGGCGCCCAGTTGCCTGGGGTGTACCACGACCCGTTGCCGGCGTCCCAGGACTTGTCCGCAGCCGAAGCGGGCGCGGCCAGGCCGGCGGCCAAAGCCAGTGCGGCCAGGCCGACCAGGCCGGCCCCACCGCCGGCCGGCACCCCGGGCAGCATCCGCTGCATGCGGCCGCGCGCACGGCCGCCGGCACGCGCGGCCGAGGCCGGAGTGGCACAACCCGCGGCCGAGGCCGGGGCGGCACAACCCGCCGCCGGGAGCAGCCGCCGTTCTGGGGCGCACTCGCGGCCACCGGCACGCGCTTGCGGCGTGTGCCGGCTCTGGCGGCGGTCGGCGAAAGCAACCGGTCTATGGTCGTTCGTGTTTTCAGGCATGACAGTCGCTCCTGCAATCGAGTCCGTTTTCCGGGGCACGCCGCCACGCCCGCGCGGGCCGCAGCGCTGGTTGCAGGAGGACGCGAAAGACGCGGCGGGAACGCGCCAGAAAAGTCGCGAAGCCGAAAATCGCGGTTTGGGGCGAGCGGCTAAGGGCTGACTCCAGCGCGTGAGCCACGGGTAGCATGGGCTGCCAGCCCGTGCGTCACGGGTAGCATGGGCTGCCAGCCCGTGCGTCACGGGTAGCACGGGCTTCCAGGCCGTGCGGATTGGGTAGCATGGGCTTCCGAGCTTGTGGACTACCTGGTGTCATTCGCTATCGTGAGCGGTCCGCGAGCGCTACGGGCGGGCAGAATGCCCGCCCACGCCAAAGTTCGCAGGCTTCGAGCCCGTGCGAATGCCGCGAACGTCATGCTCAGCGCAGCGCCGCCCCACCGATCCCGCGGCGCCGGCACGCGCGGCTCCGACCAGCGCTCGCACCCGCGGTCGGCAGAACCTGCTGCTACGCACCCCTCACGCCCCGGAATCTCGCCCCCGCAGGGGTCGGGGGTTGTAGCCACGGGTGGAGTCGCCGCGCAGCGGCTACGGAACCCGTGGTTGTCGTCGCGGCGCGCGCTCGCCCCGACGGGGCGAAGGAAAACGCACGACCGGCCCTCGCATCGCAGCCCCGCTCCCGCCGCCCCCGGCGGGGCGGCGATCGCGCGGACGATCGATCCACTGGTTACGCTCCGGCCTGCGGCCGTCGCTCCACCCGTGGCTATACTCCAACGTCCCCCCGGGACTGAAGGCCGCTGATCCACCGGCGGGGACGCTCCCGCGTCCCTCCAGACCTGAAGGCCGCGAACCGCACGCACTCGCATGGAGGGGGCGCCAGCAAAGTCACAGGACAGCAGCACGCATGCGCCCGGCCCCGCGTCACCGCATCTCGCAACGAGCGCTGCCCGCCGAGAAGTCGCAGACCTACTGGCGAAGCGTTGCGTGAGTTCCGACCTTCCTCGGTGGACGCGGAGTCGGCGGAAACTCGTGCTTACGCGAAACCAAACGGTGCGGTACGCTTACTTTCGGAATCTGTTGGTTCCCGGAATTCGCTAGGCGCTTTCTCGCGTGAACCCACGCGATGAGCGAGGAGACATGCATGTACTTCACCTCCGCGCGCACGCTTCCGTGCTTCCTGATTGGCGCCGCTTGGCTCCCTCGGATCGCCGCCGCGGGCTTGGGTGCGAGCCCCGCGTGGACCGCGGAAGGCGCCGAGGCGGACACATACCTCGGCCGCGCGGTCTCCTCCGCCGGTGATGTCAATGGTGACGGGTTCGACGACGTAATCGTGTACTCGTCCGGCAGCGGTCAAACGCTCGCCTATCACGGATCGTCAGCCGGGCTAAGTGCAGCGCCAGACTGGTTGGTCCAAGTCGGCTCGTTTTCGGGGTCGGTCCGCACGGCGGGAGACGTAGATGGCGATGGCTACAGCGACGTCATCGTTGGACGTCCTACTTTCCCGGGAGGTCCCGGTTCCAATGGACGTGCACTGGTCTACTATGGGTCCGCTGCCGGCCTGGGCCTCACGCCGGGCTGGATAGCCGAGGGAACTCCGGACTCTTACTTTGGATACTCGGTGGCGCCCGCCGGGGACGTAAACGATGACGGATTCGACGATGTGCTCGTCGCCGCCATGCACTATTCAAACGGACAACAGCGGGAGGGGGCAGCGTATGTGTTTCACGGTTCCGCCAGCGGCCTGGGCGCAACGCCGGATTGGACTGTGGAGAGCAATGTCGCCAGTCACAACTTCGGATCGTCGGCCGACACCGCGGGCGATGTGAACGGCGACGGCTACAGCGATGTGATCATCGGGGCGCAGCACTACCCCGGCAACTCGGGCTGGGCATATGTTTATCAAGGATCGCCAAGCGGATTGAGCCTGACGCCGGATGCGACGCTCAGCAGCGGCGGCGCCATGTTCGGAGCCGCCGTCGCCACCGCCGGCGACGTAAACGGGGACGGACTCGCTGACGTGATCGTAGGCGACTATCAGGGCGAAAACGCCTTTCTATACTACGGATCGCCGGCCGGGCTGAACACGGTTCCCGGGTGGACCGGCGAGAGCGCTCAGAACAACACCATTTATGGCGCTTCGGTGGCGTCCGCGGGCGACGTAAACGCCGACGGCTTCAGCGACGTCCTGGTCGGCGCTGCATATTACAACAACGACTACAACGATGCGGGTCGCGCCGTCCTGTACTATGGCTCGGCGGCCGGACTGAGCGCGGCCGAGATTTGGTCGGCGGAGGCGAGCCAGCACTATGCATTCTTCGCCCTGTCTCTCGGTTCGGCCGGGGACGTCAACGCCGATGGTTACAGCGATGTTGTCATCGGTGCGCCCTCCCACCACCACCTTAACCTCGCCTACACGGGGCGCGCGTTTGTATACCACGGCGGATCTGATGCGCCCGTCATTGTCGCCCATCCATACGCGCTGTCGGTTTGCGCGGGCGGCGACGTGTCCTTCTCCGTTTCGGTCGTCGATCCGTTTCCGAACACCTATCAATGGCGCCGCGGCTCGGCGCCGCTGGAGAATGGACCAACCGGCACAGGCTCGACGCTCGCCGGCGCGACCACTGCCACGCTCCGAATTGTGGGCGTCGGTTCGGCCGACTCGGCGAATGACTACAACTGTCGGATCGCGAATTTCAGCGCCTCGGCTACGAGTTCCGATGCGGCGCTGACTGTGTGGACGACTTGCGTTCCGGCAGACGCCAACTGCGATGGATCGGTGAACTTCTTCGACATCGACGCCTTTCTGCTGGCGGTCTTAGACCCGGCTGCGTTCGCTGCGCAGTACCCAACCTGCGAGACGCCCAATGCCGACGTAAACCGGGATGGACGGATCGACTTCTTCGATATCGATCCATTCCTCGCCTGCCTCTTCGGCAGTTGCCCGTAGATTGCGATGCGCTCCCGGCCGGGCGACATCGCGCCGGCGTTCGCGTTCCGCTTCGATCCACCGAAGGCAACTACCGACGCGAGTGTCTCTACATCCTCGGTTGCAGGCCTACCCCGGTCGCGCACGCGGCCGGCGTCGCGCCCGGCCGTGCGAGCCGCTCGCCAGAGCGGGGCGCGACGGGCTGATCGGCGACGGAGCGCCGGGCGGACCCCGTCGACGCCAGGGGAGTGAGGCGATGCTCGATCAACACAGCGGCGCTGCCGGCGGCCATTCGACCGGCCGGCAGCGCCGCATGAGCACCGCAGATGCGCCGCACGGGTGTCGCAAGTGCGCCGCGCGGACGTCGCACGCGCGCCGCCTGTGCGTCGCCATTGCCGCTCGCGCGATTACGGCGGGCAGCCGACCACGTACAAGTCGCCGATGCCGTTGTCCTCCTCATCGGACAGCGCGGATCCGTGCATCAGGCCCATGACGCCGCCGTCGCCCGAGAGCGCCGTTTGGGCGGCCGAGCCGTCGAACGTACGACCGGCAGGCAGCATGACGATCTCGCCGGTTTGCAGATTCTTGCGGAAGGCCTGGAACTGCCCCGCGGGAACGTCGAAGCCCAGATTGGTCGACGAACTGGCGAACGACACGAAGCGGCCATCGGCCGAGACCGCCGGCAGCCACGCCGTGCGATTGCCCGGCACGCCATTCGCGTTGCTGCTGACGATGACCTCCGTGCCGGTGGAGAGGTTCTGCAGCGTCACCTGTTGCAGCAGGATCCCGCCGGAATACACCAGGAACTCGCCGCCGGCGGGTAGCTCGACAAACCCGCCGCGCGGCGCGACCGACTCCAGGGTTCCCGCGGCCCGGCGGTAGATGTGCGGCTCGGGTGCGGCGCCGCTGACGCGGGCCGCGAACGCGACGATCTCGCCGCCGCCGGAGATGTCCACGTCGCCGAACAGATCGGCCTCGCCGCTCAGCGCGCTGGTTACGCGCGTGTACGTGCCGCTCTGCGCGTCATAGAGATAGACATCCTCCGTCTCGGGCGGATCGCCGGGCAGAAGCGAAGCGCGGCTGTAGAACGCGATCCAGCGGCCGTCGGCCGAGAGCTCCGGATTGCGCGATGGGCAGTCGGACGACGGCGTCACCAGCGTGGTGGTCGCCGTGGCGCGATCGTGCAGGTACACGTCGGTAAAGCCGTTGCCATCGTTGTCGGCCAGCACCGCGTCGCTCTCGAACACGACGAAGCGCCCGTCCGCAGAGATCGAGGGATAGCGGCTGTTGCCGAATCCCTGTGCGCCGCCGGTGCCGATGCTCACGCGGGTCGTCTGCCCGGCTTGCAGGTCGCGAACGAATACGTCGGCCGAACTGTTCGTGTCGCCGGGAACCAGCGCTGCGCTGCTCACAAACGCGACGAACCGCCCGGACGCGGACAGGCTGAACGTTCCGGCAGCGCCCGCGGCCGCGCCCGATGAAAAGACGCTGACGAGCTCGACGGTCTGGTCGCACGCACCGCCCGCGCCGCCGTTCTCGCCGCCGTCCGTGCCGCCGCTGCCGCCGGGCAGGATGCCCAGTCCGCCGCCGCCGACGCCGGGCCCGCCGCCGCCCTCTGGCGCCTCGCCGCCGGGCTGCCCGGCGGAGTTGGTCAAGCCGGTGGTGAAGCTCCAGACGGGTCCGGAGCTGCGCCCAAAGTCGTTGAGCGCCACCACGCGCCAGAAGTAGACGGTGTTGGCGAAGAAGTCCGACGCCGGGGTGAAGCGCGGCTGATTCGTGACGCCGATCAGGAGCAGCTCCGGCGACGTGCCAGCGTACACTTCGTAGGACGTGGCGCCGGGCGCCGAGTTCCAGAGCAGCGCGGCGTCGGTGACCACCAGCGCCGCGCCGTCGGGCGGCGAGCCGCCGGACGGCGTCTCGGGCGGCAGCGGCGACTCGTTCGTCTCAAACGTGAAAACGCGGCTGCGGGTCTCGCCGCCGTCGCCGCGGGCGACGACGCGCCAGTGATACGTGGTCTTCGGCGCGAGGCCGGTCAGAACGAACTGCGGATCCTGCGCGCCGCGGCTGCCGATCAGCGGCAACGCCGCCGCATTCGCGCCGAAGTAGAGGTCGTAGTGCGTGGTCCGCGCCGTCTCGATCCAGCGAATCGCGATGTCGAGCGGGATGCGCGTGGATGCATCCGGCGGGTAGATGGGGATCGGCGTGCCGGGTGCGGCGGCGCTCGAGAGGGTCTGGAACGTCCAGAGCGGCGACCGCGATTCGCCGGTCTTGTTCTTCGCGACGACGCGCCAGTAATACGTCGCGCCCGGCAGGAGATTGGCGGGTGTAGTCGCTTCGCTGCTGCGCGTCGTGCTCAGATACTGCGGCTGCTGCGTCAGGCCGAGGTACACATCGTAGCTTTCCGCCTGTGCGTCGGAGACCCAGCGCAGCGTCTCCTGTCGCGGCACGTCGATCGCTCCGGCGCTGGGCGCCGGGTATGCCGGACGCCGCGGCAGGTCGGTGGGGCAGATGGTGCGAAAGCTCCACGTCGCGGACTGCGACGCGACGCCGTCACGCAGCGTCTCGACCCTCCAGTAGTACGTGCGGCAGGCGGCGGTGTCTGACAGCAGGAACGACGTGGTCGCCACGTTCTGCACCAGCGGCGGCGGATCCGCCTCTCCGACGTACAGCGCGTACGCCTGCGCCCCGGGCACGGCTGACCAACGCAGTTCCACGGCGCCGGCGTTCACGTCGGCGACCGGCCCCAGCAGCGTCGGCGGCGTCGGGCTCGGTGTGTCGGAGCTGTCGTCGGTCGTCGGCGGCGCATCCTGAGCGGCGCCGTCGGGCGGCTGCACTTGAGGGCAGCCCGTGAGGAGGAGCGGGACCGCGAGCGCGAAGGCGCACGCCGCTCCCCAACGAAACAGAGGTTTCATGGCTCGACTCCGGGATGAGAATAAGGAATGCGATGAACATCGTCCGCCCCTATCGTCCGTCGGTTCATCAATTATAGGGCGACCAGAACTGTCCGCATAGCCGAAAGCGGCCGCGCGGCGGGCGGCCGTCGGCGGGCGAGAAGCTGGATGTAAGTCGATAGATGACAGCGGCTTATGCGGACGCCCTGGCGCGGTCTCTTTCGGACGGTGTGCAGCAACGGTCCGGCGAGATCAGGGCGCGATGCCCAGCGCCCGCTCGGGATTCGCATAGACGCTCGGACGCCCGTTGGCGTTCTCCAGGCGGACCTCTTCGGGGTTGTTGCTGCCGCCGAGGCCGCGCGGGAACTTGCGACCGCTCAGGGCGGCGCAGTGTCCATCCGCGAGCGCGACGTTCGCGCTGCCGCCGTCGGCGCCGGGATGGCGATAGCCGATGCGGCTGTTGGTGGTGAAGATGCGGGCGTCGCGCTGACGGCCGGAGTAGAGGCCATCGGCCACGGCGATCAACTCGGCCGGGCGGACGAACACGCTGACCCGGGTGTTCCTGATGTACTCGCCATTGATGCCGGGGCCGTAGCCGACCGAGCCGGTGTAGTACAGATCAGGCGTGACCGTCGCGGGCGCGCCGATCGGATTGTCGCCGTTGATCCAATAGGCGACTCGAATGATCTTGTGGAGATTCCGCGCGGGAATCGTCTGCGCCGTATTGCTCGACCCCGTTCGAAGGAACGGCCAGTCGAGCCAGCCCTTCGGGTTTTCGGGGTCACTGCCGGTCTGCCCGCTGGCGACGCCGGCTACGTCGACCGTCTCGGGGCAGTAGAAGATCGTCTTCTGATTCTGCTCCGGCGTGGGGACGTAGCGATCGCGATCCAGGATCGGCCCCCAGCCGTCGACCGGCTCGTCGCCGTTGATGCCCACCATGTTGTACGAGGGGATGACGAACTCGGCGTTTTCGCTCACATACGCGTGCAGCGCGAGATTGATCTGCCGCAGGTTCGAGAGGCAGACGGAGTTCTTGCCGGCCCGCCGGGCGCGGCCGAGCGAAGGCAGCAGGATGCTGAGCAGCAGCGCGATGATCGAAACGACCACCAGCAGTTCGATCAGCGTGAAGGCGGCGGGCCGCCGCATCGACCGAGTGGATGCACCGCGCATGGCGCGCTCCGCATTGGGTGAGGCGTGGCGGTGGAAAGCTGCTGCCGGGCGCGCCGGGCCCGCGCGGCGCGCTCGCGCGTGATTGATCGCCCGTCCGATCGCGCCTCGCGGCGCGGGCGGCGTTTTTCTCGCTACGGCAGGACCGATTGCCGCAACTGAAGCGTGTTGACGTACTCCACGAACTTCTTGACCCACGCCTCGTCAACCGCGCCGAAGAGGTCTTCGAACTCCTGCTGCCGCCGGGTGCGGTCGACCTCCTGGTCATCCTCCAGCGCCGCCATGATCTGCATGTACTTGGCGTAGTTCTTGCGGTGCCTTTTCCACATGTACTGATGCAGCGCCCAGCCGAGCGAGTACGACATTCCACCGCGGAACTGGCTGTTGTCCACGATGAACAGCCGCAACTCGCCGAGGCGCTCCGGCGTCGTTCCATAGATCTTGCGGAACTCATCGAGGCGGGCGTGATTCACCGCGCCCAGGCTGCCGCCTGCATCGGTCGGGGGTAGCTCGAACATGCACGCCAAGCCCTCGACCAACCAACGCGGCATGTCGCCGCGCTTCGGGAACACACCCGAATTGAAGTGGATGTGGTGGGCGCACTCGTGCTGAATGACCGTCAGATTGTAGAAGTCCGTATAGCGCTTGACGCGGTTGGTGATGTACTGCCGCTGCCGCCAGTCCACGCCCGGCTGGGCGAGCTGCTTCTTCAACTCCGCGATGCCCGGCTCGTCCTGCATGTCGAAGAAGGCCGAGCGATTCGTCTCACGCTGGTAGAAACCCAGCGCGCCGGGCAAAACCGCTCCGAGGTCCAGCGCCATGTAGTCCTGGTATTCCTTGTACGTTCCGAAGAAATACTGCTCGAGCTTGTAATCCGGACGGCGAATCGGGATGCCCAGCATTTCCTGGTAGCGGATCACCCACTTGTAGATGCTCTCCATGCGTGATGCGAGCTCGATCGCCAGCTTGCGCTCGCTGGTGTACACCAGCACGAAGTGGTCCGTGTCGTGGCGCTTGGCCTTCTTGCCGGCGATGCGCATCATCTCGGCGATCGAGTCCTCATTCGGCGGGCACGGCGCGAGGTTGTCGGACTGGGTTTCGATTACGTCGTCGCCCGTGTTCTCGCTGCCGAGAATGTCCTTCACATCCGAATCGCTCACGTCGGCCGTGGAATCCGCGTCCGGCAAGACCGGCTTCTTCTCACCGGCGTCGCGGCTCGGGGCCGCCGGCGTCGTGTCGAGCGGGATGACGCGATTGACCTCGTTATCCTTCAGCTTGACCGTGATGCCCTTGGCGCTCGTGACCTCGTAGCCGCCTTCGACCTTCTTCACGGCGCCTTCGATGATCATGCCGTTCGACCGCAGCACGCGGCACCGGCCCATATCTTCCGCCGCGAGCGGCGCGGCCGCCGCGAACAAGAACGCCGCGATCGCAATCGCACTCACAGTTCCGCGAATCGACATGCGGTGGTCCACCTGTCTATGAGGCCCCGTTGATACAATCCAACTTTATCAGTATACGCCCGCGCGCCGCACGCGAGCAAGACAAAGTCGCCGCACGCGCGGGCGCAGAACGGACGCGGACATTTGCGAACCCCGACACCGATTTTCATCGCGGTCTAATGGCCCCAGACGACCAGCGACAAGATTCGACACGCGGCGAGCAGGCCCTGATCGCCCGCATCGGAGCGGCGCTCGCCACGGAGCCGGCCGCGGCCCCGCTGTTCCGTTCGCTGCCATTCGGCGACGACATGGCCCCGCTGGCCCCCGACGGCGGCTGGCTATGGACGACCGACATGCTGATGGACGGCGTCGACTTCGACTCCGCCCGACACAACTGGCGCGACGTGGGCTGGAAAGCGCTGGCGGTCAACCTCAGCGACTGCGCCGCGATGGCCGTGCGCCCGGTCGCGGCGCTCTGCGCCGTTGGGCTGCAGGCCGAATTGAGCATGACGGCGGCGCTCGATCTGCTCGCGGGCGCTCAGAACGCCGCATCGGAGCATCGTTGCCCGCTGGTGGGCGGCGACACCAACAGTTGGCCGCAACCCACCGTCATCGCCATCACAGTCGCCGCGCAGCCGTATCCCGGCGTCGCACCGATCCACCGCAGCGGCGCGAACCCCGGCGACCGACTGTTCGTGACCGGACCGCTCGGCGGGTCGATCCTGGGTCGCCACCTTCGTCCAACGCCGCGCTTGCGCGAGTCGGAGGCGATTGCCCGCCGGCTCTCCCCTGCCGCGATGATCGACATCAGCGACGGCCTCAGCCTTGATCTCGGGCGCCTGCTGGACGCCTCGGGTTGCGCGGCGGAACTCGATGAAGCGCTGCTCGCCGCGGCGACACACGCCGACGCCCGCGCACTCGCGGAGCGCGACGGACAGTCGCCGCTGGACCACATGCTGGGAGACGGCGAGGATTTTGAGCTGCTCGTCGCAATCCCCGCGCACATCGACCCCGCCGCCGCGGGCGTACCGCTGCTGCCGATCGGACGCTGCGTTCTGGGCGCCGGTGCGATCGATCTGCGAACCGAGGGCGGCTTGCGGCGGCTGGCGCGGCGCGGCTGGGAGCACTTTCGATGACCGCCGAGCGCGAGTGGATCACCGATTCGCCTGCGGCGACGTTTGACCTGGGGCGCGCGGTCGCCGCGCGGGTTCGCGGCGGCGACGTGCTTGCGCTCTGCGGTCCGCTGGGTAGCGGCAAGACGCAGTTCGTAAAGGGCCTCGCCGCCGGCCTGGGCGTCGACCCGGCCGAGCCGGTGGTCAGCCCGACGTTTGTCCTGATGCGGCGCTACGAAGGGCGGCTGCGCCTCTATCACCTTGACGCCTATCGCCTGAGCGGCGCGGACGAGTTGGACGCGATCGGCTTTCAGGAGATGTGCTCGGAATCCGACGCAGCGGTCGCCGTAGAGTGGGCCGACCGCATCAGCGCAGCGCTGCCCGAGCGGTGCTGGCGGATCGAGTTCGACTATGTCGATGCGGCCCGCCGGCGAATTCGCGCTGCGATTCCCGATGCCGATTGCGCCGCCGCGTTGGAGTAGCGAGTCGTGCGGCGTGCCAGGGCCGCTGGTGTAGTGCGTCAGATTTGCCGCGCGGTCTCCGCAGGGGGAGCATAGGCCTCCGAGCCTGTGAACTTTTTGGCTTCACTCACTTTCGTGAGCGGTTCGCGAGCCCCTGGGCGGGCAGAATGCCCGCCCCACCCAAAAAACTCACAAGCTCTCCGGCCTGTGCGAACCGCTTACGGCAACCAGAGAACACAGAACCGGTTTCTCGGAGTCGCGACACTAGCGTCGCGCCGGACGGGGACGCGGACAACGCTCCCAGCGATCGCGCGGGCGGCTCGCGCCGTCACGCCGCGGGAGATTCCGTGCCGGCGGGCGGTCTGTCACTTTCGTCGGCGAACGTGCTCCACGCCGGCGCACCCTCCGCGTCGGACTCTGTCAGCGGCGGCGCATCGGCCGGGTGTACGGGCGTTTCGGGCGGGCCATCCTCGAACGCATAGTCGGGCAGCGGAACGCCGTGCAGTTTCTCGCACAGCGCCGAGATCCGCGCGGTCAGACGGGCATCTTCAAGCCCGGTGTTGGCCACCATCAGCGAATACGCCAGATTCGCGGGCGTCACCAGCATCGCCGCGGGGACGGCGTGCTGGCAGCGGTGCGCCAGCAGCGCCAGGTCGCGGCGCTCGCCCGCACCCAGACCGAGCAGATTCGCCGCCTCTTTGAACATGTCCACGCGCGGCTCGGGCGCGATGCGATCGCTGCTGCGAAACAGCCGCGGCAGCACGATGATCAGGATGATCAGCGCCACGAATCCGAAGATCAGCCCGAGCGTGCCGGCCGGCGTGTAGCCGTGCATCAGCTCATGGCGCACGGCGTCGACGAACTCCTGCGTGTCGGCCAGCGTGAAGAGCCGGCCGCCGGTGGCTCTCATGCCGTCGCTCCCACAGCCGCCGGGCGGCGCGGTTCGCCGGTCGTCGCGGCGCTCCCGGCCAGCACCCACTGCGCGAAGATCGCGAGGTTGGCGTCGAGCGCGGTGCAGTGTTGAAGCGCCTGCCGCGCTTGCAGACCGTCGAGCGTCGCCAGCGCGTACACCGCGGCCCGCCGCAATCCCGGATCGCCTTCGCGCATCCAGCCCACCAGCCCCGTCACCTTCTGTTCGATCGGAATGCCGATCGCGCAGAGCCAGCGCGGCGCCAGCACGCGGACCTCCGGCGGCAGTCGTCCCAGTTCCGGCCCGCACTCCGAGAACCAGCGCGGCCGATTCACGCCGGCCAGACCGCGGCGGGTCTCCTCGTTGCTTAGGGCCCACTCGTTGCGAAGAACCGCGGCGGCGGCGGTCGGGTTCTGCCAAGCGGCCAGGATCAACTGCGCGGGGCGCCGCCATTCCGGCCGAGCCAGGCACTGGAGCAGAAACCCGGCCAGCCGCGGCGTGTTCCAGACCTGCAAGTGGTCCTGCACCGCGCGGCCGGCGTTCGACTTGCGGCTTTCCAGCAGCGACCAGATGTCGCCCTCCAGTTCGTCCGCAAACCACAGGCACACCTCGAGAAGCTCGAAGCGGATGTGCCGGTCGTAAGTCCGAAGGATCTCGCGCAGGGCGCGCACGAGCTGACTGCGCTCGGTGGCGTAGGCTCTTCGCGGTGTGCCGCCGTCGAGATCCGCGGGGGGCACGTTTCGATCGAGAAACGTCTCCGCCATCTGCCGTCCGGCGCGAACGGCCCCATCCCGTACTGCCCCCACCCCATCACGCAGGGCGAACGGCAGGAGATAGGCCATCTTCGGAGTCGGTACGGCGATCAGCGCGGCGATCGCGTTGGTCCGCGATCGGGCGGAAGCGGACCGCAGCGCGACGGCGATCGCAGCGGGCTGCGTCTGGGTCGCGTGCAGCGCCCGGGTCCGGTGCTCGGCCGAGAGGCGGTCCACGTGAGCGATCAGGCCGCCGATCGACGCCTCGTTCCCACGCTTGAAGAGCGTCGCGGCGATGCGTTCCGCGTGCTCCGGCTCGGCGTGTTCGAGCGCAGCGGCCAGCACCTGGTCCGCCGCCGTGAGCGGCGAGTGCTCGAGCCACGTATACAATCGATCGACGAGCGCCATGGTTGCGCCTTGGTGCCTCATGCGCGCTGCTGCGCGGCAACGCCCATCGGGTTGCTATCGACGGGTTTGGGCGACCGGAACACTCTCGTCGGCGGCTCCGCGCCGGTGCATTGACAACGTCCGAGAAGAACTCGATGCTGCCGCATGTGGCTGACTCAACCAAGAACAGCACCGATGTCCGGCTGGCGGTTTCGCTCGGCGGGCTGACCTTGCGCACCCCGGTGCTGACCGCCTCCGGCACCTGCGGATATGGACCGGAGTATGCCGGCGTGCTCGATTACGAGCGGCTCGGCGGCTTCACGACCAAGAGCGTCACGCGATTGGAGCGACCGGGCAATCAGCCGCAGCGCATCGCGGAGGTGCGCGGCGGCCTGCTCAACGCGATCGGCCTCGCGAATGTGGGGCTGCGGCGCTTTCTTGTAGAGAAGATTCCGTTCATCCGCGAAATGCCGACGACCGTGCTGGTGAACGTCGCCGGCTACACGATCGACGACTATGTCGAGGTGGCCGCGGCGCTCGATCCGCTGGATTGCGTCGCGGGCATCGAGCTCAACGTGTCCTGTCCGAACGTCGCCGATGGCCTGATGTTCGGGACCGATCCGCGGCTGCTGCGGCAGGTGGTCGAGGCCGTGCGGCGCGTCCTGAGACGCGCGGTGCTCGTCGTGAAGCTCTCGCCGAACGTGACCGACATCGTCCCGCTCGCGCGGGCGGCGATCGACGGCGGCGCGCAGGTGCTGAGCCTGATCAACACGTACGTCGCGCTCAGCATCGACACCCGCACGTGGAAGCCGGTGCTCGGCAACGTCACCGGCGGGTATAGCGGCCCGGCGATCAAGCCGCTGGCGCTATTCAACGTGCATCGCACGTATCGCGAGGCGGCGCGGCCGGCGGGCGTGCCGATCATCGGCATGGGGGGGATTCAGGACACGCGCGACGCGATCGAGTTCCTGCTGGCCGGGGCGTCCGCGGTCGCCGTCGGCACGGCGCTCTTCGTGGACCCGACGCTCCCCACAAAAATCGCCGACGGGCTTTCGGCTTATCTGGACCAGCGCGGCGTGGGGCATGTTTCCGAACTCGTGGGGCAATTGCGACTTCCCGAGGCGACGTAGCCGCCGGCTGCGGGGGTGAGTGTCGAATGTTGTGAAATGCGGTGGGGCGGCGCCAGCGGCGAATTCCCGGCCTCCCCAGGGACGTTACTATTGGTATGTGCGCTGGATGTGAACTGCGAAGCTGCGCGAGAGTAGCGCCGGCTCCGCCGCGGAAAACTCGAGTCGCGCCGCGGCTCGGGTCCGCCGGTCGTGAGCCTCCGCTCGGTTCCATCTCACCCGCAGTCCGCGTGTGCAAAATCCCGGAGGCTCGGATGAATCGTCGGCGTCTTCGCCGAACGAATTTTGCGTTGTTTGTCGCGCTCGCGCTGAACGCCGCGGCGCTCTCGCCCGTCGCGGCGCAAAGCGTCACGCTCAAGCCGCGCTTCGTCTCGGGCAGCACGTCGTACATCGAGTTCACGCACGAGATCGATCAGGCCCTGACCGGGGGCAGCCTGGGCGAGGAGCCGGTTCGCACGCGAATCGAACAGACATTCGGCCTGCGGCGCACCGTGGAGGCCGCCGATGAAGACCACGCCCGCGTGCGACTGGTCTTTGATCGCATCCGCCAGAAGATCGAGTCGGTGCAGTGGCCGCTGATGAGCTTCGACTCCGACCGGCCAAACGAAGGCGACTCGGCCGAGCTTCTGGCACAACTCTTCCGGCCGATGCTCAGTGCGCCGCTGGTCGTCGAGTTCGCCGATGGCCGGGTGCGCAGCTTCCGCGGCATGGACGAGATCGGCGCGAAGGTGCGCGAAGCCGCAGGCGAGAACGTGCTCTACCACCGCATGCAGATGCTCCTCAGCGACGACATGGGGCGCTTCATGTGGGCCGAGCCGCTGATCGCCGCGTTTCCCGGCCGCGCGGTTTCGGTCGGCGACACCTGGTCACGGGAGTTGACGCAGTCGCAGTCGCTCGCCGGCCCGCTGACGCTCGATTACCGCTTCCGCCTGGATCGGTTGGACGAGCGCGACGGCCGCCAGTTGGCCACGCTCGCGGTGTCCGCGGTGATTCGCCCGGCGGCCGGAGCGACACAGCCCGCCGATTGCACGGTCTGTTACACCCTGGAGAGCGGCGAGCTCACCGGGCAGGCCACGATCGACGTTGCCGCCGGCGAGTTGATCGCGCAGACCGAGAACCTGAACGTCGTGCTGAACATGTCCGTCCCGAACGCCGGCGGCGGCGATCCCGATCGCATGCGGCTGACGCAGTCGGTTCGTTACGCCTTTGCCGTCCGCCCCAGAGCCGACCGCGCGCCGGACAAAACCGCGCCCGCCGATGCGTTGCGCCCGTAGCCGCCGCAAGTGTGCCGATCGGCGGCTTGTCCGTCGCCCAGTCGCGGTCTTTGCTCCCGCTCCCGCTTTGATTGGCGGCCGAATCTCGCCCCCATAGATAATCCGTACCATTGCACGCGCCGGAATCGGCGGCTAGTAAGTCTCCCTTCTCTCGCGGCGCGGCGCCGCGCGGGCGGCGCTATTCGGCTTGACGCGGATGATCAGCCCGGCACACTGGCGGAGTCTCTCGTCGCCGGGTTCGCCCGGCTGTTGGCGCCATGGGATCGGTGTCGCGAATTGAATGCACTGCTCCTCGATCCTCGTGGGAACATCGTCGGCGCCGCGCCACCGGCGGAAGTCTGGCTCGGCGCGGGCGAACCGATCGCCCCCGGCGCCGCATTCGCCCGTTTCGTCCTGGCGACGAGTGCCGACCGGTGGAACAGCGCCTGGTTCGATCTTACTTCCCGTGCCGAGCGAATCGACGGACTTGAGATCGAGCTCGACACCCCCGGCGGCGAAAGCACCTGGCACCGGGTGGCGCTTTCGGCGGTCGCCGGCACCGCGACCGGAGGGCCGCTCTACCTCGCCCTGTTCGTCCCGCTCAACGCCGCCGACGAGGTCAATCCGACCGACGCCGCCATTCATCGGCTCGACCTGCTGGCGCGGCTGGTCGGCGGGTTGGCGCACGATCTGAACAACCAGGTCACGTCGCTGCTTGGCCATGCGGCGCTGGTGCGCGCGGCGCTGCCGGCCGATGATGCCGCGTTGCGCTCCACGGACGCACTGGAGCTGATCGCCCACCAGATTTCCCGCTCGGCGCGCGCGATTCACGCGGCGCTTCGCACCGACGACACGGGCGTGCGCGACATCGATCTGGTCGCGTTCGTGCGGGAGTTCGCGGACACGGCGCGGTTTCTGCTTTCGTCCTCGCGGCGCGTTGAGTGCGGCTTTCCCGAGGACGAATCGCTCTGGATCGCCGCGCGGCCCGCCGACGTGCAGCAGGTGTTGCTCCAGTTGCTGCTCAGCACGGGCGCGGCCCAGCAGGGGGCCACGCCGGTGACGATCCGCCTGGCGCGCGACCCCGCGGACGCGGGCGCCGAAGAGGCCACCGCGGTCGTGACGATTCTCGCGGGCCCGCCGGGCAGCGGCTTGTCGGGCTACGCCGCCCTCCCCGAGCCGGATCCGCACGCGCATCTCATCGCCGGCCTGGCTTCGCGGTTTGGCGGCGAGTGCAGCACCGACGCCGGTCCGGCGGGGTTCGTCCGCGCCATCATGCAGGTCGCGTGCACGGTCGTCGGTCGTCCGACGCCGAGCGAACCGCATCACGCGGCGGCCCGTGGATCGGCGCGGGCCATCGTGGCGGAGGCGCACCCCCAGGTGCGGCAGCTTTTGCGAAAGGCGCTCACAGACTGCGGCCTGGCGGTGGTGGATGTTTCCGACTGCACCGCTCTGGATCAGGCGATCGCTGCGGCCGTGGCCGAACCGGTGCTGCTGGTGGTGGACGCCGATCTGCCCCAACTCCGCCTGGGCCCGTGGCTTAGCGCCCGCCGAGCGCAGGGGCTCTCCGCTCCGGTGATTGTGACCGCGGGCGGGTCCGTCGGGGAGCTGTCCACCATCGAGAGCCTCGGCGGCCACATCCTGCGCAAACCCTTCCGACTCGCGGACCTCTCGGCCCTGGCGAACCGGCTGTCCCGACCTCAGCCGGGAACGCGCACGGCGACGCATTAGCGCCGATTTTCTGCCGCGCCCCGAAATCTGAGCTACATTTGTTGAGGGTGGCGGACCGAAATCGCGAACTGTGGGTATGAACACAGTGGCGTCGGGTGGTGCGGCGGATGACCAGGCCGCGAGACGGTCATTCGCCGGGAGGGTTCGGCGATGGTAACGACATCGGCAGCATCGCGCTCCGGGCCGGCGGGATATGCGACGGAAGACAGCGGCGTTCGCAGCGCCCGCGTGCTCGCGTCGCAGAACCAGGTTCTCTCGCGGCTGCCTGCGGTGACCACGCGGTTTTTCGCGCGGCTGGCCGAGGCGTATCCGGCCGCGCAGGAAGCGATCCGCGCGGCCCCGGCGGTGGCGAGCAGCGAACTGCAAGCCGCGCTGCGCGAGGTGATCGCGCTGCGCGGGGGCCAGCCCGGAGCGCGCGAGGCGCTGACGCTGCTGGGGCAGCGACACGTCGCGTTCGGGCTGCGCGGGCCGCACTACCGGCTGATTAACGAAATCCTGGTGCGCGTCGTGGCCGAGCAGATCGGCGACGATTGGGACGCGGCGCTGGAGTGCGAGTGGGCCGCGACGCTCAGCCAGGGCGCGGCGGTAATGATCGAGGGCGGTTCGCTGCCGCAGTAGCCGAGCGGTCCGAAGCCGGCGCGTGGCCGCGCAGCAGCCAGCGCGCCCGGATCAGTCTTCGGCCGGCTTCCATTCCAGCTTGTACTCAATCTCATACGGCGGCGGCGGCGTGGTTCGGCGGTCGGGGCTGCTCAGGTAGTGCTCCATCCACTGCATGAGGCGCAGCGAGTAGTCGTAGCGCGACGCGGCTCGGCTGTTGCCGTGGCCCTCGCCGGGGTAGAGCACCAGGCGCACCGGCGTCTTGCCGAGCACGCGGAGATAGCGATAGAGCTCCATCGACTGGCTGGGGTGGACGCGGTCGTCGGCCTTGCCGTGCAGGATCAGCAGCGGCGTGCGGGCCTGCGGCGCATGCGTGATCGGGCTGCGCTCCGCGAAGAGCTTCCAGTCTTCCCACGGCCACGTACGCAAGTGCACAAGGTTCATCTCGTACGGAATATCCGTCGTTCCGAAGAATGACGTGAGGTCTGACAAGCCGACAGACATCACGGCGGCGGCATAGCGCTCGGTCAGCGCCGTCGCCGCCCACGCGGATGCATAGCCGCCGTACGAAGCGCCGGTGATTCCCACGCGCTCGCGATCCACCAGGCCGCGCTCGACGAGGTAGTCGACGCCGTCCACGATGTCGTCGAACTGCTTGCCGGCGGGGTCTTTGTGGTCGGCCTTGCTGAAGCCGACGCCGCGGCCGGTACTGCCGCGATAGTTGGGGAAGAAGCACGCGTAGCCACGGGCGGCGAACACCTGTGCCGGCCAGCTTGACGAGGTGAGCCAGTCATCGGACACGTGCGCTTCGGGGCCGCCGTGAACCATGACGACCAGCGGGTAGCGTTTGGCCGGGTCGTGATTCAGCGGATAGAGCACGACGCCCTCGATCTCGAGTCCGTCGCGGGCCTTGTAGCGCACGACCTCCTGTTTGGCGAGCGCCGCATGCGCCAGCCACGGGTTGCTGTCGGTGACGCGCCGCGGGGCCGCCTCGCCGTGGCGCATGAAGTAGACCTCGCCGGGATGCAACGGCGACTCGGCCACGTACGCACCCGAGCGGCCGTCCGCAGAGAGCGACAGGGAGTAGAGCACCGGCCCGGGCTGCGCCACGATTTGCTTTTGCGCCCGCCCGTCCGCCGTGGTCTTGCCGAAGACCGAGTAGCAGCCCACGTGCGCCACGTACATCACCGTCTCGTTGTTCTGCCACGCCGCTTCCTGAACGTGGCCTTCAAGCGAAGGAAGCAGGTCGCTGCTCGACCCCCCCTGCGCCGAAGCCAGTTCCAGCCGGCCCGGCAACGGATCGTGCAGCTCCGCCGTGCCGATCAACGCGATCGAGCGCGAATCGGGCGAGAAGACGAACGCGCCGATTTTTCCGGCGGTCTGCACGTTGCCGACGACCGTCAGCGACGTGGCGTCGATCAGCTCCAGCCGGCTGAACATCATCTCGGCATCTTCGCCGCGAGTCGGCGCGACGGCGACGAGCAGCCGGGACAGGTCGGGACTCCACGCCAGGTCCCAGGCGGTGCCGGCGAGCGCGATCGCCGCAGGCGGGGTCGCCGGGCTCAGGCCGGCGATGAACACGCGACGGGCGGGCTGGTCTTCCTCGTAGATTTCCTGGCTGAAGCCCGCCTCGCGCTGCTTCGCGCGGGCCTGCGGCTCCGGCTCCAGGGCGATGAACGCGATGCGGCTGCTGTCCGCGCTCCACGCATATCGCCCGATGTCTTCCTTGTGCTCGAAGAGGCGGCGGGCCTGACCGCCGTCGATCGGAATCTCGTAGAGCGCGGTGTGCTCGTCGTCGCCGAGTCTGGCAGTGAACGAAATCGCGGCGCCGTCCGGACGCCAGGCGATGTCGCCGACATTCACGCGGCCGGCGACGTAGGGGCGCGACTTGCCCGCAACCTCGGTCACGTGCAACTCGGACCACGCCGGGCCGTCCGGATCGACGCCGGCGGTGCGCGGCACGCGCAGAGTGTAGGCGATCCGCGCGCCATCCGGCGAAATCTTCGCGGAGGTCACTTCGCGCAGGGTGGCGACCTGCTCCAGTGTGAGCGGATCGGCGGCGCTGGCCGCGGCGACCAGCGCGAGTGCGGCGGCGGCAGCCAACCGGCAGCGCGAGGCGGGCGTGAGAGCGAGCAATCGGCAAGCGGACATCAGGTGCTCTCCGGGACTTTCTGCGTAAGGGCGGACTTCAGATGCGATCGGACGGGTGAGCCCTGCGGCGATAACAGCGCCGGGCGGCCGGTCCGGACGACCCCGGCGGACCGGTCACAGGGCATGGCGACGCCGCACTCATGCATGGCGATCCAGCGCCAAGCCGCAATTCGCGCAGAAGGCGGCGTCGCGAACGGTCAGCGGGTGTCGGCAGCGCGGGCAACGCGTGGCGCCCGCATCGTCGGCCTCGGCCACCAGGCCCAGCCCGAAACAGCGAGGACACTCCTGGGCCTCTTCCGGTCGACCCTGCCACGTGCCGGTTCCGCCGCAGAGTTCGCACAACGTAACGCCCTGTCCGCGAGCCTGGGCTTCCTGCACCTTGATGCGGTTGTATCGCGCCCGCTCGGTGGCCCGCGCGGTGCGATCCTGGGCCAGCTTGCGGGCGACGGCGCGGCGATTCATGGCGGACGAGATCAGACCGCCCACCACCATCGCCGCCAGCACGACCAGGCAGCAGATGCCGAAGTCATTCGATCTGGCCAGCAGCAGCATCGTTCGAGCTTCCGACCTGCACCCGCCGCGGCTCCGCGACGGTCACCGCCGGCGACCGGCCGGCGGGCGACGCCGAGCGTGCCGGCTGCGCCCGGGCGGAGCGACATTCGCACTTCGTCGCAGCGCACGCGCGTTTCGCCGCGATCATAACGCTTCAACCGACGCCTCACGAGGGCTATTCGCGGCCGCCGACAGCCGCTATATCTCCGGGCTTCAGGGAGAATCGCGATGCGCATCCGCCTGGCCCACAGCCCGGACCCCGACGACGCCTTCATGTTCTACGGCCTTTCGAGCGGCGCGGTTTCCAGCGGCCCATACGAATTCGAGCACATTCTCGAGGACATCCAGACGCTGAACGAGCGCGCCATGCGCGGCGAGTACGAGGTCTCGGCGATCAGCATTCACGCCTACCCGTACGTCGCCGGCCGGTACGCGCTGACCGCCTGCGGCAGCAGCATGGGCGACAACTACGGGCCGATGGTGGTCTCGCGCCGCCCGCTGCGGGTCGCCGATCTGCGCGGACTGACGATCGCCGTGCCGGGGCGGATGACGACGGCGTTCCTGACGCTGCAGCTCCTGCTGGGGCGCGAGGCGGCCGACGGCGCGGGCCAGCCGTTTCGCGCGGTCGTGAAGATGTTCGACGAGATCCCGGCGGCGGTGCGGGCGGGCGAGTTCGACGCCGGGCTGATTATTCACGAAGGGCAGCTCACCTTCGAACGCGACGGGCTGCACCTGGTCGTCGATCTGGGCCAGTGGTGGATGGAGCAGACCGGCCTGCCGCTGCCGCTGGGTGGAAACGTGATCCGCCGCGATCTGGGTGCGGCGCACTGCGCCGAGATCGCCCGGATCATTCGCGAGAGCATCGCCTACAGCCTGGCGCACCGCGGCGAGGCGGTGAAGTACGCGCTGCGCTTCGGCCGCGGGCTGGACCTGGCGCTGGCCGATCAGTTCGTGGGCATGTATGTGAACAAGTGGACGCTGGACTACGGCCCGGTCGGCCGCGAGGCGGTCGGTCGGCTGCTGCAGGCGGGGGCACAGGCGGGGATCGTGCCGGCGATCGGGGCGATTGAGTTTCTGGGGTGAGCCGGCGGCGCTGCGCGAGCGAATCGCGGGCCGCGCACGCCGGCATCGGCCCGATGCCGAAGGGCAAGCGGTGGGGCCGCGGCGGAGCGGCGTGACCGCGCGGGTCAGTTCTGCGCGACGCGAGTCTGGCCTGCGCCGGGCTCGCGTTTGGCTTCGAAGCGGCTGAGGGCGCGCCGCGCCTCTGACCGATCCTCGTTCAACACGCGTTCGAGCACGTCGAGCACGAGTGCGTACGCGCCGCTGGCGTCCATGCGCATGCGCTTGATGACTTCGGCGGGCGCGATCAATCGCCGGCCGGCCGCGTCGAAGCTGAGGTGATCGAAAATGCGGGCGGCGCGGATGACGTGCACGCCGAACGGAATCTCGTGCGAACCGCGCTGCTCGGCCAGCAGGTGCATCACCCCTTCATCCTGATTCACCAGCAGCGGCACGGCCCCGTGCAGCACTTCGCCGAGCGAATGAACCAGATCGCCCCCGGTGAACGTCCGGCGGGCGTGCGGATTGTCCTCTTCGAGCGAGTCGACCGCGCGGGTGATCAGCGTGGTTGTGATCTCGACCTCGCCGAGGTCGTAGAGCAGCGCCGCGACGCGGATGTCGTCCACTTCCTTGGGCGGCAGGCGCAGCGCCTCCGCGATCATGTGGCACAGCCGCGCCACGCGCTGCACGCGCGACTCGTTTCGCGGGTCGTTCCCGTGCAGATAGCGCGAGAGGACTTCGGCGATGCCGACGTAGGCGCGCTTCAACTCGGAGACGGTCGCGGCGCGCTCGTCGCAGAGCGTTCCGATCATGATCGCGGAGAGCCCGAGCACGGCCGACCACAGCGTCAGCACGATCGCGACGTGCAGCGGGTTGGTGTACGTCGCGAGCGAGTTCGGGAAGAGCAGCGACGCGATCGTAACGGCGATCGCAGAAAACAACGCGAGCACGCCCGCGCTGAAGCGCCCCAGGAAGAAGCCGCTGACGATCACCGGGAGATAGAAAAGATTCAGCGCCAGCAGCCGGTGCTCGCCCATGCGGATGAAGAGCGCCGCCATGCCCACGACGACAATGACGAGCATCACTTCGAGCGTGACGCGGCTGCGAACCGGTTCCGTGCGACTCATAGATCAGCCCGCCTCGATTCCGACTGAGGGCGCCGCCGCCTCGCGGGGCGGGACGCGGTCAGGACCGCGGGTGCGGTCTTCCCCCGGTTCGAACGCCTCAAAGCGCGACTCGACCGCCAGGTCGGCGCTGCGGCTCGCGATTTCCGCATATCGATGTTGAACCCCGAGCCAGATGCGGACGAGGTCCGGGTCGAACTGCGTGCCCGCGGCGGACTGCACGAACGCGACGGCCTGATCGTGCGAGAGCGCGGACTTGTAGGGGCGGGCCGAGATCAGCGCGTCATAGACATCCGCTATGGCGACGATTCGGGCCGCCAGCGGGATCTGTTCGCGCTGCAATCCATACGGATAGCCGCCGCCGTTCCAGTGCTCGTGGTGCCCGAGCGCGATCTCGCGCGCCATCTGCAGCAGCGGCGAGGGCCCGACGCGGCGGACGATCTCATCGAGGCACGACGTGGCGATCAGCGTATGTTGCTGCATGCGCTCGCGCTCGAACGTCGTCAGCGGCCCGGGCTTCAGCAAAATGCTGTCTTCGATCCCGACCTTGCCGATGTCGTGCAGCGCCGCGGCGAGTTGTATCAGCCGGATGAACTCCGCCGAGATCACCCCCGAGTACTGCGGGTCGGTTCTGGCCGCCTCGGCGAGCACGCGGGCGTAGTCGGTGATGCGTTCGAGGTGTCGCCCGGTGCCGGCATCGCGCGACTCGGCCAGTTTTGCGAGTCCGAAGATGATCGCGTCGCGGGCCCGCACGTATTGCTGCATCTGCCGCATGTTCTCATGGGCGGTTCGCGTGCTGCGGCGTTTCTGATCGTCGCGGAACATGGCCATTACGAGGTAGCTGGTCATGGCCTGCAGCAGCGTCACCCAGACCACGGAGGTGAGCGCCAGGATCAGCAGCACTTGCGCCTGCTGCGCTGCGGTGCGCGGCGGCGCGGCGGGCGCGACCTCGCGCAGGGCCTGCGCGGCAAACAGCCAGATGCCCACGCCCACGCAGCAGGCCTGGCCGATGACGATCAGCCCCCACTCTTTCCAGAACGATCGCATCGAGGCTCCGCGGCACGACGACGCCATATGGATCGGCGATCGGCGACGGTACTTTGCGGTTAATTCGGTCAAAGCAAGCTGCGCGTCCGGCGGGCGCCGGACAGAGCGCGGCATTCCCGTGGGCGACGCCGCGGCCGCGATCCTGTCGACCGCCGGCGTGAGATAGGCGCTCAGGTGCAGTATCGACCGCCAGGATGTGCGGCATCGGTCGCGCGGAAGAGGGAGGCGCGATCATCGCAGCGACTTGGCTGGTGGCCCGGTGCGGGGTGGGTCGGGCTCCGAGTGCCGGCGACCGCGCGGGGTCTGCGCTTCGGCTCGCCGCAGCGATGTGCAACACCGGGGCCGCGAGCGAAGACGCCGGGAAGCGTCGGCGAGCGCAGCGCCGGACGCCGCTGGAGGCGGTTCCGCCAGCAACACGCGGGCGGCGCCCACGTTATCACTGGCGGCCGAGCCGCCAAGGGCGTCCGGCGCGATGCACTAACTGTGCCTGCCCGCTCGAGCCGCGGGCAGCTCGCAGCGCCGGCTTAGCGACGGCGCAGCGCGAATGCGGCGGCCGCGGCCAGGAGCGCGAGCGAACCGGGCTCCGGAACCGCGTCGACGCTGACGACGGCCTGCAGCGGCGCGGCCTCGCTCTGGAGCAGGCCCATCGCGAAGACCGAGTAAACCGTGTTGCTGTTGACCGTCAGCGGATCGAGCGTGAGCGCGACGGTCGATGTGCCCGCGACGCGCACTTCGAGCGGGTAAGTTCCGGCCGGCACATTGATGTAGCCGCCGTTCTCGCGAAACATCACATCGCCGAACAGCACCGGACCGCCGTTCGCGACCGCGATGTCCACCGCCGGCGCATTCGGCGAGAGGTGGATGAAGCGGATCCGTGCGTTGTTCGGATCGAGCGTGTTGTCATCGACGTAAACCGTCGGCGTGATGCCGGCCAGCAGACCGGTGGCGGCGACGGTGTAGTCGAGCGCGCCGTCGATGTTCAGATCGGCGTCGATGACCGCCGGCTGCGTCTGGCCGGCCGGAACGACTTTGACGTTGTAGAGACCGGTCGGAACGGCCACGTAGTTGGTGACGCCGGTGAAGGGTGCGTTGGAGAAGAGCGGCGCTCCGAAGTTGTTGTTAACGATGACGTCGACATTCGGTGCATCCGGCGAAGCGTGGACGACGCGAAGGTCGGCCAGCGCCGTTGCAGCACCCAGGACAGACGTGAGGATAGTAGTTCCCAGCAGCTTCTTCATTTCTCGCTCCAGTTCATCAGGGAGTTGTGGGGCGCAAACCGTTGCGCCCGCAGCGCGGTCGTCGCACGGCGAGGGTCCGGCGATTCACGCCGCGTGTCAGCCGCGCCGACGCTCCACGGGTCGACGCCGCCGCGTTGTTCGCACGTGTGTTGGGGTTGGGCGACCGGGTCGGAGTCGCCGCGCTTGGGCCTCGCATCAGGTGACTGACTCACCCTACTCGTAGGTGCGCGATTCGGAGCGGGTCAAAGCGAAGGGAGTTATTGGTCGATTTGGATCGCCGCCGTGGTACGCGGATCGCGGCGCGGCGCAGCGCGGCGCTAACATCGGTCAAATCCCCCGGCGTCTCCGCGGCCGACAGGCGGCGGCTGGCGATTCTCCGAAGAGACGCGCGCGATCGCGATCAGACCAGCCGCTTTGCGATCTCCTCGTCCAGAATCTCCCGCACGGTCAGGGCGACGATCACCTTGCCGGACCGCCGGAAGAACGCGTCGATCTCGCGCAACGCATCCGCGCTAAAGTCGAACGCGACGAAGAAGCCCTTCTCACGATCCTCGCGCGTCATCACGGCCTCGAAGCTGTCGATGTCCGGACGGCCGACGCGGTCTTTCTGTTTGACTTGAATCGGGTACCACTGATCCATGAAATCCAGCTCGCCGCTGGCGGCGCCGCGTTTTCGCGGGGCGGCGGCGACGGGGAAGATGCGGCCGTCGATACCCATGTCGCCGACCTGCGCCTTGTTGGGAATGCCGCCCAGCGCGATGACGGCCCAGTTCTCGAACTCGAACGGCGGAATCTGGCGAAGCTTCGCCTCGGTCCAGGGCAGATCGCGCACTACGAACCCGCGAGCGGCCCGCCAGAGCGTCTCATCCTCGCGTAGGCGGCAAACGTCGCGAAGGCGCTTGGCCATGACGCGGCAGGCGGTGGGCGAAACATCGATGCCGATCCACTGCCGGCCGAGATTCTGTGCCGCGACAAGGGCGGTGCCGCAGCCGCAGAAGGCGTCGAGAACAATGTCGTTGGGATTGCTGCTGGCTTTGATGATGCGTTCAAGCAGGGCGAGCGGCTTTTGCGTCGGATAGCCGAGACGTTCGCCCGCACCGGCCCCGATCGGTCCGATGTCGGTCCACAAATCCTGAAGCGGCACACCCGGCATTTCATCGAGGTAACGGCGGTACGCGGGCATGCCGGTTTTCGGCGAGTAATACAAACGCCCTTGCCGCTCAAACGCCTTCATTTTCAAACGCGAATATGCCCAGTACCGGCCCTTGTACGGCTTGACCTTCCGGCCGTCTGGCGTCTCCCATTCGTAGCGGGTATCACCGCCGGGCTTCGAGGCCGTCAAGTCGCTGAGCCTGAACCGCCTGCCGGTTTCGGGCTCCACGTGTCGGTAGAACGTCTCGACATATGATTCGTCGTACGGCAGAAACTGAGGGTTCCACGTCCACTCGTCGCCGCGGGTGTAGAAGAAGATGTGATCGCAAACTCTGCCATAACGGGCCATGCCCTGCTTAGTGTCGCTGTGGGCGCTGCTCCGCTTCCAAACGACATCGTTCTGAAAACTGTTCTCGCCGAAAATCTGGTCGAGCATCACCTTGACGTAGTGGCTCGCGTGCCAGTCGCAGTGGTAGTAGAAGCTCCCGGTCTTCTTCAGGACGCGGCGCAGCTCGACGCAGCGCGGCCGCATGTAGTCGATGTACGCCGCCGTGCTGGCGTGCCGGTCCTCGAAGGCACGCTTCTCCTTCGTCTCACCCCAGAACACTTCGTAGTTGCGGTTCGAGTTGAACGGCGGGTCGATGTAGATCAGGTCCACGCAGCCGTCGGGCAGCCTGCGCAACTGGTCCAGGCAGTCGCCGCAATAGACGATCCGCGTATCGACCAGCGCCGACGGACGAGCGGCGGGCGGGGTCGGTTGTACGGGTTTTGAGCGGGTCGTGCGCTTCGCCATCACAGGCTCGAATCTTCCCGACGACGCAAGCGGAGTGCAACGGCCGCCGCGCGAACGACGCGCTACCCCGGCGGCGGCACTCGCTCGCCGTCGGCCGCCGGCGCGTCGCCCGCCGGGCGGGCTTCTTCGGCTTTGCGTGTTTCGCTGAACCAGCGGCGCAGCACTTCCTCGGCCGGCTTGCCCTTGGGCGTGTAGCTGTAATCGGCCGGGCCGCCTTCGCCGCCGGTCCACTCCCACCAGATGACGCCTGAGAGCGCCGGCGACTGCCCCCAGACCTGGATGAACGCTTCATAGAGCCGCCGCTGCTCCTCGTGGCCCGCAGGCGTGCCCTTCATGTTCGCGTAGTAATTCCAGGGGTTCTTCGCGGCGCCCTCCTGGCTGCACCAGCCGACTTCGGTCAGGATGATCGGCCGGCCCACCTGCCGCTGCCAAGCGACGATCTCGTCGTAGATCGGCCGCCAGCGCGCGGCGATCTCTTCTACGCTGGGGTTGTCCTTGTCGGCCAGCGTGTAGTAGCTGGTCATGCCGACGAAATCGAGCTTGTCCCAGAACTGCACCGGCTTGTAGTGGTCCCAGTTGGCGGAGTAACCCAGCATGCCGCGCGGATAGTGCTCGCGGACTTTTTCGATCACCTTCACCCACTGCGACGTGTACTTCTCCGTGCTGACCAGCTCCGATCCGACGATCAGCCCGTCCGCACCGCCGTCCCGCGCGATGTCGGCGAAGTGCACGGCGAAATCGCGATACTGGCTCCACCAGTCGTCCCAGTCCGGCGGCTCGATGACGCCGCGCCACTCGCTGCCGCGCGGCCGCGAGAGCAGCACGATCGGCATCACGATGACGCGCAGCCCGAGCTTCTTCGCCTCGCGGATAAGCTCCTTGAATTCCTCGGGCGATGGCGACTTGCGCGCGTCGATGAAAATCACCTGCGCCTGGGCGTGCTCCATGTAGCCGGCGGTGGTGAGCAGCACCGTGTTCGCCCCCAGCGCGGCGACCTCGCGAATCTTGGGCAGGTAAAGTTCCCGGGGGCCAAAGCCGCTCTGCATCTGCACCGCCACACCGCGAAACGCGATGCCCTCGCCGATGCCGGCATGCGGGCTCACGCGGGCGCCGGCGGGCGCTTCGGCAGTCGATGAACAGCCCAGCCCCGCACACGCGGCCAGCAGCGCCGTGAGCGATCCGCCCCACCTGCGAACCCCCGCCGACTTCGCCGCCGATCCGGACGCGCTGCGCGACATGCGACCCTCACCGCGCCGCCGCGGGCGGCGCGAACAACGCGACGCCGTCGAACGCATCGCCCGCAAGCGGCGCGCGCCCCAGCAGCGTCAGGATGGTCGGAACCAGGTCCGCGCCGCGCGCGATCGGCACCACGCCGCCCGCAGGCAGCCCCGGACCGGCGAACATCAGCGGAATTATTACTTCATCGCGACGGATTCCGCCATGACCGCCCCGTTCATCCGCAAAGCTGTAACCCGGCGCGGCCAGCACAGCCACCTGCCCGGCGCGCGGCGACCGCAGCAGCGCCGGCAGCATCGCGACCGCCGACGGGTACTGCGCGTCGCGGCAGGCGTGCAACCACTCCCGCGCATCGTGAAAGCCGGCGGCGACAGCGGCGCTCGCGGCGGCATCGCCGGTGAGCGCCAGCGGATCGCCGACGAGCGGCGTGTATCGGAACTCCGGTCCGGCCGGCCCCGGCCGCTCTTCGATCTGCGCCGAAGCGGCCGCGGAGCGAATCTGAATTCGAGTCTCCGATTCGCGATAAGCGACGTGCTCGACGCCGGGCAGCTCCCACAGCCGTTGTCCCGCCGGTGCGGCATCGAGGACCGCCGCCACTTCGGCGAATGCGGGAAGTTCATCCCAGCCGCGCGGCGACGCCAGGTGAATCGCCGCGTAGCGCACACCCTTGTCCACGATCACCGTGTCGAACGCGGCGAAGTGCTTGTCGCGCGCTGCCCGCGGCGGATCCTGCATCACTTCATCCGTCGCCCGCCGCCCCCAAGCGCCGTTCGCGTAGCGCAGCAGGTCGATGCGCCCGCCCGTCTGCGTCTCCACCTGGCCGTGGTCGCTGACGAGAACGAGATAGGTGCTGTCGAGCAGTTTTTCTCGCTCCAGCCAGTCGCACACCCGGCCGAGCTGATGGTCGAAGTGCTCGATCGACCAGCGGTAGCGCGGCGACGCCGGCCCGAAGCGGTGCCCGACCGAATCGACGCCGGGGAAATACAGGACGGTCAGCTCCGGCCAGCGCCGCTGGCGGTTCGCCCAGCCCGCGACCGCATCGAGCGTGGTCGCCGTGAGTTTGTCGACCGCGGTGTAGTCGCCGAAAAACCACATGACGCCGGAGACGGCCCAGTTGGCGAAATTTTCCGTGACGCCGCGCTTGAATGCGCTCTGCACGTTCGCGCTGACGCCCGGGCGCGCGAGCTCGAATAGCGTCGGCAGCCCGCTGTCTTCATTCACGGTGCGATAGTGCTTGATGAACAGGTAATAACGATAGAGCCGCTCGTAGCGATCAAACCAGGCGTTGCCGGTGATGCCGTGCCGCGGCGGGCCGACGCCGGTCGCGAACGTCATCAGGTTCGGGTACGTGATCGACGGAAGCTCGCACACGGCGTGCTCGACCCGTACGCCGCCTTCCACCAGCCGCTTGCGGATGTTCGGCAGGCGGCCCTCGGCGCAGCCCCGCGTGACCAGGTCGCGGCTCATGCCGTCGCAGATGAACAGCACGACGCTGCGCGGCGGGCGAACGACGTCAGCCCGGAGCCGCACGGCGAGCGGCCCGCCGGGCCCGCACGCCGGAAGGCTCAGAACCAGCGCGACCAGCGCCAGCCCGGCGAAAAGGCGACACGACCCGCAGCGCGCGATCTTCAAGGCCGACTCCCGATTGCCCGACCCCCGGCGAGGGGAGCGGGGATTATGCCCGCAGGCGAGCATTTCGCAAGGCGGGCAGCGGCGGGAACTTGTGCGAAAACACGCAGCCGCTATAGTTCGGGGGCCGCGCGATGGATCGAGCGGCGCATTCCCATGAACCAGACACGTTTGGGAGAGACTCGATGAAAGCGCGTTCGCTCAAGGCGGCGGCATTGTTCGCGACCGGCGGCGTCCTGTTGCAGCTCGGCGGCTGCAGCGGCGGGCTGGGCAGCGTGTTGATCCAGAATTTCGTCGGGCTGATCCTTAGCGCGATTCTGTCCGCAGTTCTGGGCGATGGCGGCACAACCACCGCCTAGTGGTCAGCCGCAGCCGACGGCGGACGACGCCCGGCACTGCGAAACGGCGTGCGAAAACCCTCAACCGGCGGGTGCGGCTGCTTGATCGCGCCCGCGAGGTGAGGGTTTTTCGATTTCACCCGTGGCCACCCAGACCGGGCTACCCCGCCGGGGGTCGTTGGGCAGGTTTGGAACGCAGCGTGCCAGCAACCTAGCACGGCGCGATAGAATGACTGCCGCCCGGCCGGGACCCGGCGAGCGCGATCCGCGAGGCTGTTGTGAAGCGCTACTGGCACGATGTCTACGAGTCGCTCCGCACGATTCTGATCGGGCTGCGGATCACGCTGAAGTACTACTTCGCGCGGACCGTGACGCTGCAGTACCCGGACGCGGCGCCGGCGCTGGCGCCGCGCTACCGCGGCTTCCACGTCTTCGAGATCGAGAAGTGCATCGCCTGCGACATGTGCGCGAAGGCCTGCCCGGTGGATTGCATCTACATCGAGAAGAGCGGCGCGCGGAAGATCGACAAGGAGTCGGGCATCGCCCGCGGCGGCGCGGTGCAGCGCTTCGCGATCGATTACGCCAAGTGCATGTTCTGCGCGCTGTGCATCGAACCGTGCCCGACCGATTGCATCCACATGGGCGACATCCACGACCTCTCCGCGTATGACCGCGCCGGCATGCTGGTCGAGTTCACCGACCTGGCCCGCGAGGGTTTGCAGACCGTGCAGCCGCTGTGGATGCAGCGTGACAACCTGCCGGCGTGGGCCGAGCAGCGCAAGCGGCAGTGGATCGAGCGCGGCGCGCCGCTGCGCGACGAGATGCTCAAGGCGCTGGTCGAATCCACGCCCGCCAAACCGGCGAAGAAGGCCGCGGCGGAGAGCGCCTGACGCGACGCGGCGCAACGAGGTGACTGCATGATCGCGGCGATAGAACCGACGCCCGCCGCACTGCTCCAGGCGGTGCTGCTGCTGACCGCCACCGGCGTGGTGTTCGTGCTCGCGGCGCTGCTGGTGGGCGCGCTGGTGCGGCGGCGAGTGGCGCACCGCGTGAAGAGCGATGCCTACGAATGCGGCGAACTGCCCGTGGGGCAGGGCGCGATTCAGTTCGATCTGCGTTTCTACGTGGTCGCGCTGGTGTTCGTGATCTTCGACATCGAGGTCGCGCTCTTTTTTCCGTGGGCGGTGATCTATCGCGACGCCGGGCTGGCGGGTCTGCTCGACATGCTCTTTTTCTTCGGGGTGATCGTGGTCGGCTTCGCGTTCCTCTGGCGGCTCGGATATCTGGAGTGGGTGCGCTCGACGACCGGACAGGGCGAGCGCTGAGCGCGTGGGAGACCGGCGGCGACCCGGCGACGAAGAAGCGACGGAGCGAGCATCGAACAAGCGACGGAGCGACGAAGCGACGGAGCGACGTAGCGACGAAGCGACGAAGCGACGAGGCGACGAAGGAAGCGGCGGAGCGATGGAGCGACGTAGGAACCCGCCGAGCGACGTAGCGACGAAGCGACGAAGCGGCGAAGAGAACGGCAGACGCTGGACGCTGAAGAATAGTCGTGTCGGGCGCGCCGCGGTTCGTGCTGATTCGAGTGTCTTGTTGAGATTTCCTCGTAATTCCGGGCCTTTTCGACATGAGTTGGATCGAGAACCGCTTCGAAGACAACCTGATCGTCACGAGCCTCGATTGGGCGATCAACTGGGCGCGGGCCAACAGCATCTGGCCGATGACCTTCGGCATCGCCTGCTGCGCGATCGAGATGATGGCCGTCGGCGCCAGCCGCTTCGACATGGACCGCTTCGGGGCCGGCGCGTTCCGCGCCACGCCGCGGCAGAGCGACCTGATGATCGTCGCCGGCACGGTCACATACAAAATGGCCGAGCGTGTCCGCCGCCTCTACAACCAGATGCCCGAGCCGAAGTACGTGATGGCGATGGGCGCCTGCACCATCGGCGGCGGCCCGTACTTCAAGCACGGCTACCACGTCGTGAAGGGCGTCGACCTGGTGGTGCCGGTCGATGTCTACGTCCCCGGTTGCCCGCCGCGGCCGGAAGCGCTTCTGGAAGGCCTGATGCGATTGCAGGACAAGATTCGCAATCAGCCGGTGGCTGCGAAGCGAGTGTGATCGTTCCCATCGCGGCCGCACAACGGCAAGCACCGCTTCACATGGGCTTCATCGATATCGCGGGTTGACGCGCGCGGCGCGGCTGCACCGACTCTACGTGGATTTTTGTTGACGCCGCGCGGCATGAATCCGTAACATCGAAATCCGTTCTGATATCGGCGCACGTACTCCATAACGGCATGAAGTCGAGCGCGCGTGGTGCACCGGCTCGGCTTCGCGTAACCAGCGGCAATTCTCTCGCAGTCTGAAACTCGTTCGGGCCAATCACGCAGTCGAACCAATCGCTGTAGGCGCGCCGCCTGCGCGGCGCGTGGAGGTCGAAAGATGGCGGCGCGAGCACTCCACACGCTTGTTCCGAAATTTGGCTTCATTAGAGGGGCGCTGCAGACCGTCGCGGCGCTCGTCGTCGTCGCGGGGCATGCAGCCGCGCAGACCACGATCGAGGTGTACGTCGACGGTGGATACGCTCCATTAGCCAAATCCGTCGTAGCGACTTGCACCCCCTCGATCCGCATCGTGCGCGACGTCGACGTGCCTTCGGGATTTCAGGTGCTCCTGGTGCGCGAGGACCAGCGGGCCGGGTATGACGGACTCGGCAAGCCGATTCCGGCCGGGCCGCCCGGCCCCGGAATCCTGCTGGCCGAGACCGCCCCAGGCAGCAATGAATACGTCGGCGTCATCGAGGTTCCCGTCGGGTTTAACGAGCTCCAAATCCAACCGCCCGGCGGCGGCGCGCCGCTGGTCGCGGCCCGCATGCTCAACTACTCGGCGGAAAACGAAGACCTGAACGGCAATCTGCTGCTCGACGGCGACGAAGACGCCAATGGCGACCTCGTGCTCGACATCTCCGAAGACATCAACGGCAATCAGTTGCTGGACTGCAACGAAGACCGGAACGGAAACGGCCTGCTGGACCTGAGCGAAGACATCGACGAAAACGACATGCTCTCGCCGGGGGAGGACGTCGACGGAAACAACCTGCTGGATAAGTACGTGCCGGTCGACGCCAGCGTCGATATCGGCTCCACGGCGTTGCTGCATCCACTCGGGCACCACGAGCACGGCGGCATCGTCATCCTGGCCTTCGAGGCGAGCGTCAGCGATCGCGACATCGGCGATTTCCTGCGCGGCGAGACCGGCAGCAATCCGTTCGACCTCGAGCCGGTTGCGATCACCGTTTCACCGAGCGACGTGAAGATGGTGACCGCGCGGATCGCCGGGGGCGGCGTGCCGCACGAAATCGCCCGCGTTCTCAACGGGCAGGGCGAGGGCGACTACCTGATCCCGCCGGGCTTTCCCCCGCCGCCGCCGCTGAGTTATGCGGTTGAAGACGGTCTGATCGTTCCAGCGATCTGCGCCGGCGAGCGATTTCCGCAGCGTCTGTTGCGGGGCGCGGCGCCCAACGCCGGCCAGGGATACGTCGCGGCGAACGGCAGCTTCGACGACAGCGGAAACAACCCGGACGAACTGGATGCGGCGTGGCACCACTTCTATCTCCAGTCATTCGCCGCGCACCGGCTGATGGAGGTTCTGCCGTTCCCGGCGGCGCCGCTTTCGCTGGGGGTGATCGACTCCGGGTTTGGGAACGGCGTGGCGGCGCTGCCCGACATTGCAAACGGGCGCGTACGACTACCGCACAACATCGGCTGGGGTCCACCGGCGATGGGCGTCGCCGCCGCGGTCAGCGCCCCCGTCGCCAACATCCTCGCGATTCCCGAGACCAACGCGGTGACGCACGGAACCTGGGTGTCTGCTCTGGCGCTGGGCGATGGCACGCAATTCACCCTGGGCGCGGGGCGGCGATCGACCATGCGGCCGATTCGCCTGTTGACCGCTCCGGCGGCGGGCGCGCCGGCCGTCGGGGCTACGGGGTGGACGCAGATGAGCAACTCGCTGGTGACCGCGGCCGGAGATGCGACCACCGTGGCGATCAACTTCTCGTGGCGCTATACCCAACCCGCCCAGGTCGTTCCGGCGAACCCGGTGACGGGCGCCCTTGCGTTGACCGCCCAGCAATCCGGCTGGCTCCGCAACATGCGGGTGCGGGCCGTGATGCGACCCGGCATCGCCGCCGTAAACGCGACGAACATGGTCTTCGTGGTCTGCAGCGGAAACGAGTCCGAGGACGTCGACTTTGCGTTTCCCGCGCTGTTTCAAGCGCCGAATTTCGCCGGCACCGCGATTGATGACGACGGCGACGGCGTCGCCGACAATGACGGGCTGGACGGCGTAAACAACGACGCCGACAACTTCCCGGTCATGCAGCTCAACCCCGCGGGCATGCTCGTCAACATCCCCTGGATCGACGAAGACCCCGCCGAGCGCGCCCTGACGATGGCCGTCACGGCTACGGGGCTGACCGCAATCCCCGGCGGCGTCGAGCGCCACGCCACCAGCTTCAGCAACACCGGCCAGCGCGTCATGGTCAGCGCCCCCGGCCAGGCCGTGCGCTCTGTGCAAGGCGTCAACCCCTACGCTTTCTCGGCGGCGATCAACGGTTGCAGCTTCGCCACGCCGCTGGTCTCCGGTGCGATCACGGAACTGATCAACCTGGCGTCGGTCCTGCCCGCGGGACTCTTCAGCGGCGGTGGCGTAACCGCCGCACAGCGAAATCTGCGCGTATCGCAGATCGTCGCCGCAACCGCGGATGACCTCGGCAGCGGGCAGACGCCGGCGGCGCCCGCGGCGGCGCCGGGCAGCGTCATGCCGCCGGGCGCGCCGCTCCTGGATCACGTTGCGAACCTGCCGGGAAACGGCCCCGACAACGATTTCGGGATCGGCCGACTCAACCTGTGGAAGGCGACGCTCTCGGTCGCGAACCAGGGGCTCGCCGCACAGCACGCGCGCGACACCGCCGGCGGCGGAAACGGCTTCGACGACCGCTTCACCCAATTGCCGACGATCAACGACGCCAACACGCTGTGGTACGGCTTCGAGATCGTCAGCAGCGTGCCGCAAGCCACCGTCTGGATCGATGGCGGCCAACTGGCGGACGACAACACCAACAACGGGCCGGACGGCGTCGCCGGAAACGCGGATGACGTGCCGGGCACGACCGGCCCGGACGGAATCGCCGGGAACGCGGACGATCTGATGCCCAGCGCGCCCAACGTGTCGGGGTTCCGCGGGGTCCGTTCCGAGACCAACCAGTCGCGCGGCGTGCAAGCCCAGTCGGATGGCTCGCAGGACGGCGACAACGCCGGGGCGAACTCGGTTACCGACGATCTACCCCTCACCGGCATCGTGCCCGTCGGCACGCGCACCAACAACCGCGGCGAGTATGTAATCACATTCTCGATCCAGCGGGCCGACCTATACAACGGCGCGAATCCGCGCACCCTCAGCTTGCGGCTCGCCGGCCAGACCGTCGCCGACAAGCCGTTCTACAACCTGCGGCTCGAGACGGCCAAGATGCGCGGCGAGGGCAACCCGGCGACGCACGTCTCCGGCGTCGTGTTCGATGACTTCGTCTTCACGGTCAGCGTGCCGGATTACGGCGACTTTTTCCTGGGCCCCACGCTGATGACCGCGTCCGGCCCGCGGCACCACAACACCGCGCTGGAGTGGCTCGGGCGGCGCGGCGCGGCGAATCTGGCTTCGGTGACCGGAGAACCCAACGCCGGCGAAGAAGCCCGCGGCGGCGACTCGCGCATCGACGTCGACGGCGTCGAAAACGTGTTCGGCCTCTTCCCCGACAGCGACGGCCGCGACGACGGCGTCGTTTTCTATCCGCTCAGCTACCGCCAGTTCGCCGCAACCGGCAAAGTGCAATTCACCATCGGCGTGACCGACGCGACCGACATCTTCGCGCCGGGTCCGCCGCCCAGCGGCCGCTACTCGCGCACCGGGGCGAATGCCGATCCCGACCGCGCGCTGTTCTTCAACCTGTGGATCGACTGGAACGGCAACGGACAGTGGGACGCGCTGAACTTCGAACACGTCCTCAACGGCGTGCAAATCACGCCGGCCGGCGGGTGGACGGTGATCAGCAGCGGCGCGGGCGGCGCGACCGTGACGCGCACCGCGGTCGCCGGCGACGGCAACAGCGCCACATTCGAATGCGTGAACCTGCCGACAGGCTTCATCCAGTGCGGATCGATCTGGGCGCGGGCCCGGCTGGACTTCGGCGAGAACGTCGGCCGCAACGACCCGCGACCCGCCGCGGGTGCGGCGCATCTGGGCTTCCGCTCGCTGCCTTCGCTGCGCGATCCGGCGCTGGCGCTCAACGCGGTCGGTCCGGGCGGCGCGGCCGGCGCGCTGGGACTCTTCAAGGGTGCGGCCCGCTTCGGCGAGGTGGAGGACTACTTCATCGGTTCGGATTTCGGCGACGCGCCGGACGACGAGTGCTGCCGCTACCCGACGTTGCTCAGCCGCGATGGCGCGCATCATCTGCAGTTCCACCGCGAGTGGCTGGGCGAGCCGCATTGCTGCTTCCCGTTCGCCTCGCGCGAAAAGGACGCGAACGACGCAAACTCCCTCTGCGGGCCCGTCCTCGGGCTGGGGACGGATCAGGACGGCGTCGCAAACCTCACACCGGAAGACACCGACGTCGCCGATGACGGCTTCGAAGTCAGCGCGCTGCAGCTCTTCGGCCCGCTCTTCCTGCTCAACGTGAAAATCACCACGTCCGCCAGCGAACTCGGCGTCCGATCGACGGGGTTCTTCGGCGGCATGATCGACACACCCGCCGACGCCGCCGACAGCCTGCCGCGCTACGACCACACCGACCCGCGCCGCCGGCTGTATGTCAGCGCCTGGGCCGACTGGGACGACAACGGCACGTGGGAAGCAGCCGAGAAGGTCGTGGACGAAGTCGTCGACCCGAAGGACTTTGGCGCGAATGGCGCCTACACGCTCGGCGAGGAATTCGACGACGCCAACGGCAATGGCGTCTGGGACGAGGGCGAGTTCTACATCGACGAATTCGGCGTGGACACGACGACGCAGACCTACCTCTTCGCCCCGAATCTGCTCCCGCCCGATCTGCCGCAGAAAGTCTGGTTCCGCCTGCGGCTGGCGTACGGCGAAGACGATGCGACGTTCGACTTGCAGGTGAAAGAAGCCGACGCCGACGGCCGCGCGCTGAATCAGGAACGCGGCGGCGCGATCTTCGGCGAGGTCGAGGATTTTGTCATCAACACCGACGACACCTGCTACTTCGGGCAGATCGTCAGCGAGGGCATCCACAACTTCGACACGACCACGTACCTCCCCGACGGTCCGGACGCCGGCTGCAACGGAACCGGGCCGGACATCTGGTTCGTCTACGAGGCGACGTGCACCGGCACGGCGTACATCGACACGTCGCTCACCGGGTTCGACACCGTGCTCGACGTCTACGACGGCGACGACTGCGACGCGGCCACGCTGCTGGCCTGCAACGACAACGAACCATTCTTCAACGGACCGACTTCCTACGTCGAAGTGCCGGTGATCGGCGGCGGGCGCTATCTCATTCGCGTCGCCGGCAAGGGCCTGAATGACAAGGGCGGCGGCGCGCTGCGAATCTTCTGCAAGCCGGCCGGGCCGATCCTGTACGTCAATCAGAACGTGGTCGGCGGCACACAAAGCGGCGATAGCTGGGAGAACGCGATTCCGCGGCTGGAACGCGCGCTGCAAATGGCCGCCAACAGCATCGTCGGCGCGAATCCGCCGAACGTGTTCGAAATCTGGGTCGCCGCCGGCGTCTACAAGCCCACGCAGGACGGCGATCGCGCCAAGACGTTCTCGCTCGTCAACGGCGTCGGCGTCTACGGCGGCTTTGACGGCACGGAGCTGCTGCGCGAAGACCGCGATGCGGATGTCAACATCACGATTCTGTCGGGAGACCTGTCCGGCAACGACGTCGCCTGCTTCGGAAACAACGGCGAAAACAGCTACCACGTCGTCACGTCGATCGGCGTCAACGACCCGGCCACGGAGCTCGACGGCTTCATCATCGAGGGCGGAAACGCTGATGGCGCCGCCGGCGTCCTCAGCGATCGCGGCGGAAACATGTTCGTTCAGAACGGATTCCCGCGCATCCGCGACTGCCTGTTCCGCCACGGAACCGCCAAGTACGGCGGCGGCGCGATCTACATGAACGAACTCGCTCGCCCGGTGATCTCCTGGTGCACGTTCACCTGCAACCAGACAACCGACGACTGCGGCAACTGCGGCGGCGCCGCCATCTACGGCGAAGACCCCGGAACGACGCCGTACATCGCCAACTGCACCGTCTTCGGCAATGAGACGCCGACGAACCCGGTCACCGGCGACGGCGGCGGCGCGGGCGGCGGTATGTTCTTCCGCCACCGCACCGAAGCGCTGGTCGTCAACTGCTACATCCACGACAACGAGGCCAACGCCGGCGGCGGCGTGTGCACCGCGCTGGGTACGACGCAACCGCCGCAGGTCTACTTCATCAACTGCACGATCCGCGACAATCGCGGATTGGTGCAGGGCGGCGGCGCGTACATCTATCGCGCCGACACGTTCTTCCTGAACACGATCTTCTGGGGCAATCAGGCCCCCGCCGGACCGCAGATCGCCGTCATCTGCCCCGCCGCGCCGACCTTCGACGAATGCGACGTGCAGGGCGCGGCGGCTGCGGTGCTGGTTGTCGGCGGCTGCGGCTTGCCGAACTACAACGCCGCCACCTGCATCAACGCCAATCCGCTCTTCGCGGCGGACGGCAGCATTCTGCCCGGCTCGCCCTGCGCCGACGTGGGCAACCAGAATCTGTTGCCCGTTGACATCGCCGACGTGGACAGCGACGGCAACTTTGCGGAAGCCGTGCCGCTGGACCGCAAAGAAGACACGCGCGTCGTCGGCGTCGACGTGGACATGGGCGCGTTCGAGATCCAGAACAACATGAACCCGTTCGGCGCCTGCTGCGTCGGTGCGGTCTGTTCGCTCGAAACGCAGGCCGGCTGCCAGGCGCTGGGCGGCATCTGGCTGGGCGCGGGCCGGCCGTGCGACCCGAACCCCTGCCCGGTGGCGATCGACGGCGCATGCTGCCTGACCACCGGATGCGTGGTGAACCTCGAGTCGGAGTGCATCAGTCTCGGCGGCGTCTGGCAGGGGCTGGGCACAAACTGCGTGACGACCTCGTGTCCGTCGCCGATCGGGGCCTGCTGCGAAACCAGCGGCCTCTGCACGCTGCGCAACGAGCAGGACTGCCTGACGATCGGCGGCACGTGGCTCGGCGCGGGCACGAATTGCATCGCGTCATCCTGCCCGGCGCCCGGCGGTGCATGCTGCCTGCCCGACACGTCCTGTGTAGTCCTGAACGAGCAGTCCTGCCTCGCGCAGAGCGGCGTCTGGATTGGCCCCGGCACAGACTGCACGCAGCCGCCCTGCAGCCCGCCGCCCACTGGCGCCTGCTGTTACCCCAATGGCGGCTGCATCGTGAACACCATGATCGACTGCGCCGCGACCGGCGGCACGTGGCTGGGCGCGGGCAGCAATTGCATCGCGGCATCCTGCCCCGCGCCCGTCGGCGCCTGCTGCATCGGCAGTCAGACCTGCATCCCGCTGAACGAGCAGGAGTGTCTGACGCAGTTCGGAACCTGGCACGGCCCCGGCACGAGCTGCCTGCCGTCGCCCTGCGCTCTGACCGGCGGCTGCTGCCTCCCCGGCGGCGGCTGTGCGGCGATGACGCCCGGCGATTGCGCATTCGCCGGCGGTCTCTACCTGGGCGACGGCGTCCCGTGTGGCCCGGACACCTGCATCCCGCGCGGTTGCACGCGAGTCCGCGGCGACGCGAATTGCGACGGCAGCGTCGACTTCTTCGACATCGACGCCTTCCTGATGGCGCTGTTCAACCCCGGCGCATACTCCGTGTTCTTCTGCGGCGGCGACGATTGCAGCCCCGATGCCAATTGCGACGGCGGCGTCGATTTCTTCGACATCGATCCGTTCATCGACTGCCTGTTCAACGGGTGCGGGCCGTGCGTGCGATAGCCGGCTGAAGCGGCCGGCTGCACGCCTGTGAACTCGCCTCAAAAACGCCGCATCGCCGCATCCGACTCTCGGTCGGGTGCGGCGATGTTTTTCATACCGATGCGCAATGTCGCCCCGCGGCGCGCGTCGCCGCCGTTCGCCGCCGCTACGGCGACTCCAGCAGATCGCGGGCCGGCTTTCGAATGATCGCCCCCTCGCCGCAACAGTGGATCGGCGTCGGCAGGTCGCGAATCCGCGCGATCGCGTTCTGATCGGCGGTCGTCAGCGGTTCGTCCGCCGGGCGGCGCGTCAGCAGCGCCTCGGCCGCGTACACCCGCGATTCCGGATTCGCGCTGCGCAGCACCACGCGAACCAGGTCAAACCGCCCCGCCGCAATCAGCGCGTTCATCGCCACCCGCGCCGCCGGCGGCTCCCCGGTGTCGTGACAAACATCGCCGAATCGATGCGCTTCGAGGGCCGACATGAGCAGGCGGAACTGCGCGTCCAGCTTCTTCTCCGCCGCCGGGGCGCTCGCCGTCGGAGCACTCGCTGCGGGTCCGAGCGAAAGGCCCAGCGCCGCCGCGACGGCCGCGTCGCGCCCGCCGGCGAGTGCGGCATCGGCGAACTCCCAGGTGACGCCCAGATCGTCCTCGCGCACCCACCCATCCCACGCGTTCAGAATGCGGCGCTTCAAGTCGTTCCACACGAGGCGGTCGGGCGTGCGGCAGTGCACGCGCAGCGCGACGATCCGCCCCTCATGCGCCGCGAGGTCCACCGCGCAGGCAAAGTACCCGCCGCGGGCTTCCACGTGCGCATCGTGGCAGCCAAAGCCCGCGTCGCGCTCCGCCAGGTGCAGATCAGTCGCCGAGAAACGCACACCCCAGCCGAGTCGAAAGGCCTCCAGCGTCTTCGCCCCCGGCGGCAGCAGCTCGCGCAGGTTGCGGATCATCTTCAGGTCTTTTTCGACGAGTTCGGCTTGGATCATGGCTGCCTCGTTGCGCCCGGCCGGCGCCGGAGCGGGTTGCGCGGCGGCGGCGCAGGCGGCGCACGCCAGAACGCCCAGCGCGAACACGCTCCGGAGTTTCACGCCGCGCTCCTGCGACCTGCGCGCCAGAATTCGCGCGACCCCGCCGCCTATCCTTCCTCTTCTTCCGCCATGCTGCCGGTCGTGACCGCGGTCGTTTCGAGAATCTTCTGAAGCTTCTTTCGCACCAGCGGCAATCCCACCACGTGCGGTATCCGCCGCAGCTCCTGCGTGCCGCTCGCGTTGTACACGATCAGCGTGCCGGCCGCCCCGAGCACCAGTTCGAACATGTCGGGGAACTCGGTGCGGATGGTCTTCGCACCGCGGCCGAGCGAGTCGTCCATCCGCCCGAACGAGTAGTGCTCAAACTCATTGTGCGTGATGCGCCAGCGATCATTCAGATGCGACCAGCCGATCATCAGCATGAACGGCACGAGCAGCACGATGCTGGTCGTCAGCCCCATCGCGCGGTTGTATTGCACGTCCAGCCGCTGAAACCAGCCGAAGAGAATGCCGAATAGCGGAATGCTCTTCGCATCGGTCAGCCAGAGATTCAGCACCCACAACCCCAGTATCACCACCGTCCAGAAGATCGCCTGATTGCGGTCGACGTCCACCCCCAGCGTCAGCACCACCAGCAGCATGATCGTGATATAAAGCCAGCCGACGTACTCCAGCATCACCGAGTGCTGCCCCGACGGCGCGGGGCTGATGAAAAACAGCAGGAACCCGGCCAGTATCAGCGGCCAGGTAAACATGAACTTCGGATACGCGACGAACTTGACCTCGTGCACCTGGGTCGCCGCCTTGCTGACGCTGACCGGCGGCGGCGCGGCCGCAGGCTGCGGGGCGCTGGGTGTTGTAGACATGCAGCTCTCCTTGCTGGTGCGCGGGGCGGTCCGCTGCACGCGTCGGCTGCCGGGCCGGCGCTCGCGACGGCGGGCGGCCAAGCGATGCCGCGCACACGTCCGCGCACGTATCGTCGGCTACTCCGGCGGGAAAAGATACTCCAGAATCCGGTCGGCGCGGGCCGCCCAATCGCGCTCGTGGTGCCGCCCGCCAGAGATGAGTTCGTAGCGGAAGTCGTTTCCTTCGGTCCAGCCGCGTTCGCGCAGAATCGCCGCCAGCGACTCGCAGTCCTGAACCGCCCGCGAGAACGTCGGCAACTCGCCGCCCTCCGCACTGCCGATGTCCAGCCACAACCGCACGGGCCGCGGCGGCGCGGCGACTCCGCGATACTGTTCAATCGCCGCCCGTTCGGACCAGAACAGCGCCGGAGACACGACCCCGGCGCGAGAAAAGACACTCGACCGGTCGAGCAGCGCGCTGGCCGAGATCAGCCCGCCCATCGACGAACCCAGGATGCCGGTGTGCTCGCGCTCCGGTCGCGTGCGATACGTGCGGTCGATGAACGGCTTCAAAGTATCGCACACGAACGCCAGGTACTGCGCCCCCTTGCCCCCGCCGCGGGCCGCATCGACCGCAACAGAGTATTCATCGCGGCGGTTCGGCGTGTTGTCCACGGCCACAATGATAAGCGGCGCGATTTTGCCCGCGGCGATCAACCGCTCCGCCGCTTCATCGAGGCCCCACTCAACGCCGGTGTATGCCGTGCTCGCGTCGAAGACGTTCTGCCCGTCGTGAACATACAGCACCGGGTAGCGCCGCCCGACCGCAGCCTCGTAGCCCGGCGGCAGGTAAACCTGAATCCGCCGTCGATTGCCCAGTTGCGGCGACTCGAAGTCGGCATGCACCCGAATCGTGCCGCTCACCGTGGGCGCGGACGGGCGCGAACCCACCGGAGCGCCGGCGGCGCGCGGCGGAACCACCAGAACGCGCGGCGGCGGCGCTCCCGGCTGATCCGCCCAGCCGGCGACCGAGTGCACCAGCACCTGCCGCCGCAGCGGCTCGATCGTCGTCGTGCGGTTCATCAGTTCTTCGCCGCCCGCGCCCTTCTCCACCGCGGCCCACGATTGCAGGCGCAGGAATTTGTACTCCAGCGCCGGCCCGCTCGGCAGATCGAACTCGGCCGCATACAGGCCCGGCGCCACCCGCGGCAACGATCGCCCCCCCGCCGGCCAGTTGTCCGTCGAGAGCGAGCAGTAAATCTCGGTCGCAGCCGGTTCGAGCGGCGTCGCCACGACGAATTGCACCCTGTGCAGCGCGGGCTTGCTGGCGGATGCGTCATCCGCGTGCGCGGCGCTCGCAACCCACGCGCAGCCCGCCAGAAACGCCGCGAACCGCGCCGCGAAGAGCTTCAGCACATTTCCCTCCGACGCGCGAGCACGGCGATCACTGCGCGAACCCCACCGCACGCACCTCAAAAGTCAGCGTCGCCTCCGCAGGGATCGTCGGCGGCGAGCCGGTCTTTCCATAAGCCAGCCGCGGCGGAATCACGAGCCGGCGGACGCCGCCGATGCGCATGCCGGGGATGCCCTCATCCCAACCCGCGATGACGTGCCGATACCCGATCAGCACGACGAGCGGCTGACCGCGATCAAGACTGCTGTCGAATTTCGTGCCGTCGGCCAGCCAACCCGTGTAGTCGATCTTCACAGTGTCGCCGCGGCGAATCTCCGGACCCTCGCCGACGACGAGGTCCTGGTACTGCAGGCCGCTGGCGGTGTGGATCGGCGCGTTTTGCTCTTTCTCCGGCGCCAGCGGTTTGCCGCCCATCTGCCCCAGCGCCCAGCGGATGCCGCCGAGCAGATGACCGCGGAACTGCGGATTCCGCCAGACATCGTCGCGGTGGCCCAGCGCCGTGTAGAACACGCGGCCGCGCCCATGGAACTTCGTCCACGCCAGGGCGAAGTCGCCATCGGTCCGACGGATCCCGGGCACGCTCATGTCGGTCGCCCGCGTATCGAGGCTTAGCAGCACGTGCAGCCGATCGCGGCTGTACGGCTCGCGGAACTGGTAGATTTCATCCTGAAGAAACCAGCTTTCGCCCAGCCCCAGGCACGCCGGGTGTGCCGCGTCCTCGACGCGAATCGTCACCGGCGGCCCGTCGAACACCCACGGGTGACCATCGAAGTAGGCGCCGATCATCTCGCCGTACTCGGGCCAGCGATAGAACGTGTCGGTCGCGCTGTGAATGCCGATGAACGCCGTGCCGCCGCGAATCGCCGCCAGCAGCGCCTCGCGCTGACCCGCCGTCAGGAGTTCAAGATCGCGCTCGCCGCTGGTGGTGTAGAAGACAATCGCCGCGTGCTGCTGCAGGAACTCGGGCGTCAGCACGCCGAGGTCGATCTTGTCGGCGGCTTGCTGGTGCAGCCCCAGCAGCGTGACGTCGAACGCTCCCGACTCCGCCGCGAGCTCGCCGATGGTCTGCTCGGCCAGCGCGAGCACGTCATGTTTGAAGCCGCCCGAAAACGTGAACACGGCGACGCGCGGCCGGGCGGGCTGCGTGCTGGCAGGCTGCGGCATGGAACTCGGGAGCAACTGGCAGCCGCTCAACAGGGCGGCGAAGAAAGCGGCGCGCACGACCACGGCGGCATTCCTCCGGCGAATGTTGTCGTTGAGTCTATCCGCCCCTGTAGCGCCAGACAAACGCGCACGCGCGCGCATCGGGGCGTGCGTGCGTGCGCACGTCCTCGCGCCGCTCACGACCGGAGTTTTCGTTGTCGCGCGTCGCGCCAAGTTCACGCGCAGCGGCGCCGCATCGCACACGCGACCGCGAGCAGTACGACGGTGGAAGGCTCCGGCAGCACGTGCACAAACGCATCCGGATCGGGCGACGGCGCCCTGATGTCGTTGCCAAAGGGTCCGGCGAACTCGTCGCCCCAGCCGAGATAGACTTGTTGCACCGGTTGTCCGGCCTGCGTGATGCCCTGACTCCCGATAGCGAAGAAGATCTCGTGCGTCTGGCCTGGGGTGACGCCCGTCATTTCGACCCAGCCGAGGAGTGTTGCGTCGATCCGGGTCATACCATCGATCGCAAAGCGGCGGTGCTGGCGATCGTTGCTAGCCGCCGCCTGCGTGTTGTTTACACCCGCGCCGGTTGTCACCGCAACGCCGCCCAAATGCGCGCCGGTGGCGTCTCGGCTCTGGCTGAACTGCTGCCAGCGGCCAGTAGTTCCGTACGAACCATTCGTGTAGTTCCAGAAGGCATGCCCCGTCGCCGCCCCCCCGGCGCCCGTGATGCTCGCACGGAGCGAAAGCATGGGGTAAATCGCATTGTTCGGAGTGCCCGGCGGCGTGATCTGTGCCCAAATGTACAGACGGGCCGACTCGCCGGGATTGACGTTGAACACCGGATTCACCCCGAGATCGGCATCTGGGGGCAGCGCCGCGCTGTTCGTGTCGTTCGGATCGGTCAGTCCGGCATGCGAGAAGAACAACCGCAACGGCCGACCCTGACCAAGTGCCGCCGTGGCTGCAAACAACGCCACAGCAAGTGCGATCAGCGTCTTCATGTTTGCGTCTCCGGGATGGACTCAGTTCGAACCATGCACGACCTGAGCCGCGACGGCTGCGCAGCGCCGCCGGACGCCCGCGAATCCGCCAAGCGCCAGCAGAAGAGCCAGTCCCGAACGCGGTTCAGGCACTGCCACGTGAACGTACGCGTCCGCAATCGGCGAGCTCGCGCCATACTCGTCGCCCAGCGGCGCGTCGGCTTCGTCCCCCCAGCCCAGATACACGCGCCGCGGCGGCTGGCCGACCTCGACGATCGCCAGCGTCCCGATCGCGAAGCGCACTTCGAGCGTCGCGCCCGGCGCCGCGCCGGCAACGTCTACCCAGCCCAGGAGCGTGCTGTCGATCCGCGCCGCGCCGTCGGCAGTGTTGCGCCGGTAGTGCGTGTCGGCGTTGTTGGCGGCGGAAGTGTAATTGACGCCGCTCCCGAGCAGCTCGCTCGTCGCGAGAAACGACGCGTTCGCGCCCACGTGCTCGAAGGCGAGCTGATCCCAACGGCGATAGGCGCCATTGGCGTAGTTCCAGAAGTTCGCCCCGACAACCGCCACGCCGACGCCGGAAACGCGCGTAATCAGCGACATTCGATTGAACGCGACGTTGTTCGGCGTGCCCGGCGGGGTGATCTGCGCCCAGACATAGAGCCGCTGCGATTGTCCGGCGGCGACCGTGAAGTGCGGATTTGTTCCAAGATCAGCGTCGGGCGGGGCTGCGGGGCTGGCGGCGTCGGCCGGGTTTGTCAGACCCGCCTGCGAGAAGAACAGACGCAGCGAACGAGGCTGACCCAGTGCCGCCGAGCACAGCAGCGACGCAAAGGCGGCGAGAGTCAGTACACGATGACGACGCATCCGGTGCGTCCTCTGGCAGTGGTCCGTCTATCCTGACTTCGGCATGCTTGCGGCCCCGTCGAATCAGTCAGCCCGCGCGCCGCCTGACCAGAAAAAGCAAAGGGACCGAGTCGTTTCCGGCTCGGTCCCTTCGAAAACCTTCCTACAACCGTTCGACGTACAGGAGTCTGTCGTCGATCGGGGGCTTAGCGGCGGCGGAACGCAGCCAGGCCCGCGAGACCGAGCAGCATCAGGCTGGCCGGCTCAGGGACGATGCGGATCGACGCATCGGCGATCGGGGAGCTGGCGCCGAACTGGTTACCCAGGGGGGCCTGCGCCTCGTCACCCCAGCCCAGGTAGATCGGCTGAACCGGCTGGCCCGACTGGGCGATGCCCTGCGCGCCAATCGAGAACCGAATCTCAAGGGTCTGGCCGACGGTCGCACCGGCGAACTCGACCCAGCCCAGCAGCGTCGCGTCCAGACGGGTGGTGCCGTCCGTGCGGAAACGCTTGTACTGACCGTCGCTCGTGTTCGCGGCGTTCGTGTTGTTCACGCCCGCACCGGTCACGACTGCACCACCGCCGAAGGAGGCGCTGTTGGCGTCGCGGCTCTGGCTGAACTGCTGCCAGCGGCCGGTCGTGCCGTAGGTGCCGTTCGTGTAGTTCCAGAAGTTGGAGTTGGTCACCGAACCGCCGGCGCCCGAGACGGTCGCGCGCAGCGAGACGCCGTTATACGTGGCGTTGTTCGGCGTGCCGGGCGGCGTGATCTGCGCCCAGACGTACAGACGGGTGGCGGCGCCGGGCAGCGCGTCCAGCACCGGGTTGGCGCCCAGATTCGCATCCGGGGCCTGAGCGGCGCTGTTCGTGTTGGCCGTGTCCGACAGACCGGCTGTCGAGAAGAACAGGCGCAGCGGACGACCCTGACCCATCGCGGGGGCAGCGAACATCGCAACGCCAGCCAGCAGGACAAAGAATTTCTTCATAACGCGATTCTCCTGTGCTTGAACTGTGTGTAGGAGGTGCTTCCTGCCTCCTGGGACCTAGATTCTGAGGGGGTTCTGCCGACCCTGACTCTCACGACACAAGGTCTTAGGCAGCGCCCCCGGCGAAGGCAAAAAAATGTGGCGAAAAATCAGCGGATTGTGCGCGACACTTCGTCGTTTCTCGGACGTATCGGAGCGGCGACGCGCTGCCGCCCGAACGCAACTCGCGCAAACCGTTGAGAACTGGCAGGTTGCAAACACGGCCCGCGACGCGGCTAACCCGCCGGCCGACGCGCGGCCGCCCGCACCCCAGCCCGACGGCGATCAAATTCCTGTCTCAGATTCCGACGAAGCGCCCCCGGAAATGACGATCGCCCGCGCCGAGCTGCTCTCGACGCGGGCAATCTTAATCAGAATCGCAGTGCCAAGCCGGCAGGCGGCCTAGTCGCCGTTAGTCGTTGTCATTGTCGTCATCGTCATTGCCGTCGTCGTCGTCATCCTCGTTGTCGTTGTCATCGCCCTCATTGTCGTTCGAATCGTCCTCGTCCTCGTTCTCGTTCGAGTTATCGGCGTCATCGTCGTTGTCGTTGTTGTTCGTGTTGCCCGCATCATCGTCGCGCGAGTTGTCGTTCGCGTTACCGTCGTCGTCGCCGCCGTCGTCGGCGTTGTCATTCAGGTTGACGTTGATGTCGATGCCCAGGTCGGCGAGCGCCTGAAGCGTCGCGGCGTCGCAGCCCACGAGCGGCGACAGCAGCCCTCCACAAACAACCAGGCGGCAGATGGTGTGCCACATCGGTCTCTCCTTCCCCGGCGTTTCCAGTCGGCGGCAGCGCGGACCGACTCCGCCTGCCCAATTTGAAGAGGGCGCGCGTCCGTCGGCTGATACACCGGGCGAGAGGAAACTTCGGCTACATGGCCGCAGCCGCGGCGTGCTCCGTCGCGGGCGCGCCGCCCGGCTTTGCGTACCGACCGTATTTCTCGACCGCCTCGACCAGCCGGCGGATGCTCTCGATCGGCACGTCGAGCGGCAGCTCCGGGCCCTGGTTGGCGAGTGCAAATCCAAAGCCCGGCTTGCCGCGGTTGAGCGCCGACTTGGCCAGCAGCTCGACGCGCGCCGGCGACCAGCGCCGCATCTTCATGTTGTTGATGTTGCCGATCAGCGCCACCCGCCCCGCCGCAGCCTGCTTGCACGCCGTGATGTCGTCTTCGCCGCCGATCAGCAGCGCGACCGCCCCCACGCCTGCGAGCAGGTCGAGGAACGGTTCGGCCCGCCCCACGGGTTCGTAGGCCACGAGTCCGCGAATGCGGCCGATCGTGTCCTGAATCACCGGCAGCGCCAGGCGCTCGAACAACGCGCGCGGCAGGATGGTCGATGACGCCATGCCATCGGCCAGTACGACCACGTGCGCGCCGGCCTGAAGCTGCTGGTTCGCCCAGCGCGCGACGAATTCCGAGCTGATTTCGATGATGCGGGCGAAGTAGCGCTCGCGCAGCTCCGTGGTATAGAGCAGCCGCATCCACTTCGACGTGCCCATCAGCATGCTGGGCAGGCTGAACGGCGCGATGCAGGCGCCGATCACGACCTTTTCGCTGCCGATTCGCTTCCGCAATTGGCCGATGGTGTCGAGCGTCTTGCGGAGCTGCGGGGCCGCGTCCGGGGTCGGACACTCGAGCTCGTCGATGTCCGAGAAGTCGGCGATGCGCATCCGATCGACCGTCGGCGAGCAGTTCTGGTAGGGATGCACCAGCTTCACGCCGAAGGGCGTCACGTCTTCGACCACGTGCGGGAAACCCGCGACACCATCCGGGATGCCGCTGAGCATCTCGTTCAGGCGAATCTGCGCATCGGCGATCTGCGACGCGGGTCGCGCGAAGTACTCGGCGGCCGTGCACTGGTGAACGAGCGACCCCTGCAAGAGCGGAACCGGCAACACCGGAACGCGGTCCGGCTCGCCGTGATCGCTGCGGCCGAACGTCAGGGCGGCCAGAACGCGCTGGATCGAATTCATGAGACCTCTCCAGCCAGGGGTACGTAGCCATAGACGCGCTGCACAATCGAAATCATGTCGCTCGCCGCCGTGGCGACGTAATCGGCGCCAACCTCGCGATACAACTCCGGATCGACCGTGAAGCACGCCCCGCCGGCGACGATGCGCGTGTCGCTCAGACCGGCGCGATCGAGCGCCTCGCGGATGCGCGTAATCTGCTTGGCGGACTCCACCAGCAGGGACGACACGCCGACGACCCGCGCACGGGTCTCGCGCGCGGCCTGCACGAACTTCGAAGCCTCGGCGCCGAGGCCGACGTCCAGCACCTCGATGCCGGCGGCCCGCAGGAAGAGCGCGACCATGTCGCGGCCCAGACCGTGGTAGTCGCCGAAGGCGTTGCCGATCACGACGCGCATGCCGCTTGCGGCCCGCTGCGGCACGCGCTCGCGCAGATGCGACATCGCCCGCTCGACCAGCAGGAAGTTCACGTAGTAGTCGCCGACGCTGACGTGCTGCTGCTTCTGCCGCATGTTGGCGGCCTGCACCGCCCGGCCGACGGCTTCGAGCAGGTCTTCCGCCAGGACCCCGGATTGCAGCAGCGTATCGAGCATGCGCTCGATCGGCAGCTCGACGCCGCGGGTGAGCGCCTCGGCCAGCCGCTCGGTGAACGACTCGAGCGTTCCGCCCTCGCCGCCCGATTCCTCATCGAGCAAGAGCGCGCGCCGCATGGCGGCGTGCACGCCGCGCAGGTTTCGCCCCAGGTTCTCGCTGGCCACCTGGATCATGCGATTGTGGCCGATCGCGCCGCGGGCCGACTCCAGCGGCTCGAGGAACTGATCGAGGCGATCGACCATGCCCGGCAACGTCTGCCCGCGCGTCATCAGGCTCTCGTTCTGCCGGACCATCGTCGCGACGGCGTCTTCCTGCGTCCGGCCGCGCGCGATCTCCGCGTCGACCAGCTGCGCCGTCTCGCGCGACGAAGCGACGATCTCCGATACCGACTGGCCGATCGAGGCCGATGCTTCCCGAATCCGCCCTGCGAGCTGCGACACTTCGTCCGCGACGACGCCGAACGCCGCGCCGAACCTTCCGGCGTGCGCCGCCTCGATGCGGGCGTTGATCGCCACGAGTGCGGTCTGCTGCGCGAAGCCCTGAATGATGCCGGCGACGTCCTGGATCCGCTCCGTGCACGCGATCAGCCGCCGGATCGCCTCCTGAATCGAGCGAAACGACTCCGCCGACTCGCTCAGTAGTGTCGCCACCCGGCGGCATGCGTCGAGCGAAGTCACGACGCCGCTGGCGACCTGGTCGGCGACGGCCAGCAACCCGGTGTTGACCTCGGCGAAGTTGTTGTCGAGGGTCTCGCTCTCCATCGCCGCCAGGGCCGCCGCCACGGCCTGCGACGAAGCGCGGATGTCCTCGATGTAGTTGATTTGCTGATACAACTCGGCCGCGACGCGCCGCCCCAGACCGTCGTCCCCCGCGGGCAGAGTCTCCGGCGCAAGTTCCTGCGGACGGGCTTCGAGTTCTGTCACCGTGCTCATGTGCATAGCCCCTATCGAAAAACTAATCGGTCAATCCCGACCGCCTCCCAACATCCGCCGCGGTCCGCGCCAAACCAGCCGGATCGCCCCGCGCCGCCGCGACGCGGCGCCGCCCGCGTCGCGTGCCGCAAACCGCGAAATCCGGTAAAGTGACGGTTTGCGCGTTTTGGCCCCGGCTGGCGCGAATATCCCGCCCCGCCGGGTGGTTTTACTGCTACCGGGCGGCGTGGCCCGGCGGTGCGTTCCGACAGACACGAAATCTGGAGTGTTTTGTATGCGTAATTTCCTTATGTGCTTCCTGGCGGCGACGGCCGCGGGCGTCGCCGCGCCGGCCTGGGCTCAAACGGCGGATGCCAAGCCGGCCGCCAAGGCCGAGATGAAGCTGCCGATGTGTCCGGTCATGGACGAAGCGGTCGACTTCTCGACCAAGCTGGCCACCGACGACGGGCCGGTCTTCTTCTGCTGCGCGGAGTGCGTGGACAAGTACAAGGCCGATCCGGCCAAGTACGCGGAGAAGGTCGCCGCGCAGCGCGCCGCGCTGAGCAAGATGGACCGCGTGCAGGTCGCCTGCCCGATGAGCGGCGACGCCGTAGACCCCAAGACCGCCACCGAGATCGGCGGTCAGAAGGTCGCCTTCTGCTGCGATAAGTGCAAGGAGAAGTACTCGAGCGATCCGGCCAAATACAAGGGCAAGCTGGAGAACAGCTTCACCTACCAGACCAGGTGCCCGATCAGCGATCGCGCCATCGACCCGGCCGCGCACGCCGATCTGGCCACCGGCCAGCGCGTCTATTTCTGCTGCAAGGGTTGCCCGGAGCGATTCATGGCCGATCCGGCCAAGTTCGCCGACGCCCTGAAAAAGCAAGGCGTCCACGTCGACGTGAAGAAGCTGGCGGCGCCGGCCAAGGACAAGCCGTAGGCGCTGCGCGTTGCGCGAACAGCCTACAATCGATTCGCACCGCGCCCGCCGCTCGCTGAGACGCGGCGGGCGCGGCGTTGTTGAACCCGCCGCCGGGCGAACGCGGCCAGAGAGGAGCTTTCGTCGCGTGGCGCGCCGTCTCACGATCTGGGTCTTCGCCGCCGGTTGGGTGGCCGGCGGCGGAGTGGTCGCTGCGCTGGCGCAACCGGCCGCGATTAACGAAATGTGCCCGGTGATGACCGCGGAGAAGGCGCTGCCGGACTTCGCCGTCGTCTATGAAGGGCGCACGATCGGGTTTTGCTGTGCGCGCTGCGTGGAGAAGTTCCAGGCGGATCCGCAAAAGTACGTGACGCGGCCGATGCTGGCGGCGCTGCTGGCCGCCGCGCCGCCAGGATCGCAACCGGCGACCGCGACCACGCCGATCTCGTCGGGCAGCGCGCGGCCGTCGGAAGACGACTCCGCGGCGATCGCCGCCGCGCCGCCCGCACCGCAGGGCGCGGCCCGCCTGATTGGGTGGCTCGGAAAGTTTCATCCGGCGTCGACGCATCTGCCGATCGGGTTGCTGCTGGGAGCGGCCGCGGCCGAGCTGTTTCTTATTGCGACGCGGCGCGAGAACTTTCGTAGCGCCCGCCAATTCTGCCTCTGGGGCGCTTCGCTGGGCGCGGTCGTGACCGCCGCGCTCGGCTGGTTTCTCGCTGAGTCTCCACGCTTCGACGAGCCGCGCCTGCTGGCGGCGCATCGCTGGCTGGGCACGGCGCTCTCGGTCGCGCTCTGCCTCGTGACTGCGTTGATGCTGCGAGCCGACCGTCGCGGCGGGACCGCGGTGCGCAACTATCGAATCGGCCTGCTGCTCACGGTAGCCTTGACGGGCTCCACCGGCTTCCTTGGTGGTGCGATGGTCTGGGGGCTGGATCACTACCGCTGGTAGCCGGTGTCCCCGTCGATGCGTCGGCGTGACCGACCGCCGACGGCATGCGCGAGTTTTGCCCAGAAACGCCGGCCGAAACCGGTCCGTTGTATTTTCGCAATCGACCGCCGCCTCTCCCACATCACAGATGGTGTGCGGCGAGCGCACATGCCGGCCGAACGCTGGGTTGGCCAGACGTGATTCGTTCGCCTCGGCACGCCGGACGCTGCGACCCGACTTGTGGGAGCCGGTCGGGTTCGCGGCGGCCGCACTGCCGCTGCGATCTCCCGCTCTCTTTCCTTCTCCCTTGTGCGTCCGGATCCTACCTCCATCGGATTCGGACGCACCCTTTTTTCTATAGACTCGCGAGCGGCGGGGATTCGGTCCGGATCAGGCTTCGAGTACAACCCGATCCTGTCCGGCATTGGCCAATCGCCCCACCTCGCCCCATGGCGCGGGAACCTCGGGGGCCACGACGAGCGCTCGACGATAGGCGCCTGGCGATTTTCACGCGCCTGGAGTCCCCCGCCGATGCGTGTTCAGACCGGAGCGGTCGTGTGCTCGCAGGCAGGCGTCACGCGCGTGTGCATACTGCGACTTGATCGCTCGACGGATGCCCTCTGATTCAACAAGAAGGCGCGGCCGCCTCCGCACTACTTCAACAGATGCGCATCAGTCTCGACCGACGGACCCTCGACGCCGGTGTATTCGGTTACGCCCGACAGCGTCCAGAGGTTGTCCCCATCGATCCCGCAACGCGGGGTCGTGGTCCAGATCACGTGGCCGCTGAGCGTCAGCACGTTCTGACCGCGGCCGGCGTGAGCGCGCGAGTTCGCCGTGGCGGGGTCGGAGAACAGTTCGAACAGCGGACGGCCGTTGTCGAACAGCGGGTTGTCATCCGCGAGAACGGGCATCTCGGCGGTGGCGCGGCGGGTTGGGCGGGCGCCGGCCATGTTCTGAAACGCGAGGCTCACGTTGCTGGCGTCGAGGAAGTCCTGCCGACCGCGCACCTGATCCGCAGGCATCGGCACGCCGCCGGAGGATGGGCAGACGAACCATGTCGGATCGGCCTTGCCCTGCGCGAGCAGCACGTAGAGGTGGCGGCGGTTGGGCTGGGTCTGCACGCCCGGCTCGCGCGTCGGCCGCCAGGAGCTCGCGCCGCGCTGCCAGCCGGCGAAGGGCAAGCTGTCCGCGAAAGTGGCGGCATAGGCCTGAAGCCCTTGGCCGAGGCGGGCCATGTTGCCGGCGCAGGCGCTGGTGCGAGCCCGATCGCGAACCTGTAGCAGGCCGGGAACGCCGACGCCGACCGCCAGCACGATGACCGCAGCGACGGCGATGATGTCGCGCAGGCTGCGGACGCGCAGCAGCATGCGCCCGTCGGCCGGGTCGATCGCGTCGGGCGCGGTCGAGACCAGTCGCAGCGGGCGGGCGGCGGTGCGGACGCGGGCCGCGCAGCGCTCGGCCAGGTCGGCGGGTGCGGCCACGTCGCGGGCCGCGTGCAGCGCTGCAAACACGGCACCCAGCGCGGCATCGGCGCGCGTCAGGTCGCGATCCGCCGCGATGCGGGCGCGAAACGCCGCGGCATCCTCCGGCGAGAGCCGCCCGAGGTGCAGATCGAGCAGGGCGGATTCGGTTTCTCGTTGCGCTTGCGTGTTCATAAACGGCACATCCGTCAATCGTTTTCGGCGCTCTTTCCCCAGTGCGCCGCAGGGTCGATCAGCGCCCGGCGGGTTTTGCCGGCGACTGCGCCTGCCACAGCTTCGCGAAGTGCGTGATCGCGGCGTGCAGGCGCGACTTCACCGTACCGACCGGGATGTTCAGCACTTCGGCAATCTCCGCATAGGGCAACTGCTGGTAGTAGCCCAGAATCAGGATCAGTCGCAGGTGCTCGGGCATTTTCTCGATCAGCGCTCGCACACGGGCGCGCGTCTCTTCCACGTCGTGCTGCTCGGGTGCGTCGGAATCCAGCGCCTCCAGCAGATCGCCGCCGGCGGGGCCGTCTTCGTCGCCTCCGCTGCCGGCGTCCAGCGAGTGCTCCTGACGCCGGCCGCGCGACCGCAGCAGGTCGCGGGCCTTGTTCGCCGCGATCGTGTATAGCCAGGGCTTGAACGCCCGGCTGGCATCGAAGGACGCGGCCGCGGAATGGACCTGCAGGAACGCTTCCTGCACCAGATCCTCGGCGACCGCCGCGTTGCTCACGAACCGCAGCAGAAAGCCGTACAACTCGCTGGCATAGCGGGCGACAAGCTGATCGAATGCGCCCGGCTTGGCGGCGAGGTGATCGGCCAGGAGCTCTTCGTCGCTGCGTCTTTCCACGCGATCCGCCCTTTATACGATCGGCGCGGCCCGTCAGTTCGACCGTCGCGCCGCGCGAAGCGGCGGCGGGTAGACATCCTACGGTTATCGGCCCCGAGGCGTGATTCGCCGGCGCCGCCACTCGCGACTATAAGTATAGTCGTATCCGCGAGTAGTGCATGGACGGGCGCGGCGCGCGGGCCAGCCCCGCGACCCGCGACCGGTGTGGGCGATTTGCCCTTTGCGGCGGTGGCGAACACGCCGCTTGCGGTATTCTGAAGACCAGGCCGCCTCGCGCGAGCCCGAGGTGCGGTGGATGTCCGAACCGGTCGTGGCGCTGGCCAACGTCCGCATCAGCGAAGAGACGCTGGCCTCGCTGCTCGAGGCCTCGGCGGCGATCAACGCATCGCTGGACCTGCGCGCCACGCTGCAGGCCATCGCGCGGACCGCGGCAGAGGTGCTGGATGCGGAGGCGAGCTGCGTGCTGCTGCTGGATCGGCGGCGGAGCAAGCTGGTGTTCGCGGCCGCGCACGGCAGCGAGGGGGAGGAGATCATCGGCCAGGAGTTCGACTCGGACCAGGGAATCGCGGGGCGGGTGGTGCGGACGGGCAAGCCGCTGCAGGTGGCGGACGTTCGCAAGCACCCGGACTTCTACAAGGCGATCGACGATCAGACCAAGTTCGTGACGCGCGGGATGCTCGCGGCGCCGCTCCAGTATCGCGGCGCGATCCTGGGCGTGGTCGAGGTGCTGAACAAGCGCGGCGATCACGACTTCAGCGCGCAGGATCTCGTGATTCTGCAGGTCTTCGGAAACCTGGCGGCGATCAGCGCTTCGAACGCACAGACGCACGACTGGCTGAAGCGCGAGAACCGCGGATTGCGGGCGGGAGCGCGGCGCGACGCGCCGATCATCGGGCGCAGCGCGGCGCTGGACGGCGTCATGCAGTTGTGCGAACGGGTCGCGCCGACCACGTCGACGGTGCTGCTGCTGGGCGAGACGGGGACGGGCAAGGAGCTGACCGCGCGCTGGATTCACGCCCGCAGCCCGCGGGCGGCGCGGCCGTTCATCGCGATCAACTGCGCCGCGCTGCCCGAGACGCTGCTGGAAAGCGAGCTCTTCGGGCACGAGGCGGGGGCGTTCACCGGCGCGACCGAGCAGAAGCTCGGCCGCTTCGAGCTGGCCGACGGCGGCACGCTGTTCCTCGACGAGGTCGGCGACGTTTCGCTGTCGACGCAGGTAAAGCTGCTGCGCGTGCTTCAGGAGCGCGAGTTCGTGCGCGTCGGCGGAACGCGCACGATCGCGTGCGACGTGCGGATCATCGCGGCGACCAACCGCGATCTGAAAGCGGCGATGAACGCGGAGACGTTCCGCGAGGACTTGTACTATCGGCTTAACGTGTTCCCCGTGCGGCTGCCGCCGCTGCGCGAGCGGCGCGAGGACATCCCGCTGCTGCTGGACCACTTCGTGAGCGAGACGTCGCGCGAGTTGACCAAGCCCAAACCGGCGCTGGACCCGGAGGCCACGCGGCTGATGTGCGCGTACGACTGGCCCGGCAACATCCGCGAGATGCGCAACATCATCGAGCGGGCGGTGCTGCTGTGCGACAGCGGCGTCGTGACGCCGGCGCAACTGCCGCGCGAGTTCAGCGCCGCCGGCGTCGAGCTGCAGCCGACGGCGAGCGGCTCGGCGCTGGACAGCCATGAGCGCGCCATGATCGTCAAGGCGCTGCAGGAAAGCGGCTGGAACCAGACACGCGCGGCGCAGGTGCTGAACATCAGCCGCGACAATCTGCGCTATCGGCTGCGCAAGTATTCGATTCGCAAGCCGTAGCGCGCGGCCGGCGGCTGCACCCCAGGATTGCGCGAACGTCCCACCAATGCCGCGCGAGTACTCTTGCCCGGACTCAATCTCCGATGTCGGCGGCGGCGGGCCATCCGCGTGCGAGGTGTATCCGCGCCAGCCCGTCGGCCACCGGCAGGAGTTCGCTCGGCCAGGCGTCTTCCGACGGCGGCACGCGCACCGGCTCGCCGCCGCCTGCGGAGTCGCGCAGGGCTTGCTGAAGCCGCTCCGCAGCGAGCGCGACGCCGCCGGCGCGCTGCGGCGACCGCACCGCGACCCGCCCGGCGATCAGCTCCGCGGCGGCGGCGTACAGCTCCGCGGCGGCATCGCACTCGTCAAGCTTCAGATGAGCCTGCGCCAGTCGCAGCGTCGGCTCCTCAAGCCAGTCGTTTCCGAAGTTCTTCGCCAGAAGCGGGCGCAGCTCCTGCCACGCGGCGATCGCTTCAGAGGTGCGACCCACTCGATCGAGCAGCGACGCGTAGCCGCTCAGGCATTCGATCAGATAAGGATCGTCGCCGCGATCCAGGCCGCGCAGGATCGTCAGAGCCTGTTCGTAATCGCTAAGCGCCAGCTCCAGCCGCCCCTGTCGCCAGTGCATGTAGCCAATGTTGTGCAAGCAGCAGGCCACGTCGCGATGGGCCTGGCCGTGCAGGCGGCGATACATCGCCAGCGCCGCGTCGAGTTGTTCTCTGGCTTCCGCGGAGTGGGCGTCGCCGCAGCCGCGATAGAGGGCATATCCCAGCCGCATCATCGACTCGGCAATGAGCGGATGATCGCCGGGGCAGGCGGCCTGTCGCCGCGCCAACGCCTCGCGCTGCACCGCGGCGCAGCGCGGGTCCGCGGTGTTCGACAGGCACGTTCCGAGCAGCACGAGCGCCCGTGCCAGCGGCTCGCCGTCCGCCCCGCCCACGGCGCGATACCGCGACACGGCGCGCTCCAGCGGATCGATCGCCTCGCGCCACAGCCACAGAGAGCGATATGTCTGGCCGATCGTGAGATACACTTCCGCCGCGACCGCGGGTTCGTCGGCCAGCTCCGTGGCGGCCCGCACCTGCGCCGCCTGGAGCATTTCGAGCACGCGGGCATCTCCGCCGCCGCGCCCCGGGCGCGCATCCGCGAGCATCTCGCGCAGAAACGCCGCGACGCGCTCGGCCGCGCGGCGGGCATCGGCCTCATCCGCGCGGGCGGCGGCCGCGGCGCGCGTCTCGTCCACCAGTCGCAAGGCGAGCATCGTCACGAGCACGCCGCCGACGAGCACCGCCGTCAGCGCAACCGCGAAGAAAGCGACCGCCGCGCGGTGCCGCCCGACGAACTTGCGGAGTCGATAACCCAGGTGCGGCGGATGCGCGCTGACCGCTTCGCCGGCGAGCAGACGGCGGATGTCCGCGGCCAGCGCGTCCACACCGGGATAGCGCCGCGCAGGGTCTTTCTCCAGCGCCTTGACGACGATCGCATCGAGGTCCGACGGCACGTCGCGCCGCAGGCTTGAGGGTCGTAGCGGCTCGCGCTCGCAGATCGCCCGCAACACGTCCACGAGCGTTCCGTCCGTGTCATAGGGCAGTCGGCCGGTGAGCATGCGAAAGAGCACGACCCCCAGCGCGTAGACGTCGGTGCGCACGTCCGGCGCCGCGGCGCGCCCGCGAAGCTGTTCCGGCGCGGCGAACGCGGGCGTGCCCACAAACTGCTCCGTTCGCGTGAGTCGTTCGGTACACGCAGGCTCGCCCGCCGCCCGTTCATCGCGCCAGCACGCCACGCCGAAGTCGAGGACCGTCACCGCGACGGACTCGTCGGCGGCCGGCGCGTTCGGATCGCGCCGCACCAGGATGTTGCCGGGTTTGAGGTCGCGATGAATCACACCACGCTGGTGGGCGTGGCCAATTGCTTCGCACACCTGCGTAAACACGTCGAGTATCGCGCGTGTCGTGCGACGGCCCCCGCGCCCATCGCTCGCGGCCCACTCGGTCACCGGCACGCCGTCAATCCACTCCATGACGAGCAGCAGGTCGTCGTCCACTACGCCGCTCTCGATGATTCGCACGATCCCCGGGTGCTCGAGCCGCGCCGCCGATTCGGCCTCGCGTTCGAAGCGGCGACGGGCGCGCGGATCGCCGATCGCATCCGCCCGCAAGCGCTTGATCGCCACGGTGCGTCCATCACGCGGCGAGCGGGCGCGATAGACGATCCCCTGCCCGCCGCGCGCGACCTCCGCCAAGAGCTCATAGGGCCCCAGGCGTCCCAGCGGCGGCGTGCGCGCCGCATCGCCAAAGACGCGCAGCCACGCGTCGTCGCCGGAAAAGCCGAACGCGTGCAGATCAGGCTCCGGCGAGGACTCGCGATCATGGATCCGCATCGGCCCGGTCCTCGTCCGCCAGTTGCGCCGCGATCAACTCCGCCAGCCGCTGCCGCAGCCGCTCCTTGATCTTCCGTACCGCCGGCGGCTCGAGGTCGAACTCGCGGGCAACCACCGCCGCGGCCGCGCCGGCCAGCAGGCGATCGAGGATCGCCATGTTTCTCGGCGACTCGCTCGCGCGGAGCGCCTCGAGCGCCCGCAGGCAGTGGTGGCGGGTCCACTCCCGCTCCCAGAGCGCTTCCTCCGCGGGAGAGGCCTGTCGCGGCGCGAGCGCCTCAAGCGCATCGTTTGATAGCACCGCGGGGCGCGCCGCGTGACGCCGGGCGCTTCGCGCGATCGCATTTCTCACGATACAGGCCAGGTAGTCGCGAAATCGGCCGCGCTGTCGGTCGTAGGCGAACGTGGCCAGCCCGCGCGCCAGGCTGAGCATCACGACCTGGCGCACGTCCTCTGCGTCGTGGAGTTTCAGACCGCGCGCCCGGCAGTAATCCAGCACCAGGGGGCCGTAGCGCGCGTCGAAACGTCGCCACGCGGCCTCATCCGCCGAGTCGCGGACGCGCTCCAACAGTGACGGGCTGGTGCTGTCGGTGCTCACGCCGCCGCTCCAATGACTGGATGTTGGCATGCGCGGCGGGTCGCGCGGGACGAGTGCTGCCCGCCGCCGCGAGCCGTTCACCGGCATGCGGCGATCGGCTGCAATCCCAGCATAGCGAGTGGCGGCGGCACATTCTCGCGGAATTGTGCGATCGGGCGAACGACCGGGCGAACGACCGCCGTGTGCGTCCGCCGCGGTGAGTTTCGCGTCACGCGGGGCGTTTGGGGGCGCTATCTACCGTTGGGGATGGACCCCTGCGCCGCGCTCGACTCGGGCGCGACGCGCCCGATCCGTGTCACTGCCACAGGAGCCGGCCATGAAACGTCCGAAAATCGCGCCATTCGTCGCAACCACACTCACCGCATGGGCGTGCGCCGCGGCGGTCGCGCAATCTGTGAACATCGACTTCGGCAGCACGCTGACCTCACCCTCCTCAACCTACGCGGGCGCGGGCAAGGCCGGCCGCTGGAACACCTTCGCCTCGATGCCCACCAGCCAGCGCTTCCCGCTGCTCGGACTGGTCGGGCAGCCGCTGGCCGCGCGGGTCTACAACATCGGCACGACCACGATGCTTGCGCAGGACGACCCCGGGACGTTCGGCGACGATGCCGCGCTCGTTGACGACATGTACCTCAGCTTCAACAACCCGGTGGATGCTTGCATCTTCTTCGAGAATCTCTGGAACGGCAGCTATACCGTAATCACTTACGCGATCACCCCCAGCGAGCCGGCGCGGCTCTGCCGTGTGCGCGTCGACTTCGGCACGCCGGGGCCGGTGATGATCGGCGGCGCGTGGCCCGGCGGCCATCAACTGGGCGTCACCTACGCGCGTCACACGGTAACTGTCACCGACGGTCGCCTCGGCGTGCACTCGGGGCTCTTCGGCGGCAACATTCAATCGGGAATCAACGGGCTGCAGCTCATCCGCAACGCGGATCGCCGCGGCGATCTCAACTGCGACGGCGTCGTGGATTTTTTCGATATCGATCCGTTCCTGCTGGCGCTCTTCGACGCCTCGGCGTTCGCAGCCGCCCACCCCCAATGCGACCTGGCAAACGCCGACCTGAGTCTGAACGGAATCGTCGATTTCTTCGACATCGACCCGTTTCTGACGTGTCTGTTCTCGGGCACGTGCCCGTAGTGCGGCGCGGCGAAGACCTCGCCTGGTTCACGCGGGCCATCGTGCGCCGGCGCTAGACTCGACGTGACCTTACGGCCGCGATGCTCGCTCGGAGCAAGCCGGCGCGCCCGTCGCGCCATCCGGATACGCGGGGCGGTCGCCATCGCGCATGCATCATCACGCCGCTCGATCTGCGAAGAACTTGCCGAGCGCGGCGCCGCTCGGCGGTCGGGTCGCCAGCGAGACGACGATCATCGCGACGGCGGCGAAGATCGTCATCGGGGCCGCCGGGACGACGCCCCAGATCTCCGGTTCGACGCGCGACGCGAAGCCGTGGTCCAGCCCGTTGTAGACGTAAAACGCGATTCCGCTGCCGATGCCCGCGATGATCGATGCGTACGCGCCCCACTTGGTCGCCCGCTTCCAATACAGCGCAGCGAACACCAACGGGAACAGCGCCGCAAAGCCGCTGAAGCACCAGACCGCCAGCGAGAAGATCGGCGCTTTCTGCAGCACGAGCGTCAGCAGCCAGCTTGCGAGCACGACGAGCACCACGAAGATGCGTCCGGTGAGCAGGCGCTGCCGGTCGTTCATGCGATCGTGCTTCGCGTAGTGGTCCACAATGTCGTGCGTGAACATCGACCCCAGGCTCAGGAACTGCGCGTCCATCCCCCCCAGGATCGCCGCGAGCACGCCCGCCGCCAACAGACCGCCGATGATCGGGTCGCCGAGCATTGCGACCATCAGGCCGATGACCGCGTTCGGGTTGCGGTCGGGCGACTCGTTCGTGAACGGCACGACCGGCCGGCCATCGACCATCGCCGACGTGGCCCAGACGCCGATGGCGATGCACGGGGCCCAGATCAGCATGATGAGCAGCGGGTGCAGGGTAACCGTCAGGCGGAAGGCCTTCGCCGAGCGCGCCGTGAGCCAAAGCTGGAACAGGTGCGGGAACATCGCCACGCTGAGCGGGATGAAGCCGTAGCTCAGGAACTCCAATTCGGACATCTCGCGCGGGCGATGCGGCCGCAGCGCCGCCGGCGGTCTGGGCTGACTCGGCGATGACGCGGCGCTTGCGGCCGGCGCGCTCGCGGCCCCAGCCGCGCCCTGCCCCGTCGCTCCGTCGCTCCGTCGCTCCGTCGCTGTATCCCCCCCCGCGATCGGCTGCGTCGCGCCACC
>CAZVWB010000026.1:0-73791 GCA_964631045.1 uncultured Planctomycetales bacterium
CTTGCAACCGCTCTTGTAATTCACCGATCGCCGCCTTGCAACGATTATTCGCGGGCTCGTCTATAATTTCTGGCGATGAAGCCCAGTTTCGTCCGGCACTCACGCTTCTCGATCACGCCAGCGGCCGCGCTGCTTCTGGCGGCCGGCGGGGCGCTGTCTTCCGCCGACACGGTGGTCCTGCGGAACAAGCCGCCGTTCCACAACGTGGCGGTCGTCGCCTACAAGCAGGGAATCGTCCATTTCCGCGGAATCTCTAAACAAACTCTTCGAAAACCAATCGAGGAAATCCAGTCCCTGGCGATCGACGCCGCAGTTCATCTGGCGGAGGCCGAAAACGCCGCGGCGGACGGACGCTGGGATGACGCGCTGGCCGGCTATCGCCTCGCCGCAGATGAGGCCGCCGACGATTGGCTGCGCGAGTTGATCGAGACTCGGCTGCTGCTGGTGCTCGACCGCTGTGGGCGTTACGGCAAGGCCGTTGCGGCCTATGTCGAGCTCGTGCGGCGGCCTGGGGCGGCGGCGTCCGTCCCGCGACCGCGGCGGCCGGGCCTGGCCGGTAGCCTGGTAAACCGGGCGGCGCGGAGCACGCTCGAAACGGCGATCGACGCCGCGCGAACCGGCGAGGAGCGCCGCGCGCTGCGCGCGCTGCTCCTGGAAGTGCTTATCGTTGAAGGAGTTGAGCCGCAGTCAGCCGGTTTTCGCGCTCCGCCTCGGATTCACGCCGCGGCACCCCAGGCGGAGCCGCCGCCGATCCCCGCGGCGGCCCGGCGGATTCGGATTCCGATTCGTCCGAGCGTCACGACTGAGCCGGGCCGAGCGCCAGCGGCCGCGGCCGCCGCAGGTCCGATCAGCCTGACGGTCGATTCGGGCGTTCGGCACGCGGTCGAGGTGTTGCTGGAGCGGCGCGACGCGGCGGGCGCCGCGCAGATGGTCGAGCGTGCGCTGCCTTTCGCCGCTTCGGCTGACATTTCGGCGTGGCAACTGCTGGGGCTCCGCGCGCGGCTGGAGGCCGGCGACGCGCAGCGTGCGGCCGCGGACCTCACAAAACTGGCCGAGGATGCCCAGCCGCCCCCGATCCGTTGCGAGGCCCTGTACTATGCGGGCGTAGCGCAGGAACGGCTGGATCGGCCGGACATCGCCCGGGCGCTGTACCGGGAGATTTCGAACCGTGCGGACGCCGGCGAGGCGATCCGCGAACTGGCGGCGGCGGCTCTCGAACGACTGGAGCGGTAGGGGCCGGAGCAGACCTGGAGCGCAGCTTGTCGGATCGCGCGGCGAAAACTTACTTTCTGGAGACCTTCGGCTGTCAGATGAATGTTCTGGACAGCCAGTTGGTCGCGGGGCAGATGCGCACGCTCGGCCTGCGGGCGACGCCGCAGATGCGCGACGCCGACGTGATCCTGTTCAATACATGCAGCGTCCGCCAGCACGCCGAGGACAAGGTGCTGTCGCGGCTGGGGCAACTCAAGTCGCTGAAGCGCCGCCGGCCGGAGACCGTGATCGGCGTAATCGGCTGCATGGCGGAGCGCGAAAAGGAGGGGCTTTTCGCCAAGGCGCCGCACGTCGATTTGCTTTGCGGCCCGGGCGAGCTGGATCGGCTGCCCGGTCTGCTGGGCGAAGTGTGGGAACGCCAGGAGCAGGTGACCGCGCTGGCCGGCAGCCTGAGCCGCCGCACGGAGGTGCTGGCGCGGGCGCTGGAGTACGACAGCCTCGAGGCGCTCGATCTGTCGCGATCCGCGGCGATCGAGGCGGGCGAGCGCGTGTTGCAGTCCTACATCCGCGTGCAGCGCGGCTGCGACAAATTCTGCACGTATTGCGTGGTGCCGTTCACGCGCGGCGCGGAGCGCAGCCGCCCGCCGGCGCACATCGTGGAAGAGGCGCGAATGCTCGCGGAGCGCGGCTGCCGCGAGGTGACGCTGCTGGGGCAGACGGTTAACTCGTATGTGCACCAGGAGGATGGGCAGGCGGTCTCATTCGCGAAGCTGCTGGAGCGTGTGCACGATGTCGCGGGCATCGATCGCATCCGCTTCGTCACCAGCTTCCCCGCCGATTGGGACGAGGACATCTTCCGGGTGATGCGTGATTACCCGCGGGTCATGCCGTATTTGCACATTCCCGCACAAAGCGGCAGCGACGCCGTGCTCCGGCGGATGCGACGGGGATACACAGCAGGCGAGTATCTGCGGTTGATGGAGAACGCCCGAAAGTACGTTCCGGACATCAGCCTGGCGGGCGATGTGATCGTCGGTTTCTGCGGCGAGACGGACGCGGACTTCGACGCGACGCTGAAGCTCGTGCGCGAGGTGCAGTACAAGAGCCTGTTTGTGTTCAAGTACTCGCCGCGGCCCGGCACCGCGGCGGATCGAAACCAGGGCGATGACGTGCCCTACGCCGTGAAGCAGGCGCGCAACAATGAGTTGCTGGCGTTGCAGGCGGAGATCAGCGCTGCTCATAAGCAGCGGATCGTCGGGCAGGCGGTGGAAGTGCTGGTGGAGGGTTGGAGCAAGCTGGGCCGGCGAGCCGCGGGCGATGCTCCTAGCGCCGCCGCCGCGCCGCTGCACGACGCTGCGCCGCTTCAGGAATCGGAGCAGGATCGCGGCTGCGAGGCGCTCGCAGCGCCGCTGGGCCGCGTGGGCGGTTCGCAGAGCGCCGGCCAACTCGTCGGCCGCACGCCGGGCGATTTGATTGTCGTGTTCGACGGTGACGCGGGAATGATCGGATCGCTGGCGCGCGTGCGGATTGATCGGGCGACGGCGTTGACGCTGTTTGGGCGTTTGGCGGCGGTGACGTCGCCGCCGCGGCGCGTGTTGGAGGCGTCCGGGGATGCCGCGATCAAGCTGCCTGTTTTGCACAGCAAACTGTCTGAGTGATTTCGAGCCGGCTGATGATTGTCACTTTCCGAGACCGCGTCATGGAATCAGAAGCGCAACGCCGTGAGGACGGCACTGTGTGGCGTACCGCTCGGCAGATTGCGGCGAAATTGGGCGGCATGGGATTGCCGTTTGTTCTGGTGGGCTCGCTCGCCGTGCAGCGCCATGGATACCTCGGCCGGTCGACGAATGACGTAGAACTGCTGGTCAGCTCCGACGACGACGTCCGCCGGATTCACGCGCGCGTGCTTCCGCGCGGTTACTCGCGGAAGTCGCCCACCAGCCGGCACATCCGGGATGAGACGACGCGCGTGCGGATCGAGTTCCTGGTCGCCGGCGAGTATCCGGGCGATGGAAAACCCAAAAGCGTCCGGTTTCCATTGCCGCAGTCCGTGGCGGAGGTTTCGGCGGATGGTCTGCCGTTCATTAACCTGCGCAGCCTGATCGAACTCAAGCTCGCCAGCGCCAAGTCCGCGGCGCACCGCATCAAGGACCGAGCCGACGTGCTCGAACTGATCCACATTCATGGCCTGAAGGCCGAATACGCCGCACAGCTCGACCCGTACGTGCGCGAAGAGTTCGTCGCGCTTGCTGCGCTGCCGCCGCCGAGCGAGCCGGACTAACGCCGTGTCCCAAACGACTGATCGGGAACCCGCGGCCGCTGCGGACGGCCGCGCGCGCGAAGCCGGCGGGGCTGGCGGCGGGCTGACCGCGCTGCTCGAAGTTCAGGGGCTTTGCGTGGATTTTCAGGTGTCCGGCGGCTGGCGAGCGCCGCGGCGAGTCCGCGTTGTCGAGGATGTTTCGCTGCGCATCGACCGCGGCGCGACACTGGGGCTGGTCGGCGAAAGCGGCTCCGGAAAAACAACGCTCAGCCGCGCGATCCTGCGGCTGATCCCGGCCGCCGGCGGGTCTGTGCGTTTCGACGGCGGCGAACTGCTGAAGCTAAGCGGCCGGCAAATGCAGCCGTTGCGGCGGCGAATGCAGATCGTCTTTCAGGATCCGGCGGGTAGTCTGAATCCGCGCCTGCGCGTGGAGTGGATCGTGGGCGAGGCGCTGCATGTTCACGGGCTGGCCCGCACGGCGGCACAGCGGCGGGAACGGGTGGCGACGGCGCTGCAGCGCGTCGGGCTGCCGACGGACGCGATGCAGCGCTATCCGCACGAGTTCTCAGGCGGGCAGCGACAGCGGATTGGGATCGCACGGGCGCTGGCGCTTGAGCCGGACCTGGTCATCTGCGACGAACCGGTGTCGGCGCTGGACGTCTCGATTCAATCGCAGATTCTGAACCTGCTGGCGCGGCTCCAGCAGGAACTGAAACTGACCTATCTGTTCGTAGCGCACAATCTGGCGGTGGTGAGGCAGTTCTGCGACGAGATCGCGGTGATGCAGCGCGGACGAATCGTCGAACAAGGGACGGCGGCGCAAATTCTCGAGTCGCCGCGGCATGCGTACACGCAGGCACTGCTGGAGGCGGCGCCGGGGGAACGGAGGATAGCGAAGACCGAACAGGGAAGGGCGAAAGGCGAGCCAGCGCGGTTCTGACTGCCTGAATCGTCATGAATCTTTCAGGGTAGGCCTTGCAAACCGATTTTTTTCTTATCGTATGTGCCACGGGGCAGGTGTGCCATGTGTAACAAGGGAGCAACCGCGCGGAACCGGTTAGCAGGACTTGCGGTCTTTGCTTCAGCGTGGATCGCGGTGGCGGCGCTGGCGGTTGATACTGGGGTCTGCACGATTCCGGTGAACGGAGTCAGTGACTGCAACAACAAACAACCGACGATCCGCGTGACAACGCTGCCGAGCGGCAAGATTCAGATCCAGGTAGTGTGGGACACCGGTTCACTCGGGTGCGGAACTCAGACGATCCAGGTGAATTCATCCGATTCCGGGACTTACACTTTCCACTGCGGTGCGTGCGACATCGACACTCGGCCGTGCAACGGGGGCACATGGGGCGGCATCTCCGCGTGTGCGGACATCTGCACGAGCGCGTACTAAGCGATCCGAATGAAAGTGAGTCATCTGCAATGAGCACGAGAATTTTCGCAATCAGTGTGCTGGCCGCGAGCTTGCTGGCCGCGTCGCTGTGGAGCGTTCGCGCGGCCGCGTTTCAGTCCGGGGAAGGCGGCGCAGGAACTCAGAGTTTCACGCCGACGACGCCGGCAGCCCAACCGCCGGCGGTGGCGGGAACACCGTTCGCCGCCGCGATCGATCGCGCCGAGTCCACGAGCGAAGCGCTAGCCGGCGCCGTTCAACTTGGGGAACCTCTTCGAACGGCCGATGGGGTGCGCTCGGTGCGCGTGCTGGGCCTGTATTTGCAATTGCAGCGCGATGTTGAGTCCGACGGCCCCGTGTTCTGTTTCAACCAGCAAAGCGTCGTCTTGGTCGACGGCGCCGATCCGGTCGTGACAGAGCGATTCGGTGGCAAGGACGCGGCTGGGACCCGATTCTCGTATCGATTTGAAGTGCGGCCGGCTGCTGGACGCACGTGGGGGTCCGCCGGCGCGCTGAGCGACCTGATAGTTCAACTGGTGCGCGAATAGCGATCGCACGGCGACCGAAATAGACCGCGCGGAAGCACGCTGCGGGAACCGTGCGTCCGAAGGAAAGCAGCCCGGGGAAACTCCAAAACAGGCCGGCCGGCTGCGCCCGCGATGTCGGGCCGCTACACGCGGGGAGACGCCGGCTTTCGCGTTCGTGATCCGAGGTGAGGAACGCCAACGACTCCTTCGGCGTCCGCAACTCTACTTCTCTCGCCGACTCCTCCATCCAGGCCGCGGTATCGGCCGACAAACCCGGAGCCCGACAACATCGCCGCGAGCCTGACGTGCAACGATCAACGCTGGGCCGTGGGCACCGGACGGCCTTCGGAAGCGCGCTTCCGAAGTGCACCGCCCAAATCGTCACTTCGCAATATCCTGGATCGCAGTGTCGCCTGATCGCTGGGCCGCTGATTCGGCGAGTCGGCCGCCCGTCTGGAAGTGTGGGGGCGGCCTGCCGTATCATCTGGGCTTGGTTGTGGGTAAAGGTTGCAGCCGGACGACGCAGATTGTCCGGCCAGGCTGCGGCGGCGTAGTTTGGCGCCGGGTCGGCTGATTCCGGACGAAACGCCGGGCGAGCGCGTCTCCCCAACCGCAGGCCGCGGGCCAAGAAGAGTAAACGAGGACAGACGATGGCGACGATGGTGAAGGACGCAGCGCATAGCGGGCACGCCCATGACGAGCTGGCCGGTCTGGGGCCCAACACCCGGCGGCTGATCGAGATCAACGACACCTATGGCGCGCACAACTACCACCCGCTGCCCGTCGTGATTCACGAGGCCCGCGGCGCGTGGGTGACCGACGTGGACGGCAAGCGCTATCTCGATTGCTTGAGCGCCTACTCCGCGCTGAACTTCGGCCATAACCATCCGGACGTCGTCGCGGCGCTGCGCGAGCAGCTTGATCGCGTAGCCCTGACGAGCCGGGCGTTTCACAACGACCAGTTGCCGCACTTCTTCCAGGAGCTGGCCGAATTGTGCGGCATGGAAATGGTCCTGCCGATGAACACCGGGGCCGAAGCGGTCGAAACGTCGATCAAAACCGCCCGCAAGTGGGGCTATGAGCGCAAGGGCGTGCCGGCCAACCAGGCCCGCATCATGGTGTTCACCGAGAACTTCCACGGACGCACCACCACGATCGTCGGCTTCTCGACCGATCCGCAGTCGTACGGCAACTTCGGGCCGTTCGCGCCGGGCTTCGACATCGTGCCCTATGGCGACATCGAGGCGGCCCGGAAGGCCTTCACGCCGCAGACCGTCGCCGTGCTGATCGAGCCGATCCAGGGCGAGGCCGGCATCATCATGCCGCCGGACGGTTACCTGACGGCGCTGCACAAGCTGTGCAAACAGCAGAGCGCGCTGTTTATCGCCGACGAGATTCAGACCGGCCTGGGCCGCACCGGCAGGCTCTTCGCCTGCGACTACGAGAACCTGCGGCCCGACGTGTATGTGCTCGGCAAGGCCCTCGGCGGCGGCATCCTGCCGGTCTCGGCGGTGGTAAGCACGCGCGAGATCATGTCGGTTTTCAAGCCGGGCGAACACGGCAGCACCTTCGGCGGCAACCCGCTGGCGGCGGCGGTGGGCCGCGCGGCGGTTCGGCTGCTGCGGAACGGCGACTTCATTCAGCGGGCTGCGTCGCAGGGCGAGTACTTCCGCCAGAAGCTGCGCGAGATGAACAGTCCCAAGGTGCAGGAAGTCCGCGGCCGGGGGCTGCTGATCGGCATGCAGTTGAAGGTGGAGGCCGGCCGCGCCCGACCCGTTTGCCAGGCCCTGATGCGTCGCGGCATGCTCTGCAAGGACACGCACGAGCAGGTCATCCGCTTCGCACCGCCGCTGGTCATCGAACGCAGCGACATCGACTGGGCCGTTCAGCAGGTTCGCGAGGTGCTGCAGCACGGCGCGTAGCGCCGCTGGGTCCGATCCTCCACCGGTTGAAACCGGTGGCAAACACTGGCCGGCTGAAGCCCGGCCTTGCAAGCCGGCGTCGTTCCGGGTGGCGGCTTGCTCTTCCGACCGACCCGACCGGTCGGACAGCAAATAGTCCGCGAACCGCCAGCTACGACCGGTCGGACAGCCAATCGTCCGCGAAGAGCCAGCTACGACCGGTCGGACAGCCAATCGTCCGCGAAGAGCCAGCTTCGACCGGTCGGGTAGCCAATTGTCCGCAAACTGCCCGCTGCGACCGTCCCGTTTGGTCGGACAGCCAGCTGTCCGCGAACCGCCAGCTACGACCGGTCGGACAGCCAATCGTCCGCGAACAGCCAGTTATCGCGCTGGCGTCACGGACGACGCGGTCATGTGAAACAGACAATTCTCCGCAAACCGCCAGCCGACGCGGCCGGTCGCACGTCTCCACTGCCGGATGCTGGGCCGAGCGGCGGCAAGGTAGCGCCCAAACGTCGGAGTCCGATCTTCGAGCGGCTCATCCGCGCCGGAAGCGCGCGATTCAGCAACGCACGCCCGGAATCGGTTGCGGCACGTGCGGCGCGACTTTACAATTCCTTAACACACGTCGCATCGGCTTTTGGGCCAGAAGCTTACGTCGTTCGCGCTGGTCTCCGGCATTCAACAGCAGCAACGGACGCCGCGGCGATCCGCGGCGACGGGTTCTTGTATTCTTCTTCATGTTTGGAGGGAGCACTGCATGTGCGAGCCGATCTCACGTCGATTGCGCGCGTCCGACACCTGTCGTCGGTCGATCGCGCTGCTGGGGGTGCTGTCCGCATTTGCGCCGGCCGCGCTGGCGCAGTTCGAGCGTGCCTACGGCATCGGGCTGGAAGAGCGCTCTTCGTGGGTGATTCAGGCGACTAACGGCGACTATGTTCACGCCGGGACGCGCTTCAACTCCGCGAACGACACGGATGTTCTAATCGTGCGGACCGACCCGGCGGGGGCGATCATCTGGGACCGCCGCGTGGGAACACCGGCGTTCGACATCGCCCATCGCGTCGAGCAGACCAACGACGGCGGGTTCGTGGTAGCGGGCAGCACGAACGGGGTGCCGGGCCTGGCGCAGGGCATTCTGCTGATGAAAGTCGGCCCCGCCGGCAATCAGCTCTGGTCGTTCTACTACCCCGGAATGGCGGGCGACGTGAGCGGTCTGGGCCTGGGGCTGACCGAAGCGGCCAACGGCGATCTGCTCGTGTGCGCGCGGTATCAGCTCTTTCAGCAGGGCTTCGCACAGCAGGCGCTGATTGTCTTCCGCACGACGCCGGGCGGTACGCTGCTGTGGTACAACGCCTATCGCGACGGCCGCTACGGCGTGAACAGCTTCTCATCGGCGATGGACATTCATGAGCTCAGCGACGGGACCAATCGCATCGCGGTGAGCGGCTACACCGCCAACGGCTTCCCGAGCGACTTCGAGGCGATCCTGGCGCTGTTCACCGCGGGCGGCGCGCCGCTGAGCGCGGTGGCGTACAACCACCTGCAGTTCGAGGACTGGGCTTCGGCGCTCGACCCGGCGGGCAATGGCGACTTCCTGCTCGCCGGCTTCTCCAAGCGCATCGGCGAGGGGGGCGGCACATTCCTGATGCGCACCACGCCGGCCGGCGTTCCGATCTGGTATCGCACGTTCCGCTTCTTCGGCGTGCGGCATTCGATGGAGGAACTGCCGAACCGCGACATCATCATGGCCGGGTCGAACGCCCAGCAGACCAATCAGGAAGCGGCGCTGCTGCGGACGAACTCGGCCGGGACGTTTCAGTGGTGCAACGTCTACGGCGGCATCCAGCAGGAGTATGGCGAAGCGGTCACGCCGACCAGCGATGGCGGTCTGATGCTGACCGCGTGGACCAATTCGTACGGCGCCGGCTCGTTCGACTTCTACGCCTGCAAGACCGACGCCGCCGGGCGCGACGGGTGCGAGGAGCCGTTCTTCCCGCCGCTGGGCGAGGATCAGATTCCGTTCGAGTTCTTCGACCTCGAGCCGCGGCCGTTCGATCTGTTCGTTCCGATTCAGATGCAGAACGTGATCGGCGACAGTCGCGAAGACAACCCCTGCCGCACCGGCGGGTGCGTCGACCCGCCGCTGGGAATGGTGGCGTGGTACCCGCTCGACGAGCCGCAGGGGCCGACCGCCAACGAGATCACGTACAACAACGACGGCCGACACTTCAACAACCCGGTTCCGTCGCCTGGCATGGTGGCCGGGGCGCTGTGTTTCGACGGCGTGCAGTCCTATGTGGAAGCGCCGGACGCGCCGCAGATCAACTTCGGCACTGGCGATTTCTCGATCGACGCCTGGGTGCGGACGAGCTCGGCCGCGGGCGTGCAGGTCATCTGCGACAAACGCACGCAGGACGGCACGGGCACGACGGGCTACTCGTTCTTCCTGGCGAATGGCCAGCCAGGCTTGCAGATTGCGGACGGGTCGGGCTCCAACTCGTGCTCGACTGCTGCGACGGCCTCGTGCACGAACTACGTCATCCCGGTGAACGTGGCCGATGGTCTCTGGCATCACCTGGCTGTGACGGTGAATCGCGCCAGCACAACCGGCATCACGTTCTATCTTGATGGAGCGGCGTTGACGCCGAACTACGACCCGACCGTTCGGCCGGGTTCGATCACCAACACGAGCGTGCTGCGGATCGGCATGCGCTCGTTCGCGCTTACCGGCGGCTTTAACGGCTGTGTCGATGAGCTCGAGATTTTCCGGCGCGAGCTGACCGCCGCCGAGGTGCTCTCGATCTTCGCCGCCGGACCGGACGGCAAGTGCAAGGACAAGTGCCACGTTCCGTGGGACGCGCCGTTCTGCGCCGGTGCGACCAGCGTGGTCGTGAAGATCCGCATCTGCAACTGCTGGCCGATGCCCCAGACGTACACGCTGTCGCTGGCCGGGCTGCCCGCGAACCCGCCGAACTGCTCGATCGCGGGGCCGACGTCGTTCACGATCCTCGACCCCGTCCCCGTAACGCTCGCGCCCGGCGCGTGCACCGACATCCGCGTGAAGATCGATCGCCCGGTGGGCATGAACGCTGTGTATCAGGTCGGGTGCTACGATGCGATTATCACGAATCTGAGCAGCGGGCGTGTGTTCCACTGCCACGGTTCGGTGCAGGACCGTCGCGACTTGTGCGCCGTAATCAACCCGAACTGGGGCAGCGTGCTGCGCTTCGCCGTCGGCCGTCCGCGGCTGATCACGCTGCCGCTGACCAACACGAGCGGCGGCGCCATCGACGGCCAGTTGCGAATCCGTGTGATCGGTCCGGACATGGAGCCGGACCTCGCGACGGTTTCACTCAACGGGCTGCCGCCGGGCGTCCCGTGGGTGTCGAACCTGATGCTCGCGCCGGGTAACGAAGTGGACATCGGCGTGGACGTGCTGGCGTTGCAACACGAGCCGCTGCACTTCTACACGATCCTGGCCGAAACGGATCTCGACAATGACGGCACGGCCGAGCCGCTCGTCTCGATCGGAGCGCGGACCGTTCCGGGCGGCTGCCCCGACGAGGAGCCGACCGCCGACGTGAATTGCGACTGCACGGTCGACTTCTTCGATATCGATCCGTTCCTGCTGGCGCTCTTCGATCCGACGGCCTACGCCGAGACGTACCTGGAGTGTCCGATTTCGCAGGCGGATATCAACGGCGACGGCGCGGTCGACTTCTTCGACATCGATCCGTTCCTGAACTGCCTGTTTAGCGGTTGCCCATAGGCGCCTCGATGGGCCGCTGAGCGCGGACAGACCTGGGAGCCTGCATGCCGCCGACCGGTCGCCTCTTCGGGGCCGGTCGGCGGCGGCTTTCTTGCGCTCAGCCGGAGCGTTGAAACTGGTGCGTGTATCGCAGGAACAGCCCGGCGGCGGCCAGAATCTCGACCAGCGGCATCAGCGGGATGCGATAGCGCAGGCTGCCCACGTAGATGCAGTGGACGAGCGTGAAGTACACGATCGGCGCCAGCAAGAAGATCAGCAGGCTGTAGTGGCGCCGCAGACGCCAGGCGCCGACGAGCGCCAGCACGAAGACCCCGCCGCTGAAGACGGCGCTGACGGCGTCGCGAAGTCCGCTGGAGAATTCAGTCGCGTTCGGCGTCAGGCTCCACGTGCGCAGGAACTTGATCGCCGCCAGTTCCAGCACGCGCTGCGGGTCGCGCTGCATCTGCTCGATCGCCAGGGTACGCAAGCGACGATCCTGCTCCACTTCGCTGAGCGGCCAGAGCTCCGGCATGATGTACGCGAATGCCTGATCGCTGCCGCCGGCCGCCTGCGGACCCTGGCCGTCGTAGAGCGTCAAGCCGCCATTGGTGGAGAGCCAGGCGTAGTCGCCGATTACGCCCTTGTTTCGCAGCCCCCAGGGGAGCATCGCGGCGGCGAAGATGGCGGCGAACACGGCGGCGCGGAGCAGGCGCTGCTTCCACGTCGGCGGGAGCACGCAAGCCGCCGCCCAGAACAAAACGACCAGACCCGCGGCCGACGGCCGGATCAGCACCGCGCCGGCGCCGGCGAGCGCCAGGCCGAGCACCGCAGGCCAGTCGCTATCTCTGTCAGCAGTGGGCGATAGCCGTGAATCTGGCGTGCCAACGCGGCCGTCTGCGGACCGCGGCGTGACTCCCAGCAGGCGGAGCATTATCAGTGTGAGCACCACCAGCGCGGGAGTGAAGACCGTTTCGGTCAGCAGCAGGTTCGAAAAGTAGATCGCATACGGATCGGCCGCGGCCAGTCCGCCCGCGGCCCAGGCGGTGGGCGTGCCGCCGATCCGTCGTGCGATCCGAATCGCAAGCACGACAGTCACCGCGCCGATCACGGACTGCGCGACTTTCGCGGCGAACTCGCTGGGCTCGCCGAGGTTGACGAAGCACGCCAGGAACAACGGATACAGCGGCATGCGCGCCGCGTAGCGGCCCTCTTCGCTGACGAACACGCCGTGTTGCATGAGATTGGCGGCGATGCTCCAGTGCACGCACTCATCCGGAAGCTGCGCTGCGCCGCCGCGCGCCAGCACGGTCATCAGCCAGGCGAGGCGAAAGAGCAGCGCGGCCAGAAAACAGATGAGTTCCGGCGAGCGCCACACCTTCATCACGCGCGGCCCTGCGGCTGGGGCGCCGGCGAGAAAACCAGCCGCAGCGCGCGGCGCGTGGTGCTGCGCAGCTTGACGCGCTCGTCGATCCGCAGCGGAATGATCCAGACCGGCCCGTCCTGGTCGAAGAGCACGCCGGTGCGGGCCCGCAACTGCGGGTCGAGCTTCTCATCGCCGAAGAAATCGCTGATGGTTTTCGCGCCGGGCGCGCCGAGGGGATGGAAGCGATCGCCGTCGCGCCGGCTGCGCACCAGCAGCGGCGGCCGGACGCGTTCGAAATCGACCCACTCCTCGAACGGGTTCGGCGCTTCGCGCAGCGCCGCGATCTTGCCGGGGGCGAGCTCGCGCACCTCGGCCGTAAGATCGCCGCCGAGCGCCGGCAGGGGGGTGCAGCCGGGGCAGTTCACCATGACCGGCGCGAGCACCGGCCAGGCGTCGGCGCCGGTGGTTAGCGGTCGGACTTCGAGGCGCTCGTACTGTTTGCGAACCAGCACCGCGCCCGGCAGGTGCAGCTCCTTGCCGCTGGATCGGTCCGCAGCCAAGCGCAGCACGGCGTCGATGTGGCCGAAGCCCAGGTCCTGCTCGCCGCCCATGACCAGCGAAATCGCCCGGCGGACGACTTCGGCCTGAATGATGCGCTGCTTGGCGAGCAGCGCCCGCGTGTTCAGGACGATGTGCCGCGGCGCTTCGGACACCAGCAGCGACTCGAAAGTACGTTCGGCGGCGTCTTCGAGGTACGTGCCGAGCCAGCGGGCCTGCTCCGCCAGGCGCAGCAGCGCTTCCGCCGCGTTCGGGTTCAGCGTTTCTCGCAGCATGGGCAGTACGACGTTGCGGATGCGGCCGCGGGTGAACTCGGTCGTGAGATTGGAGGAGTCCTGCCGCGCTTCGAACTGCTGGGCGCGGCAGAGCGCGTCGATGGTCTCGCGGCGCACCCCGAGCAGCGGACGAATCAGCCGCACGCGGCTGCCGGGCTGGATCGGGCGCGTGTCGGACATGCCGCGCAGACCGCGCAGTCCGGTGCCGCGGATGATGCGGTGCAGGACGGTCTCCGCGTTGTCGTCGGCGTGGTGGGCGACGACAACGCACTCGGCCCCGACCTGCAAGGCGACGCGCTCCAGGAACTCGTAGCGCCGCTGGCGGGCGATCTCCTCCGTCGAGCCGCCGAGCTGCGCCACCTGCGCCCGAATATCCACGCGTTCGCGATGCACCGTCACGGCCAGGCGGGCGGCCAGATTCTCGACAAACGTCGCGTCCTCATCGGCCTCCGCACCGCGCAGGCCGTGATGCAGGTGGCCGGCGTGCAACCCCCAGGCCAGGCCGAGCCGCCGGGAGAGCGTCGCCATCGCGTGCAGCAGCAGCGTGGAATCCGGCCCGCCCGATGCGCCGACCACCCAGCGCGCGCCCGGCGTCAACTGGTCGCGATCGGCGAACCACTGCGCGAATTGGTCGAGAAAGGCGTCCCAAGTCACGCGCCAAGTATAAATTGTCGGCTGCGCGGCGAGTAGCGGAAACCGGCGGGCGACCCTGACTTGTGGAAAAAGCTCAATGCTGAACCGCGGATAGCGAAATCCCGCTTAGCCGCGGAGCAGGTCGCCCGTGAAGATCGCGTTGGGCATCACTTCGCACTCCGCCCAGCAACCCGGACAGGCGTCGACCCACGCGCGCTGCGGCTGGGCGGCGGGACCGTGCCACACGTCTTCGAAACTTTGCGTCAGCAGGTTGCCGACCCGCTCCGTGTTGAACTGGCAGACCGGCACGCCGCCATCGGGCAGCAGGCGGATGTGGCTGCGGAGCGCGACGCAGGGCGGCCGGGGCTGCGCCCGCTGGTCGCCGCGCAGCCGCGCCAGCAGACCGCGCAGGTAGTAGCGCTTGCCCCAGCGGAGCATCAGGTTGTCGAAGTCGGCCGCACGGCTCAGTTCGCGCTCGACAAACCCGATCACATCCGCGCCGGCCAGCCGGGGGTGCAGCGGATAGCCGGTCGGCACAATCAGATGCTCGGCGCGCTTGCCGCGCAGTTTCGCGCCGTACATGGCCGAGTCGGCGTAAGCCAGGACGCTGTGCACGTCGACGTTCCACTCGGCTAGTCGCGCCCGCAGCCCGTCGTTGTCGAGCAGCGACTGCGGCGAGATGACGGTGTGATTCGCGCTGACCTCGATGCGATAGCGTTCGCGCAGCGCGGCCAGCCGTCGTACCGCTTCGATCGCCGTCTCAAACTCGACCTCGGCCCCGCGGCTCGCGTTGTGCTCGGTCTCGAGTCCGTCGAAGCTGACCATGAAACGCAGCTTGCCGGGGGCCTCGAAACGCTCGACGAACTCCACGATGCGATCGGGAAATGAACCGTTGGTGGTGATGTGCACGACGAAGGGCCGCGACGCCCGCAGCACGGCCCCGGCGACCTGCAGGAAGTCTTCGCGCAGGAACGGCTCGCCGCCGGTCAGCCGCACCACGTCGAGCCGCCCGATTTTCTCGAAGACGACGGCGACTTCGTCGGGCGTCAGCTCGACGCCGGGCTTCACGCGCCAGGAGTCGCACATGCCGCAGCGGGCGTTGCAGCGATAGCAGACCAGGTATGTGCACCACGCCGGGCGCGGCACCGCGCCGGTGCGGTTCTTGAGGATCGACAAAGCCAGGGCGACGGGTCGCATGCGTCTCTGATTGCCGCGATCTTGGAGAGCGGCGCCACGCGCCGAACGCCACGAATCGGGGGTTGTAACGCAGCGCGGCGGCCGCGGCAAAGCGCTGCGGGGCCGCTCAAGCCGCCGCGTCGTTCGATGTCGCGGCGATCGGGCGCTGCTCGGCGTGCGGCGCCGGGCGCTCGGCGGAACGCTCACCGGTCGCGGGTACCAGTTCGGCCAGGAAGCGCTCGATCGTCTCGACGGCCTCGCGCCGCCCGTCGCGGGCGGCAGCGCGGATCGCGACGAGAAACTCGCCTTCGCGCGCCAGAAACGCCTGAAGGCACGTGCTGTCGAACGCCGCCGCGCGGACCTGCACGCCGATCCCCAGCCGCTCGACCGCTTTGGCGTTGAGCCGCTGCTCGACGCAATCCTCGGGCATCACCAGCATCGGCTTGCCGAGGTGCAGCGCCTCGCCCATGAGCTGGTTGCCCGCGGTGCTGATGACGGCGCGACAGGTGGCCAAGTCCTCGACGAACGGCAGGTTGCTCAGCGGGCGGAAGTCGAGATTGCCGTCGACGCCGCGGCGCGGCGTGCCATAGATCAGTGCGGGAACGCCGACTTCGCGCAGCGCACGCTCGACCGCGGAACTGAACTGGTGCGCACCGTTGTTGAGATAAACCAGCAGGTGCGGACCGCGCACCGGCCGGGCTTGAAGCACTTCGTCGCGGAGCATCGGCCCGACCACCTGAACACCGTCGCGGGCGGGCGGCGCGTCGTAGAAACTCGATACGATCATCCGCTGCGGGCCGCGCATCATCCAGCGATACACCGCCACGTCGCGAACGCTGCGGACGCGGTCCAGCAGCGGCATCGGCAGGCGGCAGTAGGCCATGACGCCGAAGTGGTCGAAACTGATCCGCGGCACGCGCAGCCGACGGGCGACGCGCTGCGTCCACGGCTCGGCGTCGGAAATGACCACGTCGGGCCGGAAGTCCTGCATCTCGCGCAGCACGGCCTGCGTCGTCGGGCCGCCGAAGGCGATGTCGAGCAGGTGCCAGACGTTGTGCCGGATCGTCAGATAGTTCGAGCGGCGGTCGCCGCGATAGCGGTATCCCAGCGTGGGAATGCGGACGACCGGATAGCTGTTCGAGAGCGTCTCGTAGGCTTCGCCGCCCGCAAACACCAGCACCGCGTGCCGCCGCACGAGCTCCGGCAATACCGCGGCGGTACGCGTGGCGTGCCCCCGTCCGTAACCGAAAACTCCGTAGGCGATTCGCACGGACCGCACCTCTTCAACAACATTCGACCCGACCCGCGTGAGGCGCATGTTAATGCGGTGCGAATGATAGACGAAATGCGATGAAGACGTTCACCGGCGGGCGAGCGCGGCTATGGGCGGAGCGGTCCGAGCGCGGCGCCCGAACGAATCGCGTTCGCCGCGCGCCACGCGCGCGGGTTGTCGTGCAGAAATTTGACGAAGCTCGACGTGCTCACGCGCAGGATGCTCGCCGCGTCCTGCGGCACGCCGCGACAGGCGGCCAGGGCGTCGAGCGCGAGCGCGACGACCAGCAGGTAGCCCTCGTTTCGCTCGCCGACCCGCAACTTCTGATCGCGAATGTGGACGCTCGCGGGCCATAGCAGGGTTTCGGGTAGCGGGCAGCGAAAGCCGATGGCCAGCGCTTCTCGCAAGCGCTGGAATGCGTTCGCGGCGTTTTCGTGCTGCGAGCGGCGTTCCTCGCCCGTCACCACCACACCGCTGGGGCGATGATGCAGGCGGACGGCCGACTCGGTCTTGTTGCGATGCTGTCCGCCGGGGCCGCGCACCCGCCGCGTCTCGAAGACGCACTCGCTTCGCAGGCGTTCGTCGGGCCAGGCGATGCGTTCGCGAATCTCCTGCGGTGAAAGCGGCGCGCCGCGTGGATCCATGCGTCGAATCGTACCCGGCGGCGACGCGCCGCGGAGCGCGCGGCTTTGCGGGCGGCCGGTACGATTCCGCGGCGGCGACCCGTTTCGCCCGCGGCCGTCAACCGCGATAATCTCCGCGGCTACTCCGCGACAGGGATGTCGACGTGTTCGAACGCCGCCTCAAGTGGTTCACGATCATTCTGGCCATCATGGCGCTGGTCGTCATCGGCCGGCTCATCGACATCCAGCTTTTGCGCGCCGATCACTTCGAGGCGCAGGCCGCGCGGATGCTGACGCGGCCGGCACACACGCTCCGCGCTCCGCGCGGCGGCATTCTCGATCGCAGCGGCCAACCGCTGGTGCGCGACGTCGCGGCGTGGGACGTGAGCGTGCATTTCGGCGTGCTGGCCGACCGCGAGGAGTACCTGCGCGCGGTGGCCCGCGAGCTTCGCCGGCGCGGCGCGTATCCGTCCCGACAACCCGTCAGCGAGATCGTCGCCGAGCTGCGCGAACAGGTGGCGCGGATGTGGTCCCGCTTGTCAGAGCTGACCGGAGTGCCGCGGGAGACGCTCATCGCGCGTGCGACGCGCATCGTTCGCCGCGTGCAGCGGGTGCGCGACGCGGTCGCGGCCCGCGCGGGGTATGTGCAGCCCGTGGCGGAAGAGACGCAACTTCATGCCATTCTCGAGGGCGTCGACGACTCGCAGGCGGTGGCGATTCGGCTGGAGCTGGGCGGCGCGCCCTGGCTGCGCGTCGTGCCCGATTCGCGTCGGCTGATCGAAGGCGACGTCGCGATGGTTCACCTGCTGGGCCGGCTGGGGCACGCCGACCGCCGCCGCATCGACGCCGACCCGCTCGCGGACGACGAGCAGCGGCGTCTGCGGCCCGGCGATCTGTGCGGCATTTCCGGCGTCGAGTTTGCGGCGGACACGCTGCTGCGCGGGACGCGCGGCTGGCGCGTCGAGGACTTCGACCGCAACGAACTGGAGCGGGTCGAACCCGCGCCGGGCCGCGACGTGCACCTGACGATCGACGCTGCACTCCAGCGGCGGACGTACGAGCTGCTCGCGAGCGCGGTCGCGGCCAGCGCGAACCCGAGCGGGGCGGCGGCGGTGGTGATTCACGTGCCCACACGGGAGATTCGGGCGGCGGTCAGCTATCCTTCGTATTCGATCGCCGATTTTCAAACGCGATATGCGGAACTGCGGAGCGACGCCCGCGGCCTGCCGCTGTTTCCGCGCGCGTTCGCCGGGCAGTATCCGCCCGGTTCGATCTGCAAGGCGGTCTCGCTGGTGGGCGGGCTGTGCGAAGGGGTGGTCACGGAGCACACGCGGATTCACTGCCGCGGGTACTTTCGCACGCCGGATGCGTTTCGCTGCTGGATCTACAACCAGCACAACGGCCTGACGCACGACATGAGCGGCCACCCTGAAGGGCAGAACGCCAGCGACGCCGTTCGAAACTCGTGCAACATTTATTTCTACACCGTGGGCGATCGCCTGGGGCCCGAGCGGCTGTGCGACTGGTTCCAGCGCTTCGGGCTGGGGCAGCGCAGCGGCGCCGGGCTGCCCGAAGAGGCCGCCGGCATCGTTCCGCACCGCGAATGGCTTCTGCAACGACGCAACCGCGACTTCGAGCCGGCCGACCCGTGGAACTGGTCCATCGGCCAGGGCGAGGTCACGATCACCCCGGTGCAGGCCGCAAGCGTGGCCGCAACCATCGCCAGCGGGCGCACCGGGCCGGTGCGGCTCTTCCGGCAAGACGATGCCGCCGACCTGTCCACCGAAGCCCCGGTCGAGACCACGCTCGATGACGCCGCGCTGCGCGTGCTGCGGGCCGGAATGTGGCGCGTCGTCAACGAGACCGGCGGCACGGGCGACGAGGCCCGCCTGGTGCGGCGGGATGTCGAGCTCTGCGGGAAGACCGGCTCGGCGCAGGCTTCGCCGCGGGCCGTCATGTTCAAGTACACATTGGAATGGCCGGACGGCCGCCGCGAGGAGGTCGTGGCGGCCACGCCGGAGGAAGCGCTGGCCGCGACCAACGACGACGAGGTGGAGATCGTCGGCTCGCGCGCGGCGGAATTCTTCCCCCAGGTTCTGCCGGGAGAAAAACTGCCGTCGCACGCATGGTTCATCGGCTTCACCCAACCCGCCCGCACGCCGCGCGGGGCGCGGCCGCAGGGCGATGTCTATGCGATCGCCGTAATCGTCGAGTATGCCGGCGGCGGCGGGCGCGTCGCGGCGCCGCTGGCCAAGTCGGTCGTCGAGTTGCTTCTGCCGCCGGAGTCGCCCGATGCGCCCTGACGCCGCGCTCCGACCGCCGCGGAGGCCGCGGAGATGAGCACCCGCGCGCCGCTGCACCTGACGAGGCTGGGTTGGGGGTTGGCGCTGCCGGCGATTTTCCTGCTGCTGCTCGGGCTGAGCACCATTCACGCCTCGGACGCCAGCGCGCTGAACACCCCGGCGCGCGAGGCGGCTGCCTCGCCGCAATCCGACCCGGGATTGACGGAGGTGGCGACTGTGCTGGGCGCGATCGGGCCGCTGACGCTGCGGCAGGCGGCGTACATCGGAAGCGGGATTCTGCTGCTGCTGCTGGTTACCTCGGTCAGCTATCAGACAATCGGGCGATACTCCTATCTCATCTATGGATTCGTGATTTTCCTGCTGCTGATGCTGGTGGCGGACCGCGTGCTGGAGGGCTATCTCGACGTTCCGCTCGTGCCGGTCAAGCGCAACACGCGGCGCTGGATCGAGTGGGGGCCGCTCTCGCTGCAGCCGTCGGAGTTCGTCAAGGTGGCGCTGATTCTGGCGCTGGCCCGCTACCTGCGCTTCCGCGCGTCGTATCGCCGCTGGTCCGGCCTGGCGACTCCGTTTCTGCTGACGCTGGCGCCGATGCTGCTGATCCAGTTTCAGCCGGACCTGGGCACTCTGCTGATGCTCCTGCCCGTGCTGTTCGCCATGCTCTTCGTCGCCGGGGCGCGGCCGCGGCACCTGGCGCTGGTCATCGGGGCGGGCGTGGCGATCATGCCGGTGTTTTACATCTACGGCATGCACGACTACCAGCGCGTCCGCATCGACGTGCTGCTCAAGCAGGGCTCGGCCGACGAGCGCTGGCACATGAACCAGGGTTATCAGTTGCGGCAGTCGAAGATGGCGCTGGGCACCGGCGGCCTGTTGGGCGAGGGGTACGGACAGGGTGTGTTCTTTCAGTCCGGGGCGACGCTGCTGCCCGATGAGCACAACGACTTCATCTTCGCCATCGTCGGGCATCAGTGGGGGCTGATCGGCTGCGTGCTGGTCGTGCTGGCGTATGGTGTGATGGTGCTTTGCGGCATCGAGATCGCGACCGTCACCAACGACCCGTTCGGAAGGCTGCTGGCGGTGGGGGTGATCGTCATGATCGTGTTTCAGGCGCTGCTGAACATCGGCATGACCATCGGCCTGATGCCGATCACGGGCATGACGCTGCCGTTTGTCAGCTTCGGCGGCAGCAGTTTGTGGGCGAACTTCCTCGCGATCGGGCTGCTGGTGAACGTCGCCCAGCGCCGCCCGATGCTGATCGCCAAGCCGCCGTTTGAGCATCGGGATGCGTAGAAACTCCTCGTCCCGCGCATAACGATCTGTGGGGTCGAACCAGGCCCAGACGCGCGCAACTACGAGCGCTTCTGATCCCCGGCTTGACATCCGAGCCCCCTCGTTGCTCGGCCAGCACATGATGCCCAAGTGATCGCTGACGGGGCGTGGCATGGCCGTGAACCATGTGCTCGCGCCTCTAGGTCTCCCCCAAGTGCCCAACGGGGGCGTTCGTCACTTTGTCTAAGATTTATCTTGACGTTCAACTATCGCACTGGCATAATACCAAAAGCATGTCGATTCAACGCACTGTCGTAGCGGCGTTGCTCTTGACGCAGGTGGGATGCGCCGCCCGTGGTCTTCACCACGCACCGCGCCATTCGGCGCCAGCGGACGACGCGGCGCTCCAGCCAGTCGTTGCGTCGAGCGTTGACGCGGCAGGGGTCGGTGCCGCGCGAAACGAGGATCGCGGTGCTCCGCTCGGGGGGGGGGCAGCTCTAGATCTGGCGCGGTTCGAACCGCGTGAAGTGGATCTCGGTCGTGTCCCGTGGTTCTCCGAAGTTCCTTTCCAGACACGCTTCGTGAACACGACGCGTAGCGCCTTGCAGATTGAATTGATCAAACCCGCGTGCGGTTGCACGATCCTCGATCCGGAGCGGTTCACACTGCTTCCACTCGGCGCAGGCGAAGCGGTGGAGATTTCAGGAAACCTGAAAGTCGGCGCAGGCTTAGGCGAATTCGCGCGGCAAATCGACTTGTTGCTCGACTCTGGTGCGGTTCACAGTACCTGGATCCACTATGAGACATTTGCAACATACTCGCTTACCCCGGCGACCATTGAATTCGGCGTAGTAGATCTGGATGCCGCCGACGAGTTGACTGCGCGAGCTTTCTTTATGTCGGAGTTCGCATCCATCACTGCGCCCCCGCAGTCGGACTCGGCATGGCTCCAAGCGACATTGTTACCTCGAAAAACCGCGGAAACGGAAATTGTTCTTCGGATCCTCCGCGACCGGCTGCCGCACGGCGAATCGAACGCCCAACTCCTCATCGTGACTGACGACCAGTTCAGGCCTGTAGCGAGCCTTCCAGTTCGACTGAAAACGCGCGCCCGTTTGCGAGCCTCGCCGGCGCGCGCTGTGCTCCGGCTCGGCGAGTCTGTTACAGTTCGCGCGATCGCCGACAGCGGCGCGATTAGCAAAATCGCCAGTTGGGATCAACCTGGCTCGCTTGATGTTTTGCCGAGCTCCGACGGAACCGCCTTGATTGTTTCCCCGGCAAGCGCACCCGCGGGGTCCGAGGCCGTTCTCGTACTCACGGACTCGGATGGGAATCGTGCCCGGTGTCATGTTGTTTTCCTCGACGCACCCTCAGACACAAGGAGCAGCGAATGAGATTGGTCGCCTTCAGCGTGATCGCCGTCACCACCGCGTACTTCACCGGTTCAGCGCAAGCTACTTTTGGATGTGGTTTCGTCTCCGACGTGACCTGCCCCTCGTGTAATCCGGTGAATCCGGATGATTGCTACTGCGCAGGTCTCTCAAACAACTGCCGATGCCTCAAGGCGCCTGGAACGCTGCAATCCGGTACAAAGATCACGTGCCACTCGGGGCCGTTTAACTTCGTACAGCAGCTTCCCGGTTTTATTTGTCAGCCATCCGAAAGCACTGTCCTTTGCTCGACCTCCTCCTACTGCATGCCGACCGATGGCACATTGATCGCTTGTTCCCAACCGCCGGGATGCGCGCTGAGTGGGGGGAGCTGCAGTTGGAGGCAGACTTCCACGTCATCGCAAACCATATGGGTTCAGACAGGCACAGAGTGCGATGAATAAGGGCGGAGCGACAAACAGACCCATAGTCCAGCGTCCCCTTGGCGTTTCAGGAGTGTTGCGTGGAATTCCGTATCGCTTGGTCGCTGTGGTTTTGCCCAGCTGCGTTCTGCGTCGCATGCATGTCGGTCGCAAATGCAGAGCCCCCGCAAGAGAGTAGTAAACCAAAGGCCCTATTGGCGCTCGAGGCTTCGCGTAAAGCGATTATCAGCGGAGAAATCGAGTGGAACGTTAAGGCGAACAACGAGCCACTAATGAACGTGAAGTCGATGTACGCCCGTAACGGTGACTGGTTGTTCGAAAACAAGGGTGATGGGGATGGGCGCGTCGCCGGCGGCAAGGGCCCGGTTCGCCTCATGCGAAACGCAAGCGGATACTGGTTTGTGAGCAACCCCATGGCTGCTTCGTTGACGGAGCCCGACAATCCCGAGCGCCCGCCACTGTTGGAGTTTGTCAAAGACATTCGTTTCATCGGAATCGCCCCGTCTCCCTGGAGTATGAACGAGGGAGTCGGCTTCACGGCCGTGTGGGATGATCCGCATAACAAGATTGTGTTCTGGCAAGAAACGCGCGACGGAGATAGATTCACTGTTCGGGGAGAAGCCGATAGCGGAGCGGTGTTTGAATGGACTGTGAACTCTGCCAAAGGCTGGTGCGTAGAACGCGTTGCGTTCGGAACCCAGGATCAGTGGACCCAGGAAGCACGCTCCGATCTCAAGAAATTTGGCGACGTCTGGATGCCGGCGCGCACGGAGTACTTCCTGAATGGGGAGAACACTGCGACGGTTACCATCGAGCGCGCGCTCGTAAATCAGGACAGCGACGCGGCATCGCTCACGCCAAGCGACGCGGGACTGGAACCGGGGACGCACGTGACGATCGCCGGCAAGCCCGCGACGGGGCCGGACCTCAATATCTGGAACGGTGACGAGATTTGCAAGTTCACAGAATGGGCGCAGGACGTTAAGGCTGGTCGCCGAGCGTATGGACCCACATTCCAGAAGTTCTTCGCGGAAAACAAGCCGGGTGCGGCACAGGGCGCGCCGCGACCGAACAACGGCGCCGCCCAGGTGGATGGCCGCGTTGTCGCCGCGCGGCGCGAGGCCAGAAGGCATGCGGGACTGTGGGAGGCTTATGTATTGAAGTTCATCGAGCGTTACAAGCTTGGCGACGAGCAGTCGCAGAAAGCGATGCAGATTCTGGCGCAGTGCCAGCAGCGCGCCGACCAGATATTGAGTCTACGCGAGCCGCAACTGATCGCGCTGTACTCAGAGCAGGCCGCCACCACCGACACTGAGCGAAACGCGACGCTGCAAGAAAAGATCGACAAACTTCGCGCACCGATTGACGAGGTGTTTGAGCAGCAACTTAAGCCAAGGCTCAACAAAATTCCCACGCACAGCCAGCGCGACGCGGCCGGCGGGTAAGGCCGGCGCCGGTTGCCTGGCAAGCGGGCTGATGCTGACTCTAAGTCGAGTCAGAATCGTCCGCGATGCGACGTACGTTGCCGCAATGCTGTGGTCGAAGCGTGCTCATCCGGGTATGTCTGTGCAACAACACCGCGGGGCCGCGCCGATGACCGGCGCGGCCCCGTGTTATTCGCCTTCGACCGACGCTCCGCGGCCGCTCGCGCCTATCCGCAATCGCCGTTGAACAGGCAATCCAGGAACGCGTCGATGTCGAAGAAATCGACGACGCCGTCGCCATTCATGTCCGCGCTGCGGATGTCGCAGTTCGGGTTGGCCGCTGTGTAGCCGGCCGGATTGAACAGCGCCAGCAGGAAGAAATCGATGTCGAAGAAATCGATCGTTCCATCGCAGTTCGTGTCGCCGCCGACAACTACCTGCTCCTGGCAATTGACCGTCAGGATGTAGTCGTGCGGGCAGCCGACGTTGGTGATTGCGAGTCCAGGGGTCACGGCGACAACATACAGGCCCGTATTCAGCGTCGCGGTGATTACCGCCGACTGGCACGGGTACTGAGTCGTGGCGAACAGCGGAACGTCGGGGATGTCATCGCACGCAACGCCGCTAGCCGGCCAGCCGGTGAGCGTCAGAAACGTCGGCAGATCGCCGAACACCGAGACGGTCACCGATTGCGTTCCGCTGATGGATAGCAAGTATGCATCCACGTCCCGCAGCCCGCCGATCGCCCCGTACGTGCCGCACAGACGGTCGCCGCAGTCGATCAGCGCGAAATGCGGCGGAGACGTGGTGCAGCCGCCGTTGGTGGTGTCGACCGGGATTCCGCAGCCCGGCTCATTCTCATAGCGCGTGACGTCGCCTTCGCAGATTACGTCGCAGCCGCAGCGGCCGTCGAGCTGCGTGCACGTGGTTCCGGCATAGAAGACGCCGTTCAGGTCGGCGCATTCGCACTCGGAGATGCTGTCGATGCAGTTGCCCTGCACGCAGCAGGCGCCAGTCTGCACCGGCGTGCAGCTCAGGGTGAACTTGTAACGCGTTCCGCACGTCAGGCCGAAGAACACGTCGGGCAGAATCACCACATAGTAGCAGCCCTCCGACAGGCACGCGGTCAGCGTGACTTCCTCGCACATCGGCGCCTGCACGATTTGGTGAATCACCGGGGCGCTGCAGCCGGTCGGCAACTCCACGAGCGCGACGACGGTGCCGGCGTCGCCGACTGCGGTGACCGTGACCTGCATCGCGCCGGACAGGCAGAACTCGTACCAGTCGCTGTCGCGCGTGCCGCTGTCTGCGCCGTACGTGCCGCAAACGGTGTCGCCGCAACCGATGCTGTTGTACACCGGCGTGGCCGAATTGCAGCCGCCGTTGGTGGTGTCACTGGGCAGCCCGCAGTTCGGCTCGCTCTCGACGATCGCGCCCGCCGGGCAGGTCCACGGGCAGGGATTCTGTCCGCCGCCGCCGGATTCGCAGTCGCAAAGCAGTTCGAGGTAGTAGACGCCGCGAGCCGCGTTCGAGGTGCAATTCACCTGGATGTAATACTGCTCCCCGGCGATCAGGTTCGGGCAGCAGAAGCTGCTCAGCAGGTTGCTCGCGCCGCAGGCGTCGTCGTTGCAGCAGATCTCGAAGAGGTTCCCGCAGAAGCCCGCGTACAGTGCGATGACCGAGTCCGCCCCGGCGAAGGATGTGCCGCACGTACGGACCATGTAGTCGCCGCTGCTGGCAGCGATGAACGAGAACCACACATTCGCGACGCCGGGACCGGGCGTGCCGGGGAAACACGTCAGCGCCGGGTCACCGGGATCGATCGTCGCCTTGGTCAGGTCGGCGAGCACGACGCCGCAGGTGATCTGCTGCGCGGTGAAGCAGCTATCGTTGGCCGGCGGCTGCCCCGATGCGATGCCGCCATCATCCGGCGCGTCGGAATCCACCAGCCGCGCGGCAAGCTGTGCGTGGGCGGTCTGCGGCGTCAGCACGCGGGCGGCATCCTGGCCGGCGGCGACCGCGGACGCGGTCAGCAGCGTCGCGGCCAGCAGAAGCAGGCGACGCCGAAAGTCGCAACACTCGCCACGGAGAGACTGTACGCGTCCGTTCATGATCTTCTCCAAAACAGGACTCGAGCGGCGGCCGCACCCGGCCGCGCCGCGCCATGCACGGCGCGCGTCACGCGGGCGCGCGCCCGTTGTGCGAGAGAGAACGGACGAGCGGCGCGCGCGGCCGGTTGAATCCGCTGGTATGTTTGGAATGCCGACTTGTCGTGTCGCCAAGTCGCGCGGGTGCGGCTTCGCGTTGCGATTCTGCAGCCGGCGGCGAAAATGCGCCTTCGAGCGAGGCGGAGGTCTGCGCGGCAGCGCTTAAGACAACCCCGACGCCGGCGGAGACTGTTGCGATGGCTTACAGATATGTCGTTCTCGGCGCCGGTCGGCAGGGGGTGGCGCTGGCCTATGATCTGGCACGCAACTGCGAGGCCGGCTCGGTACTGCTGGCCGACGCGGAGCACGGCGTCGCGACTCGCGCTGTCGAGCGGCTTGCGCGGCTGCTTCCGCCGTGTCGCGACCGTTTCCGGGCCGCCGCGCTCGACGTGGCCGACGCGGCGGCGGCGGCGGCGCTCATGCGCGGCGCCAACGTGGTGCTGTCGGCGGTTCCTTACCGTTTCAATGCGGCGCTGACGGAGATCGCCATCGCCAGCGGCGCTTCGTTCTGCGACCTGGGCGGCAACACGGCCGTGGTGCGATCGCAACTGGCGCTGCACGCGCAGGCCGTGCAGGCCGGCGTCAGCGTCGTGCCCGACTGCGGGCTGGCGCCGGGGCTGGGGAACCACCTGGCGGCGCACGGCGTGGCCGCGATGGACGCACCGCGCTCGGTGCACGTGCGCTGCGGCGGCTTGCCGCAGCAGCGAATCGGACCGCTGAACTACAAGCTGGTGTTCAACTTTCAGGGACTGATCAACGAATACAGCGGAGCGGGCGAGTTTCTGCGGGGCGGCCAGCGCGTCGACGTGCCGGCGCTGACCGAGGTCGAAGAGATCGAGTTTCCGCAGCCGCTGGGCTGGTGCGAGGCGGCGGTGACTTCCGGCGGGACGAGCACGTGCCCGGAGACGTTTCGCGGTCGCTTGCAGGACTTCGACTACAAGACGGTTCGCTACGCCGGGCACTTCGCCGTCATCCGCGCGATGTTCGAGCTCGGGTGCTTCGAGGAGAGTCTGACGTTGCAGGATGGGACCACGCTCGCGCCGAAGGCGCTGCTGCGGCGGCTGATGGAAGAGCGGCTGGCTTTCCCCGACGTGCGCGACCTGGTCGTGCTGCGCGTGACCGTTCGCGGTTCGCACGGCGGCCGACCGCGAACGTTGCAGTACGACCTGCTGGACCGCCACGACGAATCGACCGGCTTCACGGCGATGGAGCGTACGACGGCGTTTCCGGCGGCGCTGGTCGCGCACATGCAGGCGCGGCGGATCGTCAAGCCGGGCGCGCTGCCGCTGGAGATCAGCGTTCCGGCCGAGCCGTACGTGAAGGAGCTGCCGGCGCACGACATCCACGTTCAGGTGACGACGCGCGAGACAGAGTGAGCGCCGCCGCCGATGTTCACGCTTGTTTGTTGCGGGCGTATTGCGGCGCGACGGCGACGTAGGGCTTGCCGAGGAGCTTCTTGGCCAGGATGACTTCCCCCATGTCATTGCCCTCGATGACGTGTCCGACGTATTGCAGCAGATAGCCGACGAAGAGCAAGCCCGCCGGCCGCCACCACAAGTCCCACCGCCACAGATAAAGCTGCCAGCCGGCGACGACCAGCGCGAGGATCGTCAGGGGGATGCCGACCATGTGCAACCAGAAGGAGACCGGATTTTGGTGGCGTTCGAGCCAGTTCTGCAACCAGGCGGGTTTCTGTGCGCTCATGGCTCGATCATAGGCCGCGCGGGCTGCGCCCAACAGGGGGCACACCACAGCCCGCTCACCCATGACTGAAGTCGCTGGCAACGGTCGTGCGCCCACGGGCGAAGCGGTTTGTCGACGACGGGCGCGAAAGTGCAGCAGCGATCGGTGCGCCTGACGCGCCAGCCCCACGTCTCCAGTAGTCAGTAATCGTCGATGCAATTCTAGCCAAGTGCGTGGCGCGGACGCCGCGTCACAGGTACACGCGCCCGTAGCCGTCAATCTTGTTCAGGTCGAATCGACGATTGAATTTCGGCGTCACGGCCGCGACGAGCTGCCGGCCGAAGGTGTCGCCGGGGTCGGAGACATACCCACGGTGAACAAGGCAATGCTGTTTTACGGGATGCGCCAGCACGTCGGCGAGCTGCAAGCCGGCTATGTTCGCGTGCTTCCGTTCAAGTTTCAGATCCTTGCTCGTCAGCGCCTTTTGATGGTGCTTGTGTTCGAATAGGAGCGTCCCCGATTCGTACACGCGGCGATACGCCTGTTTCAATTGCAAGTCTTCCTCGCGCCCGCGCGATTCGGCCATCACGTCGCCGACGGCGTTCCGATAGTTCAAGTACCCGCTGTAGCGGTCCAGCATCGCCGCAAGGCAGTAATGGTACGGATGAAACGGACTCGTATAGCGGTCCAGGTGCGTCTTTTTGTCAATCACGACGCACGCAAGCCGAAACTCGGCGTCCGTCACGATTTTCAGCAGCGCGGCGTCGAATCGTTGCCGCAGCGCATCGTCGCAGAGAATGCCGAACGGTCCCTTGCGATTGATGATGTCGGACCGGTGCAGCGTCACGGGATTGTCGGGGCGCGGGCCGAAGAATTGCCGCTTCATCGCTTCCAGCGCGTCGGCGAAGCGCGCATATGCGTCGGGTTGCTGGAACCAGACGCCCAGCAGCGCAAGGTAGCGATGTGCTACGTGGTCTAGCTTGCTGTAGGCGTGGTCCCCGGACTCATCGACGTACAGGCGGAACCGCGTCGGACGGGGCTTCGGCGGATCGGGAATTTCGGTCATAAACCACGGTCTCGACAGCTCTTACGTGCACGCGCTTGACATAAGCCGTTTTCCGGCCGATACTTATGGTAATGCGGATGCCCGCAGGTGGACAGCCCGTAAGGGCTGGCGTGAAACCGGCCCCTTTCCGGGGCCGTTTTCATATCCGCGCTCACGCCGTTCCCGCCATTGCTTCCTGCCAGATTGCCCGCAGGTGCGGCTTGATCCTGTCAGGAATCTTCGCCGTCGCGGTGATCCGCTCGTATCGAAATGTGTTCAGGTCGAACGGCGGATTCGGATGGGCCGGATCATTTGGTCGACACTGTGTAATGTCGTTTTGGGCCTGAATACTCGGTGGTTCGGTCACCTGGGGGGATGGTAGCGTTTCGCTGGGAAATCACGGACGATCGCTTCATTTCCTGCAAAGTCGGACGGATTCGATGCAGCCCAAACCCCAGCCCATCGACTCGTTGCAGCTGTTTCAGGCTCACTTTCGGCAGCTCCTCAACCCGGGGCATCCGCTGGTGCGATTGGGGGATCGGCTGGACGGGGCGCGCTTCGAGGAGGCGTTCGCAAGCTCCTATTCGCCGGATCTGGGCGCGCCGGCTGATCCACGACATTACCCGCAGAGTGAAGACGCCCGACGTGCACTTGCAGGAGGTGCTGCCGCGGGCCGAGCGCATTCGCCGCCAGCAGCCGCAGAATTCGCCAGCCGCCGCATAGGCGATATTCTCAGTGACGACTCAGTACGTTTCTGGCAGACAACAACAGCGGGCGTGCCTTCGGGGCGAAGGCACGCCCGGCTGAGGATCGAACGATGCCGCAACGCTTACGCGCTGCAGCGCAGCGTCGCGAAAGGGGACGTCTTACCGCCGGCGAATCGCCAGCCCCGCCCCCAGCAGCAGCGCGAGCAGCGTGCCCGGCTCCGGCAGGACGGTGAAGTACTGGTTGCCGTCGACGTTCTTCAGGTCGATGTTACGCGGCTCGCCCAGATTGCCGAAGCCGCCCGGCAGGCTGCCCAGCCACTGGTTCGACGCGAAGTCGTGGCCGCCGCCGTTGATGAACGCCGTCACCCTCACCGGCGACGCGCCCGACAAACCCAGCACGCTCAGCGGGATGGAAATCTCAGCGCCGGTCAGCACCGAGTCCGGCGGCGAGTCGTTGGGATTGCCGAACGGGCCGACGCCGAGCGTGTTCAGGTTCAACATCGAGATGACGATGCCGTTACCGCCGACGATCTGCGCCGGGCTGTGGCTGGCGCCGCCGAGGAACTGGCCGCTGCCGCCGCCGCCGGTCAGAACCTGGGCGTAGTTGGCGAAGGCCTGATAGGTGCCGCCGCCGGTGTCGCCGTTGGTGATCGTGATGTAGTGATCGGCAAAGAAGCCGTCGTCGAAGTTCAGGCCGTTGCCGCTGCCGTCGTTGCCCATGCGGTTGAGGCCATTGAAGTCGACGTCCGGATTGTCGCCGCGGAGCCGCTTTTGCCCGCCGTCGACGCTGTCGATGAAAATCTCGATCTTGTTGAAGTTGCTCTCGAGATTTCCGGTCAGCAGCAGATTCAGGTTGCCGCCGTCGAAGACGCCGTACGCGGCGTCGAGCTCGGAGCCATTGGCGAAGCCCGGCAGGCCGATCGTGCTGTTGCCGAACTGCGTGCCGTTGCCCTGAATGGCGAGGGCCGGCCCATAGGCCGCTTCGTACTGTCCGTCGATGCCGATCGCCAGCGCCGGGGTCGATACCGCGATGGCCGCGGTCGCACCCAGGACGCCGCGCAGCATCCCACCTCTTACCTGCATGACATGTCTCCTTTCACACACGAAAGCGTGGCCGCCGGCCGGCGGGCGGGAGCGACGCAGGAAGCCGCTCCCGCCGGGGATTGTGCCGACTGATCCACTCGTTTTCCGCTGCCGCCGAGCATCCTTCACGAACCCAGCGACGCGTCCTCCTCAGATCCGCCGCGTTACGGGCACGGCGGGCAAGTGCTGAACAGGCAGGCCAGGAACGGGTCGATGTCGAAGAAGTCGACCGCGCCCGAGCAATCGATGTCGACCGCGCACGTGGAGCCGCCGCAGAAGGTGGCCGCGTACTGGGTCGGGTTGAACAGCGCGAGCAGGAACGGATCGATGTCGAAGAAATCGACGCCGCCGTCGCAGTTCGTGTCGCCGCGCTCGCCCGGGCAGCCCGTCGGGGTGAACGGAATGATGAACACCTGGTCGCCGAAGTTGAGCGGATCCTTGAAGTTCACCGAACGCGGCTCGCCGAGGTTGTTACCGTTGCCGCCGAACAGGCCGGTCAGCACCTGGTTCGACGCGAAGTCGTGCTGCTGACCGTTGACGAAAGCGCACACCTTGATGTCGCCTGTCGGGGGGCCGAGGGCCGACAGCGGGATGCAAATCTCGATGCCGGTCGTGACGCTGGCGCCCGCGCCGAGGAAGTCGGGGCCAAAGCCGCCGGCGACGCCGCCGACGTTGGTGTTGTCGACCGTCGCCAGCAGATCGATGACGTTGTTACCGTTCGGGTCGCGGTTGAGCAGACCGTTGTTCGTGAGGTTCGCCATGCGGCCCTCGCCCAGGTAGTAGCCCAGACCGCCGCCCAGGGTGGGGACTTCAGCGTAGTTGACATACAGCTCGACCGGCAGGGTCGAACCCGGACGGCTGCACGCCATCGTCAGGTAGTAGTCGGCCTCGAACGGAGCGCGCTCCGGACCGGTGCCGTACTCGTCGAACATCAGGCCTTCGATCTCAGGAGTCCCGAGGTTATCGCCCATGCGATTCAGGCCGTTGAAATCGACATCGGGGTTGTCGCCGCGGAGCTGGTTCTGACCGCCGGCGACCGTGTCGAAGAAAATCTCAAGCTGGTTGCTGTTCGACTCGAGGTTGCCGGCGATGAAGAGGTAGAGCTTGTCGCCGATGATCACGGCGTAGGCCGCGTCGAGTTCCGAGCCGTTGGCCGCGTCCTGCACGCCCAGATTGTTGTCGCCGAAGCCGGTCAGCGAATCCTGCACGACGATCGGCGCGCCGTAGAAGACGCCGGCGAGCGCATCGTCGAGGAAGCCGTCGATCTGCGGCTGATTGGTCGGAGCGCCGCACGAGCTGGCGGTGCAGGTCGTGCCGTTGCCCTGATAGCTGCCGCCCAGCGCGGCGCAATCAGCGGCGCGCAGCGAGAAGCACTGCGTCTCGATGCAGCAGGCGCCGACCACGCACGGCGTGCCGCCGCAGCTGGTGTTGTCGCCGGCGTACAGGCCGTCGAGCTCGTTGCAGACTTCTTCGCGGACGACCTGGCAGGTTCCATCGGCCAGGCAGCACTGCCCGACCGCGCACGGGCTGTCGATGCAGGTCGTGCCGCCGCCCAGGTACGTGCCGCCGCCGCCGGTGCAATCGAGTTCGGTCTGAATCGTGCAGGCGGTGCCGTTGCAGCACGCGCCGACGGTGACGCAGGGCGTGCCGCTGCACGTCGAGTTGTCGCCGAAATAGAAGCCGCCATCCGCCTCGCAATCGACCTCGGTCTCGATCGTGCAGACAGTGCCGCGGCAGCACGCGCCGGTCAGCACGGCGTCGCACGGGTTTCCGTCGCACGAGACGTTGTCGCCCTGGTAGGTTCCGCCCAGATTCGCCGTGCAATCCAACGACGTCGTAACCACGCAGGTCAGCGGGTTGATGCAGCAGGCGCCGCAGGGCGACGGCGCGATTGGGATGTTGACGAACTGATCGCCCGCGATGCCGGTGAAGCTCACGCCGCGCGGATCGGCCAGGTTGCCGCCGCCGCCGATGCCGCCAAGCACCTGGTTCGACACGAAGTCGTGTCCGCCGCCGTTGACGAACGCGCAGATTTTGAAGTCGCCGGCGGGGATGCCGATCGCATCCAGCGGGATCGCGATCTCGACGCCGGTGACGATATCCGCCGGGTTCTCGCCGCCGCCGACCACGCCGGTTCCGCCGGCGACGCCCAGCGTGTTCGAATTGTCGATGGTCACGAGGATATTGAAGGGGTTATTGCCGCCGGTGAGCTGGCCGCCGAGCGTGGCGTTGGCCGCGAAGCCCTGGCCGACGAAGTAGCCCTCGCCCGGATCGCCGCCAACGACCAGCAGGCGGGCGTAGTCGACGAACAACTGGTAGGGGCCGCCGCCGCCGGTGATGCTCATCCAGTAATCAGCTTCGAACCCGGCGTCGAAGGTCAGGCCGTTCCCCGAGCCGTCGTCGCCCATGCGGTTGAGGCCGTTGAAGGACACGTTGGGGTTGTCGCCGCGCAGGCGATTCTGTCCGCCGGCGACGGTGTCGAAGAAGATTTCAAGCTTGTTGAAGTTCGACTCAAGATTGCCGGCGACGTGCAGGTAGAGCGTGCCGCCGACGATCGTGGCGGACAGGTTGTCAAGTTCGGAGCCATTGGCGGCGTCGACCGCGCCCAGCGTAGCATTGCCGAAATTCGTCTGCGTGTTCTGGATCGAGAGTGGGGCGCAGTAGATGGCGTCGCGCCGCCCGTCGATGGTCTGGCCGAATGCGGTTGTTGCAAGAACCGCGGTCAGTGCGGCCGCGCTACAGTAGTACCTCATTTTTCGTCTCCGTACGACACGAGAATGGTGAATACCCGAATCGAATGCCGTTTTCGCAAGCGGTACCGGAAGCGCCTGACGCCTGGACGATCAATCGCTTACGCCTCTCAGATCGCGAGAGCGCCGCCCGCTTCTTCCGCCTGCCTTCCTGCAAGTGATGTTAGGGGATCGTGCGAGCAGTGCCAAGGCGATTCGGCTCCCGACGGTAGGCGTTTTCCTTACTTGAACGGTATGACCGAGCGGCGTAGCGCGCGAGTCGGTACCGTTATCGGAAACGTGCCCCGGATTCAGCGCAGCGCCCGCATGGCCGCGAAAACGCCGCCGGATATAATGCCACGATTGTGCCCGCGAAGGCTGGGAGTGACGTCTGATGAAGCTGCCGCGCCTCGATGACCCTGCACGTTATCAGGGTTTGTACGTCTTCGATTTCGGCGAGTGGGTGTCGGTGGGGTACACCGCCCGCGAGATCGCCATGCTGCTCGAATCCGAGCGATTTCGTGCGGGAAAGGTCTATCGACTGCACCGCGCGTGGCCGGACGGCCGGATGGAACTCGCAGGCGTCGCCCGCGAGCGATTTCTGATGGAAAGCGCGATGCTGTTCTGGCGTAGTGATCGCGACACGGCGGATCGCGATTTCGACGAGATTGCGTCCGCCGCCCGCCGCGTGCCGCCGCCGTGCCGCGCGTACCTGCACCTGGCGGACTGGCGCGTGTCTGAGCCGACCGGTCGCTACGCGGTCGCGCTGCTGTTCCCGGCGGAGTATGAGCAGAACGTTGGCGCGTGGCTCAGCGCGATCGGCTGCGAGGCAGGCGAGGTCGCGGAGGGCGGGGTCTCGGTCGCCAGCACCTATCAGGATGCTGAGAAGCTGATCTGTCGGCGCGAACAGTTCTGGCCTGCGGACACGCAGGACGCGCGGACGCCGGAGTCCGTCTTCGCCAATGTCCGCCTCGCGGTGCAGCGATGATCGGTGCGTGGTGGCGTCGGCTGCGCTGGGGCATGCTGACCGCAGCCTGGCGCGGCGCGTGCTGGATCGCGGTCCGGCGTCGCTCCCGCGCGAGTGCTCGTGGATTTGCGGAGCGCGAGATGCGCTCTCAGACGCGCGGAATGGGACTTCGCATGACCGAAGGCCTGCGCGATCGCCTGCGCCCGGCATGGCTGCGGCTGCGCCGCGAGCCGCCGCAGGATTAGGCTGACCGGAGACCCGCCATTACGCTCGCAGCAGTTCTGCTCGTGGTCGCGGCGTACCTGCTCGGGGCGGTGCCGTTCGGGCTGCTGATCGGCCTGAGCCGCGGCATCGACATTCGGCAGCGCGGCAGCCGCAACATCGGGGCCACCAACGTCGGCCGCGTTCTGGGTCGAAAAATCGGCTTCGTTTGCCTGGCGCTCGATCTCCTGAAGGGGCTAGCGCCGACGCTCGCGGCCGCGTTCGTGCTGCCTGTGCGCGAGAGCGGCGCGTCGGGCTTGCTGGTGTGGCTGGCCGTAGCGCTGGCTGCCGTGCTGGGGCATGTCTTTCCGGTGTATCTGCGATTCCGCGGCGGGAAGGGCGTGGCGACGACGATCGGGGTGGCGCTCGGAATCTTCCCGTATTTCACGCTGGCCATGATCGCGGCGCTTGCGGCCTACGCCGTGGCGCGCTACGCGACCGGTGCGGTCTCCATCGGGTCGCTGGTGCTCGCCGCGGTGTTTCCGGTCGCCACGTTCGCCTGTGTGCAGCTTGGCGGTTTGCCGCTGGTGCACGGCTGGCCGCTGCTCGCGACGGCGGTGCTGCTGGCGCTGCTGATCTTCGTCAGACATCGCAGCAACATCGCGCGGCTGCTCCGCGGCGAGGAGCTGCTGATGGCGGCGCGCTCTTCGGACCTTGAGCCGCCCGCGGTCAATCCGTCCTAGCAGCGTTCCACGCCGGAATCGGCACGCCGCGACCGCTGGGGAGCGTCGCGGCCACGAACGGCGCGGCGTAAACGCGGTGCAGCGCGTCGGGCTGCAGCATGTCTTCGCTCGTCCCTTCGGCAAGCACACCGCCGTCGCGAAGCGCGACGACGCGCCCGCCCAGCGCCGCCGGCAGTTGCAGATCGTGACTTACAATCACCAGCGCCCGGTCGGGGGTGCGCCACTCTCGCAAGCGATCAAGCAGTTCGATCTGATAACCGGGATCGAGCGCCGTGCTGGGCTCGTCGAGGAACAGCGCCTGCGGCTCCTGCGCGAGCGCGGCCGCCAGCAGGGCTTTCTGCCGCTCGCCGCCGCTGAGCGTCGCCAGTCGCCGATCGCGTAGCGCCGACAGCGTGCACGCCTTCAGGGCCGCCGCGATCACCGCGTGATCCGCGTTGGAGAGCGGCAGGAGCGGCGCGGCGTGCGGATAGCGGCCCAGCGCGACGAAGTCATACACCGAGTACTCCGGAACGTGCTCCAGCGTCTGCGGCACGTACGCGGCGAATCTGCCGCGTTGCCGCGGCGTCCGGCGCTGCAGCGGAGCGCCGTCCAGAAACACGCCGCCGGCGGTGGGGCGGTGCAGCCCCAGCAGCGCGAGCAGCAGCGTGGTCTTTCCCGAGCCGTTCGGCCCGATCACGGTCACGCATTCGCCGGCGTCGATTCGCAGCGATACGCGCTCCAGAATCGCGCGGCCGTCGATGCGCACGGACAGGTCATGGCACTCCAGCCGCCACGCCGGCGCTGCGGCGCTACTCGGGCAGGTTGTCATGCGAACTCGCGATCGCCTGCAGGAATGCGCTCAGCGTCTCGGCGATGCGCGGCCCGGGCAGGTAGTACTGCGGCCCGCGAATGACGTGGATGCGGCGGCGTTCTACCGGGTAGATCGGGCCGATCTGCTGCCAGACGCGCAGGGCGTCCGCATCGCCGCCGGGCCGCAGGCGGCCGTCGGGATCGAGTTCGAGAATGCACTCCGGCCAGCGCTGCACGACGACCTCCAGCGCGATCGGCCCAAACGCGCGATCCTCGAAGCTGATGATGTTCCGCTGTTTCGCCGCCGCGAGCAGTTCGCCCAGAAACGAATTCGAACCGGCGACGATCGGCGGGGTCGGCGGATCGGAGAGCGCCCCGACCACAAGCAATACACGCGTCGGCGGAAGCGTCTGGTAGTGCTCGGCGACGCGCTCGACATCCCGCCGAATCGCCTCGACCAGCGTGGCGGCGGATCGCGGCCGTCCGGCGAGTTCGCCCACGCGGCGAATCGACGTGTAGATATCCTCCAGCGTGTTGTCGGGCAGGGAGTCGAAGCGCACGTTCATCTGCTCGAAGCGGTCGGTCATCGCCCGGCTGCGGCCGGAGACCAGCAGCAAGTCCGCCTTCAGCGCCAGAAGCGTCTCGATGTTCGTATCCACCAGCGCGCCGATGTCCGGCACGGCTTCGATTCCGGGCGGATAGGTGCAGAAGCGCGTACGACCGACGATCTGGTCGCGCAGGCCGAGCGCGCAGCAAATCTCTGTCAGGTTCGGCGCGGCACAAACGATGCGGCGCCGGGGCGCATTCGCCTCCGCCGGATCGACGATCGGCTGGATGACATAATCACGCGGCTTCGGTCCGCTGGTCGCCAGCGATGCGGCGCTCGGGGGCGCGCCCGACCCGCAGCCGCCCAGGAACGCGACGGAGAAAGCCGCCGCAATCGCAGACAGCGCACGGGGCGAGCGCCACGGCATGGGAGTCATTCGACGAACTCCTCAAACCGGGCGGGGTCCATTTGCAGATACGGGTTGGAGCGCCGCTCGCGCCCGACGGTGGTGGGCGGTCCGTGGCCGGAGTAGATCACGGTGTCGTCGGGAAGCGTCAGCAACTGCTCGCGGATGTTGGTGAGCAGGCGTCGACCGGAGCTGCCCGGAAAGTCCACTCGGCCGATCGAGTCGGCCATCACGGCGTCGCCGACGAAGACGATCGCGGCGGCCTCGCAGTAGAACGCGAGCGCGCCGGGCGAATGGCCGGCCACGTCGAGCACGCGGAACGTCAGAGACGCCAGAGTCAGCGCGTCGCCCGCCGCGATCAGCCGATCCGGCGGCCCGATCGTGAACGGCATGCCCATTCCTGCCGACAAATTCGCCTCGGCGTCGACCAGCATGTGGGCCTCGTCGCGCGGCGCGATGACCGGCAGCGCGGGCAGCGCCGCGCGCAGCGCAGGCACGCCGGCGAAATGATCCGGGTGGCAATGGGTCAGGAGGATCGCGGTCGGGGCGAGCTTGTGCTCGGCAACCGCCGCCAGGATGTCGCGCGGCTGCGACGGAAAGCCGGGATCGACGATCCAGGCGTCGCCGCACCCGGCCGCCCATGCCAGATAGCCGTTCTCGCCGAAAATCGGGTCGCTGAACGACAGCAGGCGAAGCGGGCCGTGTGCATGCATGCGGTAATTGAACGCGGCATTCACACGGCGGGCAAGCGTGCCGTTGGGCGATTCACACGGGCGGGCCGCGCCGGAATCGCCGCGCCGCGTCTTGTCGTCGCTCTCGGTAGGGAGGTAGCATTGCGCACTGCTGCGGGTTTGCCGCGGCCGTGGAGACTTACGAATGCGGATTGCGATGCGGGCCGCCGGCTGCAAGCTGGCCGCCGTCGTGCTGATCGGGCTGCTGGCCGCGCCGGCGCTTGCGCAGGAAGAAGACGCCAAGCCGTGGTTCGACGTGCCGTCGCTCGAGGTGCAAAAGCCGCTTTGGCAGTGGCTGTGCGTCGCGCTGTTCGTCGCGGCGTGTTTGGCGGTCGCGCTGAAGAATCCGCGCCGCAGTCATTTGGACTAGATCACTCGGTTCCGCGCGGTCCGGCGGCGCAACAGGCTGCTGAGCCGGCGGCGCCTCCGTCGCGTTGCCTGCGAGCCATACCGTTTGGAGGACGCCCATGCGAAAGAGTACGTGGCTGGCGCTGCTGATCAGCGTCAATCTCTTCCTGCTCACCGGGATACTGGTGACAACCGCGACTCCGCCGGCGGCCATGGCGCAGGGCACGGGCCTCGCCGGCAACTACCTGATGGTCGCGGGCGAGATTCAGGACCAGCTCGACGCGCTCTACGTGATCGATCTTCGGGCGCGGGCGTTGCACGTTTTCTACTATGACAAGAGCAACAAGAAGCTGAACTATTCCGACTATCGCGACCTGGAACGCGACTTCCGCAATAACCGGGAGGGCGCCCGATGACCTCGACACAGCAACCGATCGACCGTCAGACGTTCTACGGCGGTGTTCTGACGATCACCGCGTCCATCCTGCTGGTGGCGTGGTTTTTCCTGGCGTACGCCACGTCGCCGGCGCTGGGGATCGGGCAATCCGACCGCGGCGGCGACTACATCATGCTCACGCAGCAGATCAGCACGTCGCAGGAAGCCGTGATCGTGGTTGATGCGGCGTCGAAACGCATGCTGTTCTACGCGTTCGACTACAACAACCGGCAAGTTGTGATGCTGGACGGCTTTGACCTGAGCCGATTGCGTGGGGCGGGCAAGGAAGCGGCCAAGGAAGGCGACGATCGCGAGATCAAGCGCGATCGACGAAAGCCCTGAGCGGCGAACTGCACGGTGGTCAGTTGGCGGTGCATTCGGGGGGTCGCGCGAGGAGATTCCGCGTCCGTATCGAAGCTGCCCTGGGGCCCTGCTGGACTCCGCACTCAACGCAACATAATATATGTTATCGGACCTTAAGAGTTTCGATCGATTCATCGGGTTTTAGGCGATGCCATGTGTCGTATTTCTCGCCTGCGTTGTTCGGGAACGTCTCGACTTGCCGCCTGCGCCCGCGTGCGTGGCATCGTCGCGATCGGCATGGCCTGTCTGCTGCCCCCCGCCGGCGTCGCCGGGCATCCGCCGTTTCGAGTATTGCTCTTCACCCGCACACTCGAGTTCCGGCATGATTCGATTCCCGATGGCATCGCGCTGATCGAGGCGTTGGCGGCGCAGAACGACTTTGTGGTCGACGCGACGGAAGATCCCGCGGCGTTCTCGGTGGAGAACCTGTCTCGATACGCCGTTACCGTGTGGCTCAGCACGACCGGCGACGTGCTTGACCCCGCGCAGCAAGCCGCGTTTCAGAGCTATCTCGAAACCGGCGGCGGCTGGGTGGGCGTGCATGCCGCGGCGGACTGCGAGTATGACTGGCCCTGGTACGGACAGTTGCTCGGCAACGGCGCCTGGTTCTACTCGCACCCGGCGATTCAGCCGGCGACGCTCGCGGTCGAAGCGCCGCAGCACATCTCGACCCGCCACCTGCCGGCGGCGTTCTCGTTCACTGACGAGTGGTACAACTTCGCCGCCAATCCGCGGCCGGCTGTGAACGTGCTCTTGACGATCGACGAGACGAGCTATGCGCCGGGGTTCGGCGCGATGGGCGCGGACCACCCGATCTCGTGGTGTCATGCGGTCGGCGCCGGCCGGGCGTGGTACACGGCGATGGGACATCCGAGCGAGACGTACGCGGATTCGCGTTTCCAGCAGCACCTGGCCGGCGGCATTCTGTGGGCCGCGCGGGCCCGCTTGCCGGGCGACGCAAACTGTGACCGTCGGGTGGATTTCTTCGACGTGGATCCGTTTGTGCTGGCGCTGCTCGACCCCCCTGCCTATTCCACGGAGTTCGCTGAGTGCGATCTCGCCCGGTCTGACGTGAACGCCGATGGCCGCGTGGATTTCTTCGATATCGATCCGTTCGTCACGTGCCTGTTTTCAGGGTGCGATTGACAGCTATTGAAAAAGCGATGGTTCGCGCGGCCATGAGTTTGTGAATACTCTGGCTGCACTCCGTTTCGTGTGCGGTTCGCTTGATCAGCCGTCGAGGAGAACGCCTGCACCACCCCAAGCGTTCACTCGGGCTATCGCCGGCGGAAGCGGCTCCCGGCGATCAGCAGCAGCGCGCCGAAACTGACGACGCCCGCCGGCTCCGGCACGCGCCCGTACTGAACGTGGTCCACTTCCCAGTCGCCGCTGGTCGGCATCCGCGCCTCAATCGCCGATATGCCGCCGGCACTTGCGAAGCCAAAAAAACGGTCTTCCGCCGTCCCGCCGTTGATCGATCCGTCGCCAAGGACGAACGGACCGTAAACTCCGAGCGACGCCCCTACCGGATCGAACGCCTCAAACACAAACTCGGCGAATCCAAGCGGGCCGCCGGAGACAATTCCAACATCCGTCCAAACCAGCCCAGCGTGCGTCGGAAAATCGCCCAAGGTGATTCCGTCAAACGTGAACCGCAGCACGGTGCTCCCGCCGCCGGAGTACCAAGGCCGGCCGTTATTGCCACTCCCATCGATGACACCGTCGTCAGCGTCAACCGAGTCGATCTGCGGGCCGGGAGTCGTGGCGAATCCGGCGTTGGCGCTGAGGCCAGGCGTGTTTAGCGCCCCGTCTTCAAAATCCTCAAGGTGGAAATAGTCAGCGAACACCACGCTGGAGAGCGGGCTGTCCGCGGCACTCAGATAGGGCGAGGGCCCGAGCAACTGGGCGTGTGCGGAGCTGGCGCACAGCGCGAGAACCACAACCGCCGAAGCGAACCATAGATTACGCATGCTTGCCCATCCGAAGCGTGTGCCACGCAGCCTGGACGGCCGAACGCCGCACAGGTTGCGACTTCATCTCGGCGACGTGCGATTTACCACCGCCGCCGAACCGTTCCATTCGGAGTTAACTCTATCGTTTGCGGCTGGCGCGTACAACCAGCGTGTTCGCACCATCGCGCTTGGTCACCGATGTTTGGTCGTTTCGGCAAGCGAGCCGCCGATTGGAACCGCGCCCGGCGCCAGAATGGCCGGCGCGTTCGGTGCTCGCGCTAGACCGCAAACTTGATGTTCAGGATGTCCCCATCGACCACGACGTAATTCTTCGGCTCCTGCCGCACTTTGCCGGCGGCCTTGGCGTCGCGCATCGAGCCGGCGCGGTGCAGGTCGTCGAACGCGATGGTCTCCGCACGGATGAAGCCGCGCGCCAGATCGGAGTGAATCTTGCCCGCAGCCTCCACGGCGGTTGCGCCGCGCGGAATGGGCCAGGCGCGCACCTCGTCCTCGCCGGCAGTGAGAAAGGCGATCATGTTGAGCGCGTCGAAGCAGGCGCGAATCACGCGGTCGCGGGCCATCGCCGGGATTCCGTACTCCTGCATGAACATGGGGCGATCGGCCGGGTCCATCTGCATGATGTCGGTCTCCAGCGGCGCGCACACGGAGAACGTCGCGCTGGCGTGCTCGTCCGCGAACGGCGCGGCCTTGGCCGCATCGGCCTCGCCCACGTTGATCACCGTCACCACTTTTTTCTGCGTCAGGAAACCGAAGCTGCGGAGCATGCGTTCTTCATCTCCGGGCTGGATCACGTCGGTGATCGGCTTCTCCGATTCGAGCGCCGCGCGGCAGCGCTGCAGCACGGCGATTTCGTGTTTCTGCGCGTCGCGGTCCTTGCTGGGCTTGGTGATGGCCTTTTCGAGTTTTTCCAGCCGGTTGTCGCACGTGACCAGATCGGCGAGCAGCATCTCGTCGCGAATCTGCTTTACGTCGCGGGCCGGATCGATGCTTCCGCCGTGCACCGGCACCGAGTCGGATTTGAACGCCCGCACGCACAGCAGCAGCGCATCCGCCTGCCGCAGCGTCGGCAGATGGCGCGTCAGTCCGGCGTGTTCGCTCTCGCCCTCCGTGCTGCCGGGCAGATCGACGAATTCGACGTTGGCCTCGGTGCGTTTCTTGGGCTTGTAGAGCGCCTCAAGCCAGTCGAGCCGCGGCTCGGGCACCTTCACCGCCGCCAGGCTCTCTTCGGTGAGCCGCAGATGCTCGCGCGTGATTCCGGCGATGGCGGTGAACAGCGTGGTCTTACCGGAGTAGGGAAATCCGACGATGGCGATCCGCATGGCTGGGCACCTTCATGCCGATTGAGTGAACGAACGCGGCGCGCAACGGCGGGGCTATCGCAGAATGGACCGCGAGGGGCCTGCAATTCCGGCGGTAACGTCCCGGCCGGCCAATCGCCGGTCGGTCGGATTGGCTTGACATTGTCAGCCACCTCGACCGACATAGAATATCAGCGACGCCGCGCGGCGCGTAGCCGCAGCGGCGCGACTCGCGGAGCGTTCCATGCGATCTGTCGGCCTGGTGCTCGTCGGCTGCGTTTCGATGCTCTCGGGCTGTCCGCAGTCGGACTACGTGAACACGTTGTCGCCGACGATCCAGGACGTGGACGCGATCCGCAACGACGCCGATCTTTCGGCTCAGGAAAAGCGCGAGGAGCTGCGTTTCCTGGGGTTGTCCGAAACCACCATCAACGCCCTGCTGCGCGCGGAGCGGCTGGGCAATCAGTTCGGGGGCGATCTGCGCTCGGCCTTCGACAAGGTGACCGGCGGCCGGCTCTCGGACATGACCGCGGACGAGATTCAGCTCTATAGCGACGCCGCGATCGTCGTCGATTCGAACGTATCGCCGTCGATCAGCGATCAGCAGGCCCAGGCGATCATTGAGCTGTTCATCCCCGAGAATATCGGAACCGCGGATGATCTGCGGGCCCTGCTGACCGACCCCGGTCGCGAAGTGCCATCGTCAATTCCCGACAACGTATTGCAGACTCTGTTCGTGGACTTTGATCCCACGCGGATCGAGGACCAACTGTAGACCGCCGGGGCGGTCGAAGCGCACAAGGGGGAATCTCAAGTATGTGGACGCGCAAATTCGGCGCGCTGGCGCTGGCCGGCGCGACCCTTGGGGTAACGGCGGGGTGCCCGTTTGCGGACTCTCGCACCAACAACCAGGGCGGGGGCACGCTGCTCACCGCGGTGGACAAAGTCACCACCCAGTCGCTCGGGTCGCTGACGCCGGACGAGATTCAGATTCTGGGCGACACGTTCACCACGCTGCAGGACACGGTTGACGTGGTCATCACCGACGAGCAGGCGGCGGACGCGGTGCTTTTCATGCTGGAGCACAACATTAACAGCTTCGACGAGCTGCGGCTGTTCATCGAGGAAGCCCAGCAGAACCCGGACGCGGTGGAAATCCCGGAGAGCCTGCTGCGGTTCGCGGAGAGTTTCGACATCGAAGCGATCGCGGCCGCCGCCGGGGTTTGAGCGGGGTTGCACTAGACCACACCCAGCCGGTCCGCGGCGGGGCGCATCGTCGCGTCCCGTCGCGGACATGCGCTGCTTCTCAGAGCCTGTGATCTCGCGGGCTTCACTTACTCTCGTGAGCGGTTCGCGAGCCCGCTGGGCGGGCAGGATGCCCACCCCACCCAAAAGCGGGCGGGCAGAATGCCCACCCCACCCAAAAGCGGGCGGGCAGAATGCCCACACCACCCAAAAGTGGGCGGGCAGAATGCCCACCCCACCCAAAAGTGAGCGGGCAGAATGCCTGCCCCACCCAAAATCTCACAAACTCTCAGGCCAGTTCGAAGAACCGCTCGACGTTCGCTTTCTGCAGCACTTCACGCACGCCCGGAGACGCGGCGACGATCCGCAGCCGCGGTGCGCGGGCGCGGGCGGCCTTTTGAAGCTCCAGCATCAACCCGAGTTGCCGGCTGCTGATCGCGGGCAAGTCCTCGAGATCGAGAACGATTCCGGCTGCCGGATCGGCGGCGAGCAGCGCAGCGACGTGGTCGGCGATCTGCCGCGCGTAGTTGGCCGGCAGCTCCGCGCCGATTCCGGCGCTGGCTACGATGCGGAATTGGTAGTCGCCGCCGGCTTTTGCGTAATTGACCGGACCGACAGTAACGCGGTTGGACACGTCTGGCTCCCTCGGCAAGTGGGTATTGCGCCGCGGCGCGTTGCAAACGTCAAGGGCGGCGACTCGGTATACTGCTCCCGCCGCGGTCCCCCAGTATGCAGGCTGCGACGCCGCCTCAGCCGCGGGAGGCGCTGACGGAGAGCACCTGATGCAACCGACGCTGCGCGTGCGTCGCAAACCCGGAACCGAGGATCTGCCGCTCCCGGCCTACATGAGCGCTCACGCCGCCGGGCTGGACCTGTACGCGGCCAACGATGCGCCCATCGCGATCGCACCGGGCGAGGTCAAGCTGATCCCTACGGGGCTGTTTATCGAGATTCCGATCGGATACGAGGGGCAGGTGCGGGCGCGGAGCGGGCTGGCGCTGAAACACGGGCTGATGCTGCCCAACGCGCCGGGAACGATCGACGCCGATTACCGCGGCGAACTGCAGGTCATTCTCGCCAATTGCGGGCGCGAGCCCTACACCATCGCGCGCGGCACGCGCTTCGCGCAGCTCGTGATCGCACGGGTTGAGCACGTGCGCGTGGAGGAAGCGGCCGAGCTCAGCGCGACGAGTCGCGACGCCGGCGGCTTCGGGCACACGGGCACGTAGCGCACTGCGGCGATCGCCGGCCCGCAGGTCACGCCTCGCCGCCGACGGCCAGCGGGGGCCGCCGCACGGCCGGCGCAGAGAGCAACTGCCACCAGCGGCGGATCGCGCCGAGCGCGATCATCGCCGTGAGCACCAGCATGATGACGACGAGGATGCACACCAGCCGCCAGAGGAACGCCTGCGCCGGCGTGGCGGTGGGAATCTGCCTCAGCCACGCTTCGACCCGGTAGTAACTGGCGACGAAGATCGTGACTACCACGAAGGCGAACGGGACGCCGGTGCACAATGCGTACACACGCCGCGGCGCGTGCATCAGCAGATAGGTCGTGCCGACGGCCAGGGCGATCGACGCCAGCAACTGGTTGGCGATACCGAGCATGTTCCACAAGGTGCTGAGGTCGCCGAGGTAGAGCAGGCCGCCCCACCCGCCGCAGGCCAGCACGCTCATGCCGACGTTCATGGCCCAGTTCGGCTTGCCGCGGGCCTGCGCGGCGGGTGCGGCCTGGGTCACGATTTCCTGAACGACGAAGCGCGCGACGCGTGTGCCGGTTTCGAGCAGCGTGAGGATGAACAGCGCCTCGAACATGATGACGAAGTGATACCAGTACGACATGAGCTGCTGCATGCCGGGCAGGCTGGTGAACACCCGCGCCATGCCGACCGCCAGCGTGACCGCCCCGCCGACGCGCCCGGCGAGTTTCTCCTCAGTCTCGGCCTCCAGCGCGGTCAGTTCGCGCGGGCGCACATCCCACCCGTGCTGCGTCGTGGTCGTCTCGACGAACTGCTGATATACGGCGGCTCGCGCGCCATCCTGCGACACGTTGATCGCGAAATAGTCGCCGGGGTGCAGCGCGCAGGCCGCGACCAGCGCGGTCACGGCGACAAACCCCTCCAGCACCATCGCGCCGTAGCCGATCGGCCGAATGCTCGACTCGCGATCGATCATCTTCGGAGTGGTGCCGGACGCGATCAGCGCGTGAAACCCCGAGATCGCACCGCACATGATGACGATGCACACGAATGGCCAGACCGATCCGGGCACCACCGGCCCGCCGCCCGCGATGAAGGGCGTGGTCGCCGGCATCTGCAGCGTGGGCTGCGCGGCGATGATCCCCGCGCCGAGCACGACCATGACGCCGATCTTCATGTAGCTGCTCAGATAGTCGCGCGGGCACATCAGCACCCACACCGGCAGGATCGACGCGATCAGCGCGTAGATCGGCAGCAGCAGCTTGAGCGTGTCCTTGTCGAAGAGCAGCGCGTCGCCCAGCGCGGACGCGGCGAACGGCCGCCCCAGCACTACGCCGAGCATCACGATGACCACGCCGATCAGCGAAGCCTCGGCCACGCGGCCCGGACGAATCACGTACATCCACAATCCGGTGAGCAACGCCGCCGGGATCGTGACGATGATCGTGAACATGCCCCAGGAGCTTTCGGCCAGCGCGTTCACGACGATGATCGCGACGCTGGCCAGCGTAGTGATGACGATGAACAGCGTGGCGATCGACGTGACCAGTCCGGAGTATGGCCCGATGGTGCGCGCGGCGATCCTCGGGAGCGACAGGCCATCCTGCCGCACCGAAGCCCAAAGGATCACAAAGTCGTGGACAGCGCCGGCCAGGCACGCGCCGACCACGATCCAGACGAACCCGGGCAGGAAGCCCCACTGGGCCGCCAGCACCGGACCGATCAGCGGCCCCGGCCCGGCGATGGCCGCGAAGTGGTGCCCGAAGAGCACCCACTTGTTGGTCGGGTGATAGTCGACGCCGTCCTTCAGCCGGTGCGCCGGCGTCGGTCGGCGGTCGTCGAGCACCGCCACGCGCGCCGCGAGGAAGGCGCCATACAGGCGGTATGCGACGGCGAACGCCGCGAGCGAACCGATGACGAGCCAGAGTGAATTCACGATAGGCTTCCGAAGCCCGAGCAGTTGGCTCGGAAGCCTAGGGCCACGTGCGCGAACGGTCAACGCGCGGGCGGGGCTGAGCTGAGCGGCGGGACACGGGCACAGCGAAGGCGCTTCCCCAATCGGGTGCGGCGCCTCGTCCCGCCAGGATGCCGACGCCGCACCCGCTCGCTCGTCCGTCCCGACTGTCGCCCCCTACTGCGTGCTGAACTCGCTCGACGACAGCGTCTGATTCCCGCTCGCCTCGATCGCGAGCACTTCCCACTTGTACGCCGTTGCGGGCTCGAGAATCTCGGGCGGAATCGTCACGCTCGTTACGTTCGCGGGAACATGCACGCTCAGACCGATCTTCCCGATCGCGTTCGGATGCGGCAACTCGTCCTTCTGAACGATCAGTTGATAGCGGATGATCGTCACCGGGCGGCCGTCGAGCGTCTGCGTGACCGGCTTCCAGCTTGCCACGAGGTTCGCGCGATCGACCACGGCTCCGGCTGCGGGGCCCAGCAACTCCGGTCCGGCCGGAATGTCGTGCGTCAGCGTGGCCGTTCCGAGCGTGCACTGACCATCAGGCGTCTGGCCGGCAAAGGTGTAATCGCCGGCGGGAAGCCGCGCCAGAACCTCTTCGATCGGCGTCTCCGCGTTCGGCGGTTCGACAGTTTCGAAGAACAACTCGGTCGCGCCGAAGCCGGCGAGCATTCCACCCGCCTCGAACGCGAGCACGACGCCGTCGGGCCCGCTGACCAGCATCCGGCGCCAGCCCTCGCTGTCGACAAACCCCTGAAAGCCGGTGTCTTCGTCCGTGGCGTTGTGCTCGATGATGAGCTTGGCCTCCTTCAGCGGAATCGCACCGGCGTCGGTCGCACACGCGGTCACCGCGCTGCCCGCATCGTCGTCTTCATCGTCGAACAACGCCCCCCCGATCGGCACGCAGCCGCCGACAACCGCCCATGCCGCGATGAACACTCCGATGGTCACCTTCCAGTCGCTCGACCCGCCGCGTGTGTGCGTTCGCATGTTCAGCTCCCGGTTCAAGCTCGCGCCAGGCGCCATCCGCAGCCGACAATGCCGGCGGATGCGATACGCGCATCAGGCTAGCAGTCGAACATGAGACCCCGATGAGACTGCGCTACGCCTGCCCGCTGGCCAGGCGCATGATCTGCTCCTGCGACGCGTCGCGCGCGGCGTTGTCGAGCACGCCGGCCAGCCGCCCGTCGTGCATCACGCCGATGCGGTCGCACATGCCGATCACCTCGGGCAGTTCGGACGAAATCAGCAGCACGGCCAGACCGTCCGCGGCCAGCCGATTCAGCAGGCAATAGATTTCATACTTCGCCCCCACGTCGACGCCGCGGGTCGGCTCGTCCAGCAACATGACGCGTTGCGGCTGCGACATCCAACGCGCCAGCAGCACTTTCTGCTGGTTTCCGCCGGAGAGCGCCGCGACCGGCGTCTCGACTCCGGCGGTGCGGATGCGCAGGTCGCCGCAGAGCCGCTCGGCCAGTCGCCGCTCGTGCCGCCGGCGGATGAAGCCCCCTGCCGCCACGGCTGCGCGATACGGGAGCGTCAGGTTTTCGCGCAGCGGTCGCTCCAGCATCAGGCCCTGCAGCTTGCGATCCTCCGGCAGCAACGCGACGCCGGCGGCGATGGCGGCGCGCGGCGTACGGAACGGGCCGCGCGTCTCGCCGACCCGCACCGCCGTGGCCGATGCGGTCTGCGCCCCGAACAAGCCGCGGGCGACGCTGGAGCGGCCCGAACCCACCAGGCCCGTCAGCCCGAGGACTTCGCCGGCGCGAACTTCGAACGACAGCGGACCGACGCGGCCGACGCGCAGGCCGTCCACGCGCAGCACAACCGGGCCGACGCGGCTTTCACGCGGCGGAAACTCGTCGCGCAGGGGGCGACCGACCATTTCGGCGATCAGCGCGCCGCGCTCGGCCGCGGCGATCGGCCGCGTGGAAACGTGCCGCCCGTCGCGCAGCACCGTCACCGCATCGGCGATCTCGAAAATCTCGTCGAGGCGATGGGAGATGTAGACGATGCTGACGCCGCGCTGCCGCGCTTCGCGGATGACGCGGAAGAGCGTTCGCAACTCATGCGGCGTGAGCACCGCGGATGGTTCGTCGAGCACCAGAATGCGGGCCCGCAAAGACAACGCTCGCGCGATCTCGACCATCTGCTGCTGCGCGAGCGAAAGCGCCGCCACCGGCTGCGACAACGGCAGCTCTACGCCCAGCTCCGCCAGCAGACGGGCGGCCGCCGCCCGCATTCCGCCGCGATCGACCAGCCGTGTGAACGGCGCTCGCGGCCAGCGCCCCAGGAAGATGTTCTCGGCGACGTCGAGGTCGCGGACGACGGTCAATTCCTGATAGACAATCGCGACGCCGGCCGCCTGTGCGTCCCGCGCCGATCGCAGCTTCACGACCGCGCCGTCGATCAGCAGTCGTCCGCCGTCCGGGTGGTGAGCGCCGGCCAGCACCTTCATCAGCGTGCTCTTGCCGGCGCCGTTCTCGCCCACCAGGGCATGGGTCGTCCCCGACGCGACCTCGAAGCTGACCGCGTCCAGCGCGACGACTCCGGGGAAGCGCTTGCTGATGCGCTCGAAGCGCACGCGCGCGGGCGGCACGGCGCGGTTACTTCGCGTCGCGGGTGAAGACGCCGACTTCGACGGGGATGACCGCCGGCGGCGTGCGGCCTTCGAAGATGTCCTTCAGCGCCAGGATGGTCAGCTCCCCGATTTTTCGCGGGTTCTGGATGACATCTCCGTGGATCGCGCCGGCCTGGATGCGGGCGCGGGCCTCGGGCGTGGCGTCGTAGCCCACGATCTTGATCTGGCCCAGCTTGCCGGCCGACTCGATCGCGGCCAGCGCGCCGAGCGCGGAGTCGTCGTTGATGCCGAAGACGCCGGCGACATCCGGGTGGGACTGCAGAATGTCCTCCATGACCTTCATGGCCTTGTCGCGGCGGCCGTCGCACGACAGCTCGGCGACGATCGCAATTTCCTTGTGCTTCGCGATTTCTTCCTTGAAGCCCTTCACGCGGTCGGTGACGCTGGCGACCTCCGGGTGCGACAGGATCGCGACCTTTCCTTTGCCGCCGAGCGCTTGCGCCATCAGCTCCGCCGCCTTGCGTCCGCCCTGAATGTTGTCGGATGCGATATGCGCAGCGACCTTGCCGAGCGGCGCGGTGCTGGCGATGTCGGCCGTCACCACCGGAACGCGGGCCTGGTTGGCGGCGTCGATGCTCGCGCCGATGCTGCGCGAGTCGCACGGCGAGATGACGAGCGCGTCGACGCGCTGCACGAGAAACTCGTCGATCTGCGTCGCCTGCCGGGCCGAGTCGAACTCGGCCGAATGGATCAGTAGTTTGTATCCGTGCCTGGCTGCCTCGGCCTCGAGTCCGGCGCGCAGCTCCTGATAGAACTGATGCTGCGCGGTAAGCAGCGTCACGCCGATGGTGCGCTGGCTCTGCGGCTGCGCGATCGCAACCGGAACCGGCCCGCTCAGCCCGATGGCGGCGGCGAAAGTCATGGCGCTCAGCAGCATTCGACGGCGACTGACGGTAAGGCGCTGTTTGTGGTTCATCGGTTCGCTCGAACGGGGTCGGCTGCGGTCCGGCCGGCACGCGCGGCACGCCCGCGGAACTTCCGTGAGTGTACTCAAAAAGCCGCCCCGGGAAACACGCGCGGGGCGGAGCGGCGGCGTGCGCGCCACCGCTCGCGCCCCCGGACTGGCCCCAGTCACAGCTTGCTAACCTCCGCGGCGACGCCGGGCCAAACTACGGACACGCGGAGAAGAGGCACTCGAGGAACGGGTCGATGTCGAAGAAATCGAGGCTGCCGTCTCCGTTCACATCCGTGTTCGCGGGGCCGCAGTTTGGGAACGCGGCGGCGTACGCCGGCGGATCGAAGAGCGCCAGCAGGAACGGATCGATGTCGAAGAAGTCGACCGCACCGCTGCAGTTCGCATCGCCCGGTCGGGCCGGCAATTGACGCTCGTACGCCCCCATGTCAACGTGCGGCGGTGCGCCGCTGCCGACGTTGGGCGCGGCCGGATCGTCGACGAAGCGCGACAGGCCGTCGTAGTCATGCGTCACTCCGACCGGGACCCCGGCGTTTTCGCCCGCGTCCACGCCCGGCGAAGTCGCTCTCAGGTGCAGGTCGCCCGGGGTGAACACGCCCGGCATGGTCATGGCCGGAGCGACCACAAATGCGGGGTCGATTTCGACCGAACCCGGAAACTCCGCATCCGGCGGCCCACCCCCGAGCAGGCCGGCGATGTCGCTGAAGCGGATTTCAACGTCGCCCTGGAACTGCTGGTCGACCAGCGGCTCGGGCTGATCGCCCGCATCGACCAGCACGATGTTGTGCCACAGGATGCTGTTCTGAATCAAGCCGTCCATCGAAACGCCGGCCGCCTTGCGCTTGGCCCAGTTGGCGGCGATGGTGGCGTTGTGCAGCGCCAGCGGCGTGCCGGGTTCGCCGTAGACGCCGCCACCCTCGCCGGAATCGAACGGCAGATCCCCGGGGTCGTTGGCTTTGTTTCCAGTGAACACGCAGTTGACGATCGTGATCGGAGTCAGGCTGTAGAGTCCGCCGCCCGCCGAGGCCGCGTTGCGGATGAACGTCGAGCTCTGCACGGCGGCGTTTGGCGAGTAGTTCGCCAGCCCGCCGCCCTCGGCGCGCGCCACGCGGCTGAAGTTCAGCGCGGAGTTGGCGTCGAACGTGCATCCGCGCACGTCCAGCGCGAATCCCGAGGCGTTGTACACCGCGCCGCCGCGCCCCAGACCGCCGCCGCTCTCGCGGCAGTAGTTGCCGGTGAACCGGCAGCCGATCAGCGTCAGGCTGCCCGCACCGCTGGTCGCGATCGCGCCGCCGTCGCCGGTTTGAGACACGTTGGTCGAGAAAGTGCAGTCGGAGAAGGTCGTCGCGGAGTTGATCACGAACGCCCCGCCGCCGCTACCGGACCAGTTGTCCGCAATCGTGCAGTTGCGGATGATCGGCGCGCCGCCTTGAATCAGGAGACCGCCGCCGGTCTGCGCCCCGGAGCCGAAACCGCGATTGATCGTGAAACCATCCACGGCCGTTCCAGCGGGGTAGTTCGTGAGCGTGACGACGTGTACGACGCTGCCAAGCCCGGCCGCGCCGAGAACGGTCGGGTTCGCGGCGATGTTCCGCTGCGCGACCGCGTTCTCGGTACCCGCGAAGCCGCCGTACAGCGTCAGTCCCGGGCGCACGGCGAACGATCGGGCGAACGGCGGCCGATATGGCCCGCCCGCCACCCAGATTTCGCGAACGCCGAGGTTCTCGTCTGCGGCGGCGAGCGCCTCGCCTAGCGTGCCGAAGGCGTGCTCCCAACTCGCGCCGGTGTTGCGGCCGCCGCTGTTGCTGTTCACGTAGAGCCGATCGCACTCATCGGGGAAGCCGTCGTTGTTGGCGTCCTGGCTGAAGCCGGAGGCGATGTCGCACTCGTCGGCCACGCCGTTGAGATTGCAGTCGTTGTCGCACGCGTCCGGAACGCCGTTCTCGTTGCAATCGATGCTCGGATCGCTCGCCACGTCGCACGAGTCAGGAACGCCGTTCGCGTTGCAATCTTCAGCGAAGCCCAATGCGAGATCGCATCCGTCAGGCGTGCCGTTGGCGTTGCAATCGCCTTCCGTACCATCGGCGATGTCGCAGACGTCCGGCCGGCCGTTTCCGTTGCAGTCGATGGTGGGATCCGCCGCGACGTCGCACTCGTCGGGCACGGCGTTGGCGTCGCAATCCGGACTGGTTCCGGAGGCGAGATCGCATTCGTCTGGCGTGGCGTTCGCGTTGCAATCCGCGCTGGCGCCGGTGAGCAGATCCCAATCATCGGGGATGCTGTTCTCGTTGCAGTCCGGCTCGCACTCATCGGGAATCGCGTTGCCGTTTACATCCGCGCTGATCCCGGTGAAGAGGTCGCAGAAATCGCGGACGCCGTTGCCGTTGCAATCCAGCGCGGACTCGCACTCGTCCGGAATCGCGTTCAGGTTGCAGTCGGCGCTCTGCCCGAGGGCGATGTCGCAGGCGTCGGCCCGGCCGTTGCCGTTGCAGTCGACGCCGCACTCATCGGGAACCTGGTCGCCATCGCAGTCCTGACTCGTGCCGTTCAGGATGTCGCAGGCGTCCGGCACGTTGTTGTCGTTGCAGTCCGTCTCGCATTCGTCGGGGACGGTGTTCGCATTGCAGTCGGCGCTCACGCCGCCGGCGACGTCGCACTCGTCCGGATGTCCATTGTTGTTGCAGTCGGGGCTGATCCCCTGGGTCAAGTCCCAGTCGTCCGGCGTTCCGTTGCCGTTGCAGTCCGGTTCGCACTCATCCGGAATGCGGTTGGCGTTCACGTCGGGGCTTGTGCCGGTGAAGAGGTCGCAGAAGTCGCGCACGCCGTTCGCGTTGCAGTCCACGGCCGGTTCGCACTCGTCCGGCACGAAGTTCAGGTTGCAATCCTGGCTGGTTCCGCCGGAGATGTCGTCGAGATCGCTGACGCCGTTGCCGTTGCAGTCGCCCGTGAAGCCCGGGGTGTAGGCCGCGGAAAAGACCTGCGGCCCGACCGGCACGTTGAAGCCGCGAATCTCGACGACCCAAAGCCCGGGCGCAGGGCCGCTCACGAACACCTGCTCGATGTTGTTGACGTGATCGGCCTGCGTGCGGACGGCTGGCGCCGCCGGGTCGGCCAGGCCGCCGAGCGTCCACGGGAAATGCTGCTGCCCGGCCGGGTCCAGCACCACGATGTCAAGATCGTTGATGATGGCGCCGACGACGTTGGGTGCGGCCGGCGGGTCGTCCCAGGCGATCGTCACTTTCAATTCCGCGGCGCCCTGTCCGACCGGGACGACGACGCGGTGCACGCCGTCCTGCGCGAGCTGATCCTCGAGGAAATTGCCGGTGCGGAGGAAATCGATCGTGCGCTGTATTCGCACAGAGCCGTAGCCGGTCTTGTAGTCGGGACCGGCGGTCTCGATGTCCTGGGCGTTGTGCGCGAGCAGCACCTTCAGTGTCGAGTTGCGCGGATCGGGCCGCGCGGGATAGAGACCGCGGTAGTCCTGAAGCATGAGCGCGGAAAGCCCGCACACCGTGGGCGACGCCATCGACGTGCCGCAGAAAGTCGTGTAGCCCGTTGGGGTGGCGGCGCAGGAGGTCACGCCGTTGTCGCCGCCGGATTGGCAGCCGGGGGCGGAGATGTCCGGCTTGAGGCGGCCGTCGTCGGTCGGCCCCCAGCTCGTGAAAGCGGTGACGGAGTCGTTGTTTGAGTTCAGCGCGCCGACCGTGATGTGGTTCTTCGCGCATGCGGGCGGCGCGGTGGTGTGGAAGCCCGTTCCGCAGCGCCCGGATCCGCGCTCGTTGCCGTTGGCGAAGACAATGCGAAACGGCGCGCCGAGGCTGCCCGTCACGACCGAGTCGATCACGGCCGACATGACGCCGTAGTCGCCCTCCCACGAGCACGGAAAGCCGTTTCGGGCGGTGTTGGTGCCGATCGAGTTATTGGCGATGTCGGCCCCCAGCACGTTGATCGCGTTCGCGTAGTCGGCCTCGAAGTCGCCGGGATCGGTGTACAGGAAGCCCTGCTGCAAGCCCCCGGCCTGCTCGAACCCGAACGACTCGATCGTGACGGCCGGCGCCATGCCGCGGAAGAGCGGGTTGCCCACGCCCGCGCCGCCGATTGTGCCGGAGACGTGCGTCGCGTGCTCCGACAGCCCCGACGCGTCGCGCACCGTCAGGCGGCCCTGGAAGTCCACGTGCGACGCCAGCGCAAAACCGGCGTCATAGACCAGCACACTCACACCGGCGCCATCCAGCCCGTACGGCGGCGACTGCACGATGTTGGCCTGCGTGATCGCCCGGTTGCTGTCGTTCGTGCCCATGAGCGGAGGCAGCGCGGGCTCGATCCACATGACCGAGTCGTCGCCGGCCAGCACGATCGCCTGCGCCAACGGCAGCTCGACCACCAGGCCGTTGACCGTGCGCAGCGTCGAAACCACCTGCGCGTTGTGTGCGGCGGCAATCGCCGACGCCGAATCCCGCGGCACGTCGCGATGGAACAGGACGTATGCGGCGATCCATAGTTCGTCATCGGCGGCCGCAAGCGGACCGGGCGTGGGCACCACGGCCCACTCCGGCGTGTCGCCGGCGATCAGAATGGGGTGCGCCTTCCAGTCGCGTTCGATGCGGCGGACGTCGCGCAGCAACGCCAGCGCCCCGATGGCGGCCGGATCGGCGTTTGGATCGAGCTTCGCGAAGAACGCGGACCCGCCCAGCGATGCCTGCAGCGTGACACCGGCGGCCGCGAGCCGCGCGCGCTGCGCCGCCTGAAGCGGCCCGGAGAGCTGAACGACCATGTGCTGCTGGCCGGCGCTTCGGACGGCGGTCACCGCCGCGGCACGCTGATCTGGAGACAGGACCACCGGGTCCGTCGTTCCGCTGAGCCAGCGTATCTGAGCCTCCGCGGGCAGCGCGGACAACAGCGCACCGAGCATCGCGACCAGCGGCAACGGCAGCGCGCGCGTGAACGTCGGCATGTCTCTCTCCATCCCTTCGAAGTGCGGGTTGTGCGAATTTGCCGATGGGAACGCGCACGCAGCGCACGCGCCGACCCAGCACCGACCCGCGCAACCCAGTTTCTTGCGGGCTCGATGCGCCCGCGGCCCGAACACGGAAAGACCGGTATACCAGACTGAACCCCGGCGGCGGACGAAAAATACGCATCGAGGAAGTCTTTCTGAATTTCCACTCGCCGGGCGGCGACCCCGGCGCGCCGTCCGCCGGGCGGCCGTCGCCGGATTGCGGCCGGCGCCGCGAGGCTCTAAAAAACGATTGTCCCGGCGCGCCGCCGGCGCCGACCGAACCTCCGGAGCACACGGTGATTCACACCGACCTGATACAGTCGTTCCTGCGCGAGCAACGCATCGACGCGTGGCTGCTGTACGACTTCCGCGGCAGCAACAACGTCTTTTCTCAATTGCTGGGCGGAAAGAGCCGGCACACGACTCGGCGGGCGTTTCTGCACGTGCCGCGCGACGGGCAGCCGACGCTGCTGCACCACGGCATCGACGGACCGGCATACGCCGACGTAGCGCTCGCCAAGGTCGTCTACCTCACCTGGGGAGAGATGCAGGCCTGGCTGGCCGGCGCGCTCGCCGGAGGCGGGCGCGTGGCGATGGAGTACGCGCCGGGCTGCACGCTGCCGGTGGTCTCGATGGTCGACGCAGGGACCGTCGAGCTGGTCCGGGCGCTGGGGGCCGAGGTCGTCTCATCGGCCAATCTGATCCAGGTGTGCGTCGCGTGCTGGAGCGATGCGGCCCGCGACGAGCACGTCCGCACGTCGCAGACCGTCGGCGCGATCAAGGATGAGGCGTTTGCGCTGATCGGGTCGCGGGTGCGGCGCGGCGAACGCGTAACGGAGTATGAAGTGCAGCAGTTCATCCGGCAGCGGTTTTCCGCCGAGCGGCTGGAGACGCCGGACGGCCCGATCGTCGCCGCCAACGCCCATAGCGGCGACCCGCACTTCGAGGTGTCCGCCGACCGCCCGGCCCCGATCCAGGCGGGCGACTGGGTGCTGATCGATCTGTGGGCCAGAACGCCGGGCGACCAGAACATTTTCTCCGATATCACCTGGGTGGGGTTCGTCGGTCCGTCCCCGACTGCGAAACACCGCGAAGTGTTCGCGGCGGTGAAGCGGGCCCGCGACGCCGCTGTGGCGCGCGTGCAGTCGGCGTGGACGCGCGGCGAGCGGGTGCAGGGCTGGCAATTGGACGATGCAGCGCGCGGCGAGATCGTCGCGGCGGGCTATGAGCACGCGATCCGCCACCGGACGGGTCACAGCCTGAGCCCCGGACCGAAAGTCCACGGCCTGGGCGTGAATCTCGACAATCTGGAGACGCACGACACGCGCGAGGTGCTGCCGGGCGTGGGATTCACCATCGAGCCGGGGATCTACCTGCCGGAGTTCGGCGTGCGGCTGGAGATCAACATGTTCTGCCATCGGCAGCGCGGACCGATCATTACCTCGGTGCTGCAGAACGATATTGTGCTGGCTCAGTGACGCGAGCCCGCGTGAGCTTCCGGCGGGCTCGTCGCGGGCGTAACGGGCTGAGCGCGGACCCGGGAGAATGAGCAAGATGCGGCAAGCTGTGGAACCGCCGGAGATTTGCGGCTTCGAGTGTCCGTTCGCCGACTTTCCGCCGGCGGAAACTGCGGGAATCTGCCGCACCATGTCGGCCGTAATGTGCACGAAGTTGAACCTGCTCGTAAACAAGAACACGCCTTGCGAGTGGCGGCGGCGGCAGGCGGTCGACGCTACGGGAAGCCGCTCGAAACCCGTGGCGCGGCGCAAGCGCGGCGCGTGATGCCAAGACCCGGACGACGCAAGACTGGCGATCGGACAACTGCTCGCAGGCCCCGTAGAGCTTGTGAACTTTTGGGCTTCCCTCACTTTTGTGAGCGGTTCGCGAGCCCCCTGGGCGGGCAGAATGCCCGCCCCACCCAAAAAAAGTCACAAGCTTGTAGCGGCGCGACGCCGGAGAGGCGGTGGGTGTGCTGGACTATCGAACGGCCGGCGAGTCTCACGGACCGGCGCTGACGGTGCTGATCGAGGGCATGCCCGCGGGTACGTCGATCGACGTGCCGCGGATCGACAGCGAGCTGCGCCGCCGGCAAGGCGGCTACGGCCGCGGCGGGCGCATGAAGATCGAACAGGATCGCGTGGCGATTCTGAGCGGCATGCGCGGCGGCCGCGCCATCGGATCGCCGCTCGTGTTGCAGATCGTCAATCGCGACTCGCGGCTGGAGGACGCCCCGCCGATTCATCGGCCGCGGCCCGGACACGCGGACCTGGCCGGAAGCCTGAAGTGGCTCACGACGGATTGCCGCGAAACGTTGGAACGCGCCTCCGCCCGCGAGACGGCCAGCCGCACGGCTGCGGGTGCGGCGGCCCGCTGCCTGCTGAGCGACCTCGGCGTGACCGCGGTGGGCTTCGTGGCCGAAATCGGCGCGATTCGATCGGCGGTTAGGGCTGACGCCGCGCCCGAAGAACTGATCGCGGCGCGCGACGCCAACGAGGCTTATTGTCCGGATGCGTCGGCCGCACCTGCAATGATCGAGACCATCCGCACCGCCAAGCGGGCCGGCGACACGCTCGGCGGCGTGGTGGAGGTGCGTGTCTTCGGCGTCGTCCCCGGCCTTGGGTCGTGTGCGTCGTGGCAGGAGAAACTCGACGGCCGTTTGATGCAGGCCGTCGGTTCGATCCAGGCGATCAAAGGCGTCGAGATCGGGCTGGGATTCGAGGCGGCGCGGCTGCCGGGCAGCCAGGTTCACGATGCCATTCACTTCGATCCGGCGCAGCGCGATTCCACGAACTTCGGCTTTGCACGCGAGACGAACCGCGCCGGCGGGCTTGAAGGCGGAATGACCAACGGCCAGACGCTGATCGTGCGGGCGGCGATGAAGCCGATCAGCACCCTGGTGCAGGGGATGGACAGCGTGAATCTGCGAACGCTGCAATCCGAGCGCAGCGACTATGAGCGCAGCGACATTTGCGCCGTTCCCGCGGCGAGCGTCGTGGCCGAAAACGTCGTCGCGTTCGAGATCGCGCGGGCATTTACCGCGAAGTTCTCCGCCGACTCGCTGGTCGAATTGAAAGCCGCGTATGCGACCTATGCGGCGGCGGTTCGCGCGCTGGCGCCGACGGCGACGTAGCGGACCCGCCGACGACGATTCGCAAAGTCGCGATGCAGATCGCGCCGCGCGCGCAGCGCAGCCGCCGCGAACGCGATTTGTGCACCACGATGCCGGCGTTACCATCCTGCCGACAATCAGAGGAGCCGCCCGATGAGCAGCGCGTTCACCACGATTCAAACGCACAGCGAAGCCGGTGTGCTGACCATCACGCTGAACCGCCCGGAGTCGCTGAATGCGTACAACGACGCGATGAGCGTGGAACTGGCCGCGGCGCTCAAGAGCGCCGATCGCGAGGACGCCGTTCGCTGCGTGCTGATCACCGGCGCGGGCCGCGCGTTCTGTTCCGGCCAGGACTTGCAGGAGATTCGAGCGCGCTACGCGCCCGGCGCCGCCACGGAATCGCTCGATTTCGGCGGGCACCTGCGGCAGAAATACAACCCCATCATCAGCCGCATTCGCACGATGGAGAAGCCGTTCATCGCGGCGGTGAACGGCGTGGCCGCCGGTGCGGGCGCCAGCTTCGCGCTGGCGTGCGACTTGCGAATCGCGGCGCGGAGCGCATCGTTCATGATGGCGTTCGTTCACGTCGGGCTGATACCCGACTCGGCCGGGGCGCTTTCGCTGCTGCAGCAGGTGGGCTACGCCCGCGCTGCGGAGATGTGCTTCCTGGGCGAAAGGGTCTCTGCCGAGCAGGCGCTGGCGTGGGGGCTGGTGAACCGCGTGGTGGACGATTCAGCACTGGCCGAGGCTGCGGGCGAGTTGGCGCGTCGCCTGGCCGCGATGCCGACCCGCGCCATCGGTCTAACCAAGCGCTTGCTCAACCAGGCGTGGAACGCCACTGTCGCCGACCAGCTTGAGTACGAGGCGTTTTTGCAGCAGACGGCGGGACACACGGCCGATCATCGCGAGGGCGTGTCGGCGTTTCTGGAGAAGCGTAAGCCGCAATTTGTGGGGCGCTAGGGATTAGCGGAGAGAACAGGCCACGCTGCGCGAGAGCGCGAGCCGCGCCGTCCGGCGGAGCGGCGGGCGCGTGGTTTGATGGAGAGTCCTTCGACCAGCGCGTTGCACCGGCCGCACCCCCCTGCCGCCGGTCAGGCGCTGCCCGTATCCGGCGTGACCCGCACCCAGCGCTTGACGCTTTCAAGATCGCGGAGCACGTCGAGGGTGGCCCGAATGCAATAGCTCGAACCCGGCCGCACCGAAGCCACCGGTTCGCTCCGCATCTGATGGTGCCACATCTTTCCGCCGCGGCGCCAGCGTTCCCACGAGGGGCGCTTGGCCTGCTGGTGGCGATGGTGCCGCGCGACGCCCGCGTCCTTGCGGAAGAGCCGCAGCAGCGTCTTTTCACCCGCCGCGGTCGAGGGCCTGGCGGTGACTTCGACGCGAATTTTCGATCCCAGGGGGATGCTCATGACATCTGCTCCGCGTGAATGCAACAGCGAATTTCGCATGTTAGCACGGTTGGTATCGCCCATCAAGGGGCGAGCGGACGGCTGATTCGCTCCGCCGCCGGTCGGTTGCGGGCGAAAAATGTGCACGCCCGCCCCCTTTGCATTGCCGCGGCGAGCGCGTTATCTTACGCGGCTCGCAGAAAACCACGGACGCGCACCCCGGCGGTGCGCGGACCGATCGGGCGTCGGCGATTCGGGAACGGACAGATGGCCAAAGTACTCGTAACCAAGATCAAATTGCAGGCCCCCGGCGGCAAGGCGACCCCCGCCCCGCCAATCGGCCCGGCCCTGGGTCAGCACGGCGTCAACATCGGCATGTTCGTCAAGCAGTTCAACGACGCCACCAAGTCGCTGGACGGCATGACGGTCCCGGTCGAGATCAGCGTCTATAAGGACAAGAGCTTCGACTTCATCGTGAAGAGCCCGCCTGCGGCGGTGCTCCTGGTGAAGGCCGCCAAGCCGCTCGATCCGTCGCTGACGATCGTGGAAAAGGGTTCGGGCGAGCCGAACCGCAAGAAGGTCGGCCGCGTCACTTCGGCCGACTGCCGCAAGATCGCCGAGACGAAAATCAAGGACCTGAACGCCTTCTCAATGGATTCCGCCGAGCGGATCATCCGCGGTACCGCCCGCTCGATGGGCATCGAAGTGGTGGACTAATGGAACTCGGCGAGCACATCAGCAAATACCTGCTCGCTTTTCAGGTCGGCAGCCACGGCGTCAAATGGACCCTGCTGCTGGAGACCAGCGGCGGCCGCAAGCACGAGCTGGCCGTGCCCGCGAGCGAAGTGCCGGCCGTTCTGGACCTGGTCCGCGGCGACCTGTCGCTCTATTTCAACCCGGAGACGCGCACGCTTTGCACCGGCTGGAACGAGCCGGGGGCGTAGCGGCGCTCGGCCTGGAGGATTCGAAAAACCGCATCGGCGCGTCGCGGCCCGGCTGCGACGCGGGACAACCTGAGGCCGCACCACGGGCCGCTTTCCGCACAAGAGTGGGAGCTTGAGATGCGTTCACGCAGCAAGCGTTATGAAAAGGACGCCGCCAAGGCGCCCGAGAAGCCGTTGCCGCTCGACGAAGCGGTGAAGCGGCTCAAGACATTCGCCAAAGCCAAGTTCGATCAGACCATCGATCTGGTCTGCCATCTGGGCATCGACCCCAAGCAGGCCGATCAGATGATCCGCGGCTCGGTCAGCCTGCCCAAGGGCATCGGCGCGACCAAAAAGGTCATCGCATTCTGCACCGACGCCGACATCGGCCCCGCAAAGGCGGCCGGCGCGATCGAGGCCGGCGGAGACGAACTGATCGATAAGGTCGCGAAGGGCTGGACCGAGTTCGACGTGGCCGTCGCCCACCCGAGCCTGATGGGCAAGGTCGGCAAGCTCGGCCGCGTGCTCGGCCCGCAGGGCAAGATGCCCTCGCCCAAGAGCGGCACCGTGACGCCGGACATCCTTACCGCTGTCAAGGAATACAGCGCCGGAAAGGTCGAATTCCGCAACGACGCCGGCGGCAACATCCACGCCGTGGTCGGCAAGTTCAGCTTCGCCGAGGACGACCTGAAGGCCAACATCGACGCGTTCGTGGGCCACATCCGGCGGCTGAAGCCCGCCTCGGCCAAGGGCAACTACCTCAAGAAAGTCTGCGTCAGCGGCACGATGACCCCGTCGATTCAGATCGACTTCGCCGCGGCGGCTGCGGAGTAATCCACCATGAGCAGACTCGTAAAAACCAAGATCATGGGCGAGTTGCAATCGCGCTATGCGGGGCTCGACTCCGCGCTGTGGGTGGAGCTGGTCGGCGCGGACGGCTTGCTGACCAACGATTTTCGCCGCGCGCTGCACGCCCGCAAGATGCGGATCGAGGTGGTGCGCAACCTGCTCTTCCGCCGCGTGACCGACGGCACCGGGCTGCGGCGGCTGGGTGAAGCGCTCAACGGGCCGGCGGCGATCATCTCCGGAGGCGACGGCCTGACCGAGATGGCCAAAGTGGTCGAGGAATGGTCGCCGAAGATCAAGGGCCTGAAGATGCGCGGGGCGGTCCTCGAGGGCGAATTCATCGCCGAGAAGGACTGCGGCAAGATTTCGACGATGCCGACCAAGCGCGACATGCAGGCCCGCGTCGCGTCGGCGGTACGGTCGCCCGGCGCGAAGCTGGCCGCCGCGATCCGCGCACCCGGCGCGAACATCGCCGGCTGCCTGAAGGCGCTGATCGAAAAGCTCGAAAAGGGCGAGAGCGCCGAGCCGGCGCCGGCGCCGGCAAGTGAATAACACATATTGGCTAATGCCTAATGGCTAATGGTTAAGAGATTCTGGCGAAGTGCCGTGTACCCGGCGATCGAAAAGTTCGGATTGCGAGTCTGCGGAGACGCTGCGGGTTGATGTGGTGACGCGGGTCCAAGCGCGGAGTCGTGCTGCCGCGCCTTTGGTCGTCTCTTCGCACGCTCCGCTCGTTTCGCCGCGCTTCGCTCTGATGGGTCCGTAGAACCTGACTTCCTCCGTCGTCGCCCGACTGCTCCGCCATCGCGGTGGATCAAATGAGGCCAGCGGGGCCTCGGCTATCGGGTCGATTGGTGGAAGCGCAACGTTTGGGAGTCTGACAATGGCTGACGCCGCCATCATGGAACTGGGCGACAAGATCGCCGGCCTGACGCTGATGCAGGCCAAAGATCTGACCGACTATCTCAAGGACAAGTACGGCATCGAGCCCGCCGCCGGTGGCGCGGTGATGATGGCAGCGGCCCCGGCCGCCGCCGCCGCTGCTCCTGCGGTCGAAGAGAAGACCGAGTTCAACGTCATCCTGACCGCGGCGGGCGCGAACAAGCTGCAGGTCATCAAGGTGGTCCGCGCGGCCCGTCCGGATCTGGGCCTCAAGGAGGCCAAGGCGCTGGTCGACGAGGCGCCCAAGCCGATGATCGAAGCCGCGAACAAGGCGGACGCCGAGAAGTGGAAGAAGGAGCTCGAGGCTGCCGGCGCGACCGTCAAGGTCGAATAGCCGGTCGCGTCGATCTTCGCGCCGCCGCCCGCTTTCGCGGGTGCGACCGGGGCCGGGGCGGCCTCCGCCTCTCGACCCGCGGTGCTGCCGGCAGATGAGTGATTCCAGGCCGCCGCGGCGCTGCGCACCCCGCAGCGCCGCGGCGGCTTGTTCGTTCGTCGGGGCCGACGATCGGCACGACCGGCGAGCCAGTGCCCCAAAAGCCCCACACGCACAATCAAGCAATGCTGATGTGGCCGCGCTGGATCTCTGGGAACTTTCACCGCCCTCTCCGCCCCCGGCCACCCCGGCGCGCGTCCGACTGCTTACGCTCGGGCACGGTCAGCGCTGCCGCCGAAGCACGATCGCTCCCGCGACGATCGCACCATAGACCAACGCCCCGATGATCAGCGTTTTCGTGATCGTCCACACGCCGCCCCACGGCGAATCCAGATGCAGGTATGCGATCTCCGGCGTTTCCGGGTCGAACCACGCCGGGTAGGTCTGACCGGGCTTGAACCCTTCCACCAGCGTCTTTACGCCCTGCTCGCTCGCGCGCAACGCGATGCTCACGCCGCTCGGATGCGCATACACGCCGGATACGTACTCCCGGCCTTGCGCGCGATAACGAAACTGAACATCCGGATACCATGCGGCATGCGTCTGCACTCCGCCGCTGGAATCATGGCTTTCTGACACGCGCAGCTCGGCGCGGCTGACGAGGATTTCCCCTTGCGTCGGTTGGAATCGGGCTGCGATCGAACATGCGATGATCGTGCGGCGCGCGCCGATCACGATTGGGATTCCGAGCGGAATCACCACGAATAGGATCAGTGCAAGCCAGCCGCCCACCGAGTGCTTTCGTTTCATGATCGAAACGACCCCATTCGCCGACTCACCCTTATTCTCAACGGCCGCGCCTGGGTCAGCAAGTCGCCTCAAGCAAGGCAGCCCCCATCCGCCAGGCAGAATACCCACCCCACCCGGCCGAGCGCCGCGGCTCGCCGGCCGTTTCACGACGTCGGTCCGTGCGCACTGCCCGTGGCGAAGTACCGAATCGCGCCCGCCCCGCATAGCATACGCGTATCGTTGCGGTGCAGATATGCGGCGGACGAGCCAGCTCAGGGACGAACCGATGATCGAAGAGACGCGCAGCGTAGGCGCAGAATCCACCGAGCCGAGTTATCGCGCGCTAGGTCAGTTCGACGCCTTTCGACTCGAGGGCGAGGCGCCGTTCGACATCGGCGACTTTCCGGGCCGGCTGATCGCGCTCGAGGGCACCGACGGCGTCGGCCGCTCGACGCACATCGCGCTGCTCCGCGAATACCTCGAAACGCAGGGCTTCGGCGTGATGCACACCGGCCTGTCGCGCAGCCGCCTGGCCGGCGACGGGCTGCGGCGGGCCAAGCTCGGGACGACGGCCAGCCAACGAACGCTGGACCTGCTCTACGCCACCGACTTCGCCGACCGGCTCGAGAACGACATTCTGCCGGCGCTCCGCGCCGGTTTCATCGTGCTGACCGACCGATATTTCTATTCGATCATGGCGCGGTCGATCGTTCGCGGAATCGACCGGAGCTGGCTGCGCGACCTGTACCGCTTCGCTCCCCGGCCGCACGGCGTCCTGTACCTGAAAGTCGCGGTCCCGGACCTGGTGCCGCGCGTCGTGGCCCGCGGCGTGTTCGACTACTGGGAATCCGGTATGGACTTCCAGGAAGAGGCCGACGTGTTTCGTTCGTTCGTACGCTACCAGGAGCGGCTGCTGGCCGTTTTCGACGAGTTGGCGACGACCTACGCGTTCACCGTCATTCAGGCCGGCCGCGCCGTGTCGGACGTGTTTCGCGATCTGAAGGACGGCGTCATGCGGCTGGTGGGCGACATGAAGGGCGCCAGGCGGTGAGCAAGCCGACCCTGCCGGGCAAGTGGGTCGAGGGCCTGCACGGCGACACGCCGTGCACCGTGGCCGCGCGCCGCCTGCTCCGTCTGCGGCTGCGGGCGGTCGAGCGGCTCGCCCCGCTGGCGGTCGAGCACGCCGAGGAGGACGTCGAGTACATCCACCAACTGCGAGTTGCGACGCGTCGAGCCGCGGCCGTTTTGCGGCACTTCGCCCCGTTCTGCGAGCGACGCGCGTTTCGCCGGCTGCGCGCCCGCCTGCGGGCGCTGCGGGCCGCCGCGGCGATCGCGCGGCGCGACGACGTGCACGCCGAGACGTTCGCGCGCGACGCGGCGGAATCGGACGAGGCCTTGCGCAGCGGATACTCCGCGCTGCTGCAAGACGCAAACGATAGTCGCGCGGCGGCTCAGAACGCCGTCCGCACTGCGGCCCGCCGGCGCGGGCGTCGCCGCATGGCGAAACTGCGGCGCAGGCTGCTGCGGGCGCTGGCGTCGCCGACGCCGTGCGACCCGGCGGTGCTGCTGGACGTGACCGCGGTCGCCAGTCTGCCCCCCTACTCGCTGGCGGAACTGGCCGCACAGGCGCTCCCGGCGGAGCTGGACGCCGTGCGGCGCGTCTCGACGGCCGCGCTGCGCGACTTCGAAACGCTGCATGGTCTGCGGCTGGCCGGCAAGCGCCTGCGATACGGGCTGGAGATTTTCGCGGGGTGTTTCCCCGTCGAGTTTCGCGATGAACTCTACCCGCGCATCGAGGAGCTGCAGGAGCACCTCGGCGCGATCAACGATCGCTACGAGATCGTGCTGCGGATCGATGGTTTCATGCAGCGGCTCGATGAGCTGGTCCGCCGGCGGGCCGCGAACGACGGGCCGGAGCTGCCGGGCGCGGCGGTGCTGGCGCGAATCCGCGCCCGGTACGCCGCCGACCGCGATCGGCTGCACGCGACTTTTTTGGAGTGGTGGGACGGCCCGGCGACCGCGAACCTGTTCGAGCGGCTCGAGGCGATGATTCACGCGTGGTGCCCGCCGCGACGCGTGTTCCGCCGCCCGGTGCGGCCCGCCGCGCCGGCCGCGCACAACGGCAACGGCGCGGAGCCCGCGGTGGCGGGCGTTCCGCATCGGCATCGCGTCGCAGCGATCGACGTGGGCACCAACAGCGTGCGGCTGGTCGTCGCGGAGAGCGACTCCAGCGTGCCGTTTCGCGTCATCGAAGACGTGAAGGAGACGACGCGGCTCGGGGCCGGGTTGTATCGCACCGGTCGCCTCGACGACGCGGCGATGCAGCGTTCGATCGCCGCTTTGCAGCGGATGCGGCGCATCGCCGAAGGCTTCCACGTCGATCGCATCCGCGCCGTGGGCACCTCGGCGGTGCGCGAGGCCGACAACGGCGCCGAGTTTGTCGAACTCGCGCGGCGCCAGGCCGACGTGGCCGTCGAACCCATCGACGCGGATCAGGAAGCCCGCCTGGCTTTCGTGAGCGTCGCCAACGCGTTCGACCTCGACGATCGCCGCATCGCGGTGGCGGACATCGGCGGCGGCAGCACGGAACTGATCGTCAGCGCCGGCGGCGTGCTCGACGCCGTTCACAAGCTGCCGCTGGGCGCCGTGAGGCTCACCGAGATGCACGCGCGGCGCGGCGGGCGAGGCAAGTACCACTTCGGCGAGATGCGGCGCGGCGTCGACAAAGTCATCGCGGACGTGATCGGCCGCCCCCCCTACCCGCTCGAACTGATGATCGGCACCGGCGGGACGTTCACGAGCCTGGCCCGCGCCGCCCTGTTGCGCTCCGGCGGGCACGTCGGCGGCCGCTTCCCGTTCGCCGTTCGCGGCGTCGAACTGCCCTGTGAAGACATCCGAGAGATACTCGGCTGGCTGCGGCGCATGCCGCTCGACGAGCGCCGCCGCGTTCCGGGAATCAGCAGCCAGCGCGCCGAGATCATCGTCGCCGGCATCTGCATCGTCGAACGGCTGATGCGGCGGCTGTCGATCGACCGGCTGCGCGTGCACGACGGCGGCATCCGCGACGGCCTGCTGGCCGAGATGATGGACGAGCTGGGCGCAGCGCCCGTGCGGCCGCCGCACTTCTCGCGTTCGTCGCTGGCCGCGGTCCGGGCGTTCGCCCGCCGCAGCCGCTATGAAAAGGCCCATAGCGAGCACGTCGCGCGGCTGGCGCTGCGGCTGTTCGATCAACTTGAGGCCGCCGTGCCCGATGCGGCCGGCGCCTGGGCCGGGCGCGAGTCTCGCGACCTGCTGCATGCGGCGGCGGTGCTGCACGACGTGGGCATGCTCATCGGCTGGGAGGATCATGAGCAGCACAGCTACGACATGATTCTGCACGCCGATCTGGCGCTCTACTCCCGTCGCGAGCTGGAGGTGATCGCCAACATCGCCCGCTACCATCGCGGGCGGGGTCCGCGGCCGCGCGACCCGAATCTGCGCAAGCTGAACGACGACGATCAGCGGCTGGTCGGCCAGTTGGCGGGTATCCTGCGCATCGCGGACGGGCTGGACCGGCTGCACACGCAGAACGTCAGCGACCTCGTGGTCAGCGTCGAACCGAAGTGCGTGCGGATCGACGTGGCGGCGGCGTCGTCGCCGGATGTGAACCTGCGCTTCGCACGAAAGAAGGCGGACGTGTTCGACGCGGCATTTCACACCCGCGTAGACATCGGCTGGAGCCCGGCCCTGGCCGTCAGCGGATCGGAGAGTATTGAATCATGAGCGAGCCCGCCCCGCGCTACAGCGACTTCGGCGACCTGCCGGGCAAGCTGGTGATCGTCGAAGGCATCGACGGCTCGGGCAAGAGCACCCAGCTTGATCTGCTGCGCAAGTGGATCGCATCCCAGGGCTTCTGCGCGTACTTCAGCGAGTGGAACTCCTCGCCGGTGGTGCGCTCGATTACGAAGATGGGCAAGGATCAGCACCTGCTCAGCCCGATGACATTCTCGCTGATTCACGCGGCCGACTTCGCCGACCGGCTCGACCGCACCATCCTGCCCCCGCTGCGAGCGGGCGCGGTCGTGCTGACAGACCGCTACATTTTCACGGCGTTCGCCCGCGACGTGGCCCGCGGGGTCGACGCCGACTATGTGCGCCGGGTCTATCGCTTCGCCCCGCGGCCCTCGGCGGCGTTTTACTTCCGCGTGCCGCTGGACGAAGCGCTCAATCGCATCCTCGCCGGCCGGCCGGAGCTGAAGCACTACGAAGCGGGCATGGATCTGGGGCTGTCCGACGATCCGTTCGAGAGCTTTCGCCTGTTTCAGGGGCGAATCCTGGAGCAATACGAGCGCATGGTTCCCGAGTTCAACCTGCAAGTCATCGACGCGACGCTGCCGATCACCGAGCAGCAGCGGCAGGTTCGCCACATCGTCGCACCGCTGCTGAACGGCTGCCTGGCCAAACCGGTCATGCCCTACGCCGAACTGGCCCGCGAACAGGGCCTTTCCGGTCACTATCTCACCGAACTTCGCGAAAAGACCCGCGCGACCTAGCCGCCGGACGCATCACGTGTGACGCCGACGTATGCATCGTCCGTAACGCCGGCGTACGCATCGTCCATAACGGGTACATCTCGCATTCGGTCGCGGCTCACCGGGTGGAGCGGGCATTCTGCCCGCTCCGGCCACGCAACCCCGTTCGGCGGGCAGGATGCCCGCCCCACCCTGCGAGATGCAACCGCTTGCGAGATGCACCCGTCCGTGACGCCGGCGGATGCGCCACCCTCGACGCCGGCGTACGCACCGCTCTTGACGCCGGCGGACCGCACGGGCGACAATCCTGCAAAGCGGCGGCCGCCAAGCCGCCGCGGGATCGCGCCGGGCGTTTAGCTCAGTTGGCTAGAGCGCTTCCTTCACACGGAAGAGGTCACAGGTTCGAGTCCTGTAACGCCCACTTCACATCACTCATGCGACCCATCGGCACAGGCCACGTGTCGCGCCGGGCGGGGTGCGCCGCATCGCCGTCACCCCGTCTGAAAAGGCGTGTGCCCATCGACCCGTGGGCGGGTTGAGGTGCGGGTTTGCGCCGCGGGCACACCGGCGGTTCTCGCAGCACTGCGATCGCCGCTGCCGGAGCACTTCAGATGAAGGGGCTATCGAATCGAGATCGGCATGCCAGACTCTCTCCGCAAGACGCAACCCGGCGTGAGTCGCGCGCGATTCGGCGGTGTGGAAACGCGGAGGCGCCGTGGTACGGTGGCGCTGGCGTGCGACGGGTTTGCGAAAATCCCCGCAATTGCGGTAACGTACCGCCCGTATGGAGTTATCCGTCACCCTCCGCGAACCCCACAAGCGGGCGGAACTTTTCGGCGCGGGCGATCGCTACTTACGCCGCATCCGCGACGTGCTCGCGGTGCAGGTGCAGAGCCGCAATGCCGCCGTGAGGGTTAATGGCGAACCGGCCGCCGTGGCGCGGGCCGCCGCCGTCATCGAACGTCTCCAGGACATGCTGCGCGGCCGCGACTACCTCGAGGAGGACGCGGTCGAAGCGGTGCTCAGCGAGCTGGAACGGCCGGAGGCCGCACCGGCCGGCGGCGCCATCAGCGTGTTCGCGCGCGAGTCGCAGATCAACCCCAAGACCGACGGGCAGCGCCGCTACGTCACCGCCATGCTCGAGCACGACATGGTGTTCTGTCTGGGGCCGGCCGGCACGGGCAAGACGTATCTCGCCGCCGCCGTCGCGGTGCACCTGCTGCGGGCCGGGCGCGTCAAGCGCATCGCGCTGGTGCGGCCGGCGGTCGAGGCCGGGGAGAAGCTCGGTTTCCTGCCGGGCGATCTGCTGCAGAAGGTAAATCCGTACCTGCGCCCGCTGTTCGACGCGATGCACGACATGATGACCTTCGACCAGTTGAAGCGCTTCATGGTCAGCGACGTGATCGAGGTCATTCCGCTGGCCTTCATGCGCGGCCGCACGCTCAACAGCACGGTGATTATTCTGGACGAGGCGCAAAATGCGACGCCGTCGCAGATGCTGATGTTCCTGACGCGCATGGGGCACCACAGCAAGATCATCGTCACCGGCGACGACAGCCAGGTGGACCTGGAGCCCGACCAGCCGTCGGGCCTGGCCGACGCCGTGCAACGGTTGCGCGACGTGCCCGGAATCGCCATCCTGCGCCTGACCGATGAGGACATCGTGCGCCATCGCCTGGTGCAGGCCGTGGTGCTGCGCTACGCGACGCCCCGGCGAGGCGAAGAAGCGGACGTGCCGCGCGACCGCGTCGACTGACCCGCACGACGCGGCGCGGCGCCCGCGACCCGCGCACTTGTCCGCGAAAATGCCAAGATGATGTGGCCGCTCACTCGACGATCCGCCCGCCGCGAAGACATTCGACGCTCGCGCGCCGAGCGCGAAGTGACGCTCATTCAGCACCTGCGCGACCGCTACGAGACGTGGCCGGTGGTGCTGACGCTGGTGGTGGCCTGTCTGTCGGCGGGAACGATCAATCTCGGCGGCCCGGTGATGGACGTGCGCGTCGGTCAGACGCTCGCCCATCCGCTCGCCGCGCGGGTCAACATGCGGCTGCGCGATGAACAGCAGACCCGCGCGCTGCAGCTTCGGGCGCGCGACTCTTCGCCCAACTGCTACGAACTGAACAGCGCGCTGATCGAGGACTTCCGCGGCCGCATCACCAGCCTGCTGACGCTCGCCCGAACGCACAGCGGCGACGCGCCGCGCCTGCGGGACACTGCGGCGGCCAGCGGCCTGGTGATCGACGAGGCCGGCGCCGCCGCCCTGCTGCGGCTGGGCGAGTCGTCCGACGCCGGCGAATTCTCGCGCTGGGTGGACGCGGGGGCGCGAGCGCTGGCCGCGCAGCCGCTGGTCGAGTTCGACGAAGCCGCGCAACGCCGCACGCCGATCGAAGCGCTGCTGCTGGAGCCGGAGAACCAGACGGATCGCTCCGTACCCGTCACGCGGCTGATGTTCAACAACACCCGCGACCACGCGGCCGGAATCGCCGAGAGCGTGGCGCAGGTATTCGCGCCGGATCTCCGCGCCACGATTCGCGCCTCGACCGCGGCCCTGCTCACGACCGACTCGCCCGGTCGCCCGCTGCGGCCGTGCTATCGCTTCCTGACCGAGCGCACCGCGCAGATGGCGGAGGCGGCGGTGCAGCGCGTACCCGCGCAGTACCTGACATACGCCCGCGGCGCGCTGCTGGCCGACGCCGGCCCGGTCACGGCCGACGAGCGCGAGCTGCTTCGTGCCGAGCATGCCCTGAATCGCGCGCAGACGCGGTCTGATCACGACTTGTGGCGCATCGCGTGGCTGAGCGCCATCGGCAAAGCGGCGCTCGTGTTTGTAATCGGCGCCGGCCTGGCTTTCTACATCGCGCGCTACCAGCCGCGCGCCATCCGCCTGCCCGTGCGGCAGACCACCACCGCGATCGTGGTGTTTGCGGCGCTGGTTGCGGGCCGCGGCATCTTTGTCTTCACATCCGAGCCCTATCTCGCAGTCGGCGCGCAGGCGTTCGCCGCGACGTTGCTGGGGCTGGTCTTCGCGCGCGGATTGGTGTTCGCGATGTCCGGGGCGCTGGCGGCGGTGCTCACGCTCGCGACGCAGCAGGGCGTGGCCTATCTGATCGTGCTGGTCGCCGTGTCCGGCACGCTTGTGCTTCAACTCCACGACGTGCGCAGCCGCGGTCGCATCGTGGCGGTCGGCTTTGTCAGCGCGATCGTCGCCATGCTGGTGACGCTCGCGGCCGGCCTGATCGACCAGCAGACGCTCACATTCGCGACGACGCAGAGCCTCATGGCCGCTGCGGCGACCGTGGCGGCGGCTTTCGTCGTCGAGGGGCTGCTGCCGTGGATCGAGCGGATGTTCAGCTTCAGCACCAGCATGACGCTGCTGGAGTGGTGCGACGCGAGCCGACCGCTGTTGCGGCTGATGGCGGCGGAGGCGCCGGGGACGTACAACCACAGCCTGCTCGTGGGCGCGCTGGCCGAAAACGCGGCCGAAGCCATCGGCGCGAACGGCCTCCAGGCCCGCACGGGCGCCTACTACCACGACATCGGCAAGATTCGAAAGCCCGAGTATTTCATCGAAAACCAGACGCCGCAGTTCAGCCGACACGAGCGGCTATCGCCGGCGATGAGCCTGCTGATCATCATCGGGCACGTGAAGGACGGCATCGAAATGGCCAAGGAGTATCGCCTGCCGGCGGTGCTGCGGCCGTTCATCGCCGAGCACCACGGCACGACCGTCGTCGAGTACTTCTACGCCGCGGCGAACAAGGCCCGCAAGCCCGACGATCCGACCATCTCGGACACCGAGTTCCGCTATCCCGGCCCGCGGCCCCAGAGCCGCGAGAGTGCGGTGGTGATGCTTTGCGACGGCGTCGAGGGGGCGGTTCGCGCCATGTCCGAACCAACGCCCGGCCGGATCGAGGACACGGTTCGCAAGGTGTTGCGAAAGCGCTTGATGGACGGCCAGTTGGACGAATGCGACCTGACCTTCCGCGAGCTGAACCTGATTCAGAAGAGTCTCGTGAAGAGCCTGTGCGCGATCTACCACGGTCGCATCGCGTATCCGGGAGATCGCGAGGAGCTGCCGCAGCGCGCGGAGCCGCGCATCGACGTGCCTACGTGAGCCGCGCGCCGCAGCGGAGCGACGCCCGGCTGGTCGTCGAGGTCGCGGCGACGGTGCGTCACGGCCGCCTGGCCGCGCCCTTGCTGACTCGCGCCGCCCGCGCGACGGCCGATGCGTGCGGCTTTCGCCGTGGACACTTGTCGATCGCCGTGGTCGGCGCTCGCCGCATGGCGACGCTGCACCGCCGGCATCGGGATGAGGCCGGAGCGACCGACGTGCTCACGTTCGATTTCGGCAGCGATCGGCGGCGCGGCGTGCTCGACGCGGAGATCGTGGTATGCGCGGATGTTGCGCGACGCGCCGCGAAGCAGCCGACGCCGCAGCAAACCCGCGCCGAACTGGCGCTCTACGTCGTACACGGCTTGCTCCACATCGCCGGTTACGACGATCATGAAACGGCGGCGGCGCGGCGCATGCACGCGCGCGAGGACCAGCTATTGACCCGCCTGGGATTGGGTCCGCTGTATTCCGATGGTCAGCACCGCCGGGCGAAGCGCGGAGAGTGAGAGAGTCGCATGTCGGGCTGCCCATACCACTCCGGGGCCGATGGCGCGGCGGCGAGTCCGTCGGAGAGGCTGAGCCCGCAACGCTCGTCCCGCCAGCGCTACGGCGAGTTTCGCCAACGCATTCGCAGCGCGGCCGATGATTTGCCCGAGGCGGGTGCGGAACCGGCGCGACCGCGTGCGGATCGCCAGACGCGGCGGTCCTACCTGCGCGAGTACATCGGGTGGCTCTGGCCGTTTCGCGCCAGCATCGCGGTCGTGTTCGGGTTGGCCGTGGCGACCGCGCTGCTCAGCCTGATCCTGCCGCGGGCCACGATGCACATCATCGACACGGTGCTGCCGCGACACGACACGACCACGCTGCACCTGCTCGGCGGCGGGCTGCTGGCCGTCATTATTCTCCAGCAATCCCTCGACTGGCTGCGGAACTGGCGCCAGGCCGTGCTGAACGCCCGCATCATTTTTCGGCTGCGACAGCGACTGTTCAATCACCTGCTGAAACTCCCGCTCCACGAACTGTCGGACATGAAGACCGGCGGGATCACGTCGCGGCTCTCCGGCGACGTGGACGCCGTCACCGGCCTGCTGCAGATGGCGGTAATCACCCCCGGCGTCGCGATTCTGAAAGTCATCCTCGTCATCGGCATGCTGCTCTGGATCAACTGGCAGATGGCGCTGGCAGCCGTACTGCTGCTGCCGCCGATCGTCGCGCTAAACCTGTTCTCGATTCGCCGCATCCGGCCTGTGTACCGCGGCATTCGCAAGGACCGCGCCGAGATCGACGGGCGCGCCGTTGAGACCTTCGGCGGCATCCGCGTGGTGCGGGCGTTTCGCCGCGAGCGGGGCGAGGCGAATCGCTACGGCGTCGCGCACCACACCGTGATTCGCAAGGTGCTCCTGGCGCGGGCTTACGAGGCGCTGGTCGGCGCGGGCTGGGGCTTTCTCATACCGATCTGCGGTCTGCTGGTGATCTGGCTGGGCGGCACGCTCGTTCTTGTGAACAAGGCCACCATCGGCGGCATCATGGCGTTTCAGATGTATCTCATGATGCTGCTGATCCCGGTCTCTTCCATCGTGCAGTCGTATGGCGAGACGCAGCAGGCCCTGGCCGCTATGGAGCGCGTCTTCGATCTGCTCCGCAAACCGATCGACAAGCCCGACCGCCCGGCCGCGTTCGGTCTGCCGCGCCCGACGCGCGGCGATGCGCGCGGGCCGCGCCGCCGCCTGGTCGACGCCATCGACTTCGACGCGGTCACCTTCGGCTACCACGCCGAGCGCCCGGTGCTGCGGGACGTGACGATTCACGTGCCCGGCGGC